>NZ_MKTR01000013.1 GCF_001898325.1 Microbacterium sp. 67-17
TGACCACGAACTGGAAACAAGCCCTCGAACAACTCGCACTCGCCTACCCCGACCGCATCACCCCCTACCTCTAACCACCAACACCAACCCGCTTACACAGAAGACTTGACAAGCCCGGAGCGCCGGCTGATTCCCGACCCCAGCAAGGGTCAGGACCGGAACGGTGATGGCCACTTCGCCGCGGATGGCGTCCAGCCCCGCCCCGTGCGCCACCGGGGCCCCGGCCAGCAGCATGTCGGCCAGCAGATCGGCGCGTTTTTGATCCATCGTCCTCGTGTCCACGGGGCGCCCCACGGTGGCGATATCGTGATGGTCGTCACCACCGGCGTCTCCCGACGGGCCGGTCACCACACGCACCACGATCTCGCCGTACGGCTCATCGCGGGGAGGAACCTCGCCCCGATGGGGTGCACGCCTCGCGCGCTGCTCATCAACCCTCGGTTCGGTCTCAGCATCCGGCTCCGACCCTTCGACCGGGAAGGGGTCGGGCGCGGCAGTATCGGGAGTATCCGGGACGTCCTGGGCCATGCGGGTGAGGCGGTCGTGGATGGCGTAGATCAGGGTCGCGGGCAGGTCCGCGATCAGGCGCGCCATGTCGTCGGGCAGGTCGATGACGCGGATGTTCCGGTCTGCTTTCGCGGCACGCTGGCGCCGGGCGGCAGATTCGGGGTCGATGCGGGCGGCGATGATCCGGGCGATACTCTTCAAGCGTCCGGCCGTTTCGGTTTCTGCGGCTGCGAGCACGCGGGCCTCGTACCTGGCGCGGAGATCAGGGGTGATGCCGGTGCCGGCGTCGAGGATCGCCGCGACATGGGCTGCGTCGATCGTTCCATGTTCCCAGGATGCGAGCACGCCCGGGTAGTCGGTGACCGTCGTGGATGCCTCGCCCATGCGGCGTTGCACGGCCCGGTCGCTCAGCCGCAACGCCGCGCCGATCTCAGCGGCAACCTCCCGCAACGGCAGATCGGCGTGGCTGCGGCGGCGGAGTCCGGTGGCGTGTTGTTCCGCAGCGCGTTCAAGGGCAAGATCCAACGCTGCGGCGAACAGCCTGGCCTCACGAGCCTGCGCCTCCGCAACAGCCCGGTGCGCCCCCTCCAACTCGGTGACCAGAGCGTCCAGAGCACGCCAGCCGACACCCGTGGTGTTCGCGTCGTGCCCCATAACCATCTCCGATCGGACCGCGGCTGCGGCATCCGCCTCGCACGAAGTGGGCACGTGTGCGATTTCCTCTTGATACCAACTCTAGAAGGGGGCTCCGACATCGGCGCGGGCTGGCCTCGACGGGCTATCCCGAACGCTGTGCGTCGGAGGCGGCTCCTAGGCTTGTGCCGTGGCGACGATAGACGACGTGCGGGCGGTCGCGGCGCGACTGCCCGGCGGCGAAGAGCGCACGACAATCGGTGGAACGTCGTGGTTCGTGCGGTCGAAGCCGTTCGTGTGGGAGTGCCGTCCGTGGCCGAGTATTCCCGAGCCGATACGCACGGTGATCGCTACCGAGCAGGTAATAGGTGTCAAGGTCGGGGATGCTATCGACGCGCAGGCTCTTCGCCAGATGTATCCGCGCGTCTTCCTATCGCAGACAACACGTTGGGGAGAGCCGAAGGTCGCGTTCCGGCTGGCCGAGATCGGTGCCGAGCACCTTGCTGAGCTCGTCGTCGAGGCGTGGCGCGTTCAGGCGCCGAAGTACCTGGTGCGTGCGTTCGACGACCAATCCTGACCCCGTGCCAGGCAGAATTGCCGAATGACCCAACGCGCGCTCGACATCGATGGCTTGGCGAACGCGCGCGATCTCGGAGGGATAGCCCGACGTGATAGATCGCTGACGCCGACCGGAGTGTTCTTCCGCTCAGAGAAGCTTGACCGTATCGGCCCTGCCGGATGGGATCGGCTCCGGGAGTATGGCGTCGCTACGGTGATCGACCTGCGTCGTCCTGACGAGAGATCAGGGGCCGTGCCGACCGATATCGCGCACGTCCATGTGGACCTCGATGGTGACGAGCGTGAGTTCTGGGAGGTTATCGAGGCGGACGGGCGGTGGGCGACGCCGCTGTATTACAACCAGCACCTCGAGTCGCTGCCTCATCGGATGGCGAGCGTGGTTCGTCCGCTTGCGGATGCGCAGCCCGGCGGAGTGCTCTTCCATTGCGCCGCCGGATGGGATCGGACGGGGCTCGTCACCGCGCTCCTCCTGCGCGCGGCAGATGTAGGCGTCGATGAAGCGACCGCTGACTATCTCCAGTCGTTCGCAACGTCCCTGCGCTCGAGACTCTGCACGGGCGCACCTTTCACGCTGAGCTCCGGAGGGACGCAGCGCGACGGTGGGGTCATACTCCCGAGACCGCTTTTGCCGAGATGTTCGACGACCTCGACGTGCATCGGTGGTTCGATCTGGCAGGTCTCGATGAGCCGACGCGTCGTTCGATCCTGACTTGGCGTGGCGCACTCGAACCCCAGCACTCACTGGAGTAGCGCCGCCGGCCCGATTCCTTACTCCTCGCCCGAGAGCTCCAGGAGCTTGGTGCGGACCTGTCGGCGCAGCACCTTGCCGATCAACGACTTCGGCAGCTCGTCGACGACGAAGATCCGCCGCGGAACTTTGTAGGGGGTGAGGATGCTGCGCGCGAAGTCGCGGATCGCCGTCTCGTCGATCTCGTCGACGCCCGGATCGAGCACGATCGCTGCGACGACCTCTTCGCCGGAGCGATCCGAGGGCAGCCCGACGACAGCGACATCGGCGACCGCCGGATGCTGTCGTAGCACTGCCTCGACTTCGGTCGGGGCGACGTTGAAGCCCCCGGTGATGATGAGTTCCTTGATGCGATCGACAATCCGCACAAATCCCGCTTCGTCGATCGTGACGATGTCGCCGGTGCGGAACCAGCCGTCCACGAAAACTTCTTCGGTCTCTTCGGGTCGGCCGTAGTAGCCCGAGAACACCTGGGGACCGCGCACGATGAGCTCGCCGCGCTCGCCCGGCGCGACATCCACGGTCGGATTGTCAGGGTCGACGACCCGGCACTCGGTGCCCGGGAGGGGCAGCCCCACGGTTCCGGGGACGCGATTGTCGGCAACCGGATTGGCCATCAGCACGGGGGAGCACTCGCTCAGTCCGTACCCCTCGACGAGGTATCCGCCGGTCTCGGCCTCGAACGGCACGACGAGCTCGTGGGGGAGTGCCATCGCTCCCGAGATCGCGACGCCGGTGCCTGCAAGCGAGATCCCCGTGCGCTGGGACTCCTTCAAGAGCCGATCCGCGATCGGGGGAACGAGCGGCAAGAAAGTCGCAGGATGCTTCTTCGTGACCTCGAGCACCATGTCGGGATCGAATCGGGGGAACAGCACCAGGCGTGCACCCATCGACATCGCGAATGTGAGGCACAGGGTCAGCCCGTAGGCGTGGAACATCGGCAGGACCGCGTAGACCACGCATCCTTCACCGCGATGGATCGTGGGGACCCACGCTCGCGCCTGTGCCGCGTTCGACAGCAGGTTGCGGTGTGTCAGCGACGCGCCCTTGGGGCTGCCCGTGGTGCCGCTCGTGTACTGGATGAGGGCGAGATCGTCGGTCGAGGGTGACGGGTGAGTGGCAGGCAGGGGCTCGTGACCGGTGACCTCGTCCCAGCTGACGGCCCCACTGACTCGTTCGGTGAGCGCCGTGCGCGCTTCGCGTGCTTTCGCAACCGGGAGCCTCAGTGCCAGCTGCATCGTCCACGGCATCGCCTTCGTGATGTCCACGGAGATGAGCGTGTTGACGCGCAGGTCGCGCGGGAAGTCCTGGACCGTGCGCACGACCTTGCTCCACACGATCGCGTGCTTGGCGCCGTGATCTTCGAACTGCTTGCGCAGTTCCCTGGGCGTGTAGAGCGGGTTGTGCTCGACCACCACGGCACCCAGTCGCAGGATGGCGTAGAAGGCGACGATGTGCTGCGGACAGTTCGGCAGCACGATGGCGACAGGGTCGCCTGCTCGCACGCCGTGTGCGTGCAATGCGGCAGCCGCGCGCTGGATCTGCTCGTCGAGCGACCGGTAGCTCGTCGTGCGTCCGAAGAATTGCAGCGCAGGTGCGTCGGGATAGTCCCGGACGGATGCGGCGACGATGTCGATCAGCGACCCGCTGACCGGCTCGAGGTCCTCGGGGACCCCCTCCGCGTAGCTGGCGATCCACGGGCGGGGCGGGTCGTAAGAGGTCACGGCACCCAGCCTAGAGGCGTGGCCCGTCGTCCGGGAGAGGGCTCGGTGGGGCCGCGTCATCGGCCCGACCTAGAATGGTTCGGTGTCTGAAATCACCCCCGATCTCGTGCGCCATCTCGGTGTGCTCGCCCGGATCCGCCTGAGTGACGACGAGGTCGAGCGCCTCACCGGTCAGCTCGACGCGATCGTCGACAACATCGCCAAGGTGTCTCAGGTCGCCACTCCCGATGTGCCCGCGACGAGTCATCCGATCGCCCTGCGCAACGTGTTCCGCGCCGACGTTCCCGGCGACATGCTCACGCCCGAGCAGGTGCTGCAGAACGCTCCGGATGCGGCAGACGGCCGCTTCCGCGTGACCGCGATCCTGGGAGAAGAGCAGTGACAGACCTCACGCGCCTGACCGCAGCCGAGCTGGCTGCCTCGCTGGTGTCCGGCGAGATCTCGAGTGTCGAAGCCACGCGAGCGCACCTCGATCGGATCGCAGCGGTGGATGCCGACATCCACGCCTTCTTGCACGTCAGCGACCACGCGCTTGAGGTTGCTGCCGGCATCGACGCGCGGCGTGCGGCAGGCGACGACCTGCACGAGCTGGCGGGAGTCCCTCTCGCCATCAAGGACGTGTTGGTCACGACCGACATGCCCTCGACGAGCGGATCCCGCATCCTCGAGGGGTTCATGTCGCCCTACGACGCGACGGTCGTCGCCCGCTCGCGCGCCGCCGGCCTCGTGCCGCTGGGCAAGACCAACATGGACGAGTTCGCGATGGGGTCGTCAACCGAGCACTCGGCTTACGGTCCCACGCACAACCCGTGGGACCTCGATCGGATCCCCGGCGGGTCCGGCGGCGGTTCTGCGGCGGCGGTCGCAGCGTTCGAGGCGCCGCTCGCGCTCGGCTCCGACACGGGCGGCTCGATCCGCCAGCCCGCTCACGTCACCGGCACGGTGGGGCTCAAGCCCACGTACGGTGCCGTCAGCCGGTACGGGGCGATCGCTCTGGCCTCGAGCCTCGATCAGGTCGGACCGGTCACGCGTACGGTGCTCGACGCGGCCCTGCTGCACGACGTGATCGGCGGTCACGACCCTCATGATTCGACCTCGCTTGCCGAGGACTGGCCGTCGTTTGCGGATGCCGCGCGCGAGGGTGCCCGTGGCGATGTTCTGAAGGGTCTGCGTGTCGGCGTCATCCGGGAGCTTCCCGACAGTGGCTTCCAGAGCGGCGTATCCGAGTCGTTCCGCGCGGCGCTTGCCCGGATGGAGGCTCAGGGTGCCGAGATCGTGGAGATCAGCGCCCCGCACTTCGAGTATGGCGTCGCGGCCTACTACCTGATCTTGCCTGCCGAGGCATCGAGCAACCTCGCGAAGTTCGACTCGGTTCGTTTCGGACTCCGCGTCGACGTACCCGGGGGAACGGTCGAGGATGTCATGGCCGCGACCCGAGATGCCGGCTTCGGCGACGAGGTCAAGCGCCGCATCATCCTGGGAACCTACGCGCTGAGCGCCGGGTACTACGACGCGTACTACGGGTCCGCGCAGAAGGTTCGTACGCTCATTCAGCAGGACTTCGACCAGGCATTCGCGCAGGTCGACGTCATTGCCACTCCCACCGCCCCGACAACAGCGTTCCGTTTGGGTGAGAAGATCGACGACCCGCTGCAGATGTACCTCAACGACGTCGCGACGATTCCCGCGAACCTCGCAGGCGTCCCCGGCATCTCGCTTCCCTCGGGCCTGTCGGTCGACGATGGACTGCCGGTCGGCATCCAGTTCCTTGCCCCGGCGAGGCAAGATGCCCGGCTCTACCGTGTCGGCGCGGCGCTGGAAGCTCTGCTTGTCGACGAATGGGGTGGTCCGCTGCTTGATCGCGCCCCGGTGCTGGGCGCCGCGACGGGAGGTCGTGCCTGATGGCTACCGCAAAGCTCATGGACTTCGACAAGGCGCTCGAGATGTTCGAGCCCGTGCTCGGATTCGAGGTTCACGTCGAGCTCAACACCGAGACCAAGATGTTCTCGGCTGCCGGCAACCCCGCCCACGCGGCAAACCACGACGCTGCACCCAACACCCTCGTCGCTCCGGTCGACATGGGGCTTCCGGGGGCGTTGCCGGTGGTGAACCAGACAGCCGTGCGCTCCTCGATCAGCTTGGGCCTCGCGCTCGGCTGCTCGATCGCGCCATCGAGCCGGTTCGCGCGCAAGAACTACTTCTATCCCGACCTCGGCAAGAACTATCAGATCTCGCAGTACGACGAGCCGATCGCGTTCGAGGGCGCGGTCGAGGTCGAACTCGAAGACGGCACGATCGTCGAGGTTCCGATCGAGCGGGCCCACATGGAAGAGGATGCCGGAAAGCTCACCCACATGGGCGGCTCGACCGGTCGCATCCAGGGTGCCGAGTACTCGCTCGTCGACTACAACCGCGCGGGCGTTCCGCTGGTCGAAATCGTGACCAAGCCGATCTTCGGCGCCGAGCACCGCGCGCCCGAGATCGCCAAGGCGTACGTGCGAACGATCCGCGACATCGTGCTCTCGCTCGGCATCTCGGAAGCGCGTCTGGAGCGCGGAAACCTCCGCTGTGACGCGAACGTGTCGCTGCGCCCGCGTGTTGCGGCCGGTGAGCCGCCGGCGCCGCTGGGCACGCGCACCGAGACGAAGAACGTCAACTCGATGCGCTCGGTCGAACGGGCGGTGCGCCACGAGATCCAGCGCCAGGCCGCGATCCTGGCAGCCGGCGGGACGATTACGCAAGAGACCCGGCACTGGCACGAAGACACCGGCACGACGTCGCCCGGTCGCCCGAAATCGGACGCCGACGATTACCGATACTTCCCCGAGCCCGACCTGCTCCCCGTCGAGCCGTCGATCGAGCTGATCGAGGAGCTTCGTGCGGCGCTCCCCGAGGCGCCGGCTGCGCGTCGTCGTCGACTCAAGACGGAGTGGGGCTTTACCGACCTCGAGTTCCAGGATGTCGCCAATGGTGGCATCCTCGCCGAGGTCGAGGCCACGATCGCCGCGGGTGCGTCGCCGGCAGCAGCCCGCAAGTGGTGGACCGGCGAGATCGCCCGGGTAGCGAACGCTCAGGACCGCGAAGCGAGCGACCTGGTCTCGCCCGCTGACGTCGCCGCACTGCAGGGCCTCGTCGATGCGGGAACACTCACCGACAAGCTGGCCCGGCAGGTTCTCGAGGGCGTCATCGCCGGGGAGGGGACTCCCCAGGAGGTCGTCGACGCGCGCGGCCTGGCGGTCGTGTCAGATGACGGGGCGCTCATCGCAGCGATCGACGAGGCGCTCGCGTCGCAGCCCGATGTGCTCGAGAAGATCCGCGATGGCAAGGTTCAGGCTGCCGGTGCCATCATCGGCGCGGTGATGAAG
This sequence comes from Microbacterium sp. 67-17, assembly GCF_001898325.1. Lineage (GTDB taxonomy): Bacteria > Actinomycetota > Actinomycetes > Actinomycetales > Microbacteriaceae > Microbacterium > Microbacterium schleiferi. The sequence continues at coordinate 7,557 of NZ_MKTR01000013.1, forward strand.
GCGATGAAGGGCCAGGCTGATGCTGCGCGCGTGCGCGAGCTGATCCTGGAGCGCGCGAACCAGTCCTGACGCTCGCTCGGCTCGAGCTGGTGCAGCCCGCGCGGGGCTGCACGTCTTCACGCTTGCCGCTCGAACGCAGCGAGGTGATTCTGGGAGCCGGCAAGCAGGCGTTCCAGGACCACGGCGACATCGTCGTCAGCGCCGTCCAGGGCGCGCGTCAGATCGGCGATGTCGGTTTGCTCGATGAGGACTCCGACATCGATGGCGGCCGCCCTGGACTGGCTGCCGTCGGCCACGAGCTGGTCGTAGAGTGCCTGGAGGTCGGGGTCGCTGAACACGCCGACCTCATCTGCGCGCGGATCAACGATCGCGTGCTCGGCGAGCAGGGCGGCAACAGCGTCCTGGTGTGTCGTCTCGGATGCGGCGATGTTGACGAAGACGTTCCCGCCCCACAGGTCACCGAGCACGGTGTACACGTCGTGAGCGAGCTTCTCCTCTTCGATGAGGTACCGCAACTGCGCCCCCAGGTCGCTCGTGGCGACCTCCGCCGGGAGGGGTGACGCCGTGGGCGCCAGAGGGCTCGCGGTGGTCGGGGCAGCGGATGCCTCGGCTTCGGCGGTCGGCGCGGATGCGACCGTGCACCCTGTGATCCCCAGAGCCGCAGCTGCCACCACTGCCAGGGGAAGGACATGACGGGCTGAATTGATCATGACGTGCTCCTTCGATGTCAGATTCTTATACCCCCCAGGGTATTGGGGAAGAATCGTAGGTGACTATCCAGCGCCTGTGGGCCTGCTGTGAGGGCACTGTCGGTGGTGCGGACGAGAATGGATGCATGGGACGAGGGGACGGCAGAAATCGCCTCGTGTCGCCCGACGATGCGGATGACACCGGCGCCGACATCCTGCACGTCGACATGGATGCGTTCTACGCGGCTGTCGAGGTGCTCGACGACCCGACCCTCGCGGGAAAGCCCATCATCATCGGTGCGCCCGAGAGCCGCTCGGTGGTGTCCAGTGCTTCGTACGAGGCCCGTGCGTTCGGCGTTCGAGCCGCCATGCCGGTGGGGCAGGCACTGCGCCTGTGTCCCCAGGCGATCGTCGTGCCACCCCACTTCGACCGCTACGTCGCGCTCTCGCGCGAGGTCATGCGCGTCTTCCACGACATCACGCCACTGGTCGAACCGCTGTCGATCGATGAAGCGTTTCTTGACGTGCGGGGAGCGCGGCGCCTGTGGGGATCTCCCGGAACGATCGCGCGGATGCTTCGTGCTCGCGTGCGCGACGAGACCGGCCTCACCTGCAGCGTCGGCGCGGCAGCGACCAAGCACGTCGCGAAGATGGCATCCACCCTGAGCAAGCCCGATGGCCTCCTGATCGTCGCCGAAGCAGACACCGCGGCATTCCTCGCACCGCGATCGGTTCGCGCGCTGTGGGGCGTAGGGCCGAAGGCCGCCGAGGCGCTGGAATCTCGCGGCATCCATACCGTCTCCGACGTCCTGGAGACGCCGCAGGCAGTTCTCGAGCGTGCGCTGGGCGCGGCGATGGGGGAGCGCGTGTGGAACCTCGCACGGGGCAGGGATGCGCGGGAGGTGTCCACGACCCGCGTCGAGAAGAGTGTCGGGCACGAAGAGACATTTCACACTGATATCAGCGACCCCGCTGTGCTGCGCTCGGAGCTGCGTCGCCTGGCCGACCGTGTCGCGGCGCGCCTGCGCGCAGCGTCGTGGGAGGCCGGAGCCGTGGCGATCAAGGTGCGGTTCGCCGACTTCAGCACCGTCTCCCGCTCTCGCACCCTCGCAGAGCCGAGTTCGGTCGGTCAGCGACTCGGGGAGGTCGCGCTTGAGCTGTTCGACGCGATCGACAGGCGCCTGCCCATCCGGCTCGTGGGCGTCCGCGCCGAGAAGCTGCGCACCCTCTCCGAGTCAGCGCCGGCACTCTGGGACGACGACGGAGAGTGGCGCCGTGTCGAATCCGCGCTCGATACTGCCGCTGCGCGGTTCGGTCGAGGTGCGATCACCCGCGCGACGCTCATCAGCGAGCGCGGCGGCGGGACGCTTCCCTCCAACCCTCTCCTGCCCCGCGACGATCCGCGCTGACGAGGATCGGATCGCCGTCGGCCTGTCTTCGACGGTCTCGGGGAGGTAGCGTGGGGCCATGCCCAACATCGCGCTCGAACTCGGCAAGCAGGCAGCATCCTTCGGCGTCTCCGGCATCTACGGAGAACAGCAGGACGTCGACGGCATCAAGATCATCCCGGTCGCCCTCGCCTCCTCTGGCTTCGGCGGAGGTTCGGATGAGGGCGGCAACGGTGGTGGCGGTGCCGGGGGTACGGCGATCCCGATCGGCGCGTATATTCGCCGCGGAGATGACCTGCGCTTCGAACCCAACCTGATCTCTCTGCTCGCCGTCGGCATCCCGTTCGTGTGGGTTGCCGGGCACGTCCTCATTCGTGTCATCCGCGCCCTCAAGAAGTAACGACCCCGTCGGTCAGGTTCTCACCGACGCCACACACGCTCTGCGCAACGACATTCAGGCGCTGGGGGTGCCAGCACCTGTCATCCTGATCGATGGGCGCAGCGGAGCTGGCAAGACGAGCCTCACCCGACTCCTTCTCGAACGTTGGCCGTTGGATGCCTCGCCGCAGTTGCTTGCTCTGGATTCGACGTACCCGGGATGGGACGGCCTGGATGCCGCCGTCGAGGATGTCACGCGCAACGTTCTGATCCCGCACGCGGCCGGGCAGCAGGGGCGCTGGCGGCGGTGGGACTGGGGTGCGGGTGAGTATGCGGAGTCCCATGGTGTGGACCCCGGGCTCGCGCTCGTGATCGAAGGATCCGGCATCCTCACCCCGGAAACGGCGATGCTTGCGGGGGTCAGGGTGTGGGTCGAATCGCCCGCGGACTCTCGACGCGAGCGTGCCCTCGAGCGCGATGGGGATACCTACCGACCGCACTGGGAGCGCTGGGCCCGGCAGGAGGATGATCATGTCGCGCGTGATGATCCGGCCGCACACGCAACGCGGGTCTTCGTCGTGCCCTGAACTGACCCGCGTCGCGCGTCGTCAGGATTCGCCGGAGTCCGCATCGATCGCTGTGATGAGGCTGTCGAGGCGGTAGCCGAGCCAGTCGTAGATCCCGAAACGGGGATCGGCGGCGTCGTGGTCGTCATCGGCCTGAATGCCGAGCCGCGTCGCCAGCACGAGCCGAATCGCCGACAGTGTGCGCAGCAGCGCGCTCACGTCATCGGCACTCGCGTGCACGACAACCTCTTCCGTGAGTTCCGGGTCATCGGATGCGACCGGCATGGTCGGCAGCGTCGGGCGCAGGATGCCGAGAACCGTCTCTGCATCGGCGTGGCGGCGATCGAGGAGCTCACGCTCGGTCAGGCGACGGAACTCGCGAGCTGCAGCGTCGTCGTCGAGATACCCCTCGGGAACGAGACGTGCCACGGCGTCGTCGCTTGATGCGTCTGCCGTGGCGTCGAGGAGGTCCCGGAACTGCTCCGTCATCTGCGAGAGGTGCAGAGCCTCGATTCGTGTGATGGCCATGACGAGTTCTCGGGTCATGCCGAAGCCCTCCGCACAGTCGCCGAAAGCCCGTAGTCATGCATGGCATGAACGTGAAGCTCCATCTGCTCGCGCGCCCCCTCGGCAACCACCGCGTGGCCCTCGTGGTGCACGGCGAGCATCAGAGACTCGGCCCGCTCGGCGCTGAAGCCGAAGTAGCTGCGAAAGACGTGGGTGACGTAGCTCATGAGGTTGACGGGGTCATTCCACACGACCGTCTGCCACGGCATGTCAGCGGCGTGGCGTGTGTCGACATCCTCATCGGCCCGAGGGAGTGTCGCGCTATTCATCAAGCCCATCCCAACTCGTGGAGTCGGTCATCGTCAATCCCGTAGAAGTGCGCGATTTCGTGCACGAGAGTCGTGTGGATCTCAGCGCGAAGCTCGTCCAGATCGTCGCATGCTGTCAGGTGCGCTTCACGATAGACGATGATCCGGTCGGGGAGCTCACCCACGCCATATCGGTCGCGTTCGGTGAGCGCCCACCCGTCGTACAAGCCGAGGAGGTCGAGGGAGCCATCCTCGCCGCGGTCTTCGACCACGAAGATGACGTTATCGAGTCCGTCGACCATGTCATCGGGCAGCCGGTCGAGTTCCTCCACCACCAGGCTCTCGAACGCGTCGGCATCCATCTCGATCATCGTGCCCCGCGCCTCCCGCCACGTACTTGGTGCCCCCGACTGGACTCGAACCAGTAACCGTCGGATTAGAAGGCCGATGCTCTATCCATTGAGCTACGGAGGCGCATGCACCAGATTACCGGGAGCCGCCGCGGTTGCCGTGAGCGCCAGCTCTAGGATGGGCGGCATGGCTTCGAGCGAGAACGACCGGCTGGTATGGATCGACTGTGAGATGACCGGACTGGATCTCGCCGTTGACGAACTCGTCGAGATCGCTGTCATCGTCACCGACTTCGAGCTGCGTCCGCTGGATCCTGGTTTCCAGATCGTGATCAAGCCAGACGCCTCTGCGCTGGCGAACATGAACGATTTCGTCACCGCCATGCACGAGAAGTCTGGCCTGCTTGAGGAGATTCCGAACGGCGTCAGCGTTGCCGAGGCCGAGTTCGAGGTTCTCGAGTACATCCAGCGCTTCGTTCCCCTGGAGGGCAAGGCGCCGCTGGCGGGCAACACGATCGGCACTGACAGGATGTTCCTCGCGAAGTACATGCCGCGCGTCGATCGGTGGCTGCACTACCGCAATGTCGACGTCTCGAGCATCAAGGAACTGGCCAGGCGCTGGTACCCGCGCGCCTACATCCACGCTCCGGCGAAGGATGGTGGACACCGTGCGCTTGCCGACATCAGTGAGTCCCTGCGTGAGCTTGCCTATTACCGCAGTGTCGTCTTCGTTCCCGAGCCGGGTCCGACCAGCGATGACGCCAAGCAGGCAGCGGCCGCAGCCGTGTCGGCGTTCGCCCCCGGCGTGTGAGAGAATCTTTTGGTTGCGCACTCCGGTGCGCACATGGTGGGTATAGCTCAGTTGGTAGAGCACCTGGTTGTGGTCCAGGGGGTCGCGGGTTCAAGTCCCGTTACTCACCCCAAGTGGTCCTACCTCGGTGAAGCGAGGGGAGTGACCGGCGCTGAGGCGCTCGGTGAGGGCACCCGCTTTCGCTGGGTGTCCAGGAGCGGCAGCGTGATGTGAACGAGCGGGCCGATGGTCGCCGCGAATAGCACGGTGCCAAGACCTACCGTGCCTCCCAGAAGCCAACCGATGATCAGCACGGTCAGCTCGACGCTTGCGCGAGCTGCCCAGATCGGCATTCCGAACCGGCTGTGCAGGCCGGTCATGAGTCCGTCGCGCGGCCCCGGTCCGAAGCGTGCTCCGATATAGAGACCGGAGGCTATGGCGACGAGCAGGATGCCGCAGATGAGCACCCCGAGTTGAGCGAGGAATCCGGATACTGGCGGCAGAACCCACAGCGTGAGCTGCATCGCCGTTCCGAGAATCAGGATGTTGGCGAGAGTGCCGATTCCGGGGCGTTGGCGCAGTGGAATCCACAGCAGAAGGATCAACAGGCCGAGGATGTTCGTCATCCATCCGACGCCGATGCCGGTTCTGATCGACAGCCCCTCGGCCAGCACGGTCCAGGGGTCGACTCCCAGTCCAGCATCCACCGTCAGCGCAGCTCCGACCCCGTAGAGGGGGAGCCCGATGAGAAGTTGCAGGATGCGGCGAGGCATGGCACCATCCAAGACCAGAAGTGGACTGATGTGACCAGTCCAATAGGGAAGGAGTGGCCATGGAATCGCGAATGTCCGCGCGATCGCTGACCCTCGCGCTGGGTGGATGGCGCACGCGGGAACCGGCATACGAGGCCCTCGCCGACGGCATCCGGCTGCTCTGCTTGGACAACCGCATAGCGCCGAGGACCGCGCTTCCCGCGGAGCGCGAACTTGCATCTGCCCTTCGGATCAGCCGTAGCACCGTGTCGATGGCCTATCAGAGCCTTCGTGACTCCGGTCACATCAGCAGCCTGCGCGGGTCGGGAAGCGTGACTCTCCCGCTCGGCCGACGTGAGGTCGCGCGGGTGCTCGGGACCGAGGGCACAATCGACTTGCAGCAGGCGAGCCCGCCAGCCTGGCCCGGCCTTGCCGGGCACATGGCCGAGGTTGCCGCCGATGCGGCGACTCTCGCCTCGCGCTCGGGGTACGACGTTCTCGGACGCGCTGAGCTCAGGGAAGCGATCGCAGAGCAGTTCCGCGCTCGTGGACTGCCGACCGAGTCGCGCCAGATCATGATCACCCCGGGAGCCCAAAGCGCGATCCATCTGCTCGCGAGCGTGCTCATCGGCCGCGGCGACCGCGTCGCGATCGAGACACCCACGTATCCGCATGCAGCAGACGCGCTGCGTCGCGCCGGCGGACGGCTCGTCGGCATCCCCGTGACAGCCGAAGACGGTTGGGATCTGGAGCGCGTTGCGGAATCGTTCGCTCGCACTCGCCCCTCTCTCGCTTATCTCATGCCGGACTTCCAGAACCCGACGGGGCGCAGTATGTCGGCGCACGAGCGCGAGACCATCATGATGGCGGCGGCAGGCTCAGGAACTCGGCTTGTGATCGATGAGACCACGGCCGACCTCGACATCGATCGCGGGAATCACGACCGCGGCTTCCACGGGACCGACGAGTCTCTCGTGGTGCGCGTCGGGTCGCTCGGCAAGACAGTGTGGGGCGGCTTACGGGTCGGATGGATCCGGACCGATCACGACCTCATCGACCGGCTTGTGCAGGAACGCCCGGCGTATGACCTCGGTACCCCCGAGTTCGAGCAGGCTGTAGCAACGGGGCTGATCCCGCGGCTGCCCGAGATCGCCCGCCATCGCGGTGAGTTCCTGCGCGAGGGACGGGATGCTCTGGTGTCAGCACTTTCGGAGTCGCTTCCGGAGTGGCGCGTGCCCTCGGTTGATGGGGGAGTCGCCCTCTGGGTAGAACTCAACGCGCCGTTGAGTTCGGCGCTGGTGCTCCAAGCCAGGACGGCCGGACTGCTCCTGTCGGCCGGTCCGAGGTTCGCGCCAGATGGCGGAAACGAACGGCACCTACGCATTCCGTTTACCGCACCCCCCGGCGACCTGCGCCGGGCCGTCGAGATTCTTGCGGACGTCTGGCCGGGCGTGCTTCGAGATGCTCCGCACGGTGTCCGGGACCTCTGGAGCTCACCGGTCTGAGTCGCCGACCTCGGGACAGACGTCAGGTCGACAGCAGGAGGGCCTCGACGGCGTCATCCCGGTTCCAGAACTGTCCAAGCGCATGGAACTGCCGGTCGCTCGGGTGGAAGCGCTTCACCGAGAAGTGTTCGCCCTGGGCGTCTCGACCGACGCGTACGTGACCGATCGGGCCCCGCCCGGGATCGACCACACGCCAAGCGTCGATCCCGATCGGTATGAGCTGTAGGTGTGTTGCCTGCATCCGTATCTCCCCTCCATGATCGAACATAAGTCCGACCACCGACATGTCGCGGGGAACAGGGGTACGCGCGAGACTGTTGTTCCCAGTGGCGCCCCGAACCCGGCGCCACAACAAGGAGAAATCATGCACACGTTCGTTCTCGCAGGCGGCTGCTTCTGGTGTCTCGACGCGGCTTACCGTGCTCTTCGCGGAGTCTCGTCGGTCGTTTCGGGTTATGTCGGCGGCACCGTCGAGAACCCCTCCTATGAGCAGGTCTGCACGGGCCGCACCGGGCACGCTGAGGCCGTCGCGGTCACCTTCGATCCCGACGTCATCTCCGACGACGTGATCCTGGATGCTTTCTTCACGATGCACGACCCGCGCCAGCTGAACCGACAGGGAAACGACATCGGAACCCAGTACCGCAGCGCGATGTTTCCCGCCGACGATCATCAGCGGGAGCTCTTCGAGGCTGCGCGCGATCGCGCGGCTGAGTGGTGGGACGGCGGAATCGTCACGACGATCGAGCCCCTCGGTGAGTTCTACGCCGCGGAGGAGTATCACCAGGACTTCTTCGCGAAGAACCCTACGCAGGGGTACTGCCTGGCGGTCGCCGTCCCCAAGGTGAACAAGGTGCGGGCGCGCTTCTCGGAGTACGTCACGGCCTGAGTTCTCCTCCCCAGGTACGCCGCTACGGCACCTGTGCACTGCTCACCATGGCGGTGCGTCACGGGTCGTGCCGATCGGCGAGCCTGATCTCAGCGCTGGTACCCGACGGGCACTCGGGTACCAGCGCAGCCCGGAACCGATCCGGGCGGGAAAGGGAGAAATGCACGACACCATCACCGTTATGGGAAATGTCGCGGGAGACCCGGAGTTCAAGATCACGGCCGGAGGTCTCGCGGTCGTGAACTTTCGGCTCGGGAGCGCGCAGCGGCGCCTCGATCGCCCGACCGGCACCTGGGTCGACGATGGAACGAACTGGTACAACGTCTCCGCTTTCCGGGGACTCGCCGAACACATCGCGGCTTCGGTCACGAAGGGGCAGCCGCTGGTGGTCACCGGACGGCTGCGACTTCGCCCGTGGGAAGCCGGTGGCAAGAAGGGTGTCAGCATCGATATCGACGCCGACACCGTGGGCCATGATCTGCGGTGGGGCACCACGACCTATACGAAGCAGGGGACGGCACAGGCGGCCGCGTCCTCGGCGGCGACGAGTGCCACCGAAGGTGAGGATGCCTGGGCTGCGCCGGGCCTCGACAGCGCCGCCTCGGCTGTCCCGGTCGGTGGCGAGACCCCGTTCTAGGCTCCCAGCGTGCAGTCGGCGGAGGGGCTCTAGACTCCTCTGCGTGTGCGCCGATCGACTGACAACCCGGTTCGTGCCGGCGAGAGCTCTCCGATCCGGCGTTGTCGTCGGACTACTCGGGGCGGCTCTGGCAGCCGGTGTTCTCGCTGGATGCACTGCAGCGCCCACGCCGTCGCCGACACCGACGGTGAGCGTCACGCCGACGCCCACCGAAACAGCCCCAGCTGCACCGCAACAGGTGAGTGAGGCAACGACAGCCGATGAGGCCCTGCCCTTTTTCACCGACGTCGTTGCAGCCGTGTGGGCGACGGATCAGCGCTTCCAGGGACGCGCCTACATCGATGGTCTCACTCAGGTCGGGTTCGACAAATCGGCAATGGAGGTCACGTACGACGAGTCGACTGTCGGGAACCCGGCTGAGAGCATCCAGTTCTCGGTCCGGTGGGGCGAGGAATGCCTAGTCGGTCAGGTCGGCCCTTCGACGGGAGACCCCGTGGTGGCCGTCATGCCGGGCCTCGAGACCGGCCTATGCCTGATCGGAGACACCCGACCCATCGACTGGTGACGCGCGGGCGACACTCGGGCGGCCCGTAGACTGGTCGGGCTATGGCTGAGTACATCTATCATGACCTATTGCGCGGCTAAACGAGAGCGCTGACTAGGTGAGACCTGACTCGTTGTAAGCCTTAGCAGCCGAGGCGATTGCCCTTTGCTGTTCCTCGGTGAAGAGAGGCATGGGCGAGCTGATCGCGAAACCTACACCGCACCGCTCAAGCCAATTGTTTCGCAGGACGCCACCCATGAGAGTGGTGTGATCCGGGTGAAGGACTACGCGCCCGTCCGTGGTGGTGTCGGTGATGCTGGCGACCGTGACCGGGAAAGTCAGCCGATTTAGGGCCGACATGTGCGAAGCCGCCCCGGGAAACCGCCGGACAAACTCCTCTGCATCGGGAACTTCGCGGTACTCGATGCCAAAGTAGTCTCCGTTCGTGTACCGGACGGACAGTGCTCGACCCCCCGGTGGGCTGACAATCTCTCGCACGTCGCCGGGAGTGACTATCCAGGTGTTCTCCTGGATGCGAGTTCGTCCCCGTGGAGGCATGTCGTAGTTGAGCATAAGTTCCCCCAACTGGTTTCGACTGAACCAAATTGAGGGAATACCATCAATTTCGACGAGCACGGGAGTCTCGACAAAGAAGGTCCCGCCAGCGTGCACGACGATCTCGTGACGCATCCAGTCGAAGCGACCGCTGATCTCGGTCTCGTGCTTGGCGGCTTCGGACTTGAAGCGACGCAGCTGCTCATCTGTGTATGCGCCGTTGTCAGCTTTGTCGGCGTGTTCGCGACACAGTGCGATCATCCCCTCTACTCGATGGTGGTGTTCGATCCTCCATGGCGGATCGAAGTGATGCCACGTGAGGTAGGGGCTGCCGCATACGGACCCGTCGACGGGCACCGGGCAATGGAATCGAACCTCTTGGCGTAGATGCGTCAGCACAGCTGCTGGCGGTCGTCGTCCGACGTGGCTGAGACCCTGCGACATGTTCCGATGCTACGGAAGGTCCAGTCTCGCGGCACATAATCTCGATCAGAGTGCCGCGAATGCGGCCAAATTCGATAGCTGACCGAACGTCCACGATCATCACTTTCGCTGCCTGCTGCCCCGCCCGATCAAGACCCAGACTGCAACTAGGCTTGTGGGGGACCTGTGCGCGTCGGAAGCTCCGACCGCGATGCGAAACGCTCGCGCTGACCTCTGCACGCTGCGCCAAGAACGAAACTGGAGAGACCCAGGTATGGAATACATCTAGCATGACCCATTACCTCGGCGAATGGCGCTGAGCGAGACGGTTTGGACTGTTCGGTCGTAGGTGCCGCGGTACGATCTGTGCGTGGCGAGGCGCAGCGGTCGGTGCATGCTCTGCCTGGAGGACGGCGTCTCCATAACAGATGAGGATGTTCATCCGACTTGGCTACGGACGGTTTATCGTCGTCATCATACGATCACCCAGCCGCCGAACAAGGTGATACTCCCCGTCTGTGCACGGTGCAATAGCTCTATGGGAGCGACGTTTGAGGATCCTGCCGCGCCGCTCTGGAAGCAGATCATGTGGGGGCAACCCAGACCGCTTGAGGAGCAGGATCGGGTCGTGTTGATCCGATGGCTGGTGAAGACCGATGCATTGTACGCACTGGTGCGTTTGCAAGCGCCGAGGACCGGCTACTACCTCCCCTCTGAACGCGCACAGGCGCGACTGCGCGGGCTCGTGCAGACGATGATGGAAACGCCAGGAGTGCCGGATGGGGTGTTCGTGCGTATCGGCCTGTCGTCCGCAACTGCGGCGAAGCCTTCGATCCCCCGGCCCTTCCGTCCGACATCGGTGAGCTACCACATAGCGGACGACTGGATTGATTCAATCAATAGCGTCGGGATGATCGTGACCCATACTGTGGTGCTCGCAGACCGTTCCGGGCGGCTTGATGAGTATTCGAGTGGACTCGCTGGAGATGATCGATTCACAATCTTGACAGCGTCGGGGACGCCGTGGCCCCCGCGTCGAGGTCTCGAATCAGATGGGGCCAGGCAAATGATGCTCGCGCACGGTCACGATCCTCGGAATCGAATTGGCGCGGGGTGGCGACTGCTCGTGGGGCCCGAGTCTGGCTGGTTGCGTCCCGAGCCTCACGCCTAGGCGACGCGGCTGTGACGCGGCCGGTAGGCTTGTCTTTGAGGCGCGGAGACCCGGTGGGGTGACGTGTGTCGATCTCCAGAGTGCGCCGCCTTCTTGGCGCTCGCGCTGACTGATCCGCGAGTTTGACCCACCAGAAATAGCCTGATGAGGAGCGTTTAAACACCAGTGGCAGAATACATCTATCAGATGGTCCGCGCCCGCAAAGCTGTGGGCGAGAAGCTGATCCTCGACGACGTGACGATGGCGTTCCTCCCGGGCGCGAAGATCGGAATGGTCGGCCCGAACGGTGCCGGCAAGTCGACGATCCTGAAGATCATGGCGGGCCTTGACGCCCCGTCAAACGGAGAGGCGATCCTTACCCCGGGGTTCAGTGTCGGCATCCTGATGCAGGAGCCGGAGCTCGACGAATCCAAGACCGTTCTCGAGAACATCCAAGACGGGATCGCGGTCAAGGCCAAGCTGGATCGGTTCAACGAGATCTCGGGCCTGATGAGCGACCCTGACGCTGACTTCGACAGCTTGCTGGCCGAGATGGGCACGCTGCAAGAAGAGATCGACGCGGCAGACGCGTGGGACCTCGATTCCCAACTCGACCAGGCCATGAATGCGCTGCGCACGCCCCCGGGGGACGCGCAGATTTCGCTCCTTTCGGGTGGCGAGAAGCGCCGCGTCGCCCTCACGAAGCTCCTGCTGCAAAAGCCCGACCTGCTCCTCCTGGACGAGCCGACGAACCACCTCGACGCCGAGAGCGTGCTCTGGCTCGAGCAGCACCTGCAGAAGTACGCAGGTGCTGTGATCGCCATCACCCACGACCGGTACTTCCTCGACAATGTCGCTGAGTGGATCGCGGAGGTCGATCGCGGCCGACTGATCGGCTACGAAGGCAACTACTCGACCTACCTCGAGAAGAAGGCCGAGCGGCTGGATGTCCAGGGCAAGAAAGACGCGAAGCTTGCCAAGCGGCTGAAGGAGGAACTCGACTGGGTTCGCTCGAACGCGAAGGGTCGTCAGGCCAAGTCGAAGGCTCGTCTGGCTCGATACGAAGAGATGGCCGCCGAGGCCGAGCGCACGCGCAAGCTCGACTTCGAGGAGATCCAGATTCCGCCGGGGCCGCGCCTGGGAAGCGTCGTGATCGAAGCCAAGAAGCTCCAGAAGGGGTTCGACGGTCGTTCCCTCATCGATGGACTGAGCTTCAGCCTTCCTCCCAACGGCATCGTCGGTGTCATCGGCCCCAACGGTGTGGGTAAGACGACGCTGTTCAAGACCATTGTCGGCCTTGAGCCGCTCGATGGCGGCGACTTGAAGATCGGCGAGACGGTCAAGATCAGCTACGTCGACCAGTCCCGCTCGAACATTGATCCCACAAAGACGCTGTGGGAGGTCGTGTCCGACGGGCTGGATATCATCACGGTCGGTAAGACGGAGATTCCCTCGCGTGCCTACGTGTCGAAGTTCGGCTTCAAGGGACCTGACCAGCAGAAGAAGGCAGGCGTCCTCTCTGGTGGTGAGCGGAACCGCCTCAACCTGGCACTCACCCTCAAGGAGGGCGGCAACCTCCTGCTGCTCGACGAGCCGACGAACGACCTTGATGTCGAAACTCTTCAGTCTCTGGAGAACGCCCTGCTCGAGTTCCCGGGTTGCGCCGTGGTCATCACCCACGACCGGTGGTTCCTCGACCGCATCGCGACTCACATCCTTGCCTACGAAGGTACCGACGAGAAGCCGGATGCCTGGTACTGGTTCGAGGGCAACTTCGAGGCCTACGAGAAGAACAAGCTCGAGCGACTCGGGCCGGATGCGCTCAACCGCGCGAGCTCCACGTACCGCAAACTCACACGCGACTGACCCGGAAATGAGCGAGACCGAAGCAGGTGTGCCCGGCGGGGCTCGGCTGCACCTACCGATCCACCTGCGGTGGGGCGACCTCGACGCATTCAATCACGTCAACAACACCTCGATGCTCAAGCTCCTCGAAGAGGCGCGGGTTCGCGCGTTCTGGCGGCCCGGCGCCGGCGAGAGTGCACCGCCAACGGCCGTCATGGACTCGAGTCTGCACGCCGGCGTCCTGACGCTCATTGCTCGCCAGGAGATCGAGTACCTGCTCCCTGTTCCCTACCAGCGGCATCCGTTGGACGTCCAGCTCTGGTTCGGCAGGCTCGGCGGTTCCAGCATCGACGTGTGCTACGAGGTCTGCAGCCCCCTGGAGACCGCCGGCGCGGACGGCCAGCAGATCTACGCGCGTGCAACGACGGTTGTTGTGAAGGTGGATGCCGAAACCGGTAGGCCGGTCCGTCTGAGCGAGGTCGAACGGGAAGCCTGGGCACCCTACGTCGGTGAACCATTGCGATACGGACACCGCCGCTGAGCGGGCTCAGACCAGACGCTAAGCAGGTCAGTCGCGGTCGTGCGGCAGGCGGATCGTGATCTCCTGCGCGACGCTCGCCACCAGTATTCCTTCCGAGGAATAGATTCTGCCGGTAGCGAGACCCCGGCCTCCACGGGCACTGGGTGATTCCTGAACGTAGAGCAACCACTCGTCGACCCGCGCGAACCGGTGCCACCACATGGCGTGGTCGAGGCTCGCAACCTTGAGTCCCGGGGTTGACCAGGCGACGCCGTGAGCGCGCAGCACCGACTCCTGGATCGTCATGTCGCTCAGGTAAGCGAGCGCGGCGCGATGCAGGTCGGGGTCGTCGGGCAGCGATCGGCGCGTACGAAGCCACACCGCCTGGTGAGGGACGTGCTCGCCTTCCACGTGAAGATAGATGGGGCCGGGAACATGGCGCACATCGAGCGGCCGGTCGGTGAACATGCGCTTGCTCATGGGATGCAGACCGACCAGGTGATCCTCGAGGTCGGGGAGCTCGTCCGCGTGAGGGATGCCGCTCGGCATCGGCTCCGCGTGTTCCACGCCAGGGCCCTCATCCTGGAATGAGGCGATCATCGAGAAGATCGGCACGCCATCCTGGTACGCCTGCGTTCGGCGGGTCGAGAATGATCGCCCGTCGTGGATCCGATCCACCGCGAAAGTGATTCCCGCAGAGGAGTCTCCCGGTCGCAGGAAGTACCCGTGCATCGAGTGGACGGTTCGTCCGGGCGGCAGCGTGTGCGATGCCGCCACGATGGACTGGGACAGCACCTGGCCGCCGTACACACGTCCGAGCGGCATCGACTGGGAGACGCCGGTGAAGATGTCCTCCGTCGTCCGGGCACCGCTGAAGGAAAGCGTGAGAACGGCAAGGAGCGAAGCTACCGGATCGGCTTCGACGATCTCCCTGGGGGTGTTCGTGGCGCCGTCGGTCATCGGTTCTCCCGGAGCTTGCTGGTATCGCCGCGGCCGCGGCAGCTGTTCCGCTTGGTAGTTTAGGTCGGATGTCGACGCCCCTGAATCTCGCCGACGCCGAGACCGCTGTGGACGCCCAGACCTTCGCCTCGCGAGCTGCACGTGTCGGAGACGGCGCCGTCCGCCTCCGAGCCGCCGATGGCATCCTCGTCATGACCTGCGCCCCGATCGCGCCGCGCGGGATCCTGGACACGGCGCCGACGATCCTCGGCGTCCGAGTCCTTTCCGTTGACCCGGAGCTCGCGTGCGATCTGGTGGTCGATGGCGCCTCTCTGCGGGCGCAGGGCGTGACACTTGAGTTGCCCGACGCCGGCATGCGCGCGGCCTGGGCCGGCATTTCCCCTCCCGTTTCGGGCTGGACGCTCGGCGGCGAGATCTCATCGACAGACCTCGCAGCGGCTGCCCACCGCGGCATGGAGGAGGTCGCGACATCGGTCCCCACGAATGCGGGTGAGGATGTGGTGCGTCAGATCCGTGCAGCGGTGTGGGGAGCGCCGGATGCAGGCCTCGGCGGACTACCGCGCGGCGTCGGATTCGTCGCCCAGGTGCTTGGCTTTCTCGGGCCAGACGCCGAGAGTGTGCCGATGCGCGAAACCGGTGCATGGGTGCGGTTGTCTCTTCGCCGCGGGCACGTTCTGGTGCGCAGATCCGGGATGAACCCGCGCGGGCCGCGGGCCGGGGGCATCCTCGGCTGAGGGCCGGCCGAAACATATGCTTGACCGCGAATTCGCCGTGCCCCTACGGTGACGGAATGGCGACTGCACCGATTACCTTCACGGCACCCGAGGGCAAGGGGTTGGCAGCCGGCACGCTGGGCTTGTGGGGATCGACCGTCATCGGGTTGGCATCGACGGCGCCGGTGTACTCGCTGGTTGCAACGCTCGGGTTCATCGTCATCGCGGTGGGTGCGCAGGCGCCGATCATCTTCGTCCTGGCGTTCGTGCCGATGCTCTTCATCGCCTACGCGTACCGGGAACTCAACCGCGAGATTCCCGACTGCGGGACCACGTTCACCTGGGGAACAAAAGCCTTCGGCCCGTGGGTGGGATGGATGGGCGGCTGGGGAGTCGCCGTGGCCGGGATGGTCGTGCTGGCAAACCTCGCCCAGATCAGCGGTATCTACCTCTGGGCGCTTGTCGACGGCATCGTCGGAAGCCCCCAGGACGCTCTCCTTGCCGACAATGCGCTGCTGGTCACCGCGACGGGCGTCGTCTTCATCGTCGCGATGACGTGGGTCAGCTGGCGCGGTGTCGAGATCGGCGAGAGGGTGCAGAACATCCTGCTCGGCCTGCAGTATCTCGCACTCGCGATCTTCATCGTCGCGGCCCTCTGGCACTTCTTCTCAGGCAGCGCACCCGATCCGACTCCGTTCGAGTGGTCCTGGCTGAACCCGTTCGCGATCGGCGACTGGAGCGGCTTCGTGCAGGCAATCCTGCTCGCCCTGTTCATCTACTGGGGCTGGGACACGACGCTGGCGCTCAATGAAGAGACGAAGGATCCCCGGCGAATCCCCGGACGCGCCGCACTGCTCACGACCGTCATCCTGCTGTTCACCTACGTTGCGGTGACGATCGCGGCGATGATGTATGCCGGGCTCGGCGATGGACCGACGGGCCTCGGCAACGAAGCCAACGCCGACGACTTCTTCATCGCCATCAAAGACGGCCTTCTCGGCCCGCTCGGCTGGGTGCTGGTCGTCGCAGTCATGGTCTCGGCGATCTCGTCGACGCAGACGACCATCCTCCCGACCGCTCGCGGCACTCTCGCGATGGCGGCCTACCGCGCGCTCCCCAAGAGGTTCGCGACAGTGCATCCGCGCTTTCGGACGCCGTCGTTTTCGACCCTGGTCATGGGGATCGTCGCCGTTGTCTACTACGTCGGGATGACGCTCATCAGCGACAACATCCTGCAGGACTCGATCCTCTCGCTCGGGCTCGCTATCGCGTTCTACTACGGGATCACGGGCTACGCCTGTGTCTGGTACTTCCGTCGGGAGCTGTTCACCTCACGGCGGAACTTCTTCTACAAGTTCCTGTTCCCGTTGCTCGGTGCGCTGATGCTGACCTACGCATTCGTCCAGTCGGCCATCGACATGTACGACGTCGATTACGGCTATACGGTGCTCTTCGGTGTCGGCGGCACGTTCGTTCTCGGCGTCGGCGCACTCGCGTTCGGCGTATTGCTGATGTTCCTGTGGTTCCTCTTCCCGCGCGCGAAGTCGTTCTTCCGCGGCGAGAGCCTCAACCGCGACACGCCGGTCATGGTCCGCGACGAACCGTCAGCGTACGGTCGCTCGGTTGACGGCGGACTGACCTGATCCGCGCCGTTCGGACGCCCGATCAGAGCGTCGCGACGGCTCCTCGCCCGGCTGCCCGACCGGAGAACAGGCATCCTCCGACGAAGGTCCCTTCGAGCGCGCGATAACCGTGCACGCCTCCGCCGCCGAACCCGCTGGCCTCGCCTGCGGCGAACAAGCCCGCGATCGGCTCGCCGCTGGGTCCGAGAACCCGCCCGGAGAGGTCGGTCTCGATGCCGCCGAGCGACTTGCGCGTCAACACGTGCAGCTTGACAGCGATCAGAGGTCCTGCAGCGGGGTCGGTGATGCGATGCGGGGCAGCCGTGCGGACGAGCCTGTCACCGCGGTAGGCGCGAGCCGAGCGCAGCATCGCGACCTGTGCGTCTTTCGTGAAGTCGTTGCCCATCTCACGGTCACGAGCTTCGACCTCGAAGCGGACGCGGTCGGCATCCAGAGCCTCGCCGCCGGGGAGCGCCCGCATGCCGTCGATGAGGCTGTCGAGGTCGTCTCGGATGACGAAGTCGGCGCCATGGTCGAGAAAGGCTTGGACGGGACCGGCAGCGCCCTTCCCGAGCCGCGAACGCAGCAGCAGTCGCACATCCTTGCCGGTGAGGTCAGGGTTCTGTTCGCTGCCCGAGAGCGTGAACTCCTTCTCGACGATCCGCTGCGACAGCACGAACCAGGAATGGTCGTGGCCCGTCGCACGAAGGTGCGCGAGAGTGCCGAGCGTGTCGAAGCCGGGGAACAGCGGAACGGGGAGGCGCGCGCCGGTGGCATCGAGCCAGATCGAGGACGGACCGGGCAGGATCCGGATGCCGTGCAGCGGCCAGATCGGATCCCAGTTCTGGATGCCCTCGACGTAGTGCCACATGCGGTCGCGGTTGATGAGGTTTGCGCCGGCTGCCTCGGTGACGTCGAGCATAGAGCCGTCGACGTATGCGGGAACTCCCGTGACCATGTCGGTGGGGGCCGTTCCCAGTCGCTCGGGCCACCACTTGCGCACCAGGTTGTGGTTGCCGCCGATTCCTCCGGATGCGACGACCGTCGCGCCAGCCTCGATCTCGAAGCTACCGATCACATCCCGTGACGTTGCCACGCCACGGGCGGCGCTGGAGGGCGCGAGAACATCGCCGGCAGCGCCCGTCACGGCACCGTCTCGCACCGTGAGTGAGGTCACGCGGTGGCGAGCGAGCACTGTCAGCATCCCGGCACGCTCGGCATCATCGAGTGCGGCCTGGAAGGGTGCGACAAGCCCGGGGCCGGTTCCCCACGTGATGTGGAAGCGGGGCACGGAGTTGCCGGGCCCTCCGGCGGTGTACCCGCCGCGTTCTGCCCACCCGACGACAGGGAAGAAGCCCACGCCGCGCTCGCGGAGCCAACTGCGCTTCTCACCCGCGGCGAACTCGAGGTAGGCCTCGGCCCAGCGGCGGGGCCAGGCATCCTCGGGGCGGTCGAACCCCGCCGTGCCGAACCAGTCCTGTCGTGCCAGTTCGAGGCTGTCGCGGATTCCCATTCGCCGCTGCTCGGGCGAATCGACGAAGAACAGTCCACCAAACGACCACCACGCCTGTCCGCCGAGGTTCGTGCGCGGCTCCTGGTCGAGGACTGTGACGCGCTTGCCGGCCGCGGCTGCCTCCGCGGCGGCGACAAGGCCAGCCAAGCCCCATCCGATCACGAGGACGTCGGTGCGGTGAACGGATGCTTCGGTCATGCGACTCCCTTGTCGTGTACGTCTGTGGTCGTGCGCGTCAGTTCTCGGACGTCAGCGGGATATCTGTGCGAGCGCCCGCCCCCGGCCCGATCTCGGTTCGCTCGAACGTGTTCACCATGGCATGCGCGGCCCGACTGAGGTAGTCCCAGAGGAGTTCTTCGTGCAGGGGCGACAATCCGACCTCGTCGACGGCAGCGCGCATGTGTGCGAGCCATCTGTCGCGCGCGTCGGGATTGACGTGAAACGGCGCGTGCCGCATTCGCAGGCGGGGGTGACCGCGCTGCTGACTGTAGGTCGTCGGTCCGCCCCAGTATTGCTCGAGGAACATCAGCAGACGCTCCTTCGCCGGCCCGAGATCCTCTTCGGGGTACATGGGGCGCAACACGGGGTCCTCCGCGACCCCGCGGTAGAAGCCGTCGACGATACGCGCGAACGTCTCGTGTCCGCCCACCGCCTCGTAGAACGACTGCTGCTCGGGCGTGCTCACTTCTCTGCTTCCTCGGATGCTTCAGAGTCGGCATCCGTCTTCTTGCCCGTTCGCTTGGCGCGCCAGACGGGCCGATCCGGGACCCCATGATGCGCGACCGGGGTCGGTTTGGTTCGGGGCGGGTTGGCGCCGCGCACCCGGCCGGCACTCTCAAGACCCGACAGCATGATCGAGTTCATCTGCGGCAGGGTGAGGCCCAGGTCGTCGATCGCGCGCTTGAGTCTCATGCGCAGTTCGCGCGCGACGTCATCCTTCGCTCCGGCCCTCGTTTTGACCACGATGCGGATGACCAGCGCGTCTCCCGACACCGACTCGAGCCCCCACACCTCGGGGTCCTCGATGATGCGGCTGCGCCACTTCGGCTCCTGTGCAAGAGCGCGGGCGGCATCCAGCATCGCCTGTTCCACCTCGTCCACGTCGGCATCGACGGGAACGGCAAGGTCGATGATCGCGCGCGACCACCCCTGCGACATGTTTCCAATGCGGGTGATCTCGCCGTTTCGCACGAACCACAGGGTTCCGTTGACGTCACGGACCTGGGTGATGCGGACGCTCACGTATTCGATGACGCCGGTAGCAGGTCCGAGGTCCGCGACGTCGCCGATACCGACCTGGTCTTCGGCGACGATGAAGATCCCGTTGAGCACATCCTTGACGATGTTCTGCGCGCCGAAGCCGAGACCTGCGCCGATGGCTGCGCTGAGCAGCGTGAACGAGCCCATCACCTGCGGACCGGCAAGGATGAGGATGATCAGCAGAATCGCGACGATCACCACCGTCACGTTGACGATGTTCTGCAGGATGGATCCGAGGGTGCGGGTGCGCTGGACGAGGCGCACCGAGGCCAGCGGCGACCGCTCGAGTGCCTGCGTATCGTCAACGCGAGCACGAGACTTGGCGCCTTCGACGACCCGACGAACGACGCGCCGGATGATCAGGCGCAGCACCCAGACGACCACCACGGCGCTCGCGAGGACGATGACGATCTGCAGAAGCGTGCCGCCGATCTCGCCGAGCAGCTCCAGAAAGCCATCCCAGAGGCTCGTATCTGCGGCGGGGGCCGTATCGAATCTGTGCATCAGACGAATCCTAGAACCTGCGCCCCGAGCGATGCCGGATCACTCGGGGCGCAGGTGGTGCCACTGTGGCTTAGCTCGCGTCCCGTTCCTGGACCGCCAAGGCACGCTCGACCCCGGCGAGGTTCTCCGCCACGAGTCTGCGCAGTGCCGCCGGCGCTTCCGCGTTGGCGGTGAGCCATGCGCGTGTCGCATCGCGAAGCTTCGCGTTCGCCAAGGGCGCGGGGTACAGACCGAGCACAAGGTACTCGGCGATCTTGTACGTGCGTGATTCCCAGACGGGAAGCAGCATCGCGAAGTACTGGTCCACGAACTCATCGAGAAGCAGCACACCGGCGGGGTGCGTGAAGCCGAGACCCGCGGCGCGTACGAGCGTATTGGGCAGGCGATCGGAGTCGACCAACGACGACCACGCAGCGCTCTTCGCTTCGGGGGTCGGCAGTGCAGCCTTGGCCTGGGCCGCGAACTCGGCGCCCTTGGCCGTGTTGTCTGCAGCCAGCGCTTCGTCGATGACGCCCTCGGTGATGACCCCGCCTGCGGCCAGCGATACCAACAGCTGCCATGACAGGTCAGTGTCAATGGTGAGCCCATCGAGGCTGATCTCGCCGGCGCGCAGGGCTCGCACTGTTTCCCAGTGTTCGGGAGTGGCTGCGGCGCTCGCAAATGCTGTGACGAACTGCAGTTGGCTGTCGCTGCCGGCATCCGCTGCCTGAGCAAGGGCCCACAGCCCGTCGGCCACCTTCTGACGCGACGTGTCGCGCTTGTCGGGGGTCACGTAGGAGTTTGCCGCCAGCTGAAGCTGCGCGAGAGTCGTTCGCACGGTGGTCGACTCAGTCTCGGAGGCGATGTTGCCGAGGACCAGGTCGATGTAGTCGGATGCCGAGGCCTCGGCATCCCGCGTCTGATCCCACGCGGCGCCCCACACCAGCGACCTGGCGAGGGGGTCGGAGATCTTCGAGAGATGGTCGATCGCCGTCTGCAGGGAGCGCTCGTCGAGACGGATCTTCGCGTACGCGAGATCGTGGTCGTTCAGGAGCACCAGATCGGGTCGGGCGAGGCCGACGAGCTCGGGTACGTCGGTGAGGTCGCCATCGACATCCAACTCCGTGAAGTGGGTGCGCACGAGCCCACCGTTCTGGAGGTCGTAGAAGCCGACGCCGAGTCGATGGGGGCGGATGGTCGGGTAGTCAGACGGGGCGGTCTGGACGATCTTGAACGCCGAGATCGTGCCGTCCGCGGCTTCTGCGATCGCGGGGGAGAGGGTGTTGACGCCCGCGGTCTCGAGCCACTTCTTCGACCACTCGGTCAGCTCGCGGCCACTGGTGATCTCCAGCTCGGTCAGCAGGTCGCGAAGCTCCGTGTTGCCGTACTCGTGCTTGCGGAAGTACGCGCCCACCCCGGCGAAGAACTCGTCGATCCCGACCCAGGCCGCCAGCTGCTTGAGGACCGAGCCGCCCTTGGCGTAGGTGATGCCGTCGAAGTTCACCTGAACGTCTTCGAGGTCGCGAATCTCCGCGACGACGGGGTGCGTCGAGGGGAGCTGATCCTGGCGGTAGGCCCAGGTCTTCTCCATGGCGTTGAACGTCGTCCACGCCTCGGTCCACTCGGTGGCCTCAGCTGTCGCGATGGTCGAGGCCCACTCCGCGAAGGACTCGTTGAGCCACAGGTCGTTCCACCACTTCATCGTGACGAGGTCACCGAACCACATATGGGCGAGCTCGTGCAGGATCGTGACGACCCGTCGCTCCTTGACGGCATCCGTCACCTTGCTGCGGAAGACGTAGACCTCGGTGAAGGTGACTGCTCCCGCGTTCTCCATCGCCCCGGCATTGAACTCCGGGACGAAGAGCTGGTCGTACTTCGCGAACGGATAGGGGTAGTCGAACTTGTCCTCGTAGTAGGCGAAGCCCTGACGCGTCTTCTCGAAGATGTAGTCGGCATCCAGGTACTGCCACAGGCTCTTGCGCGCGAAGATCCCGAGCGGGATGACGCGGCCCGACGCGCTCGTCAGCTCCGAGAACGTGGACTCGTAGGGGCCGGCGATCAGCGCCGTGATGTACGACGAGATGCGCGGGGTCGGCTCGAATTCCCACGTCGCGATGCCTTCGCCGCTGGGCACAGGCGCGGGGGTGGGGGAGTTGGAGATGACCTTCCACGACGCGGGAGCGGTAACCGTGAACTGGAACGTCGCTTTCAGGTCGGGTTGCTCGAAGACGGCGAAGACTCGCCGGGAGTCGGGCACTTCGAACTGCGTATAGAGATACACCTCGCCGTCCACCGGGTCGACGAACCGGTGCAGGCCCTCGCCGGTGTTCGTGTACTCGCAGTCGGCGACGACGACGAGCTCGTTCTCGAGTGCGAGCTGGTCCAGTGCGATCCGGGAGTCCGCGAACGCGGATGTCGGAATGCTGCGCCCGTTGAGCGTGATCGAGTGGACGGCCCGCGCGATCAGGTCGATGAACGTGGAGGCGCCCTCGGTTGCGGTGAAACGCACCGTTGCGGTGGAGCGGAACACCTCCGGGCCGGTGGTCAGATCAAGCTCGACCTCATAGGACTGCGTGTCAAGGACGCCGCGACGTTCCTGCGCTTCGATGCGGGTGAGGTTTTCTCCAGGCACTTTCGGATGCTCCCAAGTGTGTGAGGGGTCAGGGATGCCGCGACACGGCCTCGCGCATTGTGGGCGCGATAACCCCCAAGCCTACGCCGCGAGCTCTCGCGCGATGTGACTGCGGGCGTGGGTAATCGCTGCGGGAAGGTCGGTGAAGAGGTGATTGTGGTGGCGCAGGGAATCCAGGACCCCGACCCGCCGGAACAGACCGTCGTGAAGCGGCTGCACACCTTTGATCAACACCGTGATGCCGCGTCTTTCGAGCGACTGGATGATGTCGGCCAGCATTCGTGCACCCGTGGCATCCACCAGCTCGAGCTGAGACATCCGGAGCACGACGACCGAGACATCGGTGAGTGAGGCGACCTGCTCGAAAACGCGGTCGGCGGAGGCGAAGAAGAGCGGGCCGTCAATGGCGATAATCGCGATCCGTTCGTCTCCGTCGACCGCTTCGCCGCTGATTGCTTCGCGACGCACGCCGGTCTGGCGCGAGAGGCTGCGCACCGCGATGACTCCCGCGAACAGAACGCCGATGATGACCGCCACGATGAGGTCAAACGACACCGTCACAAGCGCGGTGATGACGAAGGCGATCGCATCGGCGCGTGTCGAGGTGATGATCGCTCGCACGGTCGAGGCATGCACCATTCGCACGGCCGTCATCATCAGCACGCCTGCGAGAGCGGCGAGGGGGATGGCGCCGACGGGCCGAGAGATCACGAGGACAACGAGCAGGAGGACGAGAGCGTGCGTGATCGCGGCGACACGGGTGCGTCCGCCCGAGCGCACGTTGACGGCGGTGCGTGCGATGGCGCCGGTGGCAGGCATCCCGCCAAAAAGTGCTGAGCCGAGTGAGGCGATGCCCTGGCCGACGAGTTCGCGGTCGGGGTCATAGGGCCCGGTGTCGGCGAGGGACGCTGCAACACGAGCCGAGAGCAGCGACTCGATGGCCGCAAGTGCTGCCACCGTCAGGGCGGGCAGCAGCAGTTGACCGATGACACTCGGGTCGAGCGAAGGGAAAGACGGCGGGGGCAGGCTCGACGGAAGGGCGCCGATCGTCGCCAGTGGCGTAGCGATGATCAGGGCAAGCGCCGTCACGACGGCGATGCCGATCAGGGAGCCGGGAAGAGCGCGGTGGATCCGGGGCGCGATGAGCATGACGAGGGACACGATGGCGGCAGCCCCCAGCGACCACGGGACGTAGGACCAGTCCGCCTCAGCGACCGATTGGACCGCGGCGATGATCGCGTTCGAGGAGTGGTCGCCGGCATGAACAGTGTGCGGTGAGGTGAGCAGCGGCACCTGCTGGAGGAAGATGATGACTGCGATCCCCAGGGTGAAGCCTTCGATGACGGGCCAGGGGATGAACGAGACGGCGCGACCGAGCCGCAGAGCGCCGGCAGCGACGACGATGACGCCCGCGATCGCCGTGACGGCGACCACGGCACCGGCACCATGGGTTGCGACGATGGGAACCAGGACGACGACCATCGCTCCGGTCGGCCCCGAGACCTGCACGTTCGATCCGCCGAAGACGGCGGCCAGGATGCCCGCGACGATCGCCGTGACCAGGCCCGCCTCAGCGGAGAGGCCGGAGCTCACTCCGAAACCGAGAGCGAGTGGGAGCGCGACGATTCCGACCGTGACGCCGGCAACGAGATCTCCCCGCCATGTGCGGGGCAGCCGGCGGTAGTCCTGGATGCTCGGCAAGAGTGCTCGCGCCGATTGTGCGAGCGACCGCGCCGAGCGGCGTGCCCGACTCATGGCGCTGCCGTGCCGAACGTGGGCAGTGTGTCGACGTGCGCCAATTGAGCGCTGTCGGCTTCCAGCAGGCTCAGGAGCAGCGCCCGCGCGACAGCGAGCAGGTCGGCGACGCGGGGATCAGCAAGTCGGTAGAACACGTGGCTGCCTCGACGCTCCGACTGCACGAGGCGATGGCGGCGGAGCACCGCCAGGTGTTGCGACAGGTGCGACGCCTCGAGCCCTGTCTCAGCTTGCAGATCGGCGACGCTCACCTCCGAACTCGAAGACAAGAGTTCGAGGATGCGGATACGGAACGGATGCGCGAGCCCCTTGAACAGGTTGGCCTTGACTTCATAGAGCGGTCTTTGAGCATCATTCAATGGCATGATGAAAACATCATATCGGCGTAGATCGGTCCGCGCCGTTCACCCGCGCTTCCCTAGGATGGGAGCCATGCGCATCCATATCGCCACCGACCACGCCGGCATGGAGTTCTCCACGCAACTTCAGCACCATCTGGCTGAGGAGGGTCACGAGGTCATCGACCACGGCCCGATCGAGTACGACGCCGTCGATGACTACCCGTCGTTCTGCATCCGTGCCGCCCTCGGTGTCGTCGCCGATCAGAGCGCGGGAGTCGAGGCCCTCGGGATCGTGTTCGGCGGTTCGGGAAACGGTGAGCAGATCGCTGCGAACAAGGTTCGCGGGATCCGTGCAGCCCTCGTCTGGAGCATCGCGACTGCGGAGCTCGCGCGACAGCACAACGACGCGAACGTCATCGCCATCGGAGCCCGGCAGCACTCTTTCGACGAGGTCGTGACCTTCATCGACCGGTTCATCGAGACGCCGTTCTCGAACGAGGAGCGTCACGTGCGCCGCATCGGTCAGATCGCGGCGTACGAGGCCGACGGTTCTCTGCTGCCTGACCCGCGGGATGTCGCGAACACCGCGGCGACGGACTCGTTCGACCCAGAAGCTGGTTGATGCCCGAGGGTCATTCCGTTCACCGGATCGCCCGGCAGTTCGCGCGGAACTTCGTCGGTCGCACGGTTGACGCATCCAGTCCGCAGGGCCGCTTCGCCGAGGGCGCTGCTGCGCTCGCTGGACGAGAGATGCTCGAGGCCCGTGCTGTCGGCAAGCAGATGTTCCTCCGTTTCGATGGCGACATCTGGCTGCGCGTGCACCTGGGTATGTATGGCGCGTGGGACTTTGCGGGCGTGATCGACGCCGACCCAACGATCGCCTCTGCGAACGGGCGGATGGGACAGACGAACCAGCGCGGCACGGTTCTCGACGAGCCGATCATGGATGCCGCGGGCGAGAACTCCCTCACCTCGATCGGGGCGCCCCGGCGGGCCCGCGTTCACGTGCGGATGTCGGAGCAGACGACAGGTCTGCCTGATGAGGTGGGCCAGTGGCCGCCGCCCGTGGTCGGTCAGGTGCGGCTGCGGTTGCTCACCGACGAGACGTGCGCTGATCTGCGGGGACCGACAGCATGCGAGCTCCAGACGCCGGATGAGGTCGCCGCCTCGATCGCAAAGCTCGGGCCGGATCCGCTCGTCGACGACCTCGCTGAGGGCGAGGAGCGGTTCACCGCCCGCGTGCGGCGTGCCCCCACACCGATCGGACTGCTGCTGATGGACCAGTCGGTCGTCAGCGGAATCGGCAATGTCTATCGAGCCGAGCTTCTGTTCCGGGCGCGGTTGAACCCGCATACCCCGGGGCGCGATGTGCCCGAGGAGACGGTCAGATCGCTGTGGCGAGACTGGACGCGACTGCTTGCCATCGGCGTCGAGACCGGCCAGATGATGACGATGGACGACCTGGATGCCGACGCCTACCGTCGCGCCATGGCACACCGCGACGACCGTCACTGGGTATACCACCGTGCCGGGCTGCCGTGCCGAGTCTGTGGCACCGCAATCGTTGTCGAAGAGGCAGCGTCACGGAAGCTGTACTGGTGCCCCCGGTGTCAGGCGTGACGCTGAATCCTCCCGTCATAGGCTGAACGCATGCGTCAGAACCCGAGCTTCGCCATGACCGACGTCGGCGAGTTGCGGCGGGTCGTCGAACACAACCCGTGGGCGACACTCGTCAGTTCGACGGATGACGGTCTCGTTGCCTCCCACTACGCGGTCCTCTTGGATGACACCAGGGACGACCTCACCGTCGTCGGTCATGTCGGCAAGCCCGATGACCTGATCCTGGGGCTCGGAGAACGGGAGCTCCTCATCGTGTTCCAGGGTCCGCACGGCTACATATCGCCCAGCTGGTACGGTGACCGGCCGAGCGTCCCGACCTGGAACTTCGTGACAGTCCACCTGCGGGGCGTGCCGGAGCTTCTGTCGACGGAGGAGAACCTGCGCGTGTTGGATCGTTTGGTTTCGCGTTTCGAGAGCCCGATGCCCGAGCCTCGGATGCTGTGGGAGCGTCCGAACGACGCGGATTTCGTCGAGCGACTTGAGCGCGGCACCGTCGGCTTTCGCCTCACACCGACATCGGTGACGACCAAGCGCAAGCTCAGTCAGAATCGTCCCGTCGAGCTCGTCGATCACGTCATCCGTGAGCTCGAGAGCGACGGCCCGCATCACAATCCGCTGCTTGCCGCGGAGATGCGCCGCGCGAACGACGCTCGCGCATGAGTGCCGTCGACGCAACGGTGTCGACCATTGTCGGCGTGCAGATCACAGGACCGGGAAGCGAGCTCTTGCCCGTCGACGGCGCGTATGACGTCTTCATCGAGGGTGGCCGCATCAGTGATCTTGCCCCCGCCGGCGCTGTTCGTCCGGTCGGCGAGGTGCTACAGGCAGATGGTGCCTGGCTCATCCCGGGGCTGTGGGATCACCACGTGCACACGGTGTCCGCCGCTCTCACCCGACAGCGTGAGCCGCTCGGTGCTGCCGAATCAGCGCTTCATGCCGCTCACATCATGGCGGGCGCCCCGCTCCTCGGTCGCGGCATCCGTGTGGGTGCCGGCTTTCGGGATGCCTTCTGGCCTGACGAACCGACGCTCGAGATGCTGGATGCGGCGACCGGCGCCGTCCCCGCGTATCTGATCAACGCGGACCTGCACAGCGTGTGGCTGAACTCCGCTGCCTTCGCGCGCGAGGAGATCACGCCTCCTGACGCATCGGGGATGCTCCGGGAGGAGCCGGCGTTTGAGATCACTCGGCGGCTGGCGGCCGCGAGCCCCGATGATGCCGACGAGGCAGTGGCCGACCTCGCACGACACGCCGCATCCCGTGGGGTCGTCGGGATCGTCGACCTCGACATGGCCTGGAATGCGGATGCCTGGTCACGCCGCGTCGCTACGGGCTTCGACACGCTGCGCGTCGAGTTCGGTACCTACCCGTCGCATCTGAGCCGACTCATCGAGACGGGATGGCAGAGCGGTGACCGGCTGAGCGAGCTGATCACGGTCGGGCCGCTGAAGGTCATCACTGACGGGTCGCTGGGAACGCGGACCGCCGCGTGCTCGCATCCGTATCCGGATGACCCCCACAATCACGGCGTTCTGACGATCCCGCCCGCTGAACTGGTCGCACTCATGACGGATGCCGCGGCCCACGGCATTTCATGCGCGATTCACGCCATCGGTGACCTGGCGAACACCCATGCCCTTGACGCCTTTGCGGTGACGGGCGCGGCCGGAACGATCGAGCACGCGCAGCTGGTTTCAGCCGTCGACATCCCGCGCTTTGCTCGCCTCGGTGTCGGGGCGAGTGTCCAACCGGAGCATGCCCTCGATGATCGCGACCTCTCTGACACGATCTGGTCTGCGCAGATCGCCAGGCCCTACCCCTTCCGCGCGCTGGTAGATGCGGGAGCGAATCTGCTGTTCGGTTCTGATGCGCCGGTGGCGCAGCTCGATCCGTGGGCGGCGATGGCGTCGGCGATCTATCGCACCCGCGACGGGCGGTCACCGTGGCAGGTCGAGCAGGCCGTTGACGCAGGTGTCGCGCTGGCCGCCTCGACACACGGCGGGTCCGCCGCTCCCAGTCGCATCGAACCGGGAGCCGTTGCAGACCTCGTGCTGTGCGGGGAAGACCCGATCACGGCGTCCGAATCGGGACTGCGATCGATGGAGGTCCGCGCGACCCTGCTCGGTGGCCGCGTGACCCATCTGGCCTAGCCCGGTGACGCTCCGCTGCCCTACTGTCGAGGCATGAACTCCGACGCTGCATCCGTTCTTTCCGTTGGAGGCTCGACACCCGCGATCGATGACTCCGCCTTCCTTGCGGCAGGCGCGCGGGTGATTGGCGATGTGCGGCTCGGGCCCGAGTCGAGCGTCTGGTACAACGCAGTTCTGCGTGGTGACAGCGCCTCGATCACGGTCGGCGCCGGATCAAACCTGCAAGACAACGTCTCGGTTCACGTGGATGCCGGCAGCCCCGTGGTCATCGGTGAGAACGTCTCGGTCGGCCACAACGCGGTAGTTCACGGGTGCACGGTTGAGGATGGATGCCTCATCGGGATGGGATCCGTGGTCCTCTCGGGCGCCGTCATCGGTGCCGGGTCGCTCGTGGCCGGGGGAGCACTCGTTCTCGGCGGCACGATCATCCCGCCCGGATCGATGGTCGCCGGCGTCCCCGCGAAGGTGCGCCGAGAGCTGACGGATGAGGAGAAGCTCGGCATCCTGCGCAACGCCGAGGTCTATCGCGAGCACATCGTCACGCACCGCGAGGCCCAGGACGCGCCGGAGTAGTGGGAGTGGGGGAGTAGGGGAGTTCGGCGGGAATCGTCCCCACCGCCACTCCACACGCGGCTGCGCCGCGCGCGGAGCCTCCGGCGGCGTGGGCCCACCCTGCGGGTTCGCTTCCCGCAAAACGCACGATCGCTCTCCCGCACGGCCTGCGGCCGTACGCGAGAGCGATGGAGGGGGCGACGGGAATCGAACCCGCACAACCAGTTTGGAAGACTGGGACTCTACCATTGAGCTACGCCCCCGCAGCGGCCGGAGCCGCAGCATCCGACAGTCTATAGGGCACCGCAGCCCGTGCTCGCACCCGCGGCCCACCGGCGCCTCGCGGAGGTAGGAGAAATCGCCGCGGTAGGACGGATGCCGGGCCAATCGTCCTACCGTGCGAAGAGTTCCTACGTGCGCGACATCGACGGCAGCCGCAACGCTGGCGCGCGCGTCAGCTAGACTTCTGTGGGCCGTCTGTCGCACAGCGCGTGAGATCCCGCCCGGGGCGTAGCTCAGCTTGGTAGAGCGCCCGCTTTGGGAGCGGGAAGTCGCAGGTTCAAATCCTGTCGCCCCGACGTCACGGTCCTACACACCCAGACCTTCGCCGCGTAGCTATGCGGTGCAGCACGAGGAGAACAACACAGGCATGGTCACCAGCACTGTTGAGAAGCTCAGCCCGACCCGCGTCAAGCTGCTGCTCTCGATCACCCCCGAAGAACTCAAGCCGAGCATCGCGCACGCGTACGAGCACATCGCGAAGGATGTCCAGATCCCGGGCTTCCGCAAGGGCAAGGTTCCGGCTCCGATCATCGACCAGCGCATCGGTCGCGGTGCGGTCCTCGAGCACGCCGTCAACGACGGACTCGACCGCTTCTACCGCGAGGCGGTGGAAGCGCAGGAGCTGCGCGTCATCGGTCGCCCGAGCGCCGACATCACCGAGTGGCCCAATGAGAAAGACTTCTCGGGCGAGCTGAAGGTCGAGATCGAGGTCGATGTTCGCCCTGAGGTCACCCTGCCCGCCCTGGACAGTCTGACCGTGGAGATCGAGGCAGTCGAGGTCGATGACGCCGCGGTGGATGCCGAACTCGACAAGCTGCGCGCGCGCTTCGGCACGCTCATCACCGTCGACCGCCCCGCCACGTCCGGTGACTTCGTCGAACTCGACCTCGTCGCCACGATCGACGGTTCCGAGATCGACCGCGCTGAAGGCGTGTCGTACGAGGTCGGTTCGGGCGAGTTGCTCGAAGGCATCGACGAGGCGATCGACTCTCTCACCGCAGGTGAAGACACCACGTTCCGTTCGAAGCTCGTCGGCGGCGACCACGCCGGTGAAGAGGCTGAGGTTGCGGTCACCGTGACCAGCGTCAAGGAGCGCGAGCTGCCCGAGGCAGACGACGACTTCGCGCAGATCGCGAGCGAGTTCGACACCATCGCTGAGCTCCGCGAGAGCCTGCGTTCCTCGGCTTCGCAGCAGTCGGGCCTGCAGCAGACCTCGGCGGCGCGCGACAAGCTCGTCGACATGCTGATCGAGCAGGTCGAGATCCCCGTGCCGGCCGGCCTCATCGAGGACGAGGTCCACCAGCACCTGGAGGGTGAAGGTCGCCTCGAAGACGATGAGCACCGTGCCGAGGTCACGGAGGCATCCGAGAAGCAGTTCCGCACCCAGATGATCCTCGACAAGCTCACCGAGACCTACGACGTCAAGGTGTCGCAGGATGAGCTCACGCAGTATCTGATCCAGTCGGCTGCTCAGTACGGCATGTCGCCGCAGGACTTTGTCAACGCGATCCAGCAGGGCAACCAGCTGCCCGCGATGGTCGGTGAGGTCGCCCGCAGCAAGGCGCTCGTTCACGCCCTGCGCGATGTGAAGATCGTCGACACGACCGGCGCTGCTGTCGACCTGTCAGCCCACCTCATCCTCGCCGAAGACGAGGCTGAGGCTGAGGAAGAGGTCGTCGAGGAGGCGCAGGACATCGCGGATGCCGCAGCCGACGCCGACGAGATCATCGAGGCCGAAGAGAAGCCGGCGCCGAAGAAGCGCGCACCGCGCAAGTCTGCCAAGACCGACGCGGAGTAGGACCAGAAGGTTCCGAGGGGCGGATGCTGCAGCAGGCAGCATCCGCCCCTCGTCGTAGCAAGGGGTAGATGGTGCAGACCTGGAATGAGCGGGTGGCTGCCGTGTGGGCTGATGACTCCCTCACCGACGACGAGCGAATTGTGCTTATCGATGCGATCGCAGCGGAGCGGGCCGAGGACGACGCGATCGCGCTGTTTGAACGCGCCGGCGCACGGGATGCGGCCGGGCTGGAGCGCGATGCCGAGCCGCTGTATCGCGCGGCGATCGCCGCTGGACTCCCTGAACCCCACCGCGTGCAAGCGGTGATCCAGCTGGACAGCACTCTTCGCAACCTGGGTCATACTGACGAGTCGGTCGGTCTGCTCCAGGCCGAGTACGAGCGCGATCCGGACAGCGACCTGAGGGACGAGGTGGCCGCGTTCTATGCCCTCGCACTCGTTTCGGCGGGTCAGCCGGATGCCGCGGCATCCGTCGCGTTGACGGCCCTCGCACCGCACTTAGCCCGCTATCGTCGCTCGGTCGAGGCATACGCGCGCGAGCTCGCCGCGCGGCACGATCTGCCCACGGCGAACACGAGCGGGTCACCCGAACCCCGCCGGTAGATTCGATGTCACGCAACGAACACAGGAGCACACATGGCTGAACCACTGGTCGCGACGAGCGTCTTCGACAGGCTGCTGAGAGACCGCATCATCTGGCTGGGGTCGGAGGTGCGCGACGAGAACGCGAACGAGATCTGCGCGAAGATCCTGCTTCTTGCTGCTGAGGACTCGCAGAAGGACATCTACCTGTACATCAACTCGCCCGGTGGCTCGATCACGGCGGGTATGGCGATCTACGACACGATGCAGTTCGTGCCCAACGACATCGTCACCGTCGGTATCGGCATGGCGGCCTCGATGGGCCAGCTGCTGCTGACCAGCGGGACCAAGGGCAAGCGCTACATCACGCCGAACGCGCGTGTGCTGCTGCACCAGCCGCACGGTGGTTTCGGTGGAACCGCAAGCGACATCCAGACGCAGGCGCAGCTGATCACCTCGATGAAGAACCGTCTCGCCGAGATCACCGCCGCGCAGACCGGAAAGTCCGTCGAGCAGATCAACGAGGACGGCGACCGCGACCGCTGGTTCACCGCCGACGAGGCGCTCGAGTACGGCTTCGTCGACCACATTCGTGAGCACGCTGCCGATGTTTCAGGCGGCGGCGGAACCGACACGAAGTAACCAGCGGCGCGAGCGAAGAAGAGAGTAAACGCATGAACACCCCGAACCTCCGCCTCCCGCAGGCCTCGCCCTCGGCGCTGCAGATGCCCAGCAGTCGCTACGTCCTCCCGCAGTTCGAGGAACGCACCGCCTACGGCTACAAGCGTCAGGATCCCTACAACAAGCTCTTCGAGGACCGCGTCATCTTCCTGGGTGTCCAGGTGGACGACGCCTCGGCAGACGACGTCATGGCGCAGCTACTGGTGCTCGAGTCGCAGGATCCCGATCGCGACATCATCATGTACATCAACTCGCCCGGTGGATCCTTCACCGCGATGACGGCGATCTACGACACGATGCAGTACGTATCGCCCCAGATTCAGACCGTCGTGCTCGGCCAGGCGGCTTCGGCTGCTGCCGTGCTGCTGGCTGCCGGGGCACCCGGCAAGCGTCTTGCGCTGCCGAACGCCCGCATCCTGATCCACCAGCCCGCCATGGGCGAGGCCGGTCACGGGCAGGCGTCGGACATCGAGATCCAGGCTGCGGAGATCCTCCGTATGCGCACGTGGCTGGAGGAGACGCTCGCGAAGCACTCCCACCGCACCGCCGCCGAGGTCAACCGCGACATCGACCGCGACAAGATCCTTTCTGCGGAAGAGGCAGTGACCTACGGATTGGTCGACCAGGTGCTTACGACGCGCAAGCGTCAGCCCGCGTTGCCCGCGAAGTAAGACCAGAAACCGGGCCCCGGCATCCGTCACACGACACGGATGCCGGGGCCCGGCGCTGTCGGCACGAGCTGCGCGCAATCCCACCGGATGTCGCCGGCCTCGGTTAGGCTCGGACCACAGCCGCCCGGAACGAGGAGGACCCCTGATGGCACGCATCGGTGAGAGCGCTGATCTGTTCAAGTGCTCTTTCTGCGGTAAGAGCCAGAAGCAGGTGCAGCAACTCATCGCCGGACCCGGCGTGTACATCTGCGACGAGTGCGTCGAACTCTGCAACGAGATCATCGAAGAGCGCATGGCAGAGTCTGGTGACGGTGTTGTCGCCGATTTCGACCTTCCCAAGCCCCGCGAGATCTTTGCGTTTCTCGAGGAGTACGTCGTCGGCCAGGAGCCTGCCAAGCGGGCGCTGTCGGTTGCCGTCTACAACCACTACAAGCGTGTTCGTGCGCACTCGACGTTGCAGCCCGCCGAGCAGCGTGCTGAAGACATCGAGATCGCGAAGAGCAACATCCTGCTTCTCGGACCCACGGGATGCGGAAAGACCTACCTCGCCCAGACACTTGCCAAGCGCTTGAATGTGCCGTTCGCGGTTGCTGATGCGACGGCACTGACCGAGGCCGGCTACGTCGGTGAGGACGTCGAGAACATCCTCCTGAAGCTCCTGCAGGCGGCCGACTTCGACACCAAGCGCGCCGAAACCGGCATCATCTACATCGACGAGGTCGACAAGATCGCCCGCAAGGCCGAGAACCCCTCGATCACGCGGGATGTCTCGGGCGAGGGTGTGCAGCAGGCCCTGCTGAAGATTCTTGAGGGAACGGTTGCTTCGGTGCCGCCGCAGGGCGGTCGCAAGCATCCGCACCAGGAGTTCATCCAGATCGACACGACGAACGTGTTGTTCATCGTGGCTGGTGCCTTCGCTGGACTGGAAGACATCATCTCGTCGCGCGTTGGAAAGCACGGGGTGGGCTTCGGGGCGCCCCTTCACAACAAGGGCGACGACCTCAGCCTCTTCAGCGAGGTTCAGCCCGAGGATCTGCACAAGTTCGGCCTGATCCCCGAGTTCATCGGGCGTCTTCCTGTTGTCGCATCCGTGTCGCCGCTTGACCGCGAAGCCCTCATCGAGATCCTCACCGCTCCGAAGAACGCGCTGGTCAAGCAGTATCAGCGGATGTTCGAGATCGACGGGGTCGACTTGGAGTTCGACGACGAGGCGCTCGTTGCTATCGCCGATCTCGCGGTGGCCCGCAAGACCGGGGCCCGCGGCCTGCGCGCGATTCTCGAAGACGTGCTGGGGCCGATCATGTTCGAGATCCCCTCGGCCGAGAACGTCGACAAGGTGATCGTGACAAGGGCTGCGGTTGAGGACGGCGCAGCCCCGACGCTTGTGCTGCGGCAGGCCCGCAAATCCGCCTGAGCGGGCGGCTACGTCCAGCCGCGGAGGGATGTCGGAGCCCCCGAGTAGCGTCGCGGCGTGACGCGATTCATCTACGACACCGCAACCAGCTTCACCGGCTTCATCGCCGACTCCGACCACTCCTTGCAGTGGCTCTTCGACGTTCCAGGCGGCACGGAGCCCGATCCGGAGCTCCTACCGCCCACTGATGCGCTGATCGTCGAGGGCTCATCGACGTACGAGTGGCTCCTGCGCGAGTCTGATCTCGTCGATCACCCCGAGAAGTGGCAGGAGCTGTTCGGCGCTCGGCGCACGTTCGTCTTCACGACCAGGAACCTTCCCGTGCCGCAGGGTGCAGACGTAACCTTTCTGTCGGGACCCGTGTCGGCCGTGTTGAGTGAGATCCGCGAGGCGGCCGAAGAGTCAGACGTCTGGATCGTAGGCGGCGGAGACCTTGCCGCGCAGTTCTACGACGCCGGTGCGCTCGACGAGATCGCGATATCGATCGCGCCCGTCGCGCTGACCAGCGGCGCGCCGCTGTTTCCGCGTCGCGTTGAGTCTGATCGGCTCCGTCTCGTCGAGGCGCGTCAGGTCGGTCAGTTCGCGCGGCTGCGGTTTCTCGTCACACCCTCGTAGGCCTTTGGGGTGTTCACCGCGTGAGATCTAGCCATCGAGGCCTCGGCGACGTAGCAGGGGAGCGATCTCCGCATCCCGGCCCCGGAAGTCTCGGTACGCATCAAGCGGATCCTTCGACCCGCCGACGCCGAGGAGCCGCTCACGGAATCGGTCGCCGTTTGCCCGAGTGAGGCCGCCGCTCTCACGGAACCACTCGACGGTGTCGGCATCCAGGACTTCGCTCCAGATGTACGAGTAGTAGCCCGCGCTGTAGCCACCCGAGAAGATGTGGGCGAAGTACGTGGATGAGTACCGCGTCGGGACTGCGGGGTTATCGAGTCCGATCTCGGCGAGGGCGGATGCTTCGAACGCTGCGACATCACGGTCGCTGGCTGCGTCGGCTGCCGAGAGCGAGTGCCACGCCTGATCGAGCCAGGATGCCGCGAGGTACTCGCTCGTCGCGAACCCCTGGTTGAAGCTCTCAGAGGCACTCAGGCGCTCCACAACGTGGGCCGGAAGCGGCTCATCGGTCTCGATATGACGCGCATAGGCCGCAAGGATCTCGGGCCAGAAGATCCACATCTCGTTGACCTGGCTCGGGAACTCCACGAAATCGCGGAACACGTTCGTGCCCGCGAAGTGCGGGTACGTGACGGTCGCGAACAGGCCGTGCAGCGCGTGGCCGAACTCGTGGAAGAAGGTCGTCACCTCATCGAGGGTCAGCAGCGTGGGAGTTCCGGTCGCGGGCTTCACGACGTTGAGATTGTTCACCACGACCGGTGCAGTGCCGCGCAGCCGCGACTGGGACACGATGGAGTTCATCCAGGCGCCGCCCCGCTTGGTGTCGCGGGTGTACAGATCGAGCAGGTAGAGCCCGAGTGCAGAACCATCGGCGTTGAAGACCTCGAAGACCCGCACGTCGGGGTGGTAGCCCGGAAGATCGGGGCGCTCGGTGAAGGTGATGCCGTAGAGCTCCGTGGCTGCGCGAAACACGCCGTCGCGGAGCACGCGTTCAGCCTCGAACCAGGGGCGGAGCGCCGCGGCGTCGATGTCATACTCGGCAGCGCGGACCTTCTCGGCGAAGTAGGCCCAGTCGTGCGCCTCGATTGTGAACGGCTCGGGTTCGGCATCCGCCATCGCTTGAAGGGCCGCCTGCTCGGTGCGCGCGTTTCGGGCTGCGGGCGCGGAGAGGCGGAAGAGCAGCTCACGGACAGCTTCAGGGTTTCCCGCCGTTTCATCCGACGTGACGTAGTCCGCGTGCGAGCGGTAGCCCAGAAGCTCGGCGCGCTCGGCGCGCAGCCGCACGATCTCGCGCAAGACGGGACGGTTGTCGTTGGCGTTGTCACGGGTGCCGCGCGCGCGGGATGCCGCCATGATGCGTGCCCGCGCGTCACGGTTGCGCAGCGATCCCAGATAGGGATGTCCGGTGAACAGGGTGAGTGAGATCAGCCAGCCGCTGGCGATGCCGCGATCGGCAGCGGCGCGCGCGGCGGCCGAGATCTCACCCTCCGTGAGTCCATCGAGCTCGGTGACGTCGTCGAACACGACGGCGAGATCGTTCGTGTCGTTGAGGAGGTTCTTCTCGAAGGTTGTGGTGAGCGTTGAGAGGCGGCCGTTGATCTCGGTGAGGCGCGCTTTCTGGGCTTCGTCGAGGCCGGCTCCCGCGTGGGTCATCTCGCGGTAGTGGCGCTCAACCAGATAGCGATCCTCGGGCGTGAGACTGAGGTCATCCAGGTGGGAATGCACGCTCGCGATGCGTCGATAGAGCTCAGCGTTCAACTGCACAGCATCCGTGTGCGCTGCCATCAAGGGCGCCAGCGCTTCTTCGATCTCTTGGATCTCTGGCGTCGCGTCAGCGGAGGACACCGTGTAGAACGCCGATGCGACATCGTGGAGAAGCTCGCCGCTGCGCTCGAGGGGCACCAGCGTGTTCTCGAAAGTCGGCGCCGCGGCGACGGTGGTGATCGCGTCGATCTCACGTCGATGCGCGGCGAAGGCCTCGGTGAACGCCGGCAGGTAGTGCTCCGGTCGGATGGCCCGGTAGTCCGGGAGCCGGTAGGGGAGCGGGCTTGCGGCAAGAAGAGGATTCGACACGTCGACGTCGGTCATGGACCCAACCTATCTCGTCGCATCAGTACCGCAAACCAAAGTTTGCAAAACGAAGCTTGCAAAGAAACCTTTGTGGATCTACCGTAGGAGTGTGAACAGGTCGCCAGAGGACTCGGGTGAAGTGCCCCCGCGCATCGGTGAGGCGCGTGAGCTGGATGTCGGCGCGCTACGCGCGCTTGCGCACCCCCTACGCGTCGAGATCTACGACATCCTCAGCCAGTTCGGTCCGCAGACGGCAAGTTCGCTGGCGGAGCAGCTGGGGGAGTCTTCAGGGGCGACGAGTTATCACCTGCGCGCCCTCGCCAAGCACGACCTCATTCGCGAGATTCCTGATCGAGGCACGGGGCGCGAGCGCTGGTGGGAACGCCCCAAGGGGGCGGTGTCGATGACTGGCCAGACCGCTGTCAGAAGTCCTGCTGGTCGAGCAGCCAGCCAGGTTGTGATCAGCGAGTTCTATCGACGTCGCAACAGGCAGCTCGAGGAGTTCATCGCGCGACAGATCCGCAAGGACCCCGACGAGTGGACGGCGATGCTCAGCACCGCCACCGTTCGACTGACGGATGCCCAGTTCGAGGAGCTCGGCCATGAACTCGAGGCGGTCATCGACTCGTATGTCGCGCGCTATCGG
The DNA here is from genome assembly GCF_001898325.1 of Microbacterium sp. 67-17. Lineage (GTDB taxonomy): Bacteria > Actinomycetota > Actinomycetes > Actinomycetales > Microbacteriaceae > Microbacterium > Microbacterium schleiferi. The sequence continues at coordinate 45,715 of NZ_MKTR01000013.1, forward strand.
GAGCAGCAGGGTGAGGGAGTGCGGCCCTTCACCATTCGAACCGACGTGTTCCCCCTGACAGACCCGGAGTAATCATGACCACCATCAGCACCGCGGCCCCCGGCCGCTGCGATCAGCCGCAGCCGAGTGCGCTCGACCGGGCGGCGCTGGTCATCTTGCGAGCACTCGAGCGAGACATCGAAGCGCGGGTCCGACGGCGTGCATTGACCCGTCCGATCCGGCACGCGACGCAGAGCGTGTACGCCGAGCGGCGCGCGGATGCCTGCGCCGGCGGCCAGGTCGGCATCCTGCCGCGATGACTGTCGCGCCGACCCCTGTCCGGCGTCAGCCTCCGCTCGGTCGGGACTTCGGCAAGCTCTGGACTGCTGCAGCATTCAGTAACCTCGCCGACGGCGTGGGGCGCACGGCGGTGCCTCTCATCGCGACGACGCTGACGCGAGACCCGGTCGCCATTGCCGCGGTGGGCGCGCTGGCCTTCGTTCCCTGGCTGTTCTTCGGGCTCCCGGCGGGCATGATCGTCGACCAGTTCGATCGACGCCGGGTCATGGCCTCGGCGAACGTGCTGCGCGGCGGCGTCGCGGTTGCACTTGCCGCTCTGACCGCGACCGGCCAGCTCCAGCTGTGGCACCTGTTGGTCGCGACTGTGGTGTTCGGCATTGGAGAGACTCTGTTTGACAATGCGACGAACGCCGTGATCCCCTCGCTGGTCGGTAGGCCGGGGCTGGACCGCGCGAACAGCCGCATCCAGGCTGCGCAGATCACCATCGACAGTTTCGTCGCCCAGCCCATCGCGGGTGTCTTGTTCGCGATCTCGCTCGTGCTCCCGCTCTGGGTCGGCTCGGCGGGGTATCTGATCCCGATCGTCTTGGCGTTGATGCTGCCGCTCTCCGCTGCCCACGCGCTTCGCGGGTCGGCCGCAGATGCAGCATTTGCGACCGACGAGGTGGCGGTGCCGGGTGAGCGGCTTCCTGCCTCCGACACCCCGCGGGTCTCGACCAAGGATGCAGCGCTGTACCTCTGGCGCCACCGCTACCTGCGCGCTCTCGTGGTGTTCACCTCGATCCTCGGCGGCGCATTCTCCTTCGCGCAGGCGCCGACGATTCTCTACTTCCTCGAGACCCAAGGTGTGGCGCCTGCGGCGATCGGCTTCGTCACCGCAGGAATCGGAGCCGGCGCGCTGCTGGGCTCACTGGTCGCTCCCGCACTTGTGCGCCGATTCGGTCGCGGCGCCGTCATGCTGGGTGCGAATCTCGGTGCAGGGGTGTGTCTGGCACTCGTGGGGATCGCCCCCGAAGTCGTCAGTGCGATCGTCGCCTACGCGGGAATGGCGTTCGCGGTGTCGCTGTGGAACGTCCCCTGGGGAGCGCTGCGGCAGATGATCATTCCCGGCGACATTTTCGGGCGGGTGCTCGGGATCATTCGGAGTGTCACGTGGGGGCTGTTTCCGATCGCCACGATGCTCGGCGGTCTGGTCGCGCGCGTGGACCTTCGCCTCCCGTACGTCATCGCCGCAGCCGTGACGATCATCGCTGCCCTCGCCGCTGCGCGACTTCTTCTGGCAGCCAGCCGGGTGTCACCGCACGAGGAGTGATCTCAGTCAGGAGAACTCGTCGTCGGGATCGTGGTGCACGACCGCCTCGCCGTCGGCGCCGAGAGTCACGATCACGCCGGTGTCCAGTTCCGCGATCGGTCGACCCTCGAGCCACGTGAGCGTCCAGCGCGGCGTCGGTTCCTGAGCGAGCTGCCCGGCAGAGATCAGGTCTTCGACAGCGGCGATCTGGGCGCGCAGTACCTCGGGTACGGCCTGCGGAGGTTCCGCACCCAGAGGCCAGCGGGTTCCGAGCTGCATGTCAGACCTCTCCGAGTTCGATGGCTGCGACGGTCGTGCTGTCGGCATCCGTGTAGCTGATCGTGTCGATTCGACCCACGGCTTTCAGGTCGCCCTCTGCCGTGCGCAGTCGCTCCACCGTCGCCGCGGGCGCACCGAGCGTGATCGAGGTGACGGGCGTCTTCTGGGAAGCCTTCGCCTCGGTCTTCGCGCGACGGATGCCGATGAGTGCCTCACCGACAGCGGTGAGCACGGCCGGGTCGCCCTCGATGCCGAGCGGCTCGGGCCATGCTGCCGTGTGAATCGAGCCCTCCTCGAACCACGACCAGGCTTCTTCTGCAGCGAAGGAAACGACGGGCGCCAGCAGGCGCAACTGCGTCGACAGTGCGATACGCAGTGCGAGGGCAGCGGATGCCTGGCCGACGTCCGTCTGGTCGTAGGCGCGCTCCTTGACCAGTTCGAGGTAGTCGTCGCAGAACGTCCAGAAGAACGACTCGGTGAGCTCCAGTGCGCGGGCGTGATCGTAGGAATCCAGCGCTGCCGTAGCATCGCGCACGACGCCATCGAGCGTCGCGAGCATCGAAGCGTCCAGCGCATGCGTGATCTGCGCGCCCTCGGGGACCGGGAACGAGAGGACGAACTTCGCGGCGTTGAGGATCTTGATCGCCAGGCGTCGACCGATCTTGATCTGCGTCGGGTTCTGCGGGTCGAACGCGGCATCCGTGCCCAGACGGCTGGATGCCGCCCAGTAGCGCACGGCATCTGAACCGTGCTGTTCCAGGATGTCGGCAGGCGTCACCACGTTGCCCTTGGACTTGGACATCTTCTTACGGTCGGGGTCCACGATGAACCCTGAGATCGCCGCGTCAGTCCACGGCGCGCGGCCGTCTTCGAGCGCGCTGCGCAGCATCGTCGAGAACAGCCAGGTGCGAATGATGTCTTGGCCCTGCGGACGCAGGTCGAAGGGCGCGACGAGATCCCACAGCTCGGGGTCGCGCTCCCAGCCGCCGGCCAGCTGAGGCGTGAGCGACGAGGTGGCCCAGGTGTCGAAGATGTCGCGCTCTCCCTCAAAACCGCCGGGGACGCCGCGCTGAACCTCGGTATATCCCGGGGGAACGTCGGTGGTGGGGTCGACGGGAAGCTGGTCGTGAGTGGGAAGCAGCACGCGGTCGTAGTCGCGCTCACCGTTCTCGTCGAGGCCGTACCAGACCGGGATCGGCACGCCGAAGAACCGCTGGCGCGAGACGAGCCAGTCGCCGGTGAGGCCGCCGACCCAGTTCTCGTATCGCACACGCATGAAGTCCGGATGCCACGACAGCTCCTTGCCGAGGGCAATGAGCTTCTCGCGCAGTGCCTCGTCGCGGGCACCGTTGCGGATGTACCACTGGCGCGTCGAGACGATCTCGAGCGGCCGGTCGCCCTTCTCGAAGAACTTCACTGCGTGCGTGAAGGGCTTGGGTTCGCCGATCAACTCACCCGACTCCTGCAGCAGCTCGACGACGCGCTTCTTGGCGCTGAAGACCGTCTTGCCGGCGAGCTCCGCGTAGGCGGCACGCGCGGCATCCGTCGTCATGACCTCGGGAGCCTCGGCGATGATGCGGCCGTCCATTCCGATGATCGTGCGGTTCGGGAGGTCGAGCTCGCGCCACCAGATGATGTCGGTGACGTCGCCGAAGGTGCAGATCATCGCGATGCCGGAACCCTTGTCGGGCTGGGCGAGCGGATGAGGCAGCACCGGCACTTCGACCCCGAACAGCGGTGTGCGCACGGTCGTTCCAAACGCGGGCTGGTAGCGCTCGTCATCGGGGTGTGCAACCAGCGCGACACACGCGGCAAGCAGTTCGGGACGCGTGGTCTCGATGTGGATGTCGCCGCTGCCGTCGCTCTTGTGGAAGGCGAGACGGTGGTACGCGGCGGGCTGCTCGCGGTCTTCGAGTTCTGCCTGCGCGATCGCGGAGCGGAAGTCGATGTCCCACAGGGTGGGGGCGAGCGACTGGTAGGCCTCGCCGCGCTCGAGGTTGCGCAGGAACGCGAGTTGGCTTGTGCGCATCGTCTCGTCCGAGATCGTGCGGTAGGTCTGGGTCCAGTCGACCGAGAGCCCCAGCATCCGCCACAGGTCTTCGAAGTGCTTCTCGTCTTCGACCGTGAGCTTCTCGCACAGCTCGATGAAGTTGCGGCGGCTGATCGGCACCTGGTCAGCGGCCTTGCTGCTCTTGTTGTCACCACCCTCGTACGGGGGAGTGAAGTCGGCGTCATACGGCAGCGAGGGGTCGCAGCGGACCCCGTAGTAATTCTGCACGCGGCGTTCGGTGGGAAGCCCGTTGTCGTCCCAGCCCATCGGATAGAACACGGTCTTGCCCCGCATCCGTTCGAAGCGCACCTTCACGTCGGTGTGGGTGTAGCTGAACACGTGGCCGATGTGGAGCGACCCGGATGCGGTGGGCGGGGGAGTGTCGACCGAGTAGACCCCAGCTCGACCGACCGCCGCAGCGCGAGCGCGGTCGAAGCCGTACGTGCCGGCATCCGTCCAGGCCGCATCCCACTTCCGCTCGAGACCTTCGAGGGCGGGCTTATCGGGAACTGCGGCCATGGGGTCTCCTTGGGCGATATGTGCGGCACTGTGTGAGCGTGCCTGAGTGTGGGATACGCCTCGATTCTACTGGCCGCGGCGCGGAGAGCACGGGTCCCCAGCGCGCGAGAATTCGCTCCGGCGCCGAGAATCCGCTCGGGCGCCGCACGCCGGGCGCCGGATCGGATTGTCACGGGGCGCGGGCACGGGGCGAGGGCCGCGCCGGGTCAGGGAGACGGATGCCGAGAGCGCCAGCCCTCGCGCGTGATGGCGAACGCCAGATGTGGCATGTCGATGTCGCGGTAGCGCTTGATGAAACGCTCGCGGACCGTCATCCCGAGCCGGATCGCGACGTTCATCGACGCGAGGTTGGTGTCGCGCACGATCGCGTAGATCGCAGGTGCATCGAGGTGCGCGAAGCCCCAGTCGACGCACGCGGATGCCGCCTCTGTCGCGTATCCGTGGCCCCAGAGCTCTCGAAGCAGGTGGTAGCCCACCTCGACGACCTCCGCTGCACCCACGCGCTGGATCGTCAGCCCGCAGTCGCCGATGACCTCGCCGGTCTCGGCATCCGTCAGCGCCCAGAGCCCGAACCCCCGGTCCCGATAGCGGCGGACCTGTCCCTCGATCCAGTCGGCAGTCTCGGCCGGCGAGAACCCGTGTTCGTAGGCGGCCATAGCGACCTCGTCACCCAGAACCCGGTGCAGCGCCGTCGTGTCGTGCGGCATGAGTTCGCGAAGCGACAGGCGTGGCGTCCGAATGCCGTCAAACGTCGCAGTTCCCGCCTCGCTCATTCGAGCACCCGGATGCCGAGAGCTGTCGCGAAGGCGACCGCGTGCTGTTCGGCCTGGCGGATGGCGAGCGTCGCGCCGCTGAGGCCAGCTGGGTCGGTGAACGAGAGGGCCTCGAGACCACGGAGATCGAGGTTGTTGCTGCGTACGCTGCGACAGTCGACCTCGTCGGCGTGGCATCCGGAGAACTGCACGCGATCGAGGGAGGCCTCGGGCAGGTCAAGCGAGCCGAACCGGCAGTCCACGAACCGAACATCGCTGAGCGTCGCGAGAGCGAGGTTCGCGTAGTCGATCCGCAAACCGCGGAACTCGACACTGTCGAGCTCGGCACCGCTGAGTTCGAGGGTCGCAAGCCGGCCACCGTCGATCGTGACGGTGCGCCAGGCGCTGCCCGGTGCGATCAACCGCGTCGCACGGATGCCGCTGATCAGCACATCGCGCAGGGATGCGCCCGTCAGGGTGAAGATATCGAGGTCAGCATCCGGGATGGCGCACTCGGCGATTCGGCTGAAAGATGCGTCCACGTCGCCGTGAAGCGGGGAGAGCCGCGCGCCGAAGAGCTCATCGTGTCCCGTCAGCGTTTCCGCAGGCTCAAGCACCCGCGGCAGGTCAGGGCTGCTGACGCGCGGAGGCAGTGGACCGGTGGATCGAGAGCGAGGCACGAATCCACCCTAGGCGCCGCTAGAATTGAGCAATCAGCACCGATCCGGCTATCACCGGGGAGCTCTCGGAAGAACGGTCCCGCGAGGGGCTCAGTAGAACCGAGCGGGTCAGGCCCGTCATAGCCGCAGTGAGAGGGGCTAGGCCGGACGCAGACCGGACTGGCACGCAGGGTGGTACCGCGGCTTACGAGAGTCGTCCCGGCGGATGATGTCCGTGACCCTTGCGAGATGACATGAGCTACCCCCGCACCTCCGCCTTCGGCCCCGCCGCTGATGTTTCGCCGAGCCCGCGCTTTCCCGCGATCGAGCGCGACGTGCTCGCGTTCTGGAAGCAGGACGACACCTTCCGGGCCTCGATCGAGCAGCGCGACGGCGCCGAGGAGTGGGTCTTCTACGACGGTCCCCCGTTTGCCAACGGCCTGCCGCACTATGGGCACCTGCTCACTGGTTATGCGAAGGACCTCTTCCCGCGCTTCCAGACCATGCGCGGCAAGAAGGTCGACCGCGTCTTCGGGTGGGACACGCACGGCCTTCCCGCCGAACTCGAGGCGATGAAGCAGCTCGGCATCACCGAGAAGGCCGAGATCGAGCAGATGGGTATTGCCGCCTTCAACGCGAAGGCGCGTGAGTCGGTGCTGACGTACACCCACGAGTGGGAGGACTACGTCACCCGCCAAGCGCGCTGGGTCGACTTCGAGCGCGGTTACAAGACTCTCGACACGGGATACATGGAGTCCGTCCTCTGGGCGTTCAAGAGCCTCTACGACAAGGGGCTCGCGTACGAGGGCTACCGCGTACTGCCCTACTGCTGGCGCGACGAGACCCCGCTGTCCAGCCACGAGCTGCGCATGGACGACGACGTCTACAAGATGCGTCAAGACCCGTCGGTCACCGTGACCTTCCCGCTGATCGGCGCGAAAGCCGAGGCGCTGGGGCTCACCGCCGTTCGGGCGCTCGCGTGGACGACGACGCCGTGGACCCTGCCGACCAACCTCGCGTTGGCGGTCGGACCCGACATCCGGTACGTCGTGGCTCCCGGCGGCCCGAACGGCGCGGCTGATGTTCACCGCGCGCCCGGTGGGGTCGCGGATGACGCCGTCGAGGCGACCGCGCACGAGTACCTGCTCGCCGAAGACCTGCTCGCCGGTTACGCGAAGGACCTCGGGTACGAGAGCGCCGACGACGCCCGCGCGGCGGTCTCGCGCAGCATCCTGGGGTCGGAACTCGCCGGCGTCTCGTACGACCGGCTTTTCGACTACTACGCGGATGCCGAGACCTGGGGCACCCAGAACGCGTGGCAGATCCTCGTTGACGACTACGTCACGACCAGCGACGGTACCGGCATCGTCCACCAGGCCCCGGCCTACGGCGAAGACGACCAGCGGGTTTCGGAGGCTGCTGGCATCCCGACGATCCTCTCGCTCGACGAGGGGGGCAAGTTCCTGCCGCAGGTGACGGATGTCGCCGGTGAGCTGTGGATGGACGCCAACCGTCCCCTCATCCGCCTGCTGCGCGATGGCGGCCGGTTGCTGCGCGAGGCCAGCTACGAACACTCGTACCCGCACTGCTGGCGCTGCCGGAACCCCCTGATCTACAAGGCAGTCTCGAGCTGGTTCGTGCGGGTGACCGAGATCAAGGACCGCCTGATCGAGCTCAACGAGCAGATCACCTGGGCGCCCGAGAACGTCAAGCACGGGCAGTTCGGCAAGTGGCTCGAGGGTGCACGCGACTGGTCGATCAGCCGCAACCGCTACTGGGGTTCGCCGATCCCGATCTGGAAGAGCGACAACCCCGAGTACCCGCGCGTTGACGCTTACGGATCGCTCGACGAGCTCGAGCGCGACTTCGGCACCCTGCCGCGCAACGAGGCGGGCGCGGTCGACCTGCACCGGCCGTACATCGACGACCTCACACGCCCGAATCCCGACGACCCAACCGGGCAATCGATGATGCGCCGCATCGAGGATGTCTTCGACGTGTGGTTCGACTCGGGATCGATGCCGTACGCGCAGGTGCACTACCCGTTCGAGAACCACGAGTGGTTCGACGAGCACGCCCCCGCCGACTTCATCGTCGAATACATCGGACAAACGCGCGGCTGGTTCTATGTCATGCACGTGCTCTCGGGGGCCCTCTTCGACCGGCCCGCCTTCACCGGCGTATCGTGCCACGGCATCGTGCTCGGGTCCGACGGGCAGAAGATGTCGAAGTCACTGCGTAACTACCCCGACGTCTCGGAAGTGTTCGACCGCGACGGCTCGGATGCCATGCGCTGGTTCCTCATGTCGAGCTCGGTGCTGCGCGGCGGCAACCTGGTCGTCACCGAGGAAGGGATCCGTGCGGGGGTCCGCGAGTTCCTGTTGCCGCTGTGGAACGCGTGGTACTTCTTCGCCACCTACGCCAACGCGGCGACCGGACCCGACGGCGCCGGATACGAGGCCTCCTGGCGGACCGACTCGACCGATGTGCTCGACCGCTACATCCTCGCCCTCCTGGGGGACCTCGTCGCCGGAGTCGCCGCAGACCTCGAGGTGCTCGATTCCACGAGTGCTGCTGAGAAGCTCCGCGACTTCGCCGAGGCGCTCACCAACTGGTACATCCGCCGCTCTCGCGACCGGTTCTGGCTGGGCATCACCGACGATCCACGCTCACGTGAGGCGTTCGACACCCTCTACACCGTGCTCGAGACGCTCACTCGTGTGGCTGCACCGCTGATCCCGCTGGTCGCCGAGCGCGTCTGGCAGGGACTCACCGGCGGGCGCAGTGTGCACCTGCAGGACTGGCCGGATCCGGCATCCTTCGCCCCCGCGACCGACATCCGCACCGCAATGGATGCCGTGCGCGAGGTCTCCAGCGTCGCCAATGCGCTGCGCAAGAAGGAGGGCAAGCGCGTGCGCCTGCCGCTGTCGCGCCTGACCGTCGCAGTCACGGATGCCGCGGCCCTCGGCCAGTTCGAGGGAATCCTGCGCGATGAACTCAACGTCAAGAGTGTCGAACTCGTCGAGCTCACCGAAGGTCTGGCGGAGTCCTACGGCATCAGCCAGCGCCTCGCGGTCAACGCGCGGGCAGCCGGCCCGCGGCTGGGTAAGCAGGTGCAGCACGTCATCGCCGGCGCGAAGGCCGGACTCTGGAGCGAAGCGGACGGCGTGGTCGTCGTCGACGGCATCGCCCTCGAGTCCGGCGAGTACGAGCTCACGCTCGAGGCCGGGGGAGTTGCCGAGGGTACGGCGATCGCGCTGCTCGGCGCTGGCGGGTTCGTCCTGCTCGACACGACCACCACGCCCGAGCTCGAGGCCGAGGGACTCGCGCGTGATGTCATCCGTGCGGTGCAGGACACGCGCAAGGCAGCGGGATTCGAGGTGAGCGACCGCATCCGTCTCGAGGTGGAGTTCGAATCTGAAAGTGACGCCGCCGCAGTGGTCGCTGGTTTCGATGCCGCTGACGTTGCGGGAGAGACGCTAGCTGTGTCCTACGCCATCTATGCACCCGGCGAGCAGACCGTGCTCGAAGACTGGTCGCCCGTCGGCGAGATCGAGCACACGGAGCGCTTTGCAGCGGGTACCTATGCCAACGCCGGCGGATTCCGCGTGATCGTTGGTAGGGCTGGAGGAAACGCATGAACGACCGTGAACGTGCCGACGCCGTCTACGACATCCTGCTGGCCCGCCAGGGAGAGCAGTGGGTTCAGCCGCGCATCGAGCGCACGCAGAGACTGCTGGACTATCTCGACAACCCGCAGCGCACGTACCGGGTTGTGCACGTCACCGGCACGAACGGCAAGACGTCGACGAGCCGCATCATCGAGAGCCTCATCCGCGCTCACGGGCTTCGCACGGGCCTGTTCACCAGCCCGCATCTCGAGCGATTCACCGAGCGCATCCTCATCGATGGGGAGCCGGTGACCGATGGGGCCCTCATTGCAGCTTGGGACGAGATCGCCCCGTTCATCGACCTCGTGGATGCCGAGCTCACGGCATCCGGCGATGCGGAACTCACCTTCTTCGAGCTGTTGACGGTGTTGGCGTTCGTCGTATGCGCCGATGCTCCCGTCGATGTCCTCGTGCTCGAGGTCGGGATGGGCGGGCTCTGGGACTCCACGAACACGGCGGACGGTGACGTCGCCGTGTTCGCGCCGATCGACCTCGATCACGCCGCGCGCCTGGGAGACACGATCGAGCAGATCGCGACGGTCAAGGCGGGCATCATCAAGGAGGGCGCGGCTGTCGTGTCAGCGCGGCAAGCGCCATCAGCTGAGGCTGTGCTGCGCGGACAGGCAGGGAGGCGAGACGCCACGTTCGCGATCGAGGGCGACCAGTTCGCGCTGCAGCAGTCTGCCCTGGCCGTCGGCGGTCAATTGATCTCGGTCCGGGGGCTTGCCGCCGAATACGCCGATCTGTACCTGCCGCTGTACGGCTCGCACCAGGGCTTCAATGCCGCGCTGGCGATCGCCGCCGTTGAGGCGCTGATCGGCGGCGGCCGGCAGCCGATTGTCGCAGACGTGCTGGTGGAAGGTCTGTCCAGCGTCACGTCACCGGGGAGGCTCCAGCTCATCGGCACGGATCCGACGGTTCTCGTCGACGCTGCACACAATCCGCACGGCGCGCGAGCTCTCGCCCAGGCACTCGGCGAATCCTTCGACTTCGACGAGTGGGCACTGGTGATCGGCGTCCTCTCCGATAAGGATGCCGACGGCATCGTGTCGGCGTTGAGCGAGGTCGCGACGGCGTTCTTCGTCACGGCACCCGATTCTGATCGAGCAACGGATGCCGACGTACTGGCCGACCTGCTCGAGGCGCGGGAACTTCCCGTCGCCGTCTTTCCTGAGCTCGAGTCGGCCGCCGAAGCCGCGAGGACCTGGGCGAGTTCTGCGCCGCGCCGCGCTGTCATCATCACCGGGTCGGTCGTGCTCGCAGGTGAAGCGATCACGCTCTCGGCAGACAACGAGTGGAAAGCGGGGGCCGGCGCGTGAGCGCGGACGGGCCTACGGCGTCTCCGCGCCCACGCCGTGCTCGCGGTGCCCGGGAATCCCTGGGATCTGTCGTTCTCGGCTTCGAGTCGATCATTGTGTTTCTCGGCGGCCTCGTCGTGTACGGCCTTCGCGTGCTGCCTGACGGGATCGAGCCGTGGTGGGGCATCATCGGGGGTTCGGTCCTGGCGCTGTTGATGGTCATCACCGCCGGACTGCTGCGTCACTCGTGGGCGATCGCTGCGGGCTGGGCTCTACAGGTCGTCGTACTTCTGGGCGGCTTCCTCGTGCCCGCACTCGTCATCGTCGCGATCATTTTCGGTGGCATGTGGGCGTATGCGACGATCAAGGGGGCATCCCTCGATGCTCGCAACGCCCGACGCGCGGCACCCCCCGAACCCTCGAACGGAGAATAACGATGTCGACCGAAGAGACCCTCGTTCTGGTGAAGCCCGACGGTGTCGCGAGGGGCCTGACCGGCTCGATCCTCGCGCGCATCGAGGCGAAGGGATACGCCCTCGTCGACATCCGCCTGGTAGAACCCGACCGCGACCGACTCGAGAAGCACTACGCCGAGCACGCCGGCAAGGCCTTCTACGAGCCGCTTCTCGAGTTCATGATGTCCGGTCCATCGGTCGCCATCCGTCTTGCCGGCAATCGGGTCATCGAAGGTTTCCGTTCCCTGGCCGGCACGACCGACCCCACGACGGCAGCGCCGGGAACGATTCGCGGCGACTTCGGCCGCGACTGGGGGCTCGCCGTCCAGCAGAACCTCGTCCACGGCTCAGACAGCCCCGAGTCGGCCGCCCGTGAGCTCGGGATCTGGTTCGGCTGAGAACTCTGCAGTGCCTCGGTGTGGCCAGCGTGGTGGTGCTCGCTACCGTGCGACGGTGAACTCCACCTCGGCCGCTGCGCACGACGCGCCCTCGGGGCAGGTCGCGATGTCCCAGTAGTTCGAGATCGACGCTACGGCCTGACCGGGGCGGATCGTCGGTGGGACAGTGATCGAGACCGAGAACGACCCGTCCGGTTCCGGCGTGACTCGCGCTTGCGCCAGGGGAATCGGCTCGCCGAGGGGACGGATGCGCACGGCCAGCTCTGCGCCGTCGGGCAGCGGGCAGGCATCCGTCGTCGAGACTGTCACGATTTTGCCTGGCCGCGGGTTGTCGGGTTCAACGGTCAGCGTCGGCACGCAGGCTCGTGACGGTTCTGCCATACATGCTGTGAGTGGAGCGCCTGCGATCACCAGGAGCGTTGCCGTCGCGGCGATGCGGACGCACCGATTCATGGCGCAACGCTAGACGTGTGGGCCACAACCCGTCCAGGGATTGCAGCGATACTTACAGGCCGAAGATATTGGTCAGCGCGCGCGTCGGCGCTAGCTGCGCGACGATGACGATGATGCCGTAACTAACGATTGTCGCCAGCGGCACCCATCGCATGAGACCTTGCGAGAACCGCAGCACGCCGGGCGATGTGCCGAATGCGCCTGAGCGCATGGCATGCACGGTGACCGCGTAGAACGTCGGAATCGTCACGCTCCAGGTCACCATGCACCACGGGCACAGCGTGCCGAGCACGAACAGGCTCTGGCTGATGAGCCAGATCACGAACCCGAACGCGAACAGCATCCCTGCCCAGAACAGGAGCCAGAACCACCGGGCGAAGCGCGCGCCGGCCAGCAGCGCGGCACCGACGACGATCGGTGCGACCCAGCCGCTGAGCCCCAGGATGGGGTTCGGGAAGCCGAAGACGCTGCCTTGCCAGGACTGCAGGTTCGCAGTGCACTGCACCAGGACGCTGAAGTCGCACGACGCAGTCGCGTTCGGGTCTGCGAGCAGGTGGAACCGCTCGACGGTCAGACTGAAGGCGGCGTACCACCCGACGACGCCGGCGATGATGAGCCAGATGGCGAGGCCGACAGGGCGACGTGCGGATGCGGCGGGCATGGGTCGATTCTGGCATCCGTCTGGTTAGGAGTCGCCTGAAAGCGCGGGTCTTCGAACCAATGGAGTGTTTGTGCGCCGATAGTGCGATAATTGCGGGGACGAGTCCGCGGCCGCGCCGCGCGACATGTCGTCACAGACTTCCGGGCAATGGCTGCCCGTCGCAGCGTGAGCTTCGAGCCTGCTGCACACCGAGTTGATGAGCGACCTTCGGGTCGCGGAGATGTCGTCGGGCGACGCGCGGGTCGCTCGACAAGGAGTACGCCGACATGGGCGATGAGAACGATGTACAGAACACGACCGAAGCCGACACGGAAGGCGTGCGGGACGACCTGATCGAGGCCGCCATCGCCCCCGAGGTAGAGGAGCAGACGGTCACGGAAGAGTCTCCGGTTGAAACGGCGCCCGCTGAGGTCTCCGTGGAGCCGCCCGCAGCCCCGGCTGCCGAGATCGATGATGCTCCACCTGCCGCCGAGCAGATCGACTCCGCCGACGCGCAGGGCGTTGCTGAATCCGAGTCTGTGGAGGAGGGCGTTACGCAGCAGCCCGAGTCCGTCGAACCGGAGAGCACCGACGAGGCCGAGGCGGCCGAGGAGCCGACGGGTCCACCCACCGCTGTGAGTTTGGGGTTGCTGCCCGAGAACTTCGTGTCTGCGGTTTCGACCGCGCTGATGTTCTATGCGCCCGAGGTCGCGCCTCTACCCGCACTGCCGGAGGACGAGCCTGACGACTCGGAGCCCTCCGGATCATCGCGGCGCCGCAACCGTCGTCGTGGTGGGGGAGAGCCTCGCGAGGACAACAGGCCAACCGGTTCGCGCCAGCGTCCTGCCGAGGTGATCACCGAGCCCCAGCGGATCAAGGGGTCGACCCGGCTCGAAGCGAAGAAGCAGCGTCGCCGTGACGGCCGCGAAGCGGGCCGTCGTCGCACCGTCGTCACCGAGGCAGAGTTCCTCGCGCGCCGTGAAGCCGTCGACCGCGTCATGGTGGTGCGATCGAAGAACGGACGCGTGCAGATCGGGGTGCTCGAAGACAACGTGCTCGTGGAGCACTATGTCGCGCGTAGTCAGGATGCCTCACTCATCGGCAACGTCTACCTCGGCCGCGTGCAGAATGTGCTGCCGAGCATGGAAGCCGCGTTCGTCGACATCGGTCGGGGCCGCAATGCGGTGCTCTACTCCGGTGAGGTCGACTGGGACTCTGTCGAGACCGGCAACCAGCCGCGCCGCATCGAGCTTGCGCTGAAGTCCGGTGACAAGGTTCTCGTTCAGGTGACGAAGGATCCGGTCGGACACAAGGGTGCGCGCCTGACGAGTCAGATCTCGCTGCCCGGCCGTTACCTCGTCTACGTGCCCGGCGGCGCGATGAACGGCATCTCACGCAAGCTCCCTGACACCGAGCGTGCGCGGCTCAAGAAGATCCTCAAGGAAGTCCTGCCTGAGTCATCCGGCGTCATCGTGCGCACGGCGGCCGAGGGTGCGACCGAAGATCAGTTGACGCGCGATGTTCAGCGTCTGACCGCGCAGTGGGAACACATCAACCGTCAGGTCGAGACCACCGGTGCTCCGGCGTTGCTGCACTCAGAACCCGACCTGCTGGTGAAGATCGTCCGCGATGTCTTCAACGAAGACTTCTCTCGGATGCTCATCCAGGGTGAAGATGCGCTGCACACCATCTCGCGCTACCTCGAGGGTGTCGCGCCCGATCTGCTCGAGCGCGTCTCGGAGTACGAAGGTGACGCTGATCCGTTCGACGAGTTCCGGATCACGGAGCAGATCGAGAAGGCGCTGGATCGAAAGGTGTGGCTCCCCTCGGGCGGTTCGCTCGTGATCGACCGCACCGAGGCGATGACCGTCATCGACGTCAACACCGGAAAGTTCGTCGGCTCCGGCGGCAACCTCGAAGAGACGGTGACCAAGAACAACCTCGAGGCCGCCGAGGAGATCGTTCGTCAGCTGAGACTGCGCGACATCGGTGGCATCATCGTCGTCGACTTCATCGACATGGTGCTCGAATCGAACCGTGACCTCGTGCTGCGTCGTCTCGTGGAGTGTTTGAGCCGGGATCGGACGAAGCACCAGGTCGCTGAGGTCACATCCCTCGGCCTCGTCCAGATGACGCGAAAGAAGCTCGGCCTCGGCCTGCTGGAGACCTTCAGCGAGCCGTGCGAGGTCTGCGCGGGTCGAGGAGTCATCGTTCATCACGATCCCGTCGTCAAGCACCGCACCGCGGCTTCCGGAAATGGTTCGCCGCGTCGGAGCCGAGGTGCGGCATCCGGGAACGGTTCGTCCTCCTCCTCGTCATCGTCTCAGGCGGGCAACGGCACGCACGTCATCACAGAGGGTGTGAAATCGGCGCTCGCGCAGATCGCGGCATCCACGATTCACGCCCCGGTCGACGCGGCGATTGTTGAAGAAGTCGTTGTGGCGGCGGTGCAGGAAGCGAGTGAACCGGCACCCGAGAAGCCCAAGCGTCGCAAGAAGAAGGCAGAAGCCGAGAAGCCCAAGTCCGAGAAGGAACTGCTCCTCGATTCTGTGCTCAACGCCCTTCCTGAGCCGAAGGCACCGGGCCAGGGGCGGGGTCGACGTCGGGTGACAACCGCCGCGCTGACAGGTACTCCAGTGTCTGCCACGCCGGCCGGGCCAGACGACGAGTCCTGACAGTCGTCGCTAGGCGCCGCGGCGGCGCTCGCGTGCCGTCACGCGCAGCCCTGACGCGATGAGGGCGCGAACGAGGGTGTGGCCGTCGACAGGCCTGGCGCCGGCCGCCACGAGCCTGTCGTGCGCCTCGGCGGGAACGTCATAATGGTCGCGGTCGAAACCGCGCCGGGGGATGTCGTTGCGCTCGGCGAACTCATGAAGCTCGGCGAGGTCACTATCGCTGATCAGGTGCGACCACAACCTGCCGTGCGCCGGCCAGCGCGGGTCGTCGATCAGAATCGTCACGCGCCGATCATAGGCGGTGGTCAGCTCGGGTCGGCCGCGATGCGCGTCGCTTTGCGAGCACGGTACCGCATCAGGTAAAGTATTCCTTTGGTGCGTCGTGTGCCGCGTTCCGGACGGCGGCACGTCAGGGCCTCGGTTCCGCACCACAGCGGTCTTCCTCACGGATGGCCCCTCAGACAGACCGGAGCGCTGTGCTCCCAGAAGAAACAGGTGTGAAGTGGTTTACGCAGTAGTGCGCGCCGGCGGTCGCCAGGAGAAGGTCTCGGTCGGCACGATCGTCGTTCTCGACCGTCTCGCCGCCAAGATCGGCGACAAGGTCGAGCTTCCGGCAGTGCTGCTCGTGGACGGCGACACCGTCACGACCGACGCTGCGAAGCTTTCCAAGGTGAGCGTGACCGCCGAGGTTCTCGGCGAAGAGCGCGGTCCGAAGATCGTCATCCAGAAGTTCAAGAACAAGACCGGCTACAAGAAGCGCCAGGGGCACCGCCAGGACCTCACGCGCGTCAAGGTCACCGGCATCAAGTAAGACCCAGGAAGAGGCGCAGTAATGGCACACAAAAAGGGCGCAAGCTCTACCCGTAACGGTCGTGACTCCAACGCCCAGCGACTGGGCGTGAAGCGTTTCGGCGGCCAGGTCGTGAGCGCGGGCGAGATTCTCGTTCGTCAGCGCGGTACGCACTTCCACCCCGGCGCGAACGTTGGTCGCGGCGGGGACGACACGCTCTTCGCGCTCTCTGCCGGCGCTGTGGAGTTCGGTACCAAGGGTGGCCGCAAGGTCGTCAACGTGGTGGCCGCCGCGGAGTGATCTGCAGCTGACATCAGTATTCGGAAGGGGCGGGCTTCGGCTCGCCCCTTCCCGTCATCCGGCCCCGATAATCATCCGAAGACAGGAGAAAGCGCATGGTCACTTTCGTCGACCGCGTCACCCTGCACCTTCGTGCGGGCAAGGGCGGCAACGGATGCGTGTCGGTACGCCGTGAGAAGTTCAAGCCGCTCGCCGGACCCGACGGCGGTAACGGTGGCCACGGCGGAGACATCGTGCTGGTCGCCGACCCCCAGGTGACGACCCTCCTGTCGTACCACCATTCGCCCCACCGATCCGGCGGCAACGGCGGATTCGGTATGGGCGATAACCGATCGGGCGCTGCTGGCGAATCCGTCGAACTTCCGGTTCCCCTGGGAACCGTCGTGAAAGACCCTTCCGGCGAGGTACTTGTCGATCTCATCGAACCCGGTATGCGTTTTGTGGTGGCGCCGGGCGGTCTCGGCGGTCTTGGCAATGCCTCGCTCGCCTCGCCGAAGCGCAAGGCTCCCGGTTTCGCGCTCCTCGGCACACCCGGCTGGGAAGGCGACGTCGTCCTCGAGCTGAAGACGGTGGCCGATGTTGCACTGGTGGGTTTTCCGTCCGCGGGAAAGTCCAGTCTGATCGCCGCCATCTCTTCAGCACGCCCGAAGATTGCGGATTATCCCTTTACAACCCTCCATCCGAACCTCGGTGTCGTCGAAGCCGGTGACGTGCGCTTCACTGTCGCGGATGTTCCTGGCCTGATTGAAGGGGCCAGCAGTGGCCGCGGGTTGGGGCTGGAGTTCCTCAGGCACGTCGAGCGCTGTACGGCGCTCGTTCACGTCTTGGACTGCGCGACGCTCGATCCGGGCCGCGATCCGCTCACAGATCTCGATGTGATCCTTGCGGAACTCGCCGCCTACCCGGTTCCCGAGGGGCAGCTGCCGTTGCTCGAGCGACCGCAGGTCATCGCTCTGAACAAGGTCGATGTACCCGAGGCTCGGGATCTCGCCGATTTGGTGCGTCCGGAGCTCGAAGCGCGTGGATACCGCGTCTTCGAGATCTCGACGGTGAGCAGGTCCGGCCTGCGCGAACTGAGCTTCGCGCTGGCGTCCATCGTCGCCGAGCATCGGGCCGCGCAGGCCGACACACCGAAGCCCGAACGTGTCGTCATCCGCCCGCGTGGTGCTGAGCAGGATTTCTCGGTTCGCGTCGAGGGTGGCACGTACGGCCCGATCTATCGCATTCTGGGTGCCAAACCCCTTCGATGGGTCCAGCAGACCGACTTCCAGAACGACGAAGCGGTCGGATATCTTGCCGACCGGCTCGAGAAGCTCGGCGTCGAAGACGCGCTGTACCGCCTCGGAGCAACACCGGGCGCGACCGTCGTCATCGGCGGGGACGACGGAGTGATCTTCGACTGGCAGCCGTCGCTGAGCTCGGTGGCAGAGCTGATGACGGCACCGCGCGGCACGGATCCCCGGCTCGACCAGAACTCGCGACGCACGACCGCGCAACGTCGTGAGCGCTACCACGAGCGGATGGATGCGAAGGCCGAGGCGCGAGAGGAACTCGAGGCTGAGCGGCTGGCAGCTCGGAGCGAGGCGGAGGACGACAAGCAGTGACTGTGACCGAGCGCGAAGGTCTCTTCGGCTGCCGACGAGTTGTCGTCAAGGTCGGATCATCGTCGATCAGCGGTGAACATGCCTGGCGCATCGACGCAATCGTCGCGGCGATCGCCGCAGCTCACGAGCGCGGCACCGAAGTCGTTCTCGTCTCTTCGGGAGCTATCGCGACAGCTCTTCCGCTTCTGAAGCTCGACGGCCGCCCGGATGACTTGGCGACCCAGCAGGCGTCGGCCGCGGTGGGTCAGAACGTACTCATGTGGCGGTATCAGACGAGCCTCGACAGATTCGGCATCCTTGCCGGGCAGGTCTTGCTCACTGCCGGCGATCTCGAGAACGCGACGCACCGCTCGAACGCCCGGCGAGCCATGGAGCGACTGCTGGGACTTCGGATCCTTCCGATCGTCAACGAGAACGACACTGTCGCGACGCACGAGATCCGTTTCGGTGACAACGACCGACTTGCTGCGCTGGTGGCCCAACTCGTCGGCGCTGACGCCCTGGTGCTGCTCAGCGACATCGAAGCGCTCTACACGCGGCCGCCGGACGAGCCTGGCGCCACCCCCATTGATCGCGTGGAGCCCGGCGATGACCTGCACGGCTTCCAGTTCGGGTCCGTGGTCGTCAACAGCGTCGGGACCGGGGGCGCTGCAACGAAGGTCTCCGCGGCGCGGCTGGCCGCGGGTGCCGGGGTTGGCGTTCTCGTCACCAGCGCCGACCGTGTTGACGAGGCTCTGCGCGGCGAGAACATCGGCACCTGGTTTGCGCCCAATCCGCACCCGGTGGCGTCGGCTCTCACCGGGCCCATCGCTGTCGATCGGTAGGCTGGCAGTCATGTCAACCACGCTGATGTCACCGACGGATGCCGTCACCGGCGCTCGGGAACGGATGCAACACGCCAAGAGCGCTGCGCGCACGGTGGGCCTGCTCTCTGCGCAGCGCAAGAGCGACGTGCTGCACGCCGTTGCTGCGCGCCTGGAAGCCGACACTGATCTGATCATCGATGCGAACACGGCAGATCTGGACCGGGGTCGTGAAACCGGGATTTCCGAGGCACTCCAGGATCGGCTCAGGCTGGATGCCGCCCGGGTCGCGGCACTTGCGGCAGCGGTGCGGGATGTCGCTGAGCTGCCGGATCCTGTCGGTCGGGTCCTGGAGGAGCGTCGGCTCGATAACGGCCTGTCGCTGACCAAGGTGACGGTGCCCTTCGGCGTGGTCGGATCCATCTACGAAGCACGCCCGAACGTGACAGTCGACATCGCTGCACTGGCGCTGCGCTCCGGCAATGCCGTGGTCTTGCGCGGTGGCTCCGCCGCCGAGAACAGCAACCGGGCACTCATCGCGAGCATGCGGGCGGCGCTCGAGAGTGTCGGCGTGGACGCGGAGGCGATCCAGACCGTGGATGACTTCGGGCGTGATGGCGCACGGGCGATGATGCAGGCTCGTGGTCTGATCGATGTGCTCGTGCCGCGGGGGAGCGCCCAACTCATTGAGACGGTTGTCACCGAATCGACCGTGCCCGTCATCGAGACGGGAGCCGGTCTCGTTCACATCGTTCTCGATGAGAGCGCGCGGGCTGACTGGGCGTTGGATATCGTCGTCAACGCCAAGGCGCAACGTCCGAGCGTCTGCAACGCCGTCGAGACGGTGCTTGTTCACCGTGGTGCCGCTGACCGCCTCGTCCCGGATCTGGTCGGTGCACTCCAGGCCGCTGGTGTGACCGTGCATGGTGACGCCGACGTGTCGGCTCGCGCCGAGGGCGTCATCCCGGCCACACCGGAGGACTGGGCAACCGAGTATTTGAGCCTCGATGTCGCCATCCGTGTCGTCGACGATCTGGATGCCGCGCTCGAGCACATCCGGACGTACTCGTCGCAGCACACCGAATCGATCATCACCGAGGATCCAGCCGCGGCTGAGCGATTTCTCGCGGAGGTGGACTCTGCGGTGGTCATGGTCAACTCATCGACGCGCTTCACGGACGGAGGCGAGTTCGGCTTCGGCGCCGAGGTCGGGATCTCGACGCAGAAGCTCCACGCCCGGGGGCCCATGGGGCTTCCCGAGCTCACCAGCTCGAAGTGGCTCGTGCGCGGTGCCGGTCAGGTACGCGGCTGAGAGCTAAGCTGGGTAGGCGCACTTGTCGCCGCAGCCACGAACGGAGTTTCAATGACCCTCGTCTCGCTTCTCGCCTTCGCCGCAGAAGAGTCGGAGCACCACGGAAACGTGGCATTGGAGACCGTCATCTTCGGGATCATCGCCCTTGCCGTCTTCGGACTTCTGGCGCTCGTGACTGCGTCATACCGCAACGTCGCCAACCGCCACGCACACAAGGCAGAGGCGTACGCGAAGACCCACGCGGCTGAGCTGCAGCGATCGGGGCACGGCCACTAGGCATCCGATGTCGGCAGCACGAGCACGCCGAATCGGGGTGATGGGCGGGACGTTCGATCCCATCCATCACGGGCACCTCGTCGCGGCAAGCGAAGTTGCCGACTCCTTCGGGCTGGACGAGGTCGTCTTCGTTCCCACAGGACAGCCGTGGCAGAAGAGCAAGGTCACGGAATCTGAGCACCGCTATCTCATGACGGTGATCGCGACGGCATCCAATCCCAGCTTTTCTGTGAGTCGTGTGGATATCGATCGTGACGGTCCCACCTACACGATGGACACCCTGCGGGATCTGCAGCGCCTCAATCCCGACGCGGATTTGTACTTCATCACCGGCGCGGATGCGATCGCTCAGATCCTCAGCTGGAGAAATCATGATGAACTGTGGGAGTTGGCGCATTTTGTCGCCGTCTCTCGACCCGGGCACGTTCTCAACACCGACGGGCTTCCCGTCGAGGACGTAAGCCAACTGGAGATCCCCGCGCTGGCGATCTCGTCGACGGACTGTCGGGAACGGGTTCGTGGGGGACACCCCGTGTGGTACCTGGTTCCTGACGGAGTCGTCCAATACATTGCGAAGCACCATCTGTATCGGAGCAACGAATGACGAATGAGCAGCAACCGAACCAGCCGTTGACGCGTCGGCAGCTTCGGGAGCTCCGCAGCACCGGTGCAACCCCGATCCTGACGCCCGAGGGCACGCCGGTCATGCCGCCGGCGCTGGAGGGGACGCCGGCTGCGAACGAGGCCAAGGCACAGGACGACGCCGACGATCGTCAGGATGTCGAGCAGGCGCCGGATTCCGCGAGCGACCAGGCACCCGAAGCAGGCGTGACAAGCGACGCTGCCCAGCCTGCAGCGCCGGCTGACTCGCCGAGCGAGCTCGAGCCCACCGGCGCTGAGGTATCTTCAGCGGCTGCGGAGCTTCCGGCTTCGAGTCCGACCGGAACGACGGATGCTGCGGACGGGGCGCCGCTGACGCGCAGACGTGTGCGGGAGCGCACCGGAAACACGGATGCCCTGGCCGTGAGCGGTACTGACGGTGATCACAGGGTGCCCTTTGTTTCGGCTCCGCCGCCATCGCCGGAGGAGCATCCCATCTCGCAAGCCGCTGCCGGACTCGCGTCTGATGAACCTGTGGAGCGCGGCACGGTGAGTCCGCAGCTTGGCTCTGCCCTCCTTGCGGGCATGGCGACCGAGCCCGACCCGCGCCCGAGTTTTGACCAGCTCATCTCCCGGCCGAGCGCGGGTTCGACCGGCACCGGTAGCGCGCTGATCATGACAGATTCCCCCCCACAAGGCATCACGGCGCCGGTGAACGCGACTGGAGAGGTGCTTGTCACCGGCAGCCTGGCCCTTCCCGACCTGTTTGCGACGACCGGTCAGATGCCCGGCGCATCCGAGGGGCTCGATATCGACGCAACGTATGCTGACGGAGAGCTCCCGCAGCACTCATCGCCGACGCCGATTGCTGCCAGTGCGGCGGTCAGCACCGTCAAGACGACAGCCGAGATCATCAAGCCCCCCGCGCCCGAGAAGGGGTCGCGGCTCATGCTCACTCTCGCCATCACCGCGGGCGTGCTCGCGCTGGCTCTGGTCGGCGTGCTGATTCTCGCCTTCGCGACAGGCGTGTTCTCGTGACGCGCCGCCCGCGTTGGTCGCGTCTCGCGAGTACGGGAGCGCGCGCGTGACGGCTACGGATGTATCGAAGCAGATGCTTGCGATTGCGGCTGCCGCGGCGGAGGCCACGGGTGCCGAAGATCTCGTCGCGCTGGATGTCTCGGAGCCGCTCCCTCTCGTCGACATCTTCCTGCTCGCCACGGGGCGCAGCGAACGGAATGTCGCGGCGATTGCTGACGAGATCGAAGAGAAGCTGCTCGAGGCCGGGCACAAGCGTCTTCGTCGCGAGGGTCGCCAGGAGTCCCGGTGGGTTCTTCTGGATTTCGGCGATCTGGTCGTGCACGTGTTCCACGAGCAGGAGCGGGCGTTCTACGGCCTGGAACGGCTCTGGAAGGACTGCCCGGTTGTGCCCATCGATCGCCCCGCGCGGGCGGTAAGGGACTGAGGACGGATGCTGCACCGGTTCGGCTGCTGCCCGCCGATGTAGTAATCTGTTCTAGTTGCCTCTCGGGGCGACATCCGGGCCTGTGGCGCAGCTGGTAGCGCACCTGCATGGCATGCAGGGGGTCAGGGGTTCGAGTCCCCTCAGGTCCACCAAATGAAGAGGGGCGCCCCATGTGGGCGCCCTTCTTCATTCCTGCGGAGAGGTCGACGCGTCCGCGCTAGAACCAGGTGAAGGGGACGATCACAGTCAGTCCGAGGGCAAGCAGGAAGATTCCGCTGCTCACGCCGATGAGAATCCACTGAGCGCGGCGGTTCCGGATCACGGCAGCGATACCGAGAAGGAAGAGCGCGATTGCCATCAACACGGTGTTCAGCGTCAGTCGATCACTGTACTGATTAGCCTCGTCACCCTGGGCGAGCAGGGCCTCAGCCTCGGCGTCCGCGTCCGACCAAGCGCCGAACAGTGCGTCCTGGTAGTCCTCTGAACCCTGCGGATCGGTGTACGTGCTCGGGTCGGCCTCGTTCTCGGCCTGGGCCCACGCGATGGCGGCGTCGAGATCCTCCGAGACGCTCGTGAAGTACAACTGGTCGTACTTCTCGGATGCCGCAGCCGCGACGTCCGGGTCGGCGCCATCCATCTCGATCTGATACTCCGAGAGGCGCGTCAGGGTCTCGGCATCCTGCATGTACTGCTGATTTGCCTCCAGGTAGATGGACTCCGCCTCGGTCTGGGCCGCCCCACCGCGAGAGTACGCGGCTGCCTGCTGACCGCCGTAGAGAGCGGCCTCGAAGGAGACGTACGCGGTGGCGACAGAAACCACGCCAAGGAGGATGACGATGAGCAGCTGCAGGTCCTCAAAGAATGAGCGTCGGCGCGACGATACTGCGTCGGGAGATTCGGGCATGAGCGAGATCGTACTGCCTCGCCGAGGTCGCCTATGACACCCCGGGCGCGGGGGGAATCGTGCTCAGCTGTAGACCGAGGTGATGTCCAGATATTCCTCTAGTGAGAGCCCGCTGTTGTACACCGCCGTGGCGATGTCGACGCCGAGGTAGCGCAGGTGCCAGGGCTCCCAGATGTATCCGGTCACGCCCTCTTTGCCCTGGGGATAGCGCACGATGAAACCGAACCGGTGCGCGTTTGCGGCGACCCACTGACCCTCGGGCGTGTATCCGAACGCCTCTGTGATGGTGTTCAGATCGAACGCGAGGCCCGACTGGTGCTCACTGTGCCCGGGCCGCGCCGAGTACCGGTCGGCAGCAGCCGTACCGTCGCGGGAGGCGTAGCTGTTGTAGACCTTGACCTGCGTCGCATAGGAGCGGAACCCGCTCGCGATCCAGAGGTTGTACCCGAGTGAGGCCGCTTCGGCACGCATCCGCTCGAACGCGGCGAGTGTGTCGCCGGTCAGTCCGTTCCCGTACCAGCTCGGCAGGCGATAGGTCTTGTTGGCGATGAGGATGCCGTTGATGTAAGTCGGCTGAATGTCGTCGCCCCCGTCACCGCCCCCGCTGTTGCCCCGCGCCTGCGCGGCCTCGGCCTGGGCTTGCGAGTCCTGGACCGCGGTCCAGGACTGCTGGTACGCGCCGATCCGCTGCGACGCGCTGCCAGAGGCCGGGTCGCCGAGCCCTGCGACCGCCGCAGCGTAGGCATCCTTCGTCTCCTGCGAGGCAAGACTCGGAACCTCGAGCGCTCCGCCGTGAGCTGCAGCGGACGCGACGACGGCGTCGATGTCGGCCAACGCCGCAGTGGTGGCGGCTTCCAGCTCCGAGGTCGACCGCTCGGATGTCTCGGCGGTCTCGGACAGGTGGGCCGCGTCGTCGGTGAGCGATTGCGCCTGCGCGAGCTGAGCCTCTCGGCCGTCGGGTACGTCTGGCGTCGAGCGCGGGTCGGGTGCCGTTGTCGTAGCCGTCACCTCACCCGGCGCGGCGATGGTCAGCAGCCCCGCTGCGACCAGTGCATCCAACGATGCTCGCAGCGTGTCGAGCGTCGCCGAATCCTGCAGCATTTCGGCGTTCGTGACCTCGATGACCGTCGATGCTTCAGCTGCCGCAGCGATGGCTTCTGTCTGGGCAGCGCTGAACGCGGCGGACGATTCGTCTACCGCATCTGCGGAGGCCACCCACTCGGCGAGCGCGTCATCGAATGCAGCGCGGGCCTTGGCGTTGTCGGTCGTGATCGTCCCGACGACGCCAGCCGTCGTGAACACTGCCGCGAAGCCGAGGAACGTCCGGCGCGCGATCGCTCGGTCTTTGCGGCTTGCCCCCATGAAGACAAGGGTAGTGCGCGTGAGAGCGGGTACCGTGAACACGTGAGTTCGGCAGGTCGCCATCGATTCCGCGGGGTACGCCGCGGAGAATCCACGGGCACGCTCGCGCCTGTGGCACGCACGGGTATCGCGACGGCAGCTGTGGCCTGCTTCGTGCTCGGCGGTCTCGGCCTCGCGTCCGCGGCAGATGCGTCGAGCTCGCCATCCGTGGCCGCGCAAGCGCCGGCAGGCGAGGTTGTCGTCGTCCCCGGTACAGCCGAGAGCGTCACCGCCCGAGCCACAGCGGCCGTTGCAACGATGAGTCTCAGCGAGCGCGCCGCGAGCGTGATCATGGGGCACATCTCGACGACCGACCCCGGCGTGCTTCGCGACTACATGTCGACTACCGGCGTCGGCGGCTTCATCCTCATGGGTGCGAACATCCCGGGCTCCGAAGACCAATTACGAGGGATCACCGCGGCGCTCACGGTAGACCCGGCGGTTCCACCGTTACTGGGAATCGATCAGGAAGGTGGGGATGTGTCGCGCCTGCCGTGGGACGACTTCCCGTCGTCGATCACGCTCAAGAATGAGCCGCCAGAGGCTACGGAACTCGCGTTCGCCGGGCGCGGCGCACTCGTGCAGCGCGCGGGAATCTCGGTCAACTTCGGCATCGTCGCCGACATCACCGACGACACCAGCATGTTCATCTACCGCCGAGCGCTCGGGACAACGCCCGAAAGTGGCGCCTCACATGTTGCTGCTGCAGTGGTCGGCGAGGAACCTGAGTCGCTGTCGACCCTCAAGCACTTCCCGGGCCACGGCGCAGCCCCCGGAGATTCGCACCGCGGCATCCCGTCGACGACAAAGACATATGACCAGTGGCGTCAGACGGACGCCGTTCCCTTCGCGGCAGGCATCGACGCCGGCGCCCCGTTACTCATGTTCGGGCACCTCGCGTACACATCGGTCGACGAGAAGCCCGCGACCCTGTCGAGCGAATGGCACCGCATCGCGCGGGAGGAACTCGGCTTTGACGGCGTCGCGATCACCGATGATCTCGGGATGCTGGAGGCGTCAGGTCTGTCCGAGTATCGGGACCCCGTGTCCAATGCGGTAGCCGCCCTCGCCGCTGGCAACGACATGCTGCTGTCGGTGCTGGGAACGAATGCTCAGACCGCGGCGGAGCTCACGGCGGGCCTCGTCGCCGCCGTCGATTCCGGCGCCCTTCCAGCCGAGCGCCTGGACGAGGCCGCGGTGCGGGTGATGACGCTGCGGCTGCAGACCGCGAGCGCCGGTCGCGGTCTCGTGCCCTGCTCGTCGTGCGCGCCCGCGGCCTGATCCCGCTTGTCAGGGGAGCGGCGGTCCTGGAACGGGCTCGATCAGTGCGGGTGAGTTGTTCCGGACGTTTCCCACGTCTGAGCTGACCGGATACACCTCCAGGGTGTCGGCGACCATCTCGGCAGCGTCGACGGCGGCATCCAGGATGTCTCGCGGGTAGTCGACAGTGGGGTCGAGCCAGGCGTCAGCGTGATCGGGATCCATGAAGACCGGCATCCTGTCATGGAGCGATCCGAGTCCACCGGATGACGCGCGGGTGAGAATCGTGAACGAGAGCACCCACCGGTCGTCGGCGTCCTCGGGCTTCGACGGGTCCTTCCACCATTCGTAGAGCCCGGCGAACAGCAGGGGTTCGTCGTCGGCGGGGTGGATGAAGTACGGCGTCTTGCCGGCATCCGTGCGATGCCACTCGTAGTAGCCGGTCACGGGGACGATCGCGCGCCGCTTCTCGAGCGCGGCCCGGAACATTGGCTTGTCTTCGAGCTCCTCGGAGCGAGCGTTGAATGCTCGCGCCCCGATCGAGAGGTCCTTCGCCCACCCGGGGACCAGGCCCCAGCGGGCGCTCTCCAGCCGCCGAAGAGGGGGTTCGGATTTCGCCGAGTCGAGGACGATCGCAGCCCGGTCGGTCGGCGCGACATTGAACGACGGGGCGGGCAGGTCATCGCCGACGAGGTCGACGCGAAGCATCCCCACGAGCTCGGTTCCAACGCTTGCCACAACGAACCGTCCGCACATGCGGCAAGACTACGCGGGGGATACCCCAGCCGCCTGGAGCCGGTCGAGCAGGCCCGCTCCGTCGGATGCCGTCACCCACGGCACTTCGGCTGCCGAGTGGTCGTTGACCGCGGTTCGGCCGCCAGCGAGCACGGCTTCGGCAGGGGAGAGTCGGCGGATCGCGACAGCCGCCACGTGCCCGGGGTTCTCGCTGGCGAAGGCCGTGTAGATCGCGTCGTCGTGCTGCCCGTCATCGCCCACAAGCAACCAGCGGATGTCGGGAAACTCCTCGGCGAGGCGCTGCAGACTCTGCTCCTTGTGCGCCCGTCCGCTGCGGAACCATCGGTCATGGGTGGGGCCCCAGTCGGTGAGAAGGAGCGCTCCGGGCGGGAAAAGGTGACGTCGCATGAACCGCACCAGTGTCGGCGCGACGTTCCATGCCCCCGTCGACAAGTACACGACGGGACAGCCCGGGTTCTCGCGAGCAAGCCGCTCGAGAAGCACCGCCATCCCAGGAACCGGCTGCCTGGCGTGTTCGTCGACAACAAAGGAGTTCCACGCAGCCAGAAGCGGACGCGGCAATGCCGTGACCATCACGGTGTCATCGACATCCGACACAATGCCGAAGCGCGCATCCGGCGCGACGACGAAGACGCGTGACTCAACCGGAGCGCCGCCTTCGACGGCCATCGTGAACGTCTGCCACCCGGGCGCAAGCGCGGCGTCGAGCACGACATCCACGACACCGCCGCGGTCGGCCTTCACTGTATGTGTTTGGCCTGCCACGGTGACGTCAACGCGGGCGAAGCCGACCGGAACCGCCAGAAAGCTGCGCCAACCGCGAACCGAGGCATACTCCCCGCCGCCGCGCGGCTTACGTGGCGGAACGATCAGCACTCGTCCGAGAACCCGAATCCAGCCGTCGCCGCCGTACCCCGCAAACGGGGTCACCGTGGGCCTGAGACCACGCGCGCGGGCGCGTCGCTCCCGCCAGGTGTGAAAGCGTCGCTCAAGTCGTGCGAGCCACAGGATCTTGGGGGGCGCGGGGGTTTCCTCCGGTCCGGGCACCCGTTCAGTCTGTCATGCCATCGAGGCTCGGGTTTCGTGGCCCATCTTCTGACGCAGCGCGCTCGTCATCCGCATCCATGTGCCGCCGCTCGATGCGGTGCAGCACCTTTTTGCCCAGGTAAATGGCCAGGACGAAAAGTGCGATAGCGGCGACGAAGATGTATCCGGCGTAGTGGGCGCTGTCGGCGAGGTCGCGGTAGGTTCCCGCCGCGGCCGATGAGACCGAAACGTAGATCGTCGCCCACAGGATGCACGCAGGTGCTGTCCACGCAAGGAACCGGCGGTACGAATAGCCCGTCATCCCGACCGTCAACGGCACCAGGGAGTGCAACACCGGCAGGAATCTGCTGAGGAAGATCGCGATCCCGCCGCGCCGATTGACATACAGCTCGGCCCGGATCCACGAACGCTCACCGATGCGGGCACCCAGGCGCGAGTATCGAATGCGCGGGCCGAGGAATCGTCCCAGCCAGAAACCGATGCTCTCGCCGATGAGCGCGCCGATCACGACTGCGACGCCCAGTGCCACCCCCTCCCACGGGCTGCCGACGGCGGTGCCGGAGATGATCACAATCGTGTCGCCCGGAACCACGAGTCCGACCAAGACACTGGTCTCGAGCATGATCGCAAGACCCGCGACGAGGGTGCGCACGACCGGATCGACTGCTTGCACCGTATCCAGCAGCCACGTGAGCCACTCGTTCATCCTTGAAGCGTAGAGCCGCCGACAGCCTTTAGCCTGTGAAGCGTGACCACGCCGCCGCCGAACGTTCCGCTAGCGGCGTGGCTTGACCCGGAGCAGGTCTTCTGCGGATGGGCGCAGCGCCACGAGCACGCATTCTGGCTGGATGCCGGCCCCGGCGCGATGACCGGGCGGAGTTGGGTCGGCATCGGTGAGCCCGTCGCCTCGGATGCTGTCGAACGGGTGGTCGTGCGGGCGGCTCGTGCCGAAGACGATCCGAGCTGGGACGATCGCGGCCCGCGGCCCGGGGGGTGGGTTGGCTGGTTCGGCTACGACGGCGGAGCGTGGCGAGCGGGGGCGCCGTCGTTTCCTGACGCGGGCGGCGATGCCTGCTGGATGCGGGTGCGCGCTGTCGTCGAGTTCGACCACGCGACATACAGCGCGACAGTGTTTGCAGTGCGTGACGTTGGAGAGCTCGCTGCCGACCTGCTGCGGCTCCCGCATCCCGGTGAGATTCCGCAGCCGGAGCCGGTCGTCGCATCAGCGCGACACGACGCGATCACCTATGCCGCTCTGATCGAGCAGTGCCGCGAGCAGATCCGCCTGGGCAACGCGTACCAGCTGTGCCTCACGACGCGATTCGAGGTGGAAGGCGCCGTCGATGCGCTGGCTGCATACCGGCGTCTTCGACGGGGCCTCAGCGCTCACCATGGCGGTTTCGTGCGGATCGGGGATCGGGCTCTCCTGAGCGCGAGTCCCGAGCAGTTTCTCGAGGTCGACCGCGGCCGTATTCGGACGCACCCGATCAAGGGCACCCGTCCCCGCTCCCTTGATGCGGTGATGGATGCCGAACTCGCCGAAGACCTGCGCACGGACGTCAAAGAGCGGGCCGAGAATGTCATGATCGTCGACCTGATGCGCAACGACCTCTCGCGCATCTGCCAGACCGGCACCGTCACGGTCGAGCGCCTCTTCGACGTCGAGTCGTATCCGGCAGTGCATCAGCTGGTAAGCACGGTTGCCGGTGACCTCCGCCCCGGCCTCCATGTCGGCGAGCTCCTCGGCGCGACATTTCCCGCCGGCAGCATGACGGGGGCGCCGAAGCTCTCGGCGATGTCGATTCTGCACGGACTCGAGGGCGCGCCCCGCGGTCTCTTCGCCGGATGCTTCGGTTGGATCTCACCCCAGGGTGACCTGGATCTGGCGATGGTCATTCGCTCGATCGTCATCGAGCAGGATCGCGCCTACGTCGGCGCCGGCGGCGGCATCACCTGGCTGTCGCAGGCATCGTCGGAGGTCGCGGAGGTCGTCGTGAAAGCGCGCGGACCGTTGGCAGCTCTTGGCGCATCGGTCCCGCGCGGTTGGGCGACGGTGGTCCCGGGCGCGTGATTCCAGGCATCCGGTAGCCTGGATGGTGCGCTTTCGCGCCTCTTCCCTGCATCCCGATTGGTACCCGTTACGTGAGTCAGATGGCCCCTACCGACACCGTTGCCGCCCACGGTCCCGAAGGCGGGTATGACCCGCAAGCGGTCCAGGCCAAGTGGCAGGAGCGCTGGGCGGCCGCCGACCCGTTCCGCGCGGGTGGATCCGATGACACGCGTCCGCGCAAGTACGTGCTCGCGATGTTCCCGTACCCGTCGGGTGACCTGCACATGGGACACGCCGAGAACTACCTCTACTCCGACATCGTGGCCCGCAGCTGGCGCCACCGCGGCTACAACGTGCTCAACCCGATCGGGTGGGACTCGTTCGGTCTGCCGGCGGAGAACGCGGCGATCAAGCGCGGCGCTGATCCACGGGAGTGGACCTACGCGAACATCGACCAGCAGAAGGCCGGCTTCCGCTCGTATGGAGTCTCGTTCGACTGGAACCGGGTGCTGCACACCAGCGACCCCGAGTATTACCAGTGGAACCAGTGGCTGTTCCAGCGGCTGTTCGAGCGCGGCCTGGCCTACCGCAAGGAAAGCCCGGTCAACTGGTGTCCGGTCGACCAGACGGTTCTGGCCAACGAGCAGGTCGTGGATGGTCACTGTGAGCGCTGCGGCGCCGAGGTCATCAAGAAGAAGCTCACCCAGTGGTATTTCCGCATCACCGATTACGCCGACCGCCTGCTCGATGACCTGAACCAGCTCGAGGGTTTCTGGCCCCACAAGGTCATTCAGATGCAACGCAACTGGATCGGCCGCTCTGTCGGCGCCGACATCGACTTCGAGATTGAGGGCCGCGCCGAGAAGGTGACGGTCTTCTCGACCCGCCCCGACACGCTCTACGGCGCAACTTTCATGGTTGTCGCGCCCGACAGTGATCTGGCGGCAGAACTCGCATCCGGGTCGACACCCGAGGTACGGATGCGGTTCCAGGACTACCTCGAGACCGTGCAGAAGCAGACCGAGATCGAGCGTCAGAACACGGATCGGCCCAAGACCGGTGTGTTCCTGGACCGCTACGCGATCAACCCGATCAACGGCGAGCGCCTGCCGATCTGGGCCGCCGACTACGTGCTGGCCGACTACGGCCACGGCGCGGTCATGGCGGTTCCCGCACACGATCAGCGTGACCTCGACTTCGCGCGGGAGTTCGGTCTGCCCATCCGGGTTGTGGTCGACACGACGGCACCTGCCACGGGTGCGATTCCGGTCATCGCCGAAGACGGGCCGGTGTCGGAGGACGCCGATGACATCGAATCGATCGATCCCGCGAAGACGGGTGTGGCGCTCACCGGTGAGGGGCGTCTGATCAACTCCGGGTCGCTGGATGGGCTGAGTAAGCGCAATGCCATCACGCGGATCACCGAGGAGCTCGAAGCTGCCGGAACCGGTCGCGCGTCAAAGTCGTACCGCCTGCGCGACTGGCTCATTTCCCGCCAGCGCTTCTGGGGAACGCCGATCCCGATGGTGCACACCGAGGACGGTCGGATCGTTCCGGTGCCCGAGGACGAGCTGCCCGTGCGGCTTCCCGACGCACACGGCCTCGACCTGGCGCCCAAGGGCACGTCGCCGCTGGGTGCAGCATCGGAGTGGATGGCCACGACCGACCCCGAGACCGGTGCCGCGGCCCTCCGCGACCCCGACACGATGGACACCTTCGTCGACAGCTCG
The DNA here is from genome assembly GCF_001898325.1 of Microbacterium sp. 67-17. GTDB lineage: Bacteria > Actinomycetota > Actinomycetes > Actinomycetales > Microbacteriaceae > Microbacterium > Microbacterium schleiferi. The sequence continues at coordinate 77,429 of NZ_MKTR01000013.1, forward strand.
TGGTACTTCCTGCGGTTCCTCTCGCCGGGCAACGACTCGGTCGCCTTCGATCCGGCTGAGGCTCAGCGCTGGGCGCCGGTCGACTTTTACATCGGAGGCGTCGAGCACGCCATCCTGCACCTGCTCTACGCGCGGTTCATCACCAAGGTCCTCTTCGACATGGGGCTCGTCGACTTCACTGAGCCCTTCTCGAGCCTGATCAACCAGGGAATGGTGATTCTCGGCGGCACGAAGATGTCGAAGAGCAAGGGAAACCTCGTCCTCTTCCACGAGGAGCTTGCCACGCACGGCGCCGACGCGCTCCGCGTGGCTCTCGCCTTCGCAGGGCCCGTCGAGGACGACAAAGACTGGGCTGATGTCTCCACGACGGGTGCGCAGAAGTTCCTCTCGCGTGCGTGGCGCGTCGCGCAGGACGTCACGAGCGAACCCAATGTCGTCTGGGCTGAGGGTGATGTTGCCCTGCGGCGAATCACACACCGCCTCTGGGCCGAAGCGCCGGGCCTGATCGAGCAGACGAAGTTCAACGTCGTCGTCGCTCGCCTGATGGAACTCGTCAATGCGATCCGTAAGACCATTGACACCGGTGCAGGACCCGCAGACCCCGCAGTCCGGGAAGCGGCCGAGGCTGTGGCAATGATCCTCGACCTGTTCGCCCCGCACACGGCAGAAGAGATGTGGGAGGCGCTCGGCTACGAGCCGTTCGTCGGGCTCGTCGGGTGGCGCCAGGCCGATCCGACGCTGTTGGTCGAAGACACCGTCACGGCGGTTGTGCAGATCGACGGCAAGGTGCGCGCGACGCTCGAGGTCTCGGCCAAGATCGACGGCGCCGACCTGGAGGCTCTGGCGCGCGCAGACGAGCGTGTTATCCGGTCCCTCGCGGGCCGCGAGATCACCCGGGCCATCGTTCGTGCGCCGAAGGTCGTTAGCTTCAGCACGAACTGACCCTTCCTCCCCGCGGCAGGTCTGCGAGAACTTCTGCACCGCTCGGTCGTCACGTTCCTCCCAGGCTCGGCGGTCGGCCTAGCGTCGCGTTTGTGGGTGGGCTTGTACGCGAGGATCGACGTCGCTGGGGTGTCGGTGCGGTCGTCATCCTCGCCCTTGGCGGTCTCGCGATCGCGGTGATCGTCGGGGTTGTCCGGGGCGCGGCATCCGCCGAGTCGACGACTCCGGCACCGGTCACGGTCGCCACGGCGTCCTCGTCGCTCTACGTTCATGTCTCGGGAGCGGTGAACGCGCCGGGTCTGTATGTTCTTCACCCGGACGCGCGGGTTGTGGATGCCGTGGCTGCAGCAGGCGGACTCGCCGAGGACGCCGAGGCCGCCGGAGTCAATCTCGCCCGCCCTGTGTCCGATGGCGAGCAGCTGATCGTGCCGCGGGTGGGGGAGGTGTCGGTGGCGGGACCCGCGGGGGTGACATCCGATGGTCGAGTGAATCTGAACACCGCGGACGAGGCAGCGCTTGACACGCTGCCCGGAGTAGGACCTGCCATTGCGGGACGCATCATCGAGTGGCGAGACAGCAACGGGCGTTTCGCAAGCGTCGACGATCTGTTGTCGGTGTCCGGGATCGGACCCAAGATGCTCGAGTCGATCCGTGAGCTCGTCACGGTCTGAGGGTGCGGGCAGTGGTGAGCGGAGGGCGGCGATGGCGTGCCGCGCGCCTCGTGCCGGCCGCTGTGGTGGCGTGGGCGACGGCCCTGGCGTTGGTGAATGCTCCTGCGCTGGCGCCGATGGTGGTCGTTGCCCTGGTGGCGGCTGGTGCCGGCGGGGGAGTTGTGCTTGGTGCGCTCGTGCGACGTCGCCCGTCGACCGTGACGTCGCAGGCTGGCGGCGTGTATCGGGGTGCCCCGACGGCCGTAGGTATCCTGTCTGTTGTTGTCGTGGCGCTTGCGGTTGGCGCCGCGGTCGGCATCCACGTGGCGTTGGCGCAGCCGGGGCGGGATGCCGCGCTCGAAGCCTTCGGAAGCGGCTCGCGCGTCGTCGAGGTCGAGGCGATCGTCGCCGGCAAGGTCGAGCCACGCGCGGGCGGTCAGCGGGCGTTCGATGCGTCGATCCGGCTCGTCGGGTCGGATGGAGGTGCGCTTTCCGGGTGGGCTGACGCGGCAGTGCGCGTGTCGGGGGAGCAGGTCAGCAGCGGGCTGGATGTCGGCGCACGGCTACGGGTCAGTGGAACGAGCAGGCCGGCGTATCCGGGCGATCGTGCCGTCGTTCAGATCCTGGCGCACGAGACAGAGGTCGTCGAACCCCCAACCGGCATCCTGCGCATCGCAGCCGACCTGCGGCAGTCGCTGGTCCGTGCCGCAGGGGGGCTTCCCGGCGGCGGGGGAGAGCTCGTGCCGGGGCTCGCGGTGGGCGACACGTCAGCGGTCAGCTCCCAGACGGATGCCGACATGAAGTCATCCTCGCTTTCGCACCTCACCGCGGTATCGGGCGCTAACTGCGCCCTCGTCGTGGGTATTGCGTTCGTCGCTGCAGCGGGGCTGGGAGCAGGCCGCCGCGTGCGTGTGATTGCAGGTCTTGGCGCGCTCGTCGGGTTCGTCATCCTCGTCACGCCCGAGCCCAGCGTCGTCCGCGCCGCGATGATGGCCGGAATTGCCATGCTCGCGGTCCTGCTCGGTCGCGCTGGCGCCGGCGTCGCGCTGCTGAGCGCGGCAGTCGTACTGCTCCTGCTCTTCGACCCCTGGTTGGCGGGCTCACTCGGGTTCGCGCTGTCCGTGGCTGCCACGGCGGCGCTTCTGACGCTCGCCCGTCCGCTGGCCTCGGGGCTGACGCGTGTGATGCCCGCGCCGCTGGCTCTGGCTCTTTCGGTGCCGCTCGCTGCTCAGCTGGCCTGCGGGCCGCTGTTGGTACTCATCGATCCGTCGGTGCCGCTGTGGGGAGTGCCGGCGAACCTGCTCGCTGCACCCGCCGCCCCCGCAGCGACGGTGCTGGGGCTTGCCGCCTGCATCGCCGCCCCCCTACCGGTGCTGCAGAGCGGCCTGGCAGCACTCGCATGGCTGCCGGCGGCGTGGATCGCTGGGATCGCGGATGTCGCGAGCGGGTTACCCTTCGCGCGCGTTCCGTGGGCGAGCGGCCTCCTCGGTGCGCTCTTACTCGCTCTAGTGGGCACACTCGCCGCCCTCGCGCTCGGCCTGCCGGAACAGAGCCCGCGGTCTACCCGCGTCCGGCGCGGTTCTGCGCTCCTGCTCGCCGTGGTCGTCACCGTCTGGACCTGCACGACCGTGGTCACCACGATCACGCAGCGATGGGGAATTCCCCGCGACTGGTCGATCCTGATGTGCGATGTGGGCCAGGGAGACGCGGTGCTCGTGCGCAGCGAGGGCGCGACCGCGCTCATCGATACGGGCCACGACCCCGCGCTGATGAGCGCATGCCTTGACCGAGTGGGCGTCACACGCCTCGACCTGCTCGTGCTGACGCACTTCGACAAAGACCACGTCGGCGGCACCGAGGCGGTGGTCGGGCGGGCTGACACCGTGCTCCACGGTCCGACCGACGGAAGTGCCGACGATCGGCTCTTGGCGGATCTTGCGCAAGCGGGAGCCCAGGTCGTGTCGGCGCAGGAAGGGATGTCGGGTACGTTGGGCGGCGCCCGATGGAGCGTGCTCTGGCCGCGCGCGAGCGTGCTTTTCCCGCCGGGCAATGACTCATCGGTGACCGTGAGTATCGAGGGCGGCGGCGTTCCGCGCTCGCTCTTCCTCGGTGATCTTTCCGCAGACCCGCAACGGATGCTGCGTGCGAGCATCCGCGGCGTCGTTGAGGTCGTGAAGGTGTCGCACCATGGCAGTGCTGACCAGGACCCCGGCCTGTACGACCAGATCGCGCCGCGCATCGGGCTCATCGGCGTGGGAGCCGACAACACCTACGGGCACCCCACCGCAACGACACTGGCCATGCTGCAGGGCAGCGCCGTCGGCCGCACCGACCAGGATGGGATCGTGGCAGTCGTTGGGGAGGGCGAGACCCTCGCGCTGTGGCGGGAGCGCGCGGCGTCTGTCGCGGGTGGCGGATAGGCTTTCGGCATGGCCGCACCCCGTCGCTCGAGTTCCTCGAAGTCGGCGATTCGACAGGTGCCGTGGCGTGATCCGCGTCCCGCGCCTATCGTTCTGGTGTCGGGCCCCGAAGACGTGTGCGCAGAGCGCGCCATTGCGGGCCTGCGCGACTACGTGCGGGCAGAGGATCCGGCGGTCGAGGTCACCGACCTCCGGGCCGACGACTATGTCGCGGGAACGCTGCTCACCGTCACCTCGCCGTCGCTGTTCGGTGAGCCGCGGCTCGTGCGCGTCTTCGGGGTGGAGAAGGCATCCGACTCGTTCCTCACTGAAGCCCTCGCCTACCTCGATGCGCCCCAGGAAGGCGCAACAGTCGTGCTCAGACACACCGGTGCGAGCGTGCGCGGCAAGAAGCTGCTCGACGCGATCCGCAGCGGCGCGGCGGATGCCGTCGAGATCGCGTGTCCGGCCATCAAGCGCGATAGCGACCGCTACGACTTCGCCGCCGCCGAGTTCGCCGGAGTGAGCAAGCGCATTGCGCCCGCAGCCTTGCGTGCGCTCGTCTCGGCATTCTCCGACGATCTGACCGAGCTTGCCGCAGCGTGTCAGCAGCTGATCGCGGATGTGGATGGCGATGTCACCGAAGAGATCGTGCGGCGGTATTACGGTGGTCGCGTCGAGACCACAGCCTTCGCGGTGGCAGACACCGCCATCGCGGGACGCTACGGCGAAGCGCTGATCACACTGCGGCACGCATTGGCGAGCGGCGCTGACCCGGTGCCGCTTGTCGCGGCGATCGCATCGAAGCTGCGCACCATGGCGCGCGTTGCCGGCCTGCGCGAGTCATCAGCCGCGATCGCAGCCCGGATCGGGGTGAAGGACTGGCAGGTTGACCGTGCTCGCCGGGATCTCGCGGGCTGGAACGAGGAATCCTTGGGCCGGGCGATCCAGGCTGCGGCACGAGCGGATGCCGAGGTCAAGGGCGCATCGCGTGACCCGATCTTCGCTCTTGAGAGACTCGTCACGGTGGTCGCGACCCGCAGTGAGTTCGGGAGCTGACGGTCGGAGAAACGACAAAGCCCGCCCCGAAGGGCGGGCTTTGTATGAAGCGTGAGGCTCAGAGAGCCGCGACCTGCTTGGCGATCGACGACTTGCGGTTGGCAGCCTGGTTGGCGTGGATGACGCCCTTGCTGACGGCCTTGTCGAGCTTCTTGGTGGCCGTGGCCAGAGCCTTCTCGGCGGCGGCCTTGTCGCCGGCGGCGATGGCCTCGCGGGTGCGGCGCACCTCGGTCTTCAGCGAGCTCTTCACGGCCTTGTTGCGCTCGTGAGCCTTCTCGTTGGTCTTGTTGCGCTTGATCTGCGACTTGATGTTCGCCACGTGGAGACGTTCTTTCGTTCGAGTGATGGATGGACTGCCGGCGACGAGAGAGGGGCGTCCACCAGCGATCGTGAGGGTAGAACCCACACACAAGCCAATCAGCGAGTCTACCAGGTCTGCTCGATGGTCGTGAGCGCAAGGTTCAGGACCGCATTGAACACCCGTGGACGCATAGCGGTGACCAGGTGACTGGTGCGCGGCACCACGATCAGTTCGGCATCCGGTGCGATCCGTGTGAACAGGCGCTCGTTGACCCGCAGCTGGTCGAACTGGCCGTTCACGAACCAGAGCGGAACCTCGATCCGTCCGAGCGCCGAGAGCAGATCCAGCACCGACAGGCTGCGCAGTGCCGTGTCTTGCGCGTCAAGTGCATAGCCCCCCGCGCCGAAGTCAGCCCGGGTCTCGGGCGGGAGCGTCGCATCCAGGACCCGTTCGCTCAGCCACGCGCCGCGGTCGGGGAGCGAATCGAAGCCGCGCGCGAGAAGGCGGTAGGTCTGCAAAGCGGCCCCACGAGGGATCGCCGTGCATGATGCGGCGATCAGGCCGGCGATCGGAGGGGCGTCCTCTTGCCCTGCGTACTCGATCGAGAGCAGTCCGCCCATCGAGTGAGCGACCAGCAACACGGTGCCGTGGTCCTCTGCGGCACGGCGAACGGCCTCATCGATCGTTGCGAACGCACCGCTCAGTGAGAACGTCTCGCTCATCCGCGACCCGTGCCCGGGAAGATCGACCGCTGTCACGGGGTTTCCGCGCTCGATCAGGTACCGCTCTTGCGCCCGCCACATCGTGCGGGAGGTGCGGATGCCGTGAACGAGAACCACCGCGACCGCCATGAGTTCGAGGATACGGTGCGTCGTTTCGTCTCGCTTCGCTGGCGCAACGACCGGGACCCGTACGCCCGGTAGGCGAAGGTGGGGGCGTGGGCGCCGGTAGAATCGTGCGGATATGTCCCCCCGTGCCTCTACGCCGCTGCAGCCGGCAGCCACGCCGCCCGCGCAGATCCGCAACTTCTGCATCATCGCGCACATCGACCACGGCAAATCGACCCTGGCCGACCGGATGCTGCAGATCACCGGTGTGGTCTCCGACCGCGACATGCGCGCGCAGTACCTGGACCGCATGGACATCGAACGCGAGCGCGGGATCACCATCAAGAGCCAGGCGGTGCGGATGCCATGGCAGACGGATGCCGGCACGTTCGCCCTCAACATGATCGACACGCCCGGTCACGTCGACTTCACCTACGAGGTGTCACGCTCGCTCGCGGCGTGCGAGGGCGCGGTCCTGCTCGTGGATGCCGCACAGGGCATCGAGGCGCAGACCCTGGCGAACCTCTACCTGGCGCTCGAGAACGACCTGCACATCATCCCCGTACTCAACAAGATCGACCTGCCCGCTGCCGACCCCGAGAAGTACGCGGCGGAACTCGCGAGCCTTATCGGCGGTGGTCCGGCTGATGTGCTGCGCGTGAGCGGCAAGACCGGTCAGGGTGTCGAGGAACTCCTCGACAGAATCGTCGCCGAAATCCCGGCCCCCACCGGTGACGCCGACGCGCCAGCCCGCGCGATGATTTTCGACTCCGTCTACGACGCCTACCGCGGCGTTGTCACCTACGTGCGGATGGTCGACGGCAAGCTGGAGCCGCGTGAGCGCATCCAGATGATGTCGACCCGGGCAACGCACGATCTTCTCGAGATCGGGGTCTCCAGTCCCGAACCGACCCCGACCAAGGGCCTCGGAGTCGGCGAAGTGGGGTATTTGATCACCGGTGTGAAGGACGTGCGCCAGTCGAAGGTCGGCGACACGATCACGAACCAGCGCAAGCCGGCATCCGATGCCCTCCCGGGCTACACCGACCCGAAGCCCATGGTCTTCTCGGGGATCTATCCGATCGACGGCAGCGACTACGCGGATCTGCGCGAAGCGCTCGACAAACTCAAGCTCTCAGACGCATCACTGCAGTACGAACCCGAGACCTCGGTCGCGCTGGGCTTCGGCTTCCGCTGCGGGTTCCTCGGGCTCCTGCACCTCGAGATCATCACCGAGCGCCTGTCCCGCGAGTTCGATCTCGACCTGATCACCACGGCGCCGTCGGTGACCTACACGGTCACGACCGACACCGGCGAAACCGTGACGGTCACCAACCCCAGCGAATACCCCGACGGCCGTGTCGCGGAGGTGTCGGAGCCGGTGGTGAAGGTCGGCATCCTGTTGCCCAAGGATTATGTGGGTACGGTCATGGAGCTGTGCCAGTCCCGGCGCGGGTCGCTGCTCGGTATGGACTACCTGAGCGAGGACCGCGTCGAGCTGCGCTACAACATGCCGCTCGGTGAGATCGTGTTCGATTTCTTCGATCAGCTCAAGTCCAAGACGCAGGGTTACGCGAGCCTGGACTACGAGCCGGCTGGCTCGCAGACCGCCGATCTCGTGAAGGTAGACATCCTCTTGCAGGGTGAGAAGGTGGATGCCTTCAGCTCCATCGTCCACCGCGATAAGGCGTACGGGTACGGCACGATGATGACTGAGCGCCTCCGAAAGCTCATCCCGCGCCAGCAGTTCGAAGTGCCCATCCAGGCCGCCATCGGGGCGCGGATCATCGCCCGCGAGAACATCCGCGCGATTCGGAAGGACGTGCTGGCCAAGTGCTATGGCGGTGACATCACCCGCAAGCGCAAGCTCCTCGAAAAGCAGAAAGAGGGCAAGAAGCGCATGAAGATGGTCGGTCGCGTCGAGGTCCCCCAGGAGGCGTTCATCGCAGCGCTCTCGGGGGACGTCGAGGGTAAAGACAAGTAGTCTGATCGCCATGCGCCGCGGAACCTTCCGGGACGAGACCGTCGACTATGCAGCAGTCGGGGCCACACAGGCTCCCGACCTCATGCAGTACCCGCCGGAGAAGAGCGTCCCCGCCGAGGAGTCCTGGCGGATCGGTAGCGGTCAGGCACGATTCGAGTCGGCGACCGAGTCGCTCTTGTCGTGGGCGCCGCTGCGCGGGGCCGGGTTGTCGTTGGCTGACATCCGTCCGGCATCCGGGTCCGGCTACGCCGGGGTCGCGTACGACTCGGATGGCGCGCCGATAGCGCCGTCGCGACGCGACGCCGAGCAGCGTTTCGACGCCGAAGGCACTCCGTATGTCAGCGCCGGCGCGACGGTGCACGTGACCGGCCGGCTCAGCGGATACCGCGCGGATGCGGAACTGCGCGTCATCCTGGCCGTCGAAGAACCCCGGCGCACGGCTTTTGCGCTGGGCACCGTGGGCGGCTCTGTCGTCAGCGGCGAGGAGCTGTTCCTGGTCGAGTGGCGCGACAACGACGAGGTCTGGTTCACCGTGCGCGCATTTGACCGTCCCGTATCGACGCTGTACCGGCTGGTGCCGCGCTTCGTCCGCGGGCGGCGGCGACGGCTGTTCCGGGCATACTTGACGGCGGTATCGCCCCTGTTCGCTCCCTGATGGGCGCAGCGCTTCCCCTCGGCGCTCCCGTTCCGCGCGACGGATCGCTTCCCGGGGCGGTCATCGAACCCACCGCCCCGCTGTCGGCATACGTCCATATTCCGTTCTGCCGCGTCCGCTGCGGCTACTGCGACTTCAACACCTACACGGCCGAGGAGTTGCGTGGCGCGCGCCGCGAGGACTACGCGGGGACGCTGCTTCGCGAGATCGACCTCGCGTCGGGAGTCCTTTCTGCCCATCCGCGGCCACTGAGCACGGTGTTCTTCGGCGGGGGAACGCCGACGCTGCTTCCTGCCCGCGACCTCGCGGTCATTCTGGCAAGCCTGCGGGATCGCTTCGGGATCGAGCCGGATGCCGAGGTCACCGTGGAGGCGAACCCCGACACCGTGACACCCGAGGTCACCGAGGAACTGGCCGGTGCGGGAGTCACTCGGTTGTCGATCGGGATGCAGTCAGCGGTGCCCGAGGTGCTTCGTACGCTCGATCGGACGCACCGACCCGAGAACGTTGCGACGGCGGTGCGCGCGGCACGAGACAGTGGTCTGGCAGTAAGCGTCGACCTCATCTACGGCGCGCCAGACGAGACCCTCGATCACTGGCGACGCAGCGTCGAGGCCGCCCTTGCGCTGGAGACCGACCACATCTCGGCATATGCGCTGATCGTCGAAGAGGGCACTGCGCTGGAGCGCCGCATTCGACGAGGAGAACTCGCTACACCCGACGACGACCTGCAGGCCGCGATGTACGAGCACGCTGACACCGCGTTCGAGGAGGCCGGCTACGGCTGGTACGAGGTGTCCAACTGGGCGAAGACCCCCGCTGATCGTTCGCGGCACAACCTTGCGTACTGGCGTGGACACGACTGGTGGGGTTTCGGCCCTGGCGCTCACAGTCACGTCGGAGGTGTGCGGTTCTGGAATGTCAGGCATCCTGCTGCCTACGCGCAGCGGCTGGCTGCCGGCGATTCACCGGGGGCGGGCTTGGAGGTCCCCGATGAGGAGGCGCGACTGCTCGAGCGGGTGATGCTGCGGGTGCGAACGGTGGAGGGTCTGCCCGTTTCCGAGCTGGCACCGCAGAGCCGACAAGCCGTCGCCGGTCTCGTCGCGAACGGGCTCGTGGACGGTCGCGAGGCGGTTCGCGGAAACCTCGTGCTTACGCGCGCCGGACGATTGCTGGCCGACGCTGTCGTTCGCGCGCTGACGGTGTGATCCGGGGCGTTGAGGGAGAGGCATCCGCTAGAATTGGCACTCTGAGGATGTGAGTGCCAGTGCCACGTCGAGCCGCTGTAATGGCCGACGCCGGACGCGGAAGGAGGCGACATGGTCAGCGAGCGTGGGCTTCAGGTGCTCCGGGCGATCGTGCAGGACTACGTCGATACCCGCGAGCCCGTCGGAAGCAAGGCCATCGTCGAGCGTCACGCGTTCGGCGTATCCGCGGCCACGATCCGCAACGACATGGCGCTTCTCGAAGACGAAGAACTCATCGCGGCACCCCACACATCGTCGGGGCGCGTCCCGACCGACAAGGGCTACCGCGTCTTCGTCGACCACCTCGCCGAGATCCGGCCCCTTTCACCGGCCCAGCGCGCAGCCATCGCGAGCTTCCTGCAGGGGCCCGGAGACCTGGATGACGCTCTGGCGCGAACGGTGCGGGCACTCACACAGCTCACCGGCCAGGTGGCCATCGTGCAGTATCCGTCGTTTGCCAAGGCGACCATCACGCACGTTGAGCTCGTGGCACTTGAGCCCACCCGGGTGCTTGTCATCGTCGTCACCGATACGGGACGAGTGTCACAACGCCTCGCGCTTCTGACCGTGGCCCTCGACGAGTCAGATCTCGCGCGCGTTCGCGCCGAGGTGTCGACACTGCTGGTTGGGCGAAGCGTGCGGCAGGGAGCCAAGCGCGTCGAGGAGCAAGCAGACAGTGATGCACGCACCGCCCACCAGTCGGCGGTCACCGAGATCCTTCGAGTCGTGCAGGAGGAGCTCGACGAGTTCCGTCAGGATCGGCTCGTGATGGCCGGTGCGGCAAATCTCGCGCGTCGCGAGAGCGACTTCCGCGGAAGCATCTACCCGCTTCTGGAGGCGATCGAAGAGCAGGTGACGATCCTTCGCCTGATGGGGGAGATGGTCGCCGACGACAACGGGCTCGCAGCCAGCATCGGACGTGAGAACGAGGCGTTCGGGCTGTCAGAGGCATCCGTCATCGCGAGTGACTACGATGCGACGGGCGCCAGGGCCCGCGTGGGCCTGATGGGTCCGACCCGAATGGACTATCCCAGCAACCTTGCGGCGGTGCGGGCTGTAGCGCGCTACCTCACGGGGCTGCTGGCCGAAGACGAAAAGGGCCGATGAGCCCGTACGAACTGCCCGCGATCACACGCGGGATGCAGAAAGGTGACCGTGGCTGACCACTACGAGGTCCTTGGCGTGTCGCGAGATGCGTCGCCCGAAGAGATCAAGAAGGCATATCGGCGCCTGGCCCGAGAGCTTCATCCGGATGTGAACCCGGGGGAGGACGCTGCTGAACGGTTCAAGCTCGTGACGCACGCATATGACGTGCTCAGCGACCCGCAGCAGCGGCAGCGCTACGACATGGGCGGCGGCCAGAACGGCGGTTTCGGCGGCGCGGGCGACTTCGGCGGCTTCAGCGACATCTTCGAGAGCTTCTTTGGAGGAGGTGGCGCTGCTCGCGGCGGGCGCCCCCGATCTCGCAAGGAGCGGGGCCAGGATGCGCTGGTTCGCGTCGACCTCGACCTGAAGGATGTCGTATTCGGTGTCCATCGCGACATCGACGTCGACACCGCCGTCATGTGCGAGACCTGCAATGGTTCCTGCACGCAACCCGGAACGACGCCGGTTCGCTGCGATATCTGCCACGGCACGGGCCACATCCAGCGCACCGTACGAAGCCTGCTTGGCAACGTCGTCACCTCCCAGCCGTGCGGCACATGTCAGGGGTACGGCACGACGATCCCGTACCCGTGCGCGACCTGTCAGGGGCAGGGTCGCGTTCGGGCTCGTCGCACCGTGTCGATCGACATTCCGGCCGGTGTTGACACGGGCCTGCGGCTACAACTTCCCGGATCGGGTGAAGTCGGACCGGGCGGCGGCACGCGGGGCGACCTGTACATCGAGGTCTCTGTCGCGACGCATCCGGTGTTCAGCCGCGAAGGTGACGACCTGCTCGCAACGCTCGAAGTCTCGATGCCGGATGCCGTTCTCGGTGCGGCCACGACGATCGAGGGCCTGGACGGACCGGTGGATCTCGAGGTGCGTCCCGGTGTTCAATCAGGCGACGTGCTGACCATCAAGGGTCGAGGCATTACACCGCTGCGTGGCAATTCACGCGGTGATCTGCGCGTGGGTGTTCATGTGGTCACACCGACGAAGCTCGACGCCAAGGAACGGGCTCTCATCGAGGAGTTCGCCAAGCGGACGAAGGCACCCGCGCCCCATCTGGCTGAGTTCCATCAGGGCCTGTTCTCGAAGTTGCGCGATCGGTTCCGGAACGGCTGATCGTGCCGCTTCATTTCGTCGTCGACGAGCGGCTGGATGCCGAGACCGGCCAGACCGTCACCCTCACCGGGGCTGAGGCGCATCACGCGGCCACGGTACGCAGGGTGCGCGTCGGCGAGGCGGTAACGCTCGGCGACGGCGCTGGCGTGTGGCTCGAAGGCACGTGCGAGGCAGTCGCGGCGCGTGAGGTCGTCGTGCGCGTCACGAGCCGGGAGGACCTGCCCCGCCCATCCGTGCGGATCGAGCTCGTTCAAGCTCTTGCCAAAGGCGACCGCGACGAGCTTGCGGTTCAGGCGTCGACGGAACTCGGTGTGGATGTCATTACACCCTGGCAGGCTGCCCGGAGCGTCTCGCGCTGGGATGCAGCCAAGCGTGAGAAAGGTGTCGCCCGCTGGCGCCAGATCGCGCGAGAAGCGGGCAAGCAGGCGCACCGCGCGTGGCTTCCCGAGGTCGGCGCGCCGGTGACGACGGTGCAGTTGTGCGCGCGGGCAGCGACGACCCGGATGCTCGTGCTCGAGCCGACAGCGATGGTACGCCTGACCGAGTGGAAGCCCGAGCAGACCGACGGTCGCGACATCGCCCTGGTCGTCGGACCTGAAGGTGGGATCGACGCCGGCGAGTTGAACTCGCTCGAAGCTGCCGGTGCGACGCTGGTACGCCTGGGTGACCACGTCCTGCGGACCTCGACGGCAGGCCCCGCAGCGATCGCAGTGCTCAGCGCCAGCCTCGGCCGGTGGTGACTGTACCGGCGGTAGCTGGGCCCGTGGGAGAGGCCGTCGGTAGACTGAGAGCATGACCGAGCCCTCCGTCTTCACTCGAATCCTGCGTGGCGAGATTCCCGCAGAGATCCTCAGCGAGACCGAGAACGTGTTCGTCATCCGTGATATCGCTCCGCAAGCGCCTCTTCACCTCTTGGTGATTCCCAAGATCGCCGATTACCGCGACGTCACCGAGCTGGCGGCGGGTGATCCCGCGTTGCTGGCCGAGATGGTGGCGGTAGCCAAGGATGCAGCAGCAGAGCATGGCAGCGGTGATTTCCGGCTCGTGTTCAACACCGGGTCCGGCGCAGGGCAGACGGTGTTCCACGTGCATGCCCACGTGCTCGGCGGCGACCTCGCAGAAGGAAGTCTCGGTGGCTGATCCGCACAGCAGCGCGGAATCCGGAGATCGCGTCACGGAGCGACTGTTCGCCGACGGTGTCGCCATGGTCCAGCTTCTCGGGCCGCAAGACAGGCTGCTGCGCGTCGTCGAGCGGGAGCATCCGGATGTCGACGTTCACGTTCGCGGGAACGAGATCACTCTGGCGGGCAGTGCGGCAGCGGTGGCTGCGGCGCGAGACCTCGTCGAAGAACTGCTCACCATGACCCGCACCGGCCACGATCTGGCACCGGCGGATGTCTCCAGCTCGAACCGTATCCTGCGAAGCGATGGCAACCCGCGCCCGTCCGAGGTCTTGGGCGAGGCGATTCTCTCCAGTCGGGGGAGGGTGATCCGCCCGAAGACGCTGGGGCAGAAGTCATACGTGGATGCGATCGAGCACACCACGATCACCTTCGGTATCGGGTCGGCCGGAACGGGTAAGACCTACCTGGCGATGGCCAAGGCCGTGCAGGCGCTGCAGCGCAAAGAGGTCAGCCGCATCATCCTGACCCGCCCCGCCGTCGAAGCCGGGGAGCGCCTCGGATTTCTCCCCGGAACGTTGACCGACAAGATCGACCCGTACCTGCGCCCCCTTTACGACGCGCTGAACGAAATGATGGATCCCGAGATCGTTCCCAAGCTGATGGCGACGGGCACGATCGAGGTTGCGCCTCTGGCGTACATGCGTGGCCGCACGCTGAACGATTCTTTCGTGGTGCTCGACGAAGCTCAGAACACCACCCCCGAACAGATGAAGATGTTCCTGACCCGGCTGGGCTTCAACACCAAGATGGTCGTCACGGGAGACATCACGCAGATTGACCTGCCCCAGGGGGCGTCGGGTCTGCGTCTCGTGACGAAGGTGCTGAGCACGATCGACGACATCCACTTCGCTTACCTCACGAGCGACGACGTTGTTCGGCACTCGCTCGTCGGCAGAATCGTCGACGCCTACTCCGAGTACGACGAGAAGCGACTGTCAGCAAAGCGCGAACGTGACGAGGCGAGCGAGCTGAGCAATCGTGCCGAGCGCCGCGGCACGAGCCGGCCCGCCGGTCCGCGCGATCACATGCCCAAACGAGGACGCCGATGACGATCGAAATCACCAACGAATCCGGAATCGACGTCGACGAGACGGTCCTGCTCCGGCTCACGGAGAACAACCTCGCTGAGTTGTTCGTCAGCCCGGATGCCGACCTTGCGATCCTCCTGGTTGACGGGGGCGCGATGGAGTCGCTGCACGTCCAGTGGATGGACGAACCCGGCCCTACGGATGTGCTGAGCTTTCCGATGGACGAACTGCGCCCGGGAACGGAAGATGCGCCGACCCCCGAGGGTCTGCTGGGCGACATCGTGTTGTGCCCGCAGGTCGCTGAGACTCAGGCTCAGGCCGCCGGCCATTCCACGATGGACGAACTGATCCTGCTCACCACCCACGGCCTCCTGCACCTGCTCGGTTTCGACCACGCCGAACCGGCGGAAGAGCGTGAGATGTTCGCTCTCCAGCGAGACCTCATCGTCCGATTCCACGCGGCCGAACGCCGTCGTCTCAAGCCGTGACCGCGGCTCTGCTGCTCGCCGCAGCCGCCCTCCTGGTCGCCTTCGGCGGCCTGATGGCGGCGGTGGATGCAGCACTCGGGGTGACCTCGCGCTCTGACCTCGAGGAGATGAGTCAGTCCGGTCGCAATGCCGCATTCATCCGCGGAATCGCCGATGACCCTGCGGCGCACGCCAACGCCGCGGGCTTCATGCGTGTGCTTTCTGAGACCACCGCAGCGGTGCTGGTGACTGTCGCGCTGTCGATCCTCTTCGACAGCATCTGGTGGGCGATGCTCGCTGCCGCGATCATCATGACGGGAATCTCGT
This sequence comes from Microbacterium sp. 67-17, assembly GCF_001898325.1. GTDB lineage: Bacteria > Actinomycetota > Actinomycetes > Actinomycetales > Microbacteriaceae > Microbacterium > Microbacterium schleiferi. The sequence goes on from NZ_MKTR01000013.1 coordinate 92,770, forward strand.
TCGTCGTGGTCGGGGCGAGCCCACGCAGCGTCGGCCGGTTGCACGCCAAGGGGCTGCTCCGGGGGGCTGCCCCCGTCATCCGCGCGATGCGTATCGTGCTGGGCCCGCTCGCTCACGGTCTGGTCGCGCTCGGCGACCGCGTGACGCCCGGTGTTGCCCGCGGGTCATCGTTCGCCTCTGAGGAGCAACTGCTCAGCATGGTGGATGAGGCAGCATCGCAGGACCTCATCGAGGAGGACGATCGCGAGCTCATCCACTCCGTGTTCGATTTCACCGACACGTATGTGCGCGCGGTCATGATTCCGCGGACGGAGATGGTGACCGTCGAAGCTGACACGACGACGAAGGACGCAATGGAGCTGTTCCTCGACAAGGGCGTTTCTCGCGTCCCGGTCGTCGACGACGAAGCCGACGACGTCATCGGAATGCTCTACCTCAAAGACCTGGTGCAGTTCGCCTACCGCGACGAGGCCAGGTGGCGCGCTGCCGCTATCTCACAGCTCGCGCGACCTGCCGTGTTCGTGCCCGAATCGATGCGAGCCGAGACTCTGCTGCAACAGATGAAACGGGAAGCCGTGCACGTGTGCATGGTGGTGGACGAGTACGGCGGGGTCTCGGGCCTCGTGACCCTCGAAGACCTGATCGAAGAGCTGGTCGGCGAGATCGCCGACGAGTTCGACCCGCGGGCCACCGAGATCGCCGAAGTCGCAGAGGGACGCTATCGCGTGAGTGCCCGACTGGGACTTGCGGAGGTCGGTGAACTCTTCGACCTCGATCTCGAGGACGACGAGGTCGATTCGATCGGGGGACTGTTGGGCAAGCAGCTCGGCAAGGTGCCGCAGCCCGGAGCGGTGACGGATTTCGAGGGTCTGCGAATCACCGGCGGGGCCTCCCGCGGCAAGGGCCGTGGCATCACCACCGTGTTTGTGGAGCGCATTCCGCCCGCGACCGAGGCGGAAGACCACTCAGCTACTGACGTTGAGGACTCGGCTGCGACAGTCGAGAAACCATCTGAACGGAAGGTGCGCTCGTGAGCGACAGCGATTTCCGGTCCGGGTTCGTGACGTTTGTGGGACGCCCGAATGTCGGCAAGTCCACGCTCATGAACGCCCTCGTCGGCGAGAAGATCGCAATCACGAGCGACAAGCCGCAGACCACCCGACGGGCCATTCGCGGCATCCTGAACCGCCCCGGCGGGCAGATCGTGATCGTCGACACCCCAGGTCTCCACCGCCCGCGCACGCTCCTCGGCCAGCGCCTCAACGATCTCGTCGAAGAGGTTCTCGGAGATGTTGACGTGATCGCCTTCTGTGCTCCCGCGACCGAGAAGGTCGGCCCGGGAGACCGCCGCATCGCCGAGTCTCTCGACGGGTACGCGTCGGCGAAAAAGATCGCCCTGGTGACCAAGACTGACGTCGCCTCTCGCGACCAGATCACGGAGCGGCTGATGGAGGTCGACGCTCTGCGTGAGGACTGGGCAGCGGTGATCCCACTTTCGGCGGTCACAGCCGATCAGCTCGGGGTTCTGGCGGACGAGATTCTGCGCCTCCTCCCGGAGGGCCCTGCCCTCTATCCAGACGACATCGTGACTGACGAGTCGGATGACGACCGGATCGCGGAGATCATCCGCGAGGCGGCGCTCGATGGAGTCCGCGATGAGCTACCGCACTCCATCGCCGTCGTCGTGCAGGATGTCGAACCCCGCGAGGACTCCGACCTGATCGACGTATACGCCGACATCGTGGTCGAACGCGACAGCCAGAAGGCGATCATCATCGGCAAGAAGGGGTCGCGACTCGCACGCGTCGGTGCCACTGCCCGCGAACAGATCGAGCCGCTCCTCGGATCCCGCGTGTTCCTGTCACTGCACGTCAAGGTCGCCAAGGATTGGCAGCGAGACCCGAAGCAGCTGGGCCGCCTCGGCTTCTGAGCCTACGTGCAGAGCCCGGTCTTCACCCGAGTGATCGGAGGGCGGACTGGATGATCACGACACCGTCGCCGTACTCGGCATCCGCGGCGCTCTGCAGGGTGCCGTCGTCCCAGATCACCTGTGCCCAGACGTAGCCGTCCTGCGTCCAGGTGGCAAGCAGCAGATCGCCGAGCGCGGTCGGTATCTCGGTCGCGATCGCGTCAAGTTCGGCCGCCGGTGTATTGCCCGAGATTTCTCCGGTGGGGTCCTCCGGCCTCATCGGATCGTAGAGAGCAAGCATGATCGGCGGCTGGGTGGCGGTGAAGACGTCGCCATCGAAGGTTCCAAACACCGCGTAGGTGCCCCATCGCGTATCTCCCGACTCCTCGAACCCATCAACGCCATCCCAACTCCAGCCTTCGAGCGGCATCCCGTCGCACTGCGGCGGATACGACTCGGCGATCGGCCCGAGGCAGAGCGCCACGTCTCCGGCGACCTCCAAAACGGTTCCCGTGCCGACCACCTCGCCGACCGGAGGGTTGATCTGCGCCCCCGCCAGTGCGCCGGCTGACGCGCCGGTCCCGCCCGCGCACCCCGTTGCGATGAGCAAGACTGATGCTGCCGCGAGTGCGGCGGTACTGAGACGAGCAGTGAACCTCATACCCATGGTGTGTCGATCGCCAACCAAACGTCTCACAGATGACGGCAAGAATTGCTGGTAACATCGCACCATGCGCGCACTCTCGCTTCTTCTTAGCTGCCGCGGCGGGGCCATCTAGGGCCTTCCTCGTCGCGGAGCTTCGTGTCGGCCCGTTCACCTCGAGCCAGAAGCAGGAAGAAGCGACACCATGAAGAACACTCAGCAGCCGTCGGGGATGCCGACGCACAAGTACGTTCCGTATCACGAGCAGATCCGCGTCTCGGTCCCCGATCGCACGTGGCCTGACGCGAAGATCACGAAGGCCCCGCGGTGGTGCGCCGTCGATCTGCGTGACGGAAACCAGGCGCTGATCGACCCGATGAGTCCCGAGCGCAAGCGGATCATGTTCGATCTGCTGGTGAAGATGGGCTACAAAGAGATCGAGGTCGGCTTTCCATCAGCAAGTCAGACTGATTTCGACTTCGTGCGTCACCTGATCGAAGACGACGTCATCCCGGATGACGTCACCATCCAGGTTCTGACGCAGGCCCGCGAGCATCTCATCGAGCGCACGTACGAGTCGATCCGCGGCGCGAAGCGCGCGATCGTGCACCTCTACAACTCCACGAGCATCCTGCAGCGTGACGTCGTGTTCCGCACCGACAAGCAGGGGATCATCGACATCGCCCTCGAAGGTGCTCGTCTGTGCCGGAAGTTCGAGGCGACGGTACCCGAGACCGAGGTGTTCTACGAGTACTCGCCCGAGAGCTACACCGGCACCGAGCTCGAGTTCGCGGTCGACGTGTGCAACCAGGTTCTGGAGATCTTCGAGCCGACGCCCGAGCGGAAGGTGATCATCAATCTGCCGGCGACGGTTGAGATGGCAACGCCGAACGTCTACGCCGACTCCATCGAGTGGATGAGCCGCCACCTGAACCACCGCGAGAACGTCTTGATTTCGCTGCATCCGCACAACGACCGCGGCACCGCGATCGCCGCAGCCGAGCTCGGCTACATGGCAGGCGCGGACCGCATCGAGGGATGTCTGTTCGGAAACGGCGAGCGCACCGGAAATGTCGACCTGGTCGCACTCGGCATCAACCTGTTGACGCAGGGAGTCGACCCCCAGATCGACTTCAGCGACATCGACCAGGTCAAGCGCACCGTCGAGTACTGCAACCAGCTGCCCGTCCACGAACGCAGTCCGTGGGCTGGCGACCTCGTCTTCACCGCCTTCAGCGGGTCGCACCAGGATGCGATCAAGAAGGGCTTCGAGTCGATGGATGCCGCCGCCGTGGCGCAGGGGGTCTCTGTGGACGAGCTGCTGTGGGCCGTCCCGTATCTGCCGATCGACCCCAAGGATCTCGGCCGCTCCTACGAGGCCGTCATTCGCGTGAACTCGCAGTCCGGCAAGGGTGGCGTCGCCTACCTCCTGAAGACCGACCACGCCTTGGACCTGCCGCGCCGGTTGCAGATCGAGTTCTCGGGGGTTGTGCAGGCCAAGACGGATGCCGAGGGCGGCGAGGTCACCAGTGACCAGATCTGGTCGATCTTCACCGATGAGTACCTGCCGAGCTCCGTCGCTGACGAGCGCTGGGGCCGGTTCGAGTTGCTCTCAACGCGCACCGAGAGCGACATGACCGGTGACGTCGTCCTCGACGTGCGGCTGCGTGACGGGGATTCCGAGATCTCGGCTCGCGGAAACGGAAACGGGCCGGTAGCCGCGTTCCTGTCCGTGCTGCGCGAACAGGGGTTCGATGTGACCGTCTACGACTACGTCGAGCACGCTCTCAGCGCCGGCGGCGACGCGCAGGCCGCGGCCTATGTCGAACTGCAGGTCGAAGGTGAGCGGCTGTGGGGTGTCGGTATCGACGGTGACATCTCGACGGCGTCGCTCAAGGCCATCGTCTCGGGCGTGAACCGTGCGATCCGCGTCCGCGAGGAGTCCGGAGCTCTCGCGGCCGTCTGACAGCCGAGTGCACGTGCGGGGGTGGCCGGTCAGCCGGTTGCCCCCGCGTCGCCGTTGTCAGCAGCTCTGGTGCCGCCGACGACGGTGATCGCGGAGGTCTCGACGGCGACCTTCCGGCGGTAGAGAGCGCGCTGCTCAGGAAGCGAGATATCGAACACGACGGCGAGCAGTCGGATGACCGTCGTCACGGCGACAGCGCTGATCGCCGCGGCGGTCAGCGGTGCCCCGAGTGAGAACGAGACGGTGAGCACGACGCATCCGGCGCCCGCGGCCACGGCATAGAGCGATCCGACGTGCATGATCGCGACCGGCAAACCCATCAGCACATCACGCAGGATGCCGCCCCCGACCGCGGCGGCGACGCCCACGAAGATCGCGGGAACCTCGGGCAGCCCGAGATACAGCGCTTTGCTTGTGCCGAAGGCGCCGAACAGGCCGATGACGAGAGCGTCGAGTCCGACGATCAGCCAGCTGACCCGTTCGAGGATCGTCGCGAGCAGCATTCCCAGGAGCGCGGCTGCGACTGCTGTGATCAGGTACCAGTTCGACTGCAACGTCGTCGGGGTGACGTTCAGCAGCAAGTCGCGGATGAGACCGCCACCCATCCCCATGACGATCCCGATGATCGCGACGCCGAGAAGATCTAGCCGCCGTTGACCGCGGAATCCCGACGCGAACAGGGCTCCCTGCAGGCCGCCGAGCGCCGCAGCAGAGAGATCTGCCCACAGCGGGATCACGAAGAGCGGCTCGTTCACCCGTCCATTGTCGCTCGATGCCGGGATAATCGAGGGGTGCCCACCTACCGTGACGAAGTCGTGGTTCTGCGCACCCACAAACTGGGTGAAGCAGACCGGATCGTCACGCTCCTGAGTCGGCGCCACGGCAAGATCCGCGCGGTGGCTAAAGGCGTGCGCCGCACATCGTCGCGGTTCGGTGCTCGCCTCGAGCCCTTCATGGTCGCCGATGTGCTGCTGTACCGGGGGCGCTCGCTCGACATTGTGCAGCAGGCTGACAGCCTCGGAGCCTACGGCGCAGACATCGCGCTGCACTACGACCGGTACACTGCAGCGCACGCGATGGTCGAGGCCGCGGACCGGCTCAGTGAGTCCGAGGCGACGACGCCGCAGTATCTTCTTCTGCTCGGCGGCCTGCGGGCGCTTGCCCGCGGCGAGCACGCATCGCGCAGCATCCTCGACTCGTATCTGCTTCGTGTCATGGCTCTGTCGGGATGGGCGCCCGGGCTTGATGCGTGCGCCCGGTGCGGGCGCGTCGGCGAGCACAGGTCCTTCGTCGCCCAGCTCGGCGGGATGGTGTGTCCAGACTGCTCGCCGGTCGGGTCGGCGCGGGCGGATGCCGAGACCCTCGGGGTGTTGCGTGCGCTCATGACGGGGGAGTGGGACGTCGTGGACGGGGCATCCGCCGGGGCGGGTGGGGCGGCATCCGGCCTGATCGCGGCGTACACCCAGTGGCACCTCGAGCGCGGCATCCGGTCGCTCGAACACCTCGGTACTTTTGCGCCGCCCCCACAGCAGTCGGCAGCCGTTCAGACGATGGAACCCACTCCATGAGCCCCAAGCCCTACACTCACCGTGACGCCGTGCCCTACCGGCCGATCGATTGGACAGGTCTCTACCCGCCCGAGTTCCCCAAAGGTTCGGTTCCGAACCATGTCGCCATCGTCATGGATGGAAATGGACGCTGGGCCAACCGACGCGGCCTCACGCGTGTCGAGGGCCACAAGGCCGGAGAGGCGGCGCTTCTTGACGTCGTGGCGGGCGCGATCCAAGCCGGTGTCAAACACCTGTCGGTGTACGCCTTCTCGACCGAGAACTGGTCACGCTCACCCGACGAAGTCCGCTTCCTCATGGGGTTCAATCGTGACGTGCTGCACCGCCGTCGTGACCAGCTCAACGAATGGGGCGTCCGGGTGCGGTGGGCCGGTCGCAAGCCCCGGCTGTGGTCGAGCGTCATCAAGGAACTGCAGTTTGCCGAGCAGCTGACGGCCGGCAACGACGTCCTGACGCTCACGATGTGCGTCAACTACGGCGGTCGGGTAGAGCTCGTCGATGCGGTGCGCTCGATCGCCGACGATGTCGCCGCGGGCAGGCTGCGTGCCTCTGCGGTGAGCGAGAAGCTCATTGCGCGTCGGCTCTACCAGCCGGAGATGCCGGACGTGGACCTTTTCATTCGGTCCAGCGGCGAACAGCGCACATCGAACTTCCTCCTCTGGGAGTCGGCATACGCGGAGTACGTATTCCTCGACACCCTGTGGCCGGACTTCTCCCGGACTGACCTGTGGCGAGCAATCGACCTCTACCTTGGCCGGGACCGACGATTCGGCGGAGCGATCGATACTCCCGAGCCTCCTGCCCTCTGAGCCCGCGACGCCAGGTGTGGTGAGGCCCCCCGTCCCCACGTGACCTTCGTCCCTGTGTCTGCATGCGCGCCGGGAGTAATCCAGGTACGAGGGAGTGCGACCTACGCACAGCAAGGGGGCTGAAGGATGAGCACTGCACCACGCTCTCGCACGGCGGCCGCGCCGGCCATAGGAATGTCGGCAACGACGATGGCACTGCTCATCGCTACCGCCGTTGCGAGCGTCCGCGGCTTGCCTGCCATGGCGGTGTACGGCTGGGCATCCGTCTTCCTGTACATCCTGCCCGCCATCGTGTTCATGATCCCCGTGGCACTCGTGGCAGCGGAACTCGCGAGCGGATGGAAGGGAGGCGTCTTCGTCTGGGTCAAGGAAGCGTATGGGGACCGCATGGGCTTCAGCGCCATCTGGCAGCAGTGGATCCAGAACGTCGTCTGGTACCCGGCGCAGCTCGCGTTCTTCGCCACGGCGCTGGCCTACGTGTTCAACCCCGCGCTGGCTAGCAATGGCCTGTTCACCGGTTTCGTCATCCTCGTCGTGTACTGGGGATCGACCCTCATCGCCTTCCGTGGTGTGAAGGCCTTCGCATCGGTCAGCAGTATCGGATTCCTCGCCGGGACGATCGTGCCGTCGGTTGGCCTCGTGGTGTTCGCGATCTTGTTCCTGACCGGGGGAGGAGCGTCGAACTTGCCCGCGCCGGCGGCCGCGGATTGGATGCCAGCGTGGACCGGGATCACGAGCATCGTGCTCATCGTGAGCAACTTCCTGGCGTACGCCGGCATGGAGATGAACGCCGTTCACGTCAATGAGATGGATCGGCCGCGCCGCAACTTTCCGCGCGCAATCGTGCTCTCCGCGGTTCTGATCCTCATTGTCTTCATCTTCCCGACGTTGGCGATTTCGGTCGGCGTCCCTGCCGACAAGGTCAATCTCACCCAGGGGGTGCTGCAGGCCTTCGACGTGTTCTTCCAGCAGCTGGGCATCCCGTGGGCGACGACGGTGATGTCGCTACTCATCGTCTTCGGCATCCTGGCTTCCGTCGTCACCTGGATCCCCGGACCGAGCAAGGGGCTCCTGCTGGTGGGCCGCCAGGGCTACCTCCCACCGGCACTGCAGGGCACCAACAAGTACGGCATGCAGTCGCCGATCATGATCGTGCAGGGGCTCATCGTGACGGTGCTGGCGATCGTTTTCGCGATGATCCCATCGGTGCAAAGCGTGTTCTGGATCTTCTCGGCGATGGCAGTGCAGTTGTACTTGATCATGTACATGGTCATGTTCCTCGCCGCCATGCGTCTGCGGCGCACGCATGCGGACGTGCAGCGGGGATTCCGGGTTCCCGCGATGCCGGTGGTCGGGTGGATCGGGTTCGTCGCGAGCCTGCTCGCGTTCCTGATCGGTTTCGTCGAACCGGCAGGCAGTGGCGTCGGACAGCTGCCATACACGCTGTTCCTTGTCGGGGGGATCGTCGCCCTCGGGATCTGGCCGTTCATCCTGTATGCGGTGCGCAAGCCGAGCTGGAAGGTGCATCCCGATGTCTCGCACGTACACGAACCGGAGCCGGGGCCGAACACGCCGCCTTCGCCCTGACGTGTGCGGGCCGGAACTGAAAGACTCTCAACCACAACCCGGAGGGACGCACGACCATGCTTCACGAACGTGACAACATCCGCGACGAGCTGTTCGACGAGGTCTTCGCGTCGACGGATCTTTCGGTCGCGTTGCCGAAGTTCCGGATGCCGGAGAAGGAGCACCTCGCCCGTCACGCCTATCAGGTGGTCTCGGACGAACTGATGCTCGACGGAAACTCGCGGCAGAACCTTGCAACCTTCTGTCAGACCTGGCTCGAACCCGAGGTCCGACAGCTGATGGTCGAGACGCTCGACAAGAACATGATCGATAAGGACGAGTATCCGCAGACCGCAGCCATCGAGGCTCGGTGCGTCCACATTCTCGCGGACCTGTGGAACTCACCCGAGGCCGCGAACACGCTCGGAACATCCACGACCGGCTCCAGCGAAGCCGCAATGCTCGGCGGAATGGCGCTGCTGTGGAAGTGGCGGGAGCGGCAGCGGGCGGCAGGTAAGCCGACCGACAAGCCCAACCTCATCTGCGGGCCGGTGCAAGTCTGCTGGCACAAGTTCGCCCGGTACTGGGACGTCGAGCTTCGGGAAATCCCCATGGAAGGGGATCGGCTGATCATGACGCCCGAGGAGGTTCTCAAGCGGGTTGATGAGAACACGATCGGTGTTGTGCCGACGCTCGGGGTGACGTTCACTGGGGCTTTCGAGCCTGTCCAGGCGGTCAGTGACGCGCTGGACGGTCTTCAGGAGCGCACCGGTCTTGATGTGCCGATGCACGTGGACGGTGCCAGCGGCGGATTCCTCGCTCCCTTCACCGCGCCGGACATTATCTGGGACTTCCGTCTCCCGCGAGTCAAGTCGATCAACGCGTCCGGTCACAAGTTCGGTCTCGCGCCGCTGGGCGTCGGCTGGGTGGTGTGGCGTGATGCGTCAGACCTTCCCGAGGACCTGATCTTCGAGGTCAACTACTTGGGCGGCAACATGCCCACGTTCGCGCTGAACTTCTCGCGGCCGGGCGGTCAGATCATTGCTCAGTACTACAACTTCATCCGCCTCGGAAAAGAGGGCTACCGTCGGGTCCAGCAGGCCTGCTACGACACGGCGATGTACCTGGCAACAGAGATCGCGGCGCTCGGCCATTTCGACATCATCAACGACGGCAGCCCGGAGGTGGGGATCCCGGCTGTGTCGTGGAAGCTCAAGGAGGGAGTGGAGCATCCGTTCACCCTTTTCGATCTCGCCGACCGCCTTCGTACCCGCGGATGGCAGGTGCCCGCGTACACGATGCCCGCGCACCGCGAGGACATGGCAGTGCAGCGCATCCTCGTTCGCGCCGGATTCAGCCGAGACGAGGCATCCCTTCTGATGAACGACTACCGCGACGCCATCGCCCACTTCGACAAGCACCCCGTCTCGGTGCCGATGACTGAGGAGGAAGCGGGCAGCTTCCACCACTGAGTCAGAAAAGCAGCGCTGTCAGTTGACGAGGCTGCTCTCGATCACAGCGACAACCGCCGGGTCGTCGGGCTTGGTCGTCGGGCGGAACCGGTGGACCGTGCCGTCGGGGGTGAGCAGGAATTTCTCGAAGTTCCACAGCACAGGCCCACGCTTACCCTCGGCATCCTTCGCCTTCTTGAGTGCCTTGTAGAGCGGGGCGGCGTGCGAGCCGTTGACTTTGATCTTCTCGGCAATCGGAAACGACACTCCCCAGGTGGTCGCGCAGTAGTCGAGAATCTCGTCCATGCTGCCCGGCTCCTGCCCCATGAACTGGTTGCAGGGGAACCCGATGACGGTGAATCCGCGAGCGCCGTAGGTCTTTTGTAGCTGCTCGAGTTGCTCGTACTGTGGCGTCAAACCGCACTTCGAGGCGACGCTGACCACCAGCACGACACCGTCACCGTAGTCGGCCAGCGTCGCCGTGTCGCCGTCGGCTGTCGTGAAGGGGATGTCGCGGAGGGAAACCTGCTGCACGTCGGTCATGGGTTCAGGCTACCGTCGCCCCCGAGGGACAGCGCGGCGCGGCAACGCGCAGGTCTGGGAGAATGGGTGGATGCCCTCATCACCGTCCGCCACGTCCGTCGCGCCGCTGCGCATCGGTCCGATCACGGTCGATGCGCCGGTCGTGCTCGCACCGATGGCCGGGATCACCAACACGGCGTTTCGGCGGTTGTGTCGCGAGTACGGCGCGGGCCTCTACGTCAGCGAAATGATCACGTCGCGTGCGCTCGTGGAGCGCAACGAGACGACGATGCGGTTGATCACTCATCACGAGTCCGAGACGCCGCGGTCGATTCAGCTGTACGGCGTGGATCCTGCCACGGTGGAGGCTGCGGTACGGGTTCTTGTCGAGGAGGACCGCGCAGATCACATCGACATGAACTTCGGATGCCCCGTCCCCAAAGTCACGCGCAAGGGAGGCGGTGCCGCCCTCCCGTGGAAGCTCGGCCTGTTCCGCGACATCGTGACGCGCGCCGTCGCCGCAGCGGGACCGATCCCCGTGACGGTGAAGATGCGCAAAGGAATCGATGACGACCATCTCACCTACCTTGAGGCCGGCAGGATCGCCGAAGATGCCGGGGTCTCCGCCGTCGCACTTCACGCCCGCACAGCCGCCCAGTTCTACTCGGGTGAGGCTGACTGGGAAGCGATCGCCCGCCTCAAAGAGCACGTGAGCTCGATCCCGGTGCTTGGCAACGGCGACATCTGGGCAGCCGAGGACGCGACACGGATGATGGCCGAGACAGGGTGTGACGGCGTCGTGGTGGGTCGCGGATGCCTCGGGCGGCCCTGGCTGTTCGGAGAGCTGGCACGGGCATTCGACGTGGATGCCGGACCGATCGTCGATGCAAACCTCGGCTTCGTCGCCCGCGCCTTCCGTCGGCATGCTGAGCTTCTGGTGGAGTTCTTCGAGGACGAGGGCCGTGGATGCCGCGACATCCGAAAGCATGTTGCCTGGTACTTCAAGGGCTATCCGGTGGGCGGTGACCTGCGCGCCAGGCTCGCAACGGCATCCTCCATCGCCGAGATCGACGAGCTTCTCGCGGAGCTGGATCTCGAAGCTCCCTATCCCGGAACGGCCGCGGAGGGTCAGCGTGGGCGAGCCGGAAGCCCGAAGCGCCCCGCGCTTCCGGACCGCTGGCTCGACTCTCAGGACATTGACGGCGTCGACTCGTGCGCGCTGGCCGACGCCGAACTGGACCACAGCGGTGGCTGAGCGAGGCATCCCGGTGCATCGCGGGTATGCGGATGCCGATGCCGAACGCTTCTACGGCGAGCACCACCGATCGCAGCGGGACGGTTTCGCGCGGGACCGAGCGCGCGTGCTGCATTCGGCCGCGCTTCGCAGGCTTGCCGCCAAGACCCAGGTTCTGAGCCCGGCAAGCCCGGCCGACTTCGCTCGTAACCGTCTCACCCACTCGCTCGAGGTCGCCCAGGTTGGACGCGAGCTTGCCACGGCGCTCGAACTGGCCCCCGACGTCGTCGACACCGCGTGCCTCAGTCACGATCTGGGGCATCCCCCCTTCGGTCATAACGGGGAGCGCGCTCTGAACGACTGGGCAGAAGACATCGGCGGGTTCGAGGGGAACGCGCAGACCCTGCGGATCCTGTCACGTCTGGAGCCCAAGGTCATCGACGCGAACGGTCGAAGCCACGGACTGAATCTCACGCGCGCCAGCCTGGATGCCACGTGCAAATACCCCTGGACCTCTGAGCATCCGCTCCCCGACCCGGGAGGGCGGCTCAAGTACGGGGTTTATGACGAGGACGAGGCGGTCTTCACCTGGATGCGCGAGGGAGCTCCTGGGCGCGTGCGCTGCATCGAAGCCGAGGTGATGGACCTTTCCGACGACATCGCCTATTCGGTCCACGATTTCGAAGACGCGATTGTCAACGGCTACCTCGATCCGGCGCGCCTGGCCGATCCTGCCGAGCATGACGCTCTCATCACCGCGATCCAGACCTGGGTGGGTTACGACTTCGCGCGAGACGAGCTCGAAGATGCCCTCTATCGCCTGATGCGGATGCCTGAATGGGTCGCGAGTTTTTCGGGCACCCGCTCCGACCTTGCGCGCCTGAAGAACCTGACCAGCGACCTCATCGGACGTTTCGCCCGTGCCGCCGTGACGGCGACCCGCGCGGCCGCCGGAGGCCCGGATCTGACGCGCTTCCATGCTCACGTTGTGGTGCCTCGCGTGATCGAGGCCGAGATGGGGGTGCTCAAGGGCATCATTGGTGCTGTGGTGGTGAGCATCGATGGTCGTAAGGCGCTCTACAAGGAGCAGCGGCGCCTGCTCAAGCGCCTGGCCACAGCGCTCTGGGAGAATCCGCACGAGCTGGATGCCGTGCACCGCGAAGATTTCGATGATGCCGCGAGCGACCGCGAGCGGCGCCGCACGATCGTCGATCAGGTCGCAAGCCTGACCGATCAGCATGCGATCTCGTGGCACGGCCGGCTTGTCGGCGACGTCGATGTCGCATCCCTCGGGATCTGGGTACCTCGCACGCCGACGCGGGCACAGTAGGGCGTCCGGATGCCAGGACGTATCGCTCAGGCCGACATCGACGAGGTGAAGGCGCGCACGAACATCGCGGATGTGATCGGCGAACGTGTTGCGCTCAAGTCCGCTGGTGTTGGTTCGCTGAAGGGATTGTGCCCCTTCCACGACGAGCGCAGTCCGAGCTTCCACGTGCGACCACAGGTCGGCTTTTATCACTGCTTCGGGTGTGGCGAGTCGGGCGACGTGTACTCGTTCCTGCGCAAGATGGACCATCTGAGCTTCACCGAGGCCGTCGAACGCCTGGCTGGCCGCATCGGGTACACCCTTCATTTCGAGGAGGGCGGCGCAGCCCCGGAGAACTCGGGACGCAGTCGCCTCTATGCGGCAAACGCTGCTGCTGCCGAGTACTTTCGCGCCCAACTTCTGACGCCCGAGGCCGAGATCGGACGCCGGTTTCTGGGCGAGCGAGGGTTCGACGCTGCTGCCGCTGCTCATTTCGGGGTGGGCTTTGCGCCCAAGGGCTGGTCGAACCTGTCGGACGCCCTCGCTGCGCAAGGGTTCACGCGTGAGGAGCTTCTGGCTGCCGGACTGCTTTCGCAAGGCCAGCGCGGGCGGTACGACCGCTTTCGTGGCCGACTCATCTGGCCGATCCGTGATGTGACGAGCCAAGTCGTCGGCTTCGGTGCGCGACGGCTGTTCGAAGACGACCAGGGCCCGAAGTATCTGAACACGCCGGAGACGTCGATCTACCGGAAGTCGCAGGTGCTGTACGGCCTCGATGTGGCCAAGCGTGACATCTCTCGGGAGCACCGTGTCGTGGTCGTCGAGGGCTACACCGACGTCATGGCGTGTCACCTCGCCGGCATCACGACGGCGATTGCGACGTGCGGCACTGCCTTCGGCAGCGACCACATCACGGTGCTCAGGCGCGTTATGGGTGATGACTCGAGCGGGGGAGAGGTCGTTTTCACCTTCGATCCCGATGCGGCGGGCCAGAAGGCTGCCCTGCGGGCCTTCGCCGACGAGAAGCGCTTCTCGGCACAGACCTACGTCGCTGTGGCCCCGGACGGGCTGGACCCGTGTGATCTGCGCCTCGCCCGCGGCGACGATGCGGTGCGCGCCCTCATGACGACCAAAGCGCCGATGTTCGAGTTCGTCATCGACCAGCGTCTCGCACAGTACGACCTCGGAACTGTAGAGGGGCGGGCTGCGGCGCTTCGGGCGGCGGCGCCGGTGGTCGCCGACATCCGAGACCCCTCGTTGCGGCCCGGATACGTTCGTGTGCTTGCGCGCCGGATCGGACTCGACCTCGATGAGGTGGGCGCTGCGGTGACTCGGGCTTTCCGCTCCCGCGACGCGGGTGGCGCGCCGCAGCGACGGGGGAGCGACGGTGCGGCAACCGAGCGCCAGCATCCGGATGATGGACCTGCCGCGGCATCCGCACCGGTGCTGGTCCCGACGATCGCGTCGCTTCCTCGCACGCGCGATGTCGTGATTGAGCGCGACGCGCTCATGGCTGCGCTGCAATTCGGACACCGCCTCGACGATGCGACCGTCCGGCGCGCCCTGGGAGCGGCGTTCCAGCATCCTGCGCTCGATGCCGTTCGTGCCGCCGTCGTCGATGCGCCCGACTACACGCGAGCAGGATGGGCAGTGCAGGCTGTTGACACCATCCGCGAGCCCTACCGCGCTCTCGGCTCGGAGCTGCTGATGTCGGCGTTCCCGGCTCTCGGTGAGACGGATGCTGCGGCGTCTGCATCCGACCTGATGCGCAGACTCATCGTGCGACGCGTTGACACGGAGAAGGCAGAATTGGTTCGCGCGGTCCAGCGTGTGCCCCCGGACTCGGAGGAGGGGCGCCGGATTCGGCTGCAATTGCGCGAGCTCGACCTCGAGCGGCAGCGCTGGACAGGTGACGTCGAACGCTGATCGCGCCGGAGTCCAGACTGGATCCCGACGCGACGGCACGGCAGGATGAGGGTATGTCTCCTCGTCGCAGAGCCACCGAAGCGGCGATCGTGTGCTCGGACCTCTCGATCAGTCACTCCGGTCGCGGTGAGACCGACAAGCTCATCGACGGGATCACCTTCACGGTGGCGCGCGGTTCGGTCCTGGCGCTCATGGGTCCTACCGGTGCCGGGAAGTCGAGTCTGCTCTCAGTACTTGCCGGTCGTGCACACGAGGGGGTTTCGGTCACCGGGGGAGACGCGCTCGTCGACGGCATCTCGGTGCGACGGCCGGGCAGGGCCATCCGTGAACTGACCTACTTTGCCGGATACCTGCCGCAATCTGCGGGAGCTCACCTGCCGTCCCGGCTGACGGTCTCAGAGGTCATTGCAGAGCCGATCACTTCGCGAGAGCGCCGGATCAATCAGAAGGCCCTTGCGATCCGGGTCGCCGGGCTGCTCGATGAGCTCATGCTTCCCCTCGGTGCTGCCAGTAAGTTCCCGTACGAGCTGTCAGCTGGGATGCGTCAGCGCGTGGCTCTGGCCCGAGCCCTCGTCGTCGATCCGCGAGTTCTCGTGGCTGACGAACCATTCGCGAATCTCGATGTCGAAGTCCGCAAAGCGGCACGCGAGGCCATCACGCGGCGGCGCGATCACACCGGCATGGCCGCCGTGATTTCAACGCATGACCCCGAAGCTGTGAAGGAACTCGATGCCAACGTGCTCGTGCTGCGAGGCGGACACGTCGTCGCCTTCGGCCACGGCACGAACGATCTCATCTGGACGCCGAGCGCAGAAGCTGACCGCCGCTTCGTCGTGTCTTGACGGCGCGCCGAGAGGTTGGCCCGCGTCGTTGACACCCTGTCGGCTTTGCTAAGATAGTGGGGTTGCCTGCTGCGGCGGGCATATTCCTCGGTAGCTCAATTGGCAGAGCAATCGGCTGTTAACCGATAGGTTCTTGGTTCGAGTCCAAGCCGGGGAGCCATTACTTATCCTCGTGGATGGTTCAGGCGTCGAGGTCGTCGACTCCCGGCATCCACGAGTTTCCCGGTGTTCCCCAACCGCGCTTGCGAGAGATCTTCTGAGCGGTTCGCCAGTCGCGGTCGCCGAGCCTGTCCACATAAAGGACGCCGTCGAGGTGGTCGAATTCGTGCTGCAGGATGCGGGCGCGCCAGCCGTCCACCTCGATGTCGACCGGCTTACCCTCGAGATCGATTCCAGTAACCCGGGCACGCTCGGAGCGCCGCAGCGGGAAGCGCTCACCAGGGAAGGACAGGCAGCCTTCAGACTCCTCGTCGGGATCGGGCTCGCCCGGCTCGAGGGGAGCGATCCACAGTTCCGGGTTGATGATGACGCCGCGCCATGGCGCACCGTCGTCATCGGTGTAGCTGTACGTGAAGATCCGAAGCCCCACGCCCACCTGAGGGGCGGCGAGACCCACGCCGGGCGCGGCATCCATCGTCTCGTACATGTCCTGGACGAGCTGACGGATGTCATCGTCGATCTCGGCGACGGGAGCGGCGGGAGCGTGAAGGACGGGATCGCCCATGATGCGGATCGCGAGAACAGCCATGCGACAAGCCTATTGAGACACGCGGTGTCTGGCCGACGCCGGGATAGGGTCGAGAGGTGCTCCTCCTGACCGTGTCGGCAAGTGTGACCGACCAGATCACCGAGGCGTTCCGCGACCCCGCTATTCTCGCCGGGATCCCTCTCGCGCTGCTCGGCGCCATCTTCATGTCCTTCGGCGCCCAGTATCAGTACCGGGGAGTCCAGAAGGTCGAGAAGGTCACCGGCCGGTCCGGTGGGAACGGACTCGACCGCAACCACCTGCTGAACTTGCTGCGACGGCCGTCGTGGCTCGCAGGCACCATCATGCTCGGCCTGGCCATCGTGTGTCAGCTGGCTGCACTCTCCGTAGCGCCGCTCATCGTCGTCCAGCCTCTCGGCGCCGTCTCGCTGGTCATCACGACGCTGTTGAACGCGCGCATCAGCGGACACCGCCCGACCCGCCAATCCATCCGGTCGATCGTTGCCGCGGTCGGCGGCATCTTCATCTTCGTCACGATTGCGGCGTTCTTCGCCACCGAGCGTCCCGTCACCCAAGCGCAGCTGCTCATCATCCTCGGCCTGTTGGCCGTTACCATCGTCATCTTCGCCGTTCTCTGGCTCGTTTTCCGCAAGCACGGCCTCGCGCTGTTCTATATCGTCGCCTCCGGGGTTCTGTACGGGTTCGTGGCGACGCTCGCGAAAGTCGTCTTGAGTCGGATCCGCGACCAGAACTTCGACTGGCTCACTCTGCTGTGCGTCGTTGCCCTGCTGGCTGCGGTGGCGGTCGGGGCCTACTTCGTCCAGACGGCGTACAGCTTGGGACCACCCGATCTCGTGATTGCGGGTCTGACCGTGATCGACCCGATCGTTGCGGTCGCGATCGGCCTGGTCGTACTGCAAGAGGCCGAGACGGCGCCACTGTGGGCTTTCATCGGATTCGGCATCGCCGGCGCACTGGCGATCTACGGAGTTATCAGCTTGGCGCGCAACCACCCGCAGGTGATCAGCGACAGTCTGGAGCTACCGTTCACGCGCGCAAGCTCGTCCGACGATTCATCCGACGACGGGCAGAAGTCCTCGTCGTGAGCGGACGCCCGGTACGCTGATCTGGCAGGGGGCGGTGGCCAAGCTGGTCAAGGCAGCGGGCTCATAACCCGACGATCGTGGGTTCAAGTCCCACCCGCCCTACGAACAGAACCCCGCTTGCTGGCGGGGTTCTGTTCGTTGTGGGGGTGTTGCCGTCGAGCGCACTCGTGGGTGGGCCCCGTTCGCCGGAGGCTCCGCGGGTCGCGGAGCGGGCCGTGGAGGGGCGAAAGGGACAAGTCCCACCCGCCCTACGAACAGAACCCCGCTTGCTGGCGGGGTTCTGTTCGTTGTGGGGGTGTTGCCGTCGAGCGTTACTCCGCCTTCGGCTTGGATGTGCGCCGAGAGGCAACAACCGGCGCGGATGCTTCTCCGCCAGCTGCATCCGCCATGCCAGTACCGAAGGCGCGGCCGACAGTCTGACCCTGAATGATGGCGGCGAGGTCAATGCCGGTCGCTGCCTGCACGCTGTCGAAGACCGACTTCATGGCTGTCGCGCTGTCGGCGCCGATGACGCGGGATGCGCCCTCCTCGCCTGAGCCGCCGCCGACGATCGATACGTTGCCGATCGCCGAGTAACCCTTCGCGAACTCCGCCATGATCGAGGGGAGCACATCGAGCACACGTTGCGACAGAATCGCCTCTTGGTTGGAGGCGATGGCTTCTGCTTCGGCCTCGATCGATTCGGCGCGGGCCTGACCTTCGGCCCGGATCGCGTCGGCCTCCGCCTCGGCACGCAGGCGCCTCGCCGTGGCTTCTGCGTCCGCGAGCGCACGCAGAGCACTAGCCTCACCGGCGGCGCGCGCCTCGGCAGCGGCAGCCTCTCCCGCGGCGCGGGCGCGGTCTGCCTCTGCCTGCTGCTCGGCGATCCGCGTGCGAGCCTCTGCCTCTTTGATCTTCTCGATCGCGGCAGCCTCTGCGGCACGTTCGCGGGTGTAGAGCTCGGCCTGCGCCCGGGTCTCGGCCTCGTAGCGCTGAGCGTCGGCGACGCGCTTGACGTCGGCATCCAGTTGGGCCTGCCGGTTCTCGGCCTGCTGCTGCAAGACCGCCTGTTCAGCCTGAGCTCTCGCGAGCTGCTCAGCCTGTTCGGCCTCAGCACGAGCGCGACCGATACCGGCGTTCGCATTGGCGGTATTGGTGTCCAGTGCCGTCTGCTCGATCAGATTCGCTTCCTGGTTCGCGATGTTCTTCTGATTGATCGCGCGGTCGGCGTTGGTTTGCGCGATCTCGGCGGCCTGGCGCTTGGCCTGGATCTCCGGCGCTCCGAGGGACTGGATGTACCCCATCGCGTCAGTGATTCCCTTGATCTGGAACGAGTCGAGGATGAGACCTTGTTCGGCCAGTTCATGGGAGACATCGACGGCGATCTGATCCGAGAATTTCTTGCGTTCCCGCATGAGTTCGACGACCGACAGTGTCGCAACGATGCCACGGAGCGCCCCCTCGAGCTGCTCCGTGGTGAACTGCTCGATCGCCTTGTCCTGTGACGCGAAACGCTCGGCGGCGCGGCGGACGAACAGCGGGTCGGATCCGATCTTGACGATCGCGACACCATCGACGTTGAGCGTGACGTTGTCGAGCGACTGGGCCTCGGCATTCAGCGAGACCTGGCGAGAGCGCAGCGAAATGATCTCGTGGCGCTGTGTGAGGGGATTCACGAGCGACTTGCCGTTGACGATCACGGTGACCGGGGACTCGGTCATCTCCGACCTGCTGGTGCCGTCGGCATCCATCACTGTGGTCTGGACGCGCTGCTTGCGGCCCGAGATGACGAGGGCTTCGTCTGCGCGGGCCACCTTGATCCACGCCCTCGCGAGCAGGAGGCCGATGAGCGCAACGATGATCGCTGCGACGACTGCCACCCCGATGATGATCAGAATGCCGACAAAACCGGCTGCCTCCATGGGCGTCTCCTTCGGTTTGGGCAGCGCGCCAGAGGAGGCGCGCTGCGAGAGTCGCGTGTGGCCCCCGACCCAGCCTTTCAGACGGGCGGTCTCGGGCAAAGCCCCAGTTCGCGCCGCGGTCACGTCGGAATGACAGGCTTGTGATTCGGCTCGCCCCAGGCGATAATGGGCCCGATAACAGAACAGCCACAGATCTCCTGAGGACGTTGGGGAAGACGCACCTCGGAACGGAGATCGATATGGCTACATCAATGACGCGCGGTGTGGTGATGATTCACTCCGCGCCACGGGCGTTGTGCCCCCACCTGGAGTGGGCGGTGGGTCGCGCGCTCGGTCGTGCGGTGAACTTCGACTGGGCGGACCAGCCTGTGCTCCCCGGTGCACGGCGTGCCGAGTACTTCTGGTCGGGACCGGTCGGAACCGGGGCAGCAATCGCCTCCGCGATGCACGGCTGGGAGCACCTGCGTTTCGAGGTCACCGAAGATCCGTCGGCCGCTTCGGATGGTGCCCGGTGGATGCACACTCCCGATCTCGGAATCCATCACGCGCAGACGGATGCCGCCGGCAATGTCGTCGTCGGCGAGGATCGCATCCGGTATGCGATGGAGCTCGCGGCACGCGACGTCCGCGACATGCAGCGCGAACTGCAGGTCGCACTCGGGTCAGCGTGGGATGACGAACTCGAACCCTTCCGTCACGCCAGTGACGATGCACCCGTGGTGTGGCTCCACAAGGTTGGATAACGACTTCGCGTGCCGCGCGCGTGCGTACCGGATGTCGGATGAGACGGTTCCCGGCACTGGGAGAGCGTGGCAGCACGTGACGATGAGAACGGGTTCCTCTGAGCAATGGTGCAGAGGGACCCGTTCTGCGTCCGGCTTCAGCAGTTCGGTGGCGTCGGATGCCCGGCCGGTGGTCGCCCTTGGATCTCGCCCCAGGCGTACCCGCTGACGGCCTTTCCGCCGAGCGTACCGGAGTAGGAGAAAAGTCCCTCGTAGACCGCGCGTCCGAGGGCATTGAGTTCCTGATCGTGCGCGGTGGCCCGGAACACGAGGTCTGCAGCGGGACGTGACGCTGAGGCATCCAACGTCACCGCGTACGAGAGTTCATAGACGTAGCAGCTATGCGGCGAGGTCCACGCGCTTGCCGGATCGGGCGTGATGTGGATCGCGCCCTGCGGCCAGTTGGCGGTCGGCTGGAGCGTGCCGTTGGCGGATTGCGAAGATCCGGCACCGCCGAGCATGGCGTAGTAGAGATTTCCAACGTCCTGCTGGCCCGTCACCGCGATCAGCATGCCTTGTTCGGTATCGGGCAGCTGGACCGAGAACTCTGTCCAGGCATACCCGTTGCTCACGATGTACTTCGCGGAATCGTTGTAGGTCTCGGTCAGATTATCGAAGAACAGCACGCCGCCCGTGCCGCCGCTCGCGTACGCCGATCCGATCTGAATCGACCACGACTCGACCTCGACGAGCGGCATCGAGTAGTAGTGCGAGCCCTGCCCGGCCATCGGGTCACCGGTAGCAGCGAGATACCGGCCGATGTCTCCGCCATACGTGTTCATGATCGCGGTGCGCTGATCAGTCGTGGTGATCGGGCCACCGGATGCCGGCAGCGGCGCCCCATCGAACATCCACAGCGGGAAGAACCCGTTTGGTCCGTATCCCCATTGGATGATCCCAGTCGTGTCGCGTGCTCGGATGGTCAGTGTGGTCGGCTCGCTGACGCCGGTTTGGTAGATCCCGGTGTCGAGCGAGACGGTGAGCTCGTAGAGCGCGCCGACGGCGCCGATGGTGCCGGAAACGACCCTCATGTCAACCGTCTGAGCTGGTTGTCCGTGGTTCTGCTGTTCGACGTGGATGCGCCAGGGCTGGTAGCTGATGGTCGTGGGGACGGTGATGCCGGCAAGGCCATCGATTCCACCGAACGCGGGGCCGGTGTTCTGGTCGAGGCGGTTGAAGATGAGCCCCGACTCTTCGATGGTGAGCAGGGGTACCTGAAGGCCCGGGATGACGGAGTTTCCCTGTGACATCAAGGCGATCGCGTTGATGCTGCCGTCACTGCCGACAAGGTGTCCGAAAAACTCATAGGACTGCGAGTCGTACTGGGGGAGACCTGTCGACAGGTAGGCGCGGAATCCGGTGCAGTCGCGCCCCTGTGCCAGCGGCACCGAGGAGTACTGGGCGATCGAGCCGAACGCGAGGACGGGATCCGTCGGGGGAGTGTTGCTGGTGGGGCACGCCGACGGAATTGTCGGCGTCGGGGTGGGATTCGGCGCGGGATTTGGTGTCGGCTGCGGTGATGGGCGGCTGGAACCACCGCTGCTGCCGCCGCGTCCTGGACCGATCGGTGGTGACGGTGCTGGAGAGGGGGGAACGGTCGGCGTTGCCGAGGGGGTGGTGGTTGGTGTCGAGTGACGTCCCTGGATCGTTGCCGAGGGTGACGCTGAGGGGGAAGCAGAGCCCTCAGGTGCCGCGGTGGGAGGTCCGAAAGTGCACGCGCTCAGCCCGAGGAGGGCCAGCGCCATGACCGGAGCCAGCACCATCGCGCGAACAGAACCCACGGGTGAAGTCTTCCACACGTGGTCAGCCAGGCTGGAGGTGCCTAGATGCTGCGGAACGCGGCGACGGCGTTGTGTCCGCCGAATCCGAAGGAGTTGCTGATCGCGACGTGATCGCCGTCACCGAGCTCGACAGCTTCGCCCACCCGGAGCGGGATCTCGGGATCCTGCTCCGTGATGTTGATCGTCGGGGGGGCGATGCGGTTGTGCAGCGCCAAGACGGTGAAGACCGCCTCCAGCGCACCGGTGCCGCCGAGCAGGTGTCCCGTGGAGCCCTTGGTTGCCGACACGGGGATCTCGTGGACGCGGTCACCGAACACCGACAGCAGCGCCTTGTATTCGGCGATATCTCCCGTTGGTGTCGAGGTGGCGTGTGCGTTGATGTGCGTCACGTCATCGACGGAGGCGTCAGCTTGCGCAAGGGCCTGCAGAACTGCTCGGGAGGCGCCGAGACCCTCGGGCTCGGGAGCCGTGATGTGGTACGAGTCAGCCGTGACCGCGCCGCCGGCAACGACGGCATAAATCCGGGCACCGCGGGCTCGCGCGTGTTCTTCGGTCTCGAGCACCAGGGCGGCGGCACCCTCACCCATGACGAAGCCATCGCGGTCGATGCTGTAGGGACGTGACGCGTGGGCCGGGTCGTCATTGCGGCGTGACAGGGCCTGCATCGAGGAGAAGGCGGCGAGGGTGATCGGGTGGATGACCGACTCGGTGCCGCCCGCGATCACGACATCTGCGAGGCCGAGGCGGATGTGCTCGACCGCGTTGACGATCGACTCGGTGCTGGATGCACAGGCCGAAGCCACGGTCCGTGCATATGCGCGCGCCTCCAGATACATCGAAATAGCCGCGGCAGGAGCATTGGGCATGAGCATGGGAACCGACATCGGCATGACGCGACGCGGGCCCTTCTCACGAAGGGTGTCCCACCCGTCGAGGAGAGTCCACAGTCCGCCGATTCCGGTGGCGAAGTCGACGCCGAGGCGCTCGGGGTCGACGTCCGGAGTTCCGGCATCCGCCCACGCTTCGCGGGCAGCGACCAGTGCGTACTGAGACGACGGGTCGAGGCGCTTGGCTTCGGGCCGGGCGAGCACGGTGTCTGCCGGGACGCGTGCCGAGGCCGCGAACGTCACGGGGAGCTCGTACTTGGCAACCCAGTCGTGCTCGAGCGAGCGCGCGCCAGATTCGCCGGCCAGCAGTGCCGACCAGGACTCGGGCGCCGTTCCTCCGATAGGGGTCGTGGCGCCGATACCGGTGACGACGATACGTGAACTGCTCATGTAGTCCTCAGGGATGGTCCGGTGGGGGCGGCGCCCCCACCGGAGATCGGGTCACGCCTGGTTCGACGTGATGTAGGTGACAGCGTCGCCGACGGTCTTGAGGTTCTTGACCTCGTCGTCGGGAATGGTCACGCCGAACTTCTCCTCGGCGTTGACGACGATGGTCATCATCGAGATCGAGTCGATGTCGAGGTCGTCCGTGAACGACTTCTCCATGGCGACCTCGTCGGCAGAGATGCCGGTCTCGTCGGTGATGAGCTCGGCGAGTCCTGCGAGGACGTCGTCGTTTGTGAGTGCCATGGGTATCTCCCTCTGGGTTGATATGGATGGATTGTGGTCGGTGTGGGCCTCAGGTGAGGCCGTCCTGCCAGTCTAGAGTTCGAGGCTCGGGCGTCACGGAAGGACGACGACCTGCGCGCCGTACACCAGGCCCGCTCCGAAACCGATCTGCAGGGCCAGGCCGCCGCTGAGTTCCGGGTGTTCCTCGAGAAGTCGGTGCGTGGCGAGCGGGATGGAGGCGGCGGAGGTGTTTCCGGTCGTCTCGATGTCGCGTCCGATCACGACGGACTCGGGAAGCCCGAGCTGCTTGGCGAACTCGTCGATGATCCGCATGTTCGCCTGGTGCGGAACGAAGGCTGCGAGGTCGGATGCCTCGACGCCTGCAGCTGCAAGGGCCTCACGGGCAACCTTCACCATCTCCCACACCGCCCAGCGGAAGACTGTTGGTCCCTCCTGACGGAGCGTGGGCCACGGTGCCTTGCCGTCGCGGAACTCGGTCAGCGTGTGGTTCATCCCGACGGCGTCGGCCTTCGAACCATCCGAGCCCCACACCGTCGGGCCGATCCCCGGTGTCTCGGAGGGTCCGACAACGGCAGCACCGGCACCGTCGCCGAGGAGGAAAGAGATCGAGCGGTCGGTCGGGTCGACGATGTCACTGAGCTTCTCAGCCCCGATCACGACGGCGTAGTGTGCGCCGCCCCCGCGGATGAGAGCATCGGCCTGCCCCACTCCGTACGCGAACCCCGCACACGCAGCGTTGAGGTCGTACGCCGCGGCATCCTTCGCTCCGATGCGCTCCGCTACGATCGCCGAAACCGACGGGGTTTGCCGGGGGTTGGAGATCGTTGCGACGATCACCGCGTCGATCTTGTCCGGAGAAACGCCCGACTTCGAAACGGCTTCGGCGGCGGCATCCGTAGCAAGGTCGATCGCGTTCGTCGTCTCGACGGCGCGCACGCGGGTCACGATTCCGGTGCGCTGGCGGATCCACTCGTCGCTTGAGTCGATCGGGCCGACGAGCTCATCGTTCGGAACGATTCGCTCGCCCCGGGCCGCGCCGTAGGCGTAGATCCGGGTGTGCGCAGCACCCTGGGGCTGACGAAGGGACGCGGTCATTCGGCTTCTCCTTGAGCGGATGCGGTGGCCACAAGCTCGGCCGCCGACGTGAGGTCTTCGGGAGTCTTGACCGCGACTGAGGGTACTCCGCGCAGGGCACGCTTCGCGAGGCCGACAAGGGTCCCGCCGGGTGCGAACTCGATCAACCCTGTGACGCCCGCGGCGGCGAACGACTGCATGCACGCGTCCCACCGAACCGGGGATGCGACCTGATCGACAACGAGCGAGAGTGCCTCCGCTCCGCTGCCTACCCGCGAACCATCCCGATTCGTCCACAGCTGCAGGCCTGGATCGGACGGGGTCACGGCTGCGATGGCCGATCGCAGCGTGTCGACCGCCGGTGCCATGTAGTGCGTGTGGAAAGCTCCCGCAACCGAAAGCGGAATCACACGGGTCCCTGCCGGCGGCTCGGCGCTCAGCGCGGCGAGTGCCGCGGCCGCACCTGCCGCCACAATCTGTCCTCCGCCGTTGAAGTTCGCCGGTGTGAGCTCGAGCGCGGCGAGGCTCTCCTCGACGACTGCCTGGTCGCCGCCGATCACGGCGCTCATCCCCGTGTCAGCGAGCGATGCGGCATCCGCCATCGCCCGGCCGCGGATTCCGACCAGGCGCAGTGCAGTCTCCGCATCAATGACACCAGCCGCTGCCAGTGCGGCGAACTCACCCACCGAATGCCCGGCTACCCCGTCGACAGGCGTAGAGACCCGCTGTGCGAAGAGCTCCCACGACAATACGGAGGCGGCGACAATGAGCGGCTGCGCAATACGCGTGTCGCGAATGGTGTCGGCATCCGCATCGGTTCCGGCTTCGATGAGGTCGACCTCTGCCCACTGCGAGAACTGCTCGAGACGTGGGCGGACCCCATCGATGTCCAGCCAGGGTTCGAGGAATCCTGGCGTTTGGGAGCCTTGACCGGGGAAGACGGCGATGATCACCATCCCATCCTGCCAGCGTGTCGAGAGGTCATTCTGGAGATTCTGATCGAGAAACCGCGCATTCGTTTGTCGCGCGTCTACACGATCACGCTGATACGCGGCGGTGCAGCGCGGCAGGTCGGCGTCGCACTGACTCGGTGCCCATCGAACCCAGGATGAGCGCGGTCTGGAGGATGAGGGCCTCGCGGGGACCCGTGGCATCCCATCCGATGACCTCCGAGACGCGCTTGAGGCGATAGCGCACCGTGTTGGGGTGCACGAACAGCTCGCGCGCCGTGGCCTCGAGCGACCGACCGTTGTCGAGGTAGCTCCACAGGGTCGTGACAAGATCCGTCGAATGCGCGTGCAGGGGACGGTAGATGCGTTCGATCAACGTCTGCTTGGCCAACGGATCACCGGCCAGCGCGCGCTCCGGAAGCAGGTCATCGGCCTCGACCGGCCGCGGCGCATGCCGCCATGCGCGGGCAACGGCAAATCCCGCCAGTGCTGCGCGGGCGCTCATGCTGGCATCGACCAGCGCCGGCACCGCGGGGCCGAGCACGAGGTATCCCGGCCCGAAGCCGGGCTCGAGGCGCCGAGCGATCTCGGGGAAGGGCAAGTCCTGCTCGGCGTCTTCTGAGCGCGGTGACGGCTCTGACCTCCCGATCACCAGAACCAATCGGGATCCCTGCACCCCGATGAGCACATCCACGCCGAGCTTGCGTGCGGTTCGGCGCAGCTGGTCGACGTCGAACTGTGGCGGTGTCGTGCCCACCAGAACAGCGACTTCTCCGTGGCCGTGCCATCCGAGCGCCGCAATCCGGCTCGGCAGCTCCTCGTCGGTTTCGCCCGTGAGGATCGAATCCACGACGAGAGCTTCCAGCCGTGCATCCCACAGCCCGCGCGCCTCGGCGGCTCGGGCATACACGTCGGCCGCCGCGAAGGCGACCTCCCTCGAGTAGAGGAGGATCGCCTCACGCAGGCTCTCGCTCTTGCTCGCGATCCGCTCTTCGGTCACCGTCACTGACACACGGATGAGCTGAAGCGTCTGCTGCAGGCTCACACTGCGCAAGAGTTCTCGGGGCGCAGCGGCGAAGATGTCTGCGGCGATCCACGGCGTCGACTGCGGATCGTCGTACCACTGGATAAATGACGTGATACCGGCCTGGGCCACCAGGCCCACCGCGGACCGACGCGCAGGCGGCATCTCGGAGTACCAGGGCAGGCTCTGCTCGAGCCGCTGGATCGTCGCGGTGGCGAGATCCCCCGAGATGCGGCGTAGCCACGCCAGAGTCTCGGCCTTGTCGGTGGGATGCGCTGTCATGGCCGGGTCGTCAGCTCTCCCCGCCTGCGTTTCCGCTGGTGCCAGCCTTGACGTTGTGCAGGTCGTACTTGCGGATCGCCTGGCCGGCAAGGGCCCGGTCGACGACGCCGTCTTCAGCCAGTGCCTGCAGCGTGCGAACCACGATCGAGGGGCCGTCGATCTTGAAGAAGCGTCGTGCTGCCGGACGCGTGTCCGAGAACCCGAAGCCATCGGCGCCGAGCGTTGCGAAGCGCCCCGGAACCCACGGACGGATCTGATCCTGTACGGCGTGCATGAAGTCACTGACGGCGACCACGGGGCCCTCGGCATCCTGCAGCTTCTCGCTGATGTAGGCGCGGCGAGGCTCATTCTCGGGGTGCAAGAAGTTGTGCTCGTCGGCGGCAAGGCCGTCGCGGCGCAGCTCCGTCCACGACGTCACCGACCACACGTCGGCCTGAACGCCCCAATCGTCGCGCAGCAACTGCTGGGCTTCGAGTGCCCACGGCACACCGACCCCCGAGGCGAGCAGCTGCGCACGCGGGCCGTCGCCCTCGGCGGTGGAGATGCGATGGATGCCGCGCACGATGCCTTCGACATCCACGCCCTCGGGCTCCGCGGGCTGCACGAGTGGCTCGTTGTAGACCGTGAGGTAGTACATGACGTCGGGATCGGGGTGGTGCCCGCCGTACATCCGCTCCAGGCCCGACTGCACGATGTGCGCGATCTCGTACCCGTACGCCGGATCGTACGACACCGTTGCCGGGTTCGTTGAGGCCAGAAGGTGGGAGTGGCCGTCGGCGTGCTGCAGACCTTCACCCGTCAGGGTTGTCCTTCCCGCAGTCGCACCGATCACGAAACCCCGTGTCATCTGGTCACCGGCAGCCCACTGCGCGTCGCCAGTGCGCTGGAACCCGAACATCGAGTAGAAGACGTAGACGGGAATCAGCGGCTCGCCGTGCGTTGCGTAGGACGTCCCCGTGGCGGTGAACGCCGCCAGCGCGCCGGCCTCGTTGATGCCGACGTGCATGATCTGACCCTGCGGGCTCTCCTTGTAGGCAAGAAGCAGATCGCGGTCGACCGACGTGTAGTTCTGGCCGTGCGGGTTGTAGATCTTCTGGGTCGGGAAGAACGCGTCGATACCGAACGTCCGCGCCTCGTCCGGAATGATCGGCACGATGCGGTTGCCGAAGCCCTTGGCGCGCAGCAGATCCTTCAGGAGCCTCACGAACGCCATCGTCGTGGCGACTTCCTGCGTTCCCGAGCCCTTCTTCGGAAGCGCGTAGACATCGTCGCCCGGCAGCGTGATCGAGGTGTGCGAGGTCCGTCGCTGGGGAAGGAAGCCGCCGAGCGCGCGGCGTCGCTCCATCATGTACTGGATCGTCTCGTCCTGCGGGCCGGGGTTGTAGTAAGGCGGCAGGTACGGGTTCTCCTCGAGCTGGGCATCCGAGATCGGGATACGCATCGAGTCGCGGAAGTGCTTGAGGTCTTCGAGCGTCATCTTCTTCATCTGGTGGGTCGCGTTGCGTCCCTCGAAGTGATGGCCGAGACCGTAGCCCTTGATCGTCTTGGCGATGATCACGGTGGGCTGGCCCTTGTGCTCGACTGCTGCCTTGTAGGCGGCGTAGACCTTGCGGTAGTCGAGACCACCGCGGCGCAGCTTGCCCCAGATCTCCTCGTCGCTCCAGTCCTTCACGAGGGCTGCGGTGCGCTCGTCGCGGCCGAAGAAGTGCTCACGGATGAACGCCCCATCTTCAGCACGGTAGGTCTGGAAGTCACCGTCCGGGGTGGTGTTCATGAGGTGCACGAGTGCGCCGTCGGTGTCTTTGGCGAGCAGCTCGTCCCAGCCGGTTCCCCACACGACCTTGATGACGTTCCAGCCCGCACCCCGGAAGAAGCTCTCCAGCTCCTGGATGATCTTCCCGTTGCCGCGCACCGGCCCGTCGAGACGCTGGAGGTTCGCGTTGACGACAAACGTGAGGTTGTCCAGGCCCTCGTTCGCGGCGACCTGAAGCTGGCCGCGGCTTTCGACCTCGTCCATCTCGCCGTCACCGAGGAATGCCCAGACGTGGCTGTCGCCGACATCCTTGATGCCACGGTTTGTCAGGTACTTGTTGGTCATCGCCTGGTAGATCGCGTTAATCGGGCCGAGCCCCATCGAGACGGTCGGGAACTGCCAGTAGTCAGGCATCAGACGTGGGTGTGGGTACGACGGGAGGCCGTTGGGCGCCGCCGACTTCTCCTGCCGGAAGCCGTCGAGCTGGGCCTCGGTCAGGCGTCCTTCCAGGAACGAACGAGCGTAGGTTCCGGGGGAGGCGTGCCCCTGGATGAAGATCTGGTCGCCGCCGGAGGGGTGGTCCGGGCCGCGGAAGAAGTGGTTGAAGCCCACCTCGTAGAGCGATGCAGAGGAAGCGTAGGTCGAGATGTGACCACCGACGCTGATGCCGGGGCGCTGGGCGCGGTGGACCGTGATCGCCGCATTCCAGCGAATCCAGCGTCGGTAGCGGCGCTCCAACTCCTCGTCGCCGGGGAAATCGGGTTCAGCATCCGGCGAGATGGTGTTGATGTAATCCGTGGTCGGCACCTGCGGCACGTTGAGCTGAAGCTCGTGCGAGGTCTGCAACAGGCTGAGCATGATCTCTCTGCCTCGCCCCTGGCCCTTGGCCGAGACGAGTTGCTGCAGGGACTCCTGCCACTCCGTGGTCTCGTCGGGGTCGCTGTCCAGCGGCCCCTGCGAGTACGGATCCTGATCGTTGACGGTCACGTGAAACCTTTCTTCGACGGGCAGGGTGTGCCACGAACGGGCGGCCGAGCGCTGCAGGGTAAGCACCGCAGGGTCTGGTCGTGCGCGTATCTGTATGGCAGACCACGACCCAGCCTAGCGATTCCCGCATCCGGTGGGAGCGGTCGATGAGCCACAGCTGTCTCAGCAGAAACGGTGGATGCCGCATCCGCCCCGTAGACTCGCCTCGAGGGCCTTTAGCTCAGCTGGTAGAGCGCCACGTTTACACCGTGGATGTCGTCGGTTCGATCCCGGCAGGGCCCACATGAATGCGAGTCCCGACGATCAGCGCCGTCTTCTCGAGGTTGCTGCCCTCGATGCCCGCACCCGCGCTGCTTCTGCTGCGGCACGCTCACCTGAACAGGCAGCTCGGATTTCAGAGCTGATGCAGACGCGGACAGAGCTGAACCAGGACCTCGTTCGCGCGCGGGGAGCTGTCGATGACGTCCGCGCAGAGCAACGTCGCCTCGACGACGACCTGAAGGTGGTCGAGGCGCGTATCGCCCGGGACGCCACACGGCTCGCCGACTCTGCCAACGCCAAAGAGGCGCAGAATCTCGAGCACGAGCTCGCCGCGCTGGCGCGGCGAAAGAGCGATCTCGAGGACGCGGACCTCGAGGCGATGGAGCGGGCGGAGGCAGCTGAAGAGATCGTCGCGGGCCTGGAAGCTCGACTGCGCGAGGTCAACGAGGAGGGCGCATCACTCAGTGCCGGCGCCAAGGCTGCGGTATCAGCGGCCCAGGCCGACGAGGCGGCGGCGACCCGGGATCGCGAGGCTGTCGCATCCACGGTTGACCCCGATCTTCTCGGCCTCTACGACAAGCTCGCCCAGCGCAGTGCCGGTGCCGCCCTGTTGACCCGACAGACCTGTGGTGGGTGTCACATGGTCCTTGCGGGCAGCGACCTCAGTGCTCTGCGCGCCGCCGCGCCGGAGGCCGTCGTGACCTGCCCAGAGTGCGGCTGCATCCTCGTCCGCACGGAAGAGTCCGGGCTCTAGACCCCGCTGCGCTGCGTCCGCCTCGGCGTTGAGTTGAATCGGAAAGCTGCCGCGTAGACTCGGCGGTGCGAATGGGTCGGCCGGACGGTCGCGTCGCGGCAGTGCCGCGCCGAGGAACGTCCGGGCTCCACAGGGCAGGGCGGTGGGTAACACCCACCCGGAGCAATCCGCGAGACAGTGCCACAGAAAGCAGACCGCCGGGCTCGTCCCGGTAAGGGTGAAAGGGTGGTGTAAGAGACCACCGGAGTCGTGGTGACACGGCTCGCACGGTAAACCTCGTCCGGAGCAAGGCCAGACAGGGGATGACGACGCGGCTCGCCGAGTCCCCGGGTAGGCCGCTAGAGCGGCGCGGCAACGCGTCGCCGAGAGAGATGACCGTCGACGGAGCACCAGCTCCCGAACAGAACCCGGCGTACAGGCCGGCCCATTCGCCCGGCTGACGCGTTGCAGCGCCTGACGGATTCAGTCCGCGGCGGTGGTCTGGGCCAACTGAGGCATCGCCCCGAGCGAGAGCGCGGCTGCGCCGATGATTCCGGAGTTGTTGCGGTGCACGGCCGGCACGATCGGGGTGTTGAGCTTCAGCAGCGGCAGGAACTCTTCCGGGTGCTTCGACACCCCGCCGCCGACGACGAACAGGTCGGGGGAGAAGAGGAATTCCAGGTGGCTGTAGTACCACTGGAGCCGCTTGGCCCACTTCTCCCATGACAGTTCCTCGCGCTCCATCGCGGAGTAGGCGGCGTAATACTCGGCGTCCTTGTCCTTGCCGGGACGGGCGAGGTGGCCGAGTTCGGAGTTGGGAATGAGGACACCGTTGTAGATCATGGCCGAGCCGATACCCGTGCCGAGGGTCGTGAGCAGAACGAGGCCCTGGACCCCCTTCGCGGCACCGTAACGGACCTCGGCAACCCCTGCGACATCCGCATCGTTAGCGAAATGGATGTCGCGGCCCAGGCCGTCCTCGAAGAACTTCTCGGCCTCGAACCCGATCCACTTGTCGGAGACGTTCGCTGCCGACAGGGTCTTGCCATTCTTGACGATCGCGGGGAATGCAACGCCCAGAGGGATGTCGGTGTCCGCGACCTCGAGCGTGTCGAGAACCTGCTTGACGGCCTCCAGCACCGCGGGCGGCTCCGCTCCCGGGGGAGTGGGCACCTTGATGCGATCGGTGACGAGCTCACCCGCTTCGAGGTCGACAACACCTCCCTTGATTCCCGTGCCGCCGATGTCGATGCCCACTGCGCGGGTCAGGTCAGATGCCATGCGATCAGCCTACCCATCCGCGCGCCTCTGATCAGTAGGATCGAGTCAACGGAACCCACCGAGGGAGCAGACGTGTCCGCTGACGCCGAGAAGTACTGGTACAACCTGACCACTGGTCAGGTGGAGAAGGGCTTCGAATCGCCCGCGGTCGACCGTGCCGGTCCGTTCGACACCGCAGAAGAGGCGGCTCGGGCGCCGGAGATCATGAAGGAGCGTTCGCGCGCCTGGGCCGATGACGAAGCCCGCGAAGACTCCTGGGGCTCCGGCGGCAGCGCCGCCCACTGACGTTCGTACCGAGAGGACCTCCATGGACAAGCAGCGGGACTTTGTTCTTCGCACGATCGAGGAGCGCGGCGTCAAGTTCGTGCGCCTGTGGTTTACCGACGTGATCGGCACGCTCAAGTCGGTGGCCATCGCGCCAGCCGAGGTTGAGGGCGCGTTCACGGAAGGCCTGGGCTTCGACGGCTCCGCGATCGAGGGGCTCACCCGCTCCTACGAGTCCGACCTTCTGGCGCACCCCGACCCGACGACGTTCCAGATCCTGCCGTGGCGCGGTGAGATCGACCCGACCGCGCGCATGTTCTGCGACATCACGACTCCCGATGGCCAGCCTGCTGTCGCCGACCCTCGCCATGTGCTCAAGCGGACCCTCGCAAAGGCCGCGGACGCGGGATTCACGTTCTACACGCATCCCGAAATCGAGTTCTACCTTCTCAAGTCGTCGGCGTACGGAGCCGATGGCCCCGATCCGGTCGATTCCGCTGGATACTTCGACAACGTTCCCGGCGGCACAGCGCACGACTTCCGTCGCCGGTCGGTGCGGATGCTGGAAGACCTGGGCATCTCGGTCGAGTACAGCCACCACGAGGGTGGTCCCGGGCAGAACGAGATCGACCTGCGCTACGCAGATGCGCTGGCGACAGCGGACAACATCATGACCTTCCGCACGGTCATCAAAGAGGTCGCGATCGAGCAGGGCGTCTACGCAACGTTCATGCCCAAGCCCCTCAGCGGTCAACCCGGCAGCGGCATGCACACTCACATGTCACTGTTCGAGGGTGATGTGAACGCCTTCTACGAAGAGGGCGCCCAGTACCAACTGTCGAAGGTTGGACGGCAGTTCATCGCGGGGCTCCTGCGCCACGCAAATGAGATCAGCGCCGTCACCAATCAGTTCGTCAACTCGTACAAGCGTCTCTGGGGCGGCGACGAGGCGCCGAGCTTCATTTGCTGGGGACACAACAACCGCTCAGCGCTCGTGCGCGTCCCGATGTAC
Organism: Microbacterium sp. 67-17; assembly: GCF_001898325.1. Lineage (GTDB taxonomy): Bacteria > Actinomycetota > Actinomycetes > Actinomycetales > Microbacteriaceae > Microbacterium > Microbacterium schleiferi. Next base: position 125,989 of record NZ_MKTR01000013.1, read on the forward strand.
AAGCCCAACAAGGGTCAGTCCTCGCGCGTCGAGTATCGTGCTCTGGACTCGGCGGCCAACCCGTACCTCGCGTACGCCTTGCTCCTGGCTGCCGGTCTCAAGGGCATCGAGGAAGGCTACGAGTTGCCGGCCGAGGCGGAGGACAACGTCTGGTCGCTCACCGATTCCGAGCGCCGGGCCTTGGGGTACGCACCGCTCCCGGCTAGCCTCGACCAGGCGCTGGAGTACATGGAAGACTCCGAACTCGTGGCAGAGACCCTCGGTGAGCAGGTGTTCAACTACGTTCTGCTGAATAAGCGTCGTGACTGGCAGCATTATCGTGCGCAGGTCACCCCGTACGAGTTGAAGAGCAACCTCGAGATGCTCTGACGCGCGCGGGACCGCCGATGGCATCCACCGAACGGACCACGGGTCTGACGGAGCTCGCGCGCGTGGGCTTCAGCGAGCTCGCTCAGGCTGATGCTGGCCTCACGGAACTTGCTGGGTCGCTCGGGATCGACCGAGCCCAGATCGCGGCTCCTGCGACAAACGCTGCCGACCCCGACGCGGCGCTGCAGGCTCTTCTCCGGGTTGCGCGTCGTGATTGTGACGCCCTCCGGGTAGCGGCGCTCGATGAGCGACGCTGGGCCCACCTGTGGTTGCTGCTCGGGGCTTCACGAGGCTTCGGGGAGTTCTACGGCAGGCATCCGCGCGAAATCGTGCAGCTTGAGGGAGGGGCTGACAGCCTGCCCAATGAAGCCGAGCTTCGTGAGGCTCTCCTAAGTGCAGTCGGGGTGGAGGGAGGGTTTGCCGACGACGGGTCCGAGGCTGCCTGGGTTCGGCTGCGGATTGCGTATCGGACGGAACTGGCCCGAATTGCGCTGTTCGACCTGTCGCACGTTGCCCCGGAGGCAGTCCTGGACACTGTGTCTGCTGCACTCGCCGACGCTGCGGGCGCAGCTCTCGAGGCATCCCTGTGCATCGCCAGGACCCGCATCTCGACGGGGGGACCCGCTGGCCAGTTCTCGCGCGAGCAGGTCGATGCGACGCAGTTCGCGATCATCGGGATGGGCAAGTGCGGGGCCCGCGAACTGAACTATGTCTCTGACGTAGACGTGATTTTCGTTGCGGGAACGGATGACGAGTCCCTTGTCTCCGAGGCCCGCGCCGTCGACATCGGCACCCGACTGGCCGTCCAGACCATGCGAGGCATCTCTGGTGTCGAGATCGAGCCGCCGCTGTGGGAGGTCGATCCGAACCTGCGACCCGAGGGCAAACAGGGAGCTCTCGTGCGCACGCTCGAATCGCACGTTGCCTATTACGAGCGCTGGGCGAAGAGCTGGGAGTTCCAGGCACTTCTGAAGGCGCGGCCCATCGCGGGCAATAGAGCCCTCGGAGATGCGTACATCGACGCAGTCCGGCCGCGTGTGTGGGCGAGCGCCACACGCGAGAACTTCGTCGACAGCGTTCAGCGGATGCGCGAGCGCGTCACAGACCACATCCCGCCCGACGAGGTGGCCCAGCAGATCAAGCTTGGTCCGGGTGGCATCCGCGACGTGGAGTTCACTGTGCAGTTGCTGCAGCTGGTGCATGGCGTGAGCGACGAGGCGATCAGGCAACGGGGCACGCTCGCGGCGATCGATGCGCTGGTGACCGAGGGGTACATCGGGCGCACGGATGCTGCAGCATTCGCGCGCGACTACCGGCTGTTACGGCTCCTCGAGCACCGTCTGCAGTTGCGTCGGCTCTCACGCACGCACCTCATGCCGACTGATCTCGACGAGTTGCGGGTCTTGGCGCGTTCGTCCGGTCTCGCGGATACCGGCGCAGATCTCGTCACTCAGTGGGAATCGATCAAACGGGAAGTCCGCGATATTCACGTGCGGCTGTTCTACCGGCCGTTGCTGTCGGCCGTAGCAGCACTACCCGCCGAAGAGCGCGCCCTGTCCGAGGACCAGGCCCATGATCGGCTCGCGGCGATCGGCTTCCGCGATCCGCCTGGCGCTCTTCGCCACATCCGCGCGCTCACGACAGGGCTCAGTCGAAAGGCGACAATCCAGCGCCACCTCATGCCTGTGATGATTCGTTGGTTCGCCGACGGCGTCGATCCCGATTACGGTCTGATCTCGTTCAGACGCCTGAGTGAGCGTCTCGGCGATACTCCGTGGTTCCTTCGAATGCTGCGGGACTCCACGGGTGCGGCTGAACGCCTGACGCGTGTGCTCTCCGGTTCGCGATACGTCGGAGAGCTCGTCGAATGGATTCCGGAATCGGCAGCCTGGCTGGACGGCGAAGACCAGCTGAGACCGCGATCAGGCGTGGCGCTGCAAGAAGAAGCGCGGGCCATTCAAACTCGCCACACTTCTATCGAGGATGCAGCTCGGGCGGTGCGGGCATTGCGTCGACGGGAGGTGCTGCGCACCGCAATGGGCGGGGTTCTTGGCATCCTGTCCATAGACGAGATCGCCGAGGCGTTGACGACGATCGCCGAGGTGACGATCCAGGCGACACTCCGGGCAGTACGCCGCGACGTCGTGCCTCCCGAGGACGACGCCCTTGACTTCTCGGTCATTGCTATGGGCCGCTTCGGCGGGTCGGAACTCGGTTTCGGCTCGGACGCCGACGTTCTCTATGTCTACCGCGCCAACGGCGTGGACGAGAGCCGTGCTGCGCAGCTGGCCGGCGCGCTTGTTGCAGGTCTTCGTCAGCACTCGGAGGACCTGAGGCTCCCGCTCGACCTGGATGCCGACCTTCGACCCGAGGGGAGGTCGGGCCCCATGGTCCGGTCTCTGGATTCCTACGCGGCTTACTACCAGCGGTGGTCACTCTCCTGGGAGGCGCAGGCGCTCCTTCGCGCGCGGGGTGTGGCAGGCAGTGTGAAGCTCATCGGTGCCTTCACGGAGCTCGCCGACACAGTCCGCTATCCCGAGCGAGCCGATGAGAACGGTTTGCGAGAGATCAAGCGCATCAAAGCCCGCGTCGAGAACGAGCGGCTCCCGCAGGGGATCGATCCGGCTCGCCATCTCAAGCTCGGTCCTGGTTCTCTCAGCGACGTCGAATGGCTCGTGCAGCTTCTCCAGCTTCAGCACGCGCACGCGGTGCCCGATCTCCGCACGACATCAACACTGCGCGCACTGGACGCCCTCGTGACGCATGGTCTCCTTCCCGTGAGCGCTGCAGATCGCCTGCGACACGCCTGGGTGCTCGCGAGTCGGCTGCGGTCTGCGAACACGCTGCTTTCAGCGCAGACGAGCGATGTCCTGCCCAGCGACCGACAGAAGCTCGACGGCCTCGCGCGCCTGCTTGAGTATCCGCCCCACTCGGCATCCCAGGTGGAAGAGGACTATTTGGGTGCGACCCGGCGTGCCAGGCGGGTGTTCGAGAAGTACTTTTACGGCTGAGTCGGCGGGCGATGTCAGTTCACGCGAAAGCCCCGCATCCAATCGGATGCGGGGCTTTCGTCGTACCGGGTCTCAGACGCCGAAGTACAGCTCGGCTTGAGGATCTGAGAACCGGAGGGTGTCCCACAGGATCGTACTCCCCTGTGAATACAGGGAAGTGCGATGTTAAGCATGGGGTGGGTCGCTGCTGCCGCTGTCCGAGAACCTGTCCGTTTTGCGGATTCTTGGCCGTCCTACGGGGTTCGCTGGAGGACGACGGGTGGTGCCGCCTACCTCATTGGTATGAGCGACGACCGCCCCCGCCTCTGGACTCCGCAGGAGCTTGCAGAGTACACGGGCATCCCGATCAGGACGCTCGCTGACTGGCGGACCGAGCGTGCGCGCAGCCGAGGTCTCGGATTGCCGTTCGTCGCACTCTCGTCGCACAACGTCCGCTACCGCGATGAGGATGTCGAAGCGTTCATCGCCGGGCGGATCGTGGCCCCGACGGACAGGGCGGGCGACTGATGGCGCGGCCGAAGCGCGCACTCGGCGAACTCGGCAAGGTGACCTACACCGTCGAGCCGAGCGGTCTCGTCATCGCGCGAGGACGGGTCTATGACGGCAACGGGCATGAGCGCCGTCCGAGCGGCAGCGGAGCGACCGAGGCCGAGGCGCTGGCCGCGTTGCAGGAGGCGGCTGATGTCGCTGTCGGTCGAGTCCTGGCGCGACGAACGCAGTTCATGACCGTCGCAGAGCTGGCGACGACGTGGCTGAAGACGGCGTATCACGACGACGATCCACGGGTGCTGCGCCAGCGCCGCGAGCAGACGGTCGATGGCTACGCATCGGTGGTCCGAGCGCATGTCATCCCGCGTGCCGGTGCCATCCCCATTGCCGACATCACCGCCGACCGCGCCGACGGTCTGCTCATGGACATCGCACGAGAGAAGTCGGTGACGACCGCGAACAAGGTGCGGAACGTGATGTCGCTCATGTTCGACTGGGCGATCCAGCAAGGGCACTTCTCGGCTGCCGGGTCGATCCAGCAGACGCGGTATGGAGCGGTCGTTGTGGCGAACCCGATCCGTGCGACCAGGCGAGCGGATGAGCCGGACACGGTGTACTTCGAACTCGACGCGGTGCAGGTAAAGTACGTCCTCCATCTCATCCGCGACGTGTGGCCGGAGCGGCATCGGACGCGCTATCCGGTGGGCCGTCGGCCCAACTACAAGCTGCTCGCCGACTACATCCTCATCACGCTCGGCACCTCCGAGAGGACCGCGGAGCCGATTGCGATCCGGTTCCAGGACGTGCGGTTCGAGGCGGTGGAGCAGCCGGACGGAAGCCTGACGATGGAGGCACTCGTCTGGGTGGGCGGGACGATGGTTCGCACGAAGTCCCGCGGTCTGTTCCGTCAGGACTCGCCCAAGGCGGAGCGGCAGAAGCGTTGGGTTCGCGTTCCGAAGTTCGCAGCCAAGGTTCTGAGTGAACTCGTGGCGAGCCACGTTCCCGATCCCGAACGGAATCCAGACGACGTCCTGTTCACTACCGAGCGCGGCCGTCCGCGCGATCCCAGCGCGGTCGGCGAACTGTTGCGGATGTTCCGCCGCGAGTTCGAGCCGGAGCTGCTGGCTATCGGGGTCGATGCCGAGCACCTCACCTTCCGTAGCCTCCGCAAGGCCGTCGCTGCGGCGGTATCGGACACGGCCGGCGTCGAGGTCGCACGCGATCTGCTCGGGCACAGTGACGCGGCGATCACCGAGGGGCACTACGCGAAGCGCCCTGATCTCATCGTCGAAGTCGCGGCCGATGCGCTCGACGAGGTGTTCGCGGGCATCGACGCATGAACTGCCGCGAAGAGGGAGAACTGATGATGCACAGATACGCTTCGCTGACTGTGCAGGTGGAGGTAGGATGTGAGCATGACCCCGGCACCCTTGACGATCGACCCCGAGGACGTGCGCGCCAGCGCGCGGGAGACTTCGGAGCTCCCCGCCTGGTTGGAGAAGGTGGCGGAGTACGTCCAGCGCGCGGCCTCCGAGGGCGAGACCGTCACGTTGACGGCGAAGCAGCGGATGCTCACCCCGGAGCAGGTCGCATCGCTGACCGGGGTGTCGCGCTCCACTATCTCTCGCAAGATCAAGGCGGGGGAGATTCACGCCGTCAAGGTCGGCAACCGCAACCGCATCCCCTACGAGGAATACCAGCGGTGGTGGGACCAGGCGATGGGCGACGTGATCGAGCTGGTGCGCGATGACCTCCGGGAAGACCTTTTCGGCACCCGGTGACGTGACCTTCGTCTTCCTCGATGCGAATGTCGTAGCCAAGCCCGTCACACGCACCCTGTTGATGGTCGGCGCGAGCCGCAGCGGGTTCGTCGTGGGATGGAGCGCGACCGCCGAGGCGGAGGCTGCCCGCCACATGCGCCCGAACGCGACCCGGCCCGTGGACTTGCGGCGGCGCTACGGCGGCGAGTTGACCCCTACCGGGAACGTGGCGAGGCGGTTCGAGGCCACGGACGCCAAGGACCGCCAACTCGTTGCCGACGCGGAAGCGGCCGGGGCGCGATTCATCGTCACCGAGGATGTGGACGACTACGGGCTGGCCGATCTTGCCAGCGTCGGCATCTCGGCGGTGAACCCCGACCTGTTCCTTGCGGAGCGTCTGACGCGCGCGGCGTACACCTTTGTCATCCGGCGATTCGTGGAACTCCAGGTGAGTCCACCGACGACGCCCGCGCAGTTCCATGCCGCCATCGCCAAGAACCACCCGCGCCTATTCGCCACACACGCTGACCTCTACGAGGTCGAGCCCGAGCGCGGCATCCACGGCGAGCCGGAGGTGATCTTCCGCGGCACGCGCTGCCTGCGCTGCGAGCGGATCGTCGCGGATCCGGCCACGGTCATCGACGGGCTCGGCCCGGAGTGCCGCTGAGCTACAGCCGCGGGGCGTTGCCCGACAGCGTGGCCGCGGGCGTCGCGGCGACGAAGGCGGGGGAGTCGTCTTCCCGTGCCGTGCCCTCTCGCGAGCCCAGGTTCGGCTCGTAGGTGCGCACGGTCTCGACGGTCAGCTCGGTGCAGCTTGTCTGGACGCCGGGTGCGTTCAGGCCGTCGGAGGCCGGGGGTTCCGGCATCTGGATGTCGTGGGCTCCGGTGACGATCCGCGCTGTCCCGCTGCACAGCAGTTCGTGTGGGCCTGAGCTGGTGGCGCTCGTGATCGGGCCAGGCACAGCCCCGACATCGCGGCCGAAGGTGGCGGCGCGAGCGGCGACCAGGAGCGAGCCAGAGCGGACGCCTGCCTCGACGATGACGCTCGTGTCCGAGAGTGCGGCGAGTAGCCGTGCGCGCTGCACGAAGCGCAGCCTGGTCGGCGCGCATCCGGGCGGGATCTCGCTGAGCAGAGCGCCGTTCGCGGCGATGCGCTCGAACAGCTGCTGATTGCCCGCCGGGTAGGGCCTGTCCAGGCCGCCAGCGAGGACGGCGATGGTCTTACCGCCCGCGTTGAGCGCGCCCCGGTGGGCGGCGGCCTCGACGCCGTAGGCGCCTCCACCGACGACGATGCCGCCGCGCTCAGCGGCTCCGGTCGCAAGCTCGGCGGCGACGAACTCGCCGTAGCTCGACGCGGCGCGAGATCCCGTGAGCGTGACGAGCCGCTGGACGGGGGTTCGGAGGGTGTCGACCTCACCGAGCACCCACAGCGCCAGCGGCGGGGTGACGCCGCCGATGGCGAAGCCCTCGGGCCACTCGGGATCGCCGGGGATCGAGACGTGCAGGCGGTGACGCTGGGTTGCGTCGATGACCTGCTGAAACGCCTGGGGCCTGAGCCGGGGAGCGGCGAGGTCTCGCCAGAGCGCGGCAGCCTCCGTATCGACGCCGGGGACAGGCTCGGTCGAGGTGAGGAGGCGAAGTGTCTCCTGGGCCCCGACCGCGGCTATCACCGCGGCGGTGGTGGCCTCGCCCGGCTCGAAGGCGATGGCGAGCGCGATCCTGGCGCTCCGCTCATTGGTGGTGAGCGATTCGATCGTCTCCATGTTCGCGTCCTCTCCGCTGTCCAGGCACCTGGCCTCACGAGAGAGGTGCACCCGTGGTGCCGCCCGGAGGCGGCTCGGCAGTGGCGGCTACAGGGACGGCGTACTGCTCGGGGGTTGTCGCGTCGGATCGCTGGAGTCGAACGGTTCGACCGTCACCGTGACGGCTCCCTCCCGCGACCCCAGGTTCGGCTGGTAGCCGCGCACAGCCTCGATGGTTAGCTCGACGCGCTCTGACTCGAGTGAGTCAGGCTCGGGGCGGGGCTCGTCCTGCATCGCGGCGAGCTGGGACTCGACGCGGGCGAGGTCTTCCTCGGCGTCGGCGAGGGTCTGTGCGTGGCGGAAGGGCTGGCCGAGGCGCTGCTGGGTGTCGGCGACGGTCTGCTCGGCTTCTTCCAGGTCTTCGCGGGCCTGGTCGAGAAGGGAGGGGATGCCGCTGACGCGGTTCTCGATGCGCTGCACGAGCCCGAGCCCGGCTTCAAGGAATGACTCCTTCGGCAGCGTGAATCCCGAGCGGGGCACCTCGGGCAGGGAGAGGGTCACATCGAGGGCGGCGAGCCCGGAGCGGGCCTCGACGTGGATGTCGAAGCCTGAGATGCGGCCGATGATCCCGAAGTCCTTGTGCCCGTACCGCGGCAGCCACTTCAGCCCGGAGTCGCCCATCCATGCGGCGAGGGCGTGGGCGGCTTCGGAGCGGGAGTCGTAGTCGCGCGCGCCGAGCGTGATGCGGAACCTGTCGCCGCTCGTGTCGATCATCCGCGGGGCAGCGGCTTCCAGCCCGCGAATGTCCGCGGCGGCGCGCTCGGCGGCTGACCGGGCGCGGTTTCCGGTGTGGACGAGCATGTCCTCGTTGCGCTCGTGCGCGCGCTGGAGGCGGCGGAGCCGGTTCACCTCGTTGAGGATGACGGAGTGCTCCAGCAGGAGCGGATTGCCGGAGGCGATTGCCTTGGCCTCTGCTGCGGACAACGCGGAGGTGTCGATCTCCTCGATCTCTCGGGCGTTGATCTTGCCGCGCAGGAGCTGCGCGAACGACGCGGCCTTCCGCTCGACGGTCTGCCACATGTAGGAGTCGAAGGAACGCTCGGTGACGTAGCGGACGATCGCCACTTCCTCGTTCTGGTTGCCCTGCCGCATGATGCGACCGTCGCGCTGCGCGATGTCGGAGGGCCGCCACGGGCAGTCCAGATGGTGCAGCGCGATGGCGCGGGCCTGGACGTTCGTGCCGACACCCATCTTCTCCGTCGATCCGAGGAGCACGGCGACGTGGCCGGCACGGGCTGCGGCGAACAGGCGGGCCTTCTCCACGTCGGTCTTCGCCTCGTGCATGTATCTGACCTGCTCGGCGGGGATGCCGCGCTGCACGAGCTGCTGCCGCAGCTCGTCGTAGGCGTTCCACCTGTCCTGGTTCGGGGTGCCGATATCGGAGAACACGAGCTGGAGCGACCC
>NZ_MKTR01000014.1:0-166530 GCF_001898325.1 Microbacterium sp. 67-17
TCACCCCCTACCTCTAACCACCAACACCAACCCGCTTACACAGAAGACTTGACAAGCCCCACTCCGTTGACCGGCCGGGTCATCCGCGCCTCGAAACAGACCGCCGTCCGATACGAACGCGCCCGGCCGGGTGAGCTGGTCCATATAGACGTGAAGAAACTGGGGCGTATCCCCGACGGCGGCGGGTGGCGCGCCCACGGCAGAGCCGCCGGCGACACGGCGGCCCATAAGCGGGCTCGGATCGGTTTCGACTACGTCCACTCGATGATCGATGACCACTCCCGGCTCGCATACTCCGAGATCCACCCCGACGAGAAGGGCGCGACCTGCGCCGGGTTCCTCACCCGGGCTGCGGCGTACTTCGCCGCGCACGGCATCACCCGCATCGAACGGGTCATGACCGACAACCACTTCAGCTACCGGCTCTCGAACGACTTCCAGACCGTCCTCCGCGGGCTCGGTGCGAAACACGTCCTCATCCGCCCGCACTGCCCGTGGCAAAACGGCAAAGTCGAACGCCTGAACCGCGTACTCTGCAAACCGAATGGGCCTACCGGCAGATCTTCACCTCTAACACCGCCCGCGCCGACGCCCTCGCACCCTTCATCGAGCATTACAACGCTCATCGCCACCACACCGCCATCAACGGCACACCCCTCAGCCGAGTGTTACCAACGTGACTGCCGAGTACAGCTAGCGGCGGGCCTCGCAACAGCCGCGCAGGCGGCGGGCCCGGTCCCGTGGCCGACGTGGCCACAAGAGAAGCCGGTACCCGCGTTCACGGCCATCGATCACGTCCTCGCGCGCGGGGCAGTTCCCACGGGGTGGGACAGTGCGTACATCGAGGGCAGCGATCACCGGGCGGTCATCGCGAACTGGGCCCTCTGCGACCTCACCTGAGGCCTCAGCGGCTGAGCGATGCGAAGCGGCGGATCGACAGCGGAACGAACACGACGAGCATCACAATCGTGATCAGCAGCACATAGATCACCGGATGCTGCAGCGGCCATGCGTCGGTTGCCGCACTGCCACTGGGTGCGTTGCCGAACAACTCCCGGGCTGCCTGTACGAGGGCCGAAACCGGGTTCCATTCCGCGATCACCCGGAGGGGGCCGGGGAGGTTCTCACTCGGCACGAACGCGTTCGAGATAAAGGTCAGCGGGAACAGGATCAGGAACGAGGCGTTGTTGATGACCTCGGGGCTGCGCACGATCAGACCCAGGAACGCCAGCACCCACGAGAGCGCGTAGGCGAAGACCAACAGCAGCCCAACGCCAGCCAGGAACTCGAGGGGAGATGACTCGACGCGCCACCCCACGAGAAGGCCGGTGAGCATCATGACGATCAGGGAGAGAACGTTGATGACGAGGTCTCCGACCGTCCGCCCGACGAGCACCGCCGACCCGCTCATCGGCAGGGTGCGGAAGCGGTCGATGATGCCGTCCTTGAGGTCTTGGGCCATCGCCGAGCCCGAGTATGTCGAGCCGAACACGATGGTCTGCGCGAAGATCCCGGCCATGAGGAACGACGTGTAGCTCTCGCCCGGCACCTGGATCGACGAACCGAAGACGAACGTGAACAGCAGCACGAACATGATCGGCTGGATGAGGGTGAAGATCAGGATGTCGGGAACCCGGGTCAGTTTCTTCACATTGCGCCAGGTGGTGACGTAACCGTCGGAGAGGAACCGACTGAACGCCGTACCGGGCCGGGGCTGCAGTGTTGTGCTGGATGATCCCGTCGTGTGCGAGGCCTCGGTGCTCATGCCGCCTCCTCCTCGTCCGTGGTCTGCTCGGCGGCATGGCCCGTCAACCGCAGGAAGACGTCATCCAACGTGGGCCTGCGCATCCCGGCATCGTGCAGTTCGACCCCGGCAGCAGCGGTGTCGGTCATGATGCGCGAGAGAGCGTCGGCTCCGTCGCTGACCGGAACGACGAGGCCGCGCGCGCCGTCCGATGCGACCGGCCCCGAGCCGTAGCGCGAGAGGATCTCGCGCATCGCGTCGACATCGCTCTCGCTCACAAGGCTCACCGCGATCCGCTGACCGCCGACCGACGACTTCAGCTCGTCGGCGGTGCCCTTCGCGATCACCCGCCCGTTGTCGATGATCGAGATCGAGTCGGCGAGGCGGTCGGCCTCCTCGAGGTATTGCGTGGTCAGGAGCACCGTCGTGCCGCCGGCGACGAGCGATTCGATCACGTCCCACAGTGCGAGCCTGCTGCGGGGGTCCAGGCCCGTCGTCGGTTCGTCGAGGAAGAGCACGGGCGGATTGATGACGAGCGCGCCGGCCAGGTCGATCCGGCGCCGCATCCCGCCCGAGAATCCTTTGACGGGCCGGTTCTGGGCATCCACGAGATCGAACAGCTCGATGAGTTCGCGCGCCCGCTGGGCTGAGCGGCGCCGCCCGAGGTGGTACAGCATCCCCACCATGAAGAGGTTCTCGAACCCGGTGAGGTTCTCGTCGACCGCCGCGTACTGACCGCTCGCGCCACTCATCCGACGGATCTGCTGCGGATCTGCGAGCACGTCGACACCGTCGATGCTCGCGGAACCGGCATCCGGTCGGATGAGGGTTGTCAGCACCTTGACCGTCGTCGTCTTCCCGGCGCCGTTCGGCCCGAGCAGCGCTGCGACGGTTCCCTCCGGCACTGACAGGTCGAGCCCGTCAAGCGCGCGGACAACCGGCGCACCCCGCGGATGGTACGTCTTGACGAGCCCGCTCGCCTCGATGAAAGCCATAGCACGGATGGTAACGGTGCCCGCAGACATCCGGGTGCCTGCCAACGGCCCCACGGGGGAGGACTGTCCCGCATGATGGATGCATGGCTGAGCCGGTGACGTCCCAGCGGATTCTCGAGCACGTCCAGCGGCTCGGCGAGGAGCATCCGCCGATCGAGCTCGATTCGGTCGACCGCGGCATCCGTGATCCGCATACCGTTGCCGATCGGTACGGGCATGTGATCGACTATCTCGCTCGTGTCGAACTCGAGGTCGACCGCAACGTCCTCGAGCTGCTCGTCCTGTTGCCCGATGTCAGCGAGGTCGACCGGATGTTCTACGCCGACGTGTGGCAGCCCCAAGAGATCCAGCATGGACTGATCCTCGATCGACTGCAGCAGGATCTCGGGTGCCCGGCGGCTGAGCCCGTGCTCGAGGTGTCGTACAAGATGCGGATCATGGGCGCTCTCGCGCACTTCTCTGCGATCCAAGACATCGCGCGGCTGCTGTATTACCTCACTGGCGCGAGCACCGAACGGCAGGCGGTGCTCGCCTACAACACGATCCACAGCGGGATGACAGGGCTCGGTGAGTCCGCGATCGCCGAGACGATCATCGCGCCCATCCGTCGGCAAGAACCCGGCCATTTCGCCTTCTATCGGATGAGCGCGACCGAGCTCGTGCACTCCGGGGCGCTGCGACCCTGGCAGCTCTACCTCGCCCGCGTCCTGCGCGAGAAGACCTACAACCTCGTCGGCACGAACGGACAGGACCGCTACCGCGCGCAGATGGGCGGCGTCGTCACAAGCCTCGGGTTCGACACCGACCTCGACAAGTACGCGCGCGAAGTCGGCCGCATCGAAGCGCAGCTACTGTGGGCGAACGAGCAGGGCATGGAGTTTCCGCCCTACGTCCTGCGGGCCCTCCGCGAGAGCATCGACCTCTACCGCGAGCGGGGCTTCGGCGACGCCGCGTGACGCGGCATCCGTGGTGGCATCCGCTGCCCGGGCCGACCTCTCGTGGGTAGGAATTCTCGCCGAGGTAGGGCGATGTGCATGCTCATCGTCCTGCCTCGGCGATTGCTCCTACCTCCGTGAGGCATCGCACAAGACCACGGATGCCGATGGCGGCGTAACCTGACAGCGCGGCCGGATACGGCATCCGACCCGGGACGGAGCTGACATGCACTTCGGGCTGCACATCGCGGACTTCACCTTCGACTCGGGGCCGGCCGAGCTCGGCCAGACCCTCGCGCGGCACGTCAGGCACGCTGAGGATGCCGGCATCCAGCGGATCACCGTCATGGACCACTTCTGGCAGCTGCCCGGCATCGGCCCCGTCGAGCACGAGATGCTTGAGGCTTACGCGACCCTCGGGTTCCTTGCCGCGCACACGCAGAAAGCGATGCTGCACGTCCTGGTCACGGGCGTCATCTATCGGCATCCCGCCCTGCTTGCCAAGCAGGTGAGCACGCTCAATGTGCTCTCGGGTGGCCGGGTCGGACTCGGCATCGGCGCAGGCTGGAACGAGCAGGAGTGTGTCGGCCTCGGATTCCCGTTCTCGCCCGTGGCGCAGCGTTTCCGCGAACTCGAGGAGACGATCCAGATCTGCCAGCAGATGTGGTCGGACTCCGACGAGCCGTATGACGGGGCGATCTGGCAGCTCGGGCGCACGCTGAACTCGCCGCAGAACGTCACGAAGCCGATGCTCATGATCGGCGGCGGGGGAGAGAAGAAGACCCTCAAGCTCGTGGCGCAGTACGCGGATGCCTGCAACCTCAGCGCCCTCGCTGGAGTACCCACGGGCAAGCTCGACGTGCTGCGGGCCCACTGCGACGATGTCGGGCGCGACTACGACACCGTCGAGAAGACCGCCATGATCGGCGTGAATCCCGAATCCACGGCGGACGGCGTCGCCGACCAGGTGCGGGCGCTGGGGGAGGCGGGCTTCACGACGACGTACGTCTTCTCTGTCGGCATCCGTCAGCCCGAGAAGGTCGTCGATCTGATCGCCGGGGTCGCCGCGCGGGTCTAGCGGGCCGAGTCCACCGCACGCCCACCGCACGAAGGTAGGTGTTCTCGCCGAGGTAGGACGTTTCTGGTGCACATGGTCCTACCTCGGCGATTTCTCCTACGTCGGCGCGTGCCGAAGACGGATGTTGAGCCGGTGGCCGCACTGACAGTTCGCCGCACGAAGGTAGGTGTTCTCGCCGAGGTAGGACGTTTCTGGTGCACATCGTCCTACGCTGGCGATTTCTCCTACGTCGCTGCGGTGGCGACCGATGCCGGAGGTCGGCTGCCTGAGTTCAGCCGCCGAGTTCCGATCGCACGATCGCCGCGCCCGCGGTGAGGGCGGCGAGCTTCCCGCGGGCGAGCGCGCGGGGAAGCGGTGCCATGCCGCAGTTCGTGGACGGATAGAGGTTCTCGGCATCCACGAACTGCAGCGCCCGCCGCAGCGTGTCGGCCACCTCATCCGGGGTTTCCACGAGCGTGCTCGCCACGTCGATCGCCCCAACCATGACCTTCTTGCCGCGGATGAGCTCGATGAGGTCCATCGGTACATGGGAGCGATGGCACTCGAGCGAGACGATGTTGATGCTCGATTCGCGGATGCGGGGGAAGATCCGCTCGTACTGGCGCCATTCAGACCCGAGCGAGGCCTTCCAGTCGGTGTTGGCCTTGATGCCGTAGCCGTAGCAGACGTGCACCGCCGTCTCGCACGTGAGCCCCTCCGCCGCGCGCTCGAGCGCCGCGATGCCCCAGTCGTTCACGTCGTCGAAGAACACGTTGAACGCCGGCTCGTCGAACTGGATGATGTCGACCCCGGCCGCCGCGAGTTCTTTCGCCTCCTGGTTGAGGATGCCGGCGAACTCCCACGCGAGCTCCTCGCGGCTGCCGTAATGGGCGTCGTAGAGGGTGTCGATCATGGTCATCGGGCCGGGCAGCGCCCATTTCACCGGTCGATCGGTGTGGGCGCGCACGAAGGCGGCATCCTCGACGAACACCGGCGCTTTGCGCACGACGGGGCCGGCAACCGTCGGAACCGACGCGTCGTAACGGTCGCGGATACGCACCGTCTCGCGGCGCTCGAAGTCGACGCCCGCGAGGTGTTCGATGAAGGTCGTCACGAAGTGCTGGCGGCTCTGCTCGCCGTCACTGACGATGTCGATTCCCGCGTGCTGTTGGTCCGAGAGCGCCAGCAGCAAAGCGTCTTGCTTACCTTCGGTGAGGATGTCGTCGTCCAGCCTCCAGGGCGACCAGAGCGTTTCGGGCTGTGCGAGCCATGCGGGCTTGGGCAGGCTGCCTGCGGTGGAGGTGGGAAGGAGCGTCACGCCTGGGCCCCCTCCAGCTCGCGGGCGGAGAACTGTGCCGACCACAGCTCCAGCGTCTCGCGGTGCGGCTCGACGAAGTGTTCGCCGGCGAAACGGCCCTGCTCGACGGCCAGGCGGCTGCGCTCCTCACGGTCGTAGTCGATGCGGGTCAGCGAGTAGTCGGGCTGGCTCAGGCTGGGCTGGAACCGCGCGGGTGCAGCGGAGTTGGCGTTGTAGATCTCGGGACGGTAGATCTTCTGGAATGTCTCCATGGTTGCGATCGTGGAGATCAGTTCGAGGTTCGTGTAGTCGGCGAGCAGATCACCGACGTGGTAGAAGGCCAGCGGCGCGGCGCTGCGCGGCGGCATGAAGTAGCGGACCTTCATCCCCATCTTCGCGAAGTAGTCATCGGTCAGCGAGTACTCGTCCTGGCGGTACTCGACGCCCAGAACCGGATGCCGCGTGTCGGTGCGCTGGTAGGTCTTGGTGCTCGAGACGCTCAGGCAGATGACGGGTGCCTTGGCGAAGTGCCGCGTGTAGGCATCCGATGCCAAGAAGCTGCGGAACAGGTTCCCGTGCAGCACTCCGAAGTCATCGGGGACGCTGAATCCGGATCCGCCGGCGTTGTGCGCGGGGAGCACGACGCTGAAGTCGTAGTCCCGCACGTACGACGAGAAGTTGTTCCCGACGATGCCCGGGATGCGGGTTCCGGAGCCGTGGTCGACGATCGTCGTCTCGAGAACCTCGATGATCGGGAAGCGCTCGCCGTCGCCGCCCCCGTCGAGGTCGATCGATACCGAGACGATGTCGAGATCGACCGAGTAGCGGTCGCCGGTGTCGTTGTCGGTATCTGCGAGCTCATTGAGCCGGTTGTCGATCATCCGGATCGCGTTTCGCAGGTTCTCCCTGCGACTCTCGCCGCGCGCGAGGTTCGCGAAGTTGGTGGTGATGCGCGTGTTGTCGAGGGGACGGTAGTCCTCGTCGAATCGGACACGCTCGAGGGTGAAGACGGGGACGGGCGGAGACGTCAGACGCATGACAGACCGTTCGGGTTGGGCGAGCCGGGGCGGCCCGCTGAATTGTCAGGGAGCCGCAGCGCGTGCCCGATGCTGTGCTCGGGCGCGAGGCTTCGCGTCATGCTGCGATGTGTTCGAGGATGCCGTCTTCGAGGGGGGTCCGCAACTTGCGACGTAACGCAGTGACGGATTGGTGGGAGGCGGCGCCCACGAGACCCCTCCGGCTGCTCGTGAGCGTAGGTCTTCTCGCCGAGGTCGGACGGTCGGTGACGAGATCGTCCTACCTGCGCGATCTTGCCTACCTGGCGGACGTGTCGAGGGGAACGGATGCCGCGCCCCCGCCCACCGGAACCAGACGCGTCAACTGTGTGACGTGGCGGGGTTCCAGCTCGGCAAGGCTCGACACGCCGAGCAGGCGCATCGTGCGCTCGATCTCGGCGCGCAGGATCTCGATCGTGCGGTCCACGCCCTGTCGTCCGCCCGCCATGAGGCCGTACAGGTACGCGCGACCGATGAGCGTGAACGTGGCGCCGAGGGCCACGGATGCCACGATGTCGGCACCGTTCATGATTCCGGTGTCGATCATGACCGTGGCATCCTTGCCGACTTCGCGCACGACCTTCGGCAGCAGGTGGAAGGGGATGGGTGCGCGGTCAAGCTGCCGCCCACCGTGGTTCGAGAGGATGATGCCGTCGACACCGTGGTCGATCAGGCGCACCGAGTCGGCGACGTTTTGCACACCCTTGATGACGATCTTTCCGGGCCACAGATCACGGATGACGGCGAGATCCTCATAGCTGATCGTGGGGTCCATGGCGGCATCCAGCAGCTCACCGACGGTGCCGCCGGTCGACGAGAGCGAGGCGAACTCGAGCTTCGGAGTCGTGAGGAAGTCGTACCACCACCAGGGCCGGGGAATCGCGTTGACGATCGTGCCGAGGGTGAGCTGCGGCGGGATCGAGAAGCCGTTGCGCTTGTCGCGCAGGCGTGCGCCCGCGACCGGGGTGTCGACGGTGAACATGAGGGTGTCGAAGCCGGATGCCGCGGCGCGGCGAGCCAGCCCGTAGGAGATCTCGCGATCGCGCATGACGTACAGCTGGAACCAGTTGCGCCCGCCGGGGTTGGCAGCCTTCACCTCCTCGATCGATGTCGTGCCGAGGGTCGAGAGAGTGAAGGGGATGCCGGCAGCTCCAGCCGCCGAGGCGCCAGCGATCTCGCCTTCGGTCTGCATGAGTCGCGTGAAGCCGGTCGGCGCGATTCCGAAGGGGAGCGCCGAGGGGCCGCCGAGGACCTCGACGGAGGTGTCGAGGTCGGGCGCGGGGGTCAGGACGTCGGGGTGGAACTCGATGTCCTCGAATGCGCGGCGGGCGCGCGAGAGCGACAGCTCGCCCTCGGCGGCGCCATCGGTGTAGTCGAATGCGGCCTTGGGTGTGCGGCGCTTGGCGATGGTGCGGAGGTCAGAAATCGTGAGTGCCGACTGCAGCCGTCGCTTGCGTCCGTCGAACTCGGGCTTCTTGAACTTCATCAGTTCGAACAGCTCGGCAGGCTGGGGAAGCTGACGTTTCACCATGATGGTGTCCTTCCGTGTCATCGGATGCCCGAGGGCTGGGGGTCGTAGCGCCGAGGGTTA
Source organism: Microbacterium sp. 67-17 (assembly GCF_001898325.1). GTDB lineage: Bacteria > Actinomycetota > Actinomycetes > Actinomycetales > Microbacteriaceae > Microbacterium > Microbacterium schleiferi. The sequence continues at coordinate 8,675 of NZ_MKTR01000014.1, forward strand.
TGTGTCCTGACCACACGGTACCGTAGGTCGTCGAGGCCCCCGTCGATGAGTCCGGCAGCCCGCGGTAGAGATCGGACGCGCAGCGGTGGAACCGTTCCTCGAGCAGGATGGCGAGCATTCGCGACCCCGTCAGGTGAGGTTCACCCCCGAGCTCATCATCCGGGAATCCAGTCGTGCGACCCTGAGAATCTGAGCCGCATCGCGGGCATGCTCCCCTAACGTGGGCCGCATGAGCATGTCAGTCGCCCTTCGCACCGCCCAGCGCTCGTCGTTGCTCCAGGTCGTCAAGTCCGCCGTCGCCACCGTGCTCGCGTGGTTCCTCGCCGGGTGGCTCATCCCTGCTCAGCCCCCGGTTTTCGCCGCGATCGCCGCGCTCCTGGTCGTCCAGCCGAGCCTGAACCAGTCGTTCGGGAAGGCGCTCGAGCGCAGTGTCGGGGTCATCGTCGGTGTCGTGGTCGCCTCGGCCCTCGGCATCCTGCTCGGAACCTCTACCTGGGTCGTTGCGGTCGCCGTGGTCGTGGCGCTCGTGCTCGCGTGGGCCCTGCGGATGACGCCCGGCACCGGAAACCAGGTAGCCATCAGCGCGCTCCTCGTGCTCGCCCTGGGAACGGCAACACCCAACTACGCGCTCGATCGCATCGTCGAGACGGTCATCGGCGCCGCGATCGGTTTCGTCGTCAACGTCCTCATCGTTCCGCCGCTCTCGGTCGAGCCGGCCCGCCGCGCCGTGCGCGCGCTCGCCGATGACCTCGCCGGAACCCTCGACCGCTTGGCCGATGCCCTGCAGCACTCGCAGAGTCGGGCGCAGCTGGACGATCTTCTCGCGCGGGCGCGAGCGACGCGAGCGAGCCGGGATGCCGCGGATGCCGCGATCGCCGCGGCGCGAGACTCGCTGACCCTCAACCCTCGCGCGCCGCGCCATCGGGCCGAGCTCGCTGCTCTCGACACTCTCGTCACGACGTTCACGCCGATCGTGACGCAGGCCATCGGGATGACCCGCGCGTTCCACGAGCGCTACGACGACACCCTCACGGGCGAGCCCGCAATCGGCGCGATCGCCGAACAACTGCGCCGAGCGGCACACGATGTGCGATTCGCGCCCGACCGGGGCGCTGCTCCTCCGACCGCTGGCGTGATCGAACCCGCCGCGCTGACGAGGCCCCTCGCGGTGACCGCTCCGGCGTCGGATCACTGGATCCTCGTGGGCTCGATGATGGTCGACCTTCTTCGCATCCATCACGCGCTCGTCGGGATCGAGACCGAGTGAGGCCGCCGGAGTACTAGCGTTATGAGGTGACCTCGGCTCGCCGCCCCCTCGCCGGAGGGCCGAGCTGGCGAGCATGGCTGATCTGGTCGGTTGCCGTTGCCGGATACGTTCTGGCCGTCACCAACCGCAGTTCTCTCAGCGCTGTCGGTGTAGACGCCGCCGATCGCTTTGGCGCCGACGCGTCGACGCTGTCGCTGTTCGCGGTCATCCAGCTCGGGGTGTATGGCGGCATGCAGATCCCGGTGGGAGTGCTGCTCGATCGCTTCGGGTCGCGCCCGATCATGACCGTCGGCATGGTGCTGATGGCGCTCGGTCAACTCGGGATGGCGATCTCTCCGAGCGTCGGTATCGCCCTTGTCGCCCGTGTTCTGCTGGGCGCGGGAGACGCGGCCATCTTCCCCGGCGTCATCCGCCTCATCGCCACCTGGTTTCCCGCGCAGCGCGCACCGGTCATGGTGCAGCTGACCGGCATCGTCGGTCAGGCCGGGCAGCTGGTGGCGGTGATTCCCCTGGCGGCTTTGCTCCACGCCACGTCGTGGACGATCACGTTCGGGTCGATCGCGGGGCTCGGTCTCGTGTTCGCCATCCTCATCGCTCTGGTCGTACGCAACCATCCACCCGAACTGGAGCGGGATGTCTCGATCAACACCGACACGGGTGCGATCCGGGTCGTCACCTCGACCGTGGACACGGGGGTCGGCATCCGTGCCGCGTGGGCGCACCCCGGTACCCGACTCGCGTTTTGGTCACACTTCACCACCCCCTTCGCCGGCACGGCTTTCGTGCTGCTGTGGGGAATGCCGTTCCTCACCGTCGGCGAGGGGCGCACGGTCGCCGAAGCCGCCGGCATCCTGTCGCTGTACGTCGTGGTCGGGATGGCCCTCGGACCGATCATGGGCGGACTGTCGCAACGACTGCCCCAGCATCGATCGCGCGCCCTCGTGCTGCCGTCGGTCGCTGCTCAAGCTGTCGCGTGGGCGGTTGTGATCGCCTTTCCCGGGCCCGCGCCGCTCTGGCTGCTGTTCGCGCTCGCCGTCGCTCTCGCCATGGGGGGACCCGCGTCGCTGATCGCGTTCGACCATGCCCGCACCCACAACCCAGCACAGCGCTTGAGCACGGCGACAGGGGTCACCAACGCGGGCGGATTCCTCGCCGCGCTCATCGCGATCTACCTCATCGGTCTCGCGCTTGACCTGCAGGGCGCTGGGACACCCGACACCTACACGCTGCAGGCCTTCCGCATCGCGTTCCTCACGCAATTCCCGCTGTGGGCCATTGGGGCGTTCTTCATCGTGCGAGAGCGCCGGCGCACCCTCATCCGCCTCGGTCTCGTGAGCCCTCGAGCTCCGCGCTGAACAGGGCGTCCTCGCTGACGCAAGGGTGGAAATTCGACGCGAGCGCGCGCATCCTAGACGCGTGAGCGCGACGAACCCCCGCGATGAGTACGAGGCGCTGAACCACGCCGTGGACCGTCTCGTGCGCCGCATCCCCTGGGCCGACGAGGCGGGCGTCAGAATCATGGTCGCCGAGGAGGTGGCGGCTCTCGGTGATGCGCGGTTGCGGCACTTCATCCCCGCGATGGTGGAGGCTCGGGTGCTCCGGCGGCTCCGTGCGCCCGGACCGTTGGACATCGCCGTCTAGGCGACTTCAGCGTTCAGTATTACTGAAGGTTTGCTAGCATCGCGTCATGCTTGTTGCAGCCATCGTCATCATCACGCTTGCCCTCGTCTTCTACTCCATCGGCGTCTGGGCGGAGCGAATCCAGCGCACCCTGAAGTGGTGGCACGCCGCGTTCTTCGCAGGAGGCCTCGCCGCCGACACCACCGGGACTGTGCTGATGTCTCAGATCGCGGCAAGCCGTCGAGCGGATGGGGTCGCCGCGGGCGGGCTGGATCAGTTGATGGCGATCACCGGGCTCGCAGCCATCATCCTCATGGCGATCCACCTCGTGTGGGCCGTGATCGTCCTGATCCGAGACCGCGCCAACGAGAAAGCTGTCTTCCACCGATTCAGCATCGTGGTGTGGGCCATCTGGCTCGTGCCCTACGTGCTGGGCGCGGCCGGGGCGATGATCGGGGGCTCAGCGTCCTGATGCTCAGGAGATCGTGACGGCGGTGCCGTAGGCACACACCTCGACGCCGCCGCTGTCGCCGTAGTCGTTGGTCTCGAACCGGAAGGCCACGACGGCGTTCGCGCCCTTCGCCTCAGCCTCAGCCGACAACCGCGAGAGCGCCTCGATGCGGGTCTCGTGGAGCAACTCCGTGATGCCCTTGAGTTCGCCGCCTGCCAGAGCCTTGAATGATGCGCCGATGTTGGCGCCGATGTGCCGTGAACGTACGGTGAGCCCGAAGACTTCCCCGTGGACGGCGGTGATGGTGTGACCGGGGACGTCGTTGGTTGTGACGATCAACATGGCGTCAGTCTGCCAGCGGGGCGAGCCCGGGGGAAGAGCGCGCTTACGACGGGTCTAGTCCTGGCTCTCATCAGTCGGTACCGCCCGAACGAACGCGTCGACCTCGTCGGCGGGCATATCGATCCCGGCCTGGCACAGCCGCTCCTGCAGAACCTCGCGGAGGCGGCGGCGGTTCGCCCGGGGGTGGTCCATGCGCGTCTGCGCGAGAATCCCCGTCACCTCGTCGTGGACGCTCGGAGCGTTCATTGCCATTCTCGGTCGGCTCTGGGTTGTCGGGTCGGCGGCGTCGCGAGCGGCATCGGCCCCGACGTCGCGGCGTAGCCGTCGCCTGAGCGCACGCTCGGCGCGCGGACTCTCCCGGTCATCGTGGAGTTGCGAGACGGGCGGCTCGATGCCGGGATTGCCGCTGGCACTGTTTGTGCGGGACGCGAGGGTCTTGTGGGTGGGGTTCGTCATAGCGAGCTCCCTTCCGTGGGTCGGCCCTCAGCATCGCTGCGCACAGCCGTGCGCACCACCCGGTTGACAGATCGCGGCTGACGCGATCCGAGGGCGGGCTCAGTTGGTGGCGGAAAGCTCCGGCACGGGCTGCGCCGCTGGCGACAGCGTCGACCGGGCCTGTGTGACTCGCCGATCGGAGAGGGCAACGTCGTGCGCCTCGCCCACCAGCGTCGTGGACCCCCATGTCGCCCGGTCAGCCGCCGTCCCCACCCACAGTTCCACCTCGCCGGGCTCCACCCTGCGAACCAGGTCCACGCCGGCGGCGGCAAGCCGTCCACTCGGGACATCGAACGTGACGATCGCGCTCTGTCCCGGCTCCAGGGCAACACGCTCGAAGCCGATGAGTTGCGCGACCGGCCGCGTCGTCGACCGATACGGGGTGTGGGCGTAGAGCTGAACGACATCCGTGGCCCCGCGCTTCCCGGTGTTGGTGACGGTGACGCTGACGCCGAGCTCGCCGCTCGTCGGTGCCGTCTCCGGCGCCGACAGATCGGTGTACTGGAAGCTCGTGTAGCTGAGACCGAACCCGAAAGGGCGAACGGGCGTGCTATCGGCAGTCGTGATCTCGGACGGCCCTCCCAGCAGGGGATGCAGGTAGCTGTAGGGCTGGGCGCCAGCCGACCGCGGCAGGGAGACCGGCAACCGGCCCGAGGGCGAGACGTCACCGGCGAGGATGCGTGCCAGGGCACGTCCGCCTTCTTCGCCGGGGAAGAAAGCCTGCACGATGGCGCCGACGGCATCCGGTCCATCCAGTGCCCAGTCCAGGGCGTAGGGGCGTCCGCTCAACACGACCATCGCGACGGGGGTGCCGGTCGCGGCGATGGCGGTGACGAGGTCACGCTGAACGCCGGGCAGATCGAGGCTGGAGACGTCGTTTCCCTCTCCCACCGTGCCGCGGCCGAAGAGGCCGGCGCTGTCTCCGACCACGACGACGGCGACATCGGCATCCTTGGCATCGGCGACAGCCGCTGCGAATCCCGACCGGTCGTCACCCTCGACCGCGCACCCGGCCGAGAAGGTGATCTCTGCGGCGGCGAAGCGTTCGCGGATGCCGTCGAGGACACTCGGGGCGTCGAACCCGAGCGGCGTCTCTGGATGATGAGCGAGCACATGATTCGCAAAGGAGTAGCACCCCATCAATGCCGCATGCCCTGCCGCGTTCGGTCCGCTGACCGCGATGCGCAGACCCGGGGCTGCGCCCAGCGGCAGCAGCGCGTCATTTCGAAGCAGCACCACCGATTCTTCGGCAAGGCGCCGGGCGAGGTTTCGATGGGTGGGGGAGTCGAGGTCGATGACCGTCGGGGGAGTCTCGAACTGCTCGTCGAGCAGACCCAACTCCTCCTTCTGTGAGAGCACGCGCAGGACGGCGCGGTCGACGAGGGCGACAAGCTCCGGATGCTGCGCAATCAGCTCGCGCAGCGGTGCCGTGTACGCGTCGCCGGTCGGCAGCTCGACATCCACGCCGGCGCGCAGCGCAAGAGCGGCTGCCTCACCGCGGCCGGGGGCGAGCTGATGCATCGTGTGCAGGAAGGCCACCGAGAAGTAGTCGGCAACCGTCACCCCATCGAACCCCCAGCGCTCACGCAAGATATCGGTGAGGTAGGCAGGCGTGGCGGCTGCCGGCAGCCCGTCGATCTCGGCGTAGGAGTTCATGACCGACCGCGCTCGCCCCTCGATGACGGCCATCTCGAACGGCGGCAGATAGACATCCGCGAGCTCGCGCGGCCCGGCGTGCACGGGCGCGTGGTTGCGGCCGGCCTGCGACCCCGAGTACCCGACGAAGTGCTTGAGCGTCGCGTGCACACCCTGCGACTGCAGCCCGCGCACGTAGGCGGTGCCGATGACACCGACCACGTACGGATCCTCCGAGATGCACTCGTCGACTCGTCCCCAGCGGGGATCCCGCACGACATCGAGCACCGGCGCGAGCCCCTGATGGATGCCGAGCTCCCGCATCGACCCGCCGATCACCGCCGCCATCTCAGCGACCAGGGTCGGGTCGAACGCGGCGCCCCACGCGAGCGGCGTCGGGAAGGTGGCTGCCTGCCAGGCGGCCAATCCCGTCAGGCACTCCTCGTGGACGATCGCCGGAATCCCCAGGCGCGAGGTCTCACGAAGGCGCTTCTGCTCGCTCCACAGCCACTGAGCCCGCTCGATCGGATCGACCGGACGGGTCCCGTACACGCGCGTGAGGTGGCCGAGGCCGTGAGCTGAGGCATCCGTGTAGAGCGTCGAGGTCGCCATTTCGCCCTGCAGCGGCGCGACGATGTCGTCGCCCTGGTCGACCCAGAATCCGACGAGTTGCGCGAGCTTCTCATCGAGGGTCATCTCGCCGTGCAACGACCGTACGCGATCGCTGACGGCGGGAGTGGGTTCATCGAACACGAGCACAGTTCCTTCGGTCGAGCGGATGCCGCGGTCGCGGCATCCGGTTGAGTCAGCCCTTCACGGCTCCGGTGAGACCGCCGACGATGCGGCGTTCGAAGAGGCTGAAGAACACGAGAGCGGGAATCATCGACAGGGACGTGAAGGCAAGGACCTTCGCGGTGTCGACGGAGTACTGCGACGCGAACGCTTGGACGCCCAGCGGCAGCGTGAAGCTCGCCTCGTTGTTGAGGATGAACAGCGGCAGCATGTAGCTGTTCCAGCTGGCGATGAACGCAAGGATGCCGACGGTGATCACGCCGGGCATCGACAGGGGGATGACCATGCGCCAGAAGAAGCCGAGCCTGCTGCATCCGTCGATGAACGCAGCCTCTTCGATTTCCCGGGGCAGCGCCTGCAGGAACGGCACCAGGATGATGATCGTCATCGGCAGGGCGAATGCGACCTGGGGGATGATGACGCCCGCGAGCGAGTTCATGAGCCCGAGGTTTCGCACCAGGATGTACAGCGGTGTGATTGCGACGGTCATCGGGAACATCAGTCCCGCCGCGAACACGGCGTAGAGCACGCCGCGCATCCGGAAGCGATATCGCGCGAGCACGTACGCCGCCATCAGCCCGAGGGTGACCACGAACAGCGTCGTCGCGATAGCGGCGATCGAGGAGTTGAGCACCTCGCGCCAAAAGACGTCGCTGGTCAGCACGTTGAGGTAGTTCTCGAACTGCCACGTCGCGGGCAGGCCCGCCGGGTCTTGCGTGATCTCGGAGTTCGTGCGGAATCCGCCGATGATGATGTAGGCGACGGGGACGAGGATCAGAACGACGAGCGACCACGCCAGGAAGTAGATGAAGAAGTTTCCCGTGCGTTGTCCAGCGGTGCGCTGCGGGCGTCGCCGATCGGTGCGGCCGCCGGGCGCTGTCAGAGTTGCGGTGGCCATCAGTTCGCTCCTCCTGTGACGGCTCCTTCGGTGTCCCGTCGCAGCACGAAGCGCTGATACACCAGGGCGACGGCGAGGGAGATGAGGAAGATGACGACGGCGACTGCGCTGCCGTAGCCGAAGCTGCCGGCATTGCGGCCGGTGACGACCATGTACGTTGCCATCGTCGAGGTACCAGCGGTGGATGCCACGTACTGCCCCCAGATGATGTAGACGAGATCGAACAGTTGGAGGGATCCGATGATCGACAGGAACGCCCAGATGCGCAGCGTCGGCCCGAGCAGCGGCAGCGTGATGCTCCGCTGGATCTGCCAGTACGAGGCGCCGTCGATGGCGGCTGCTTCGTAGAGTTCTTCGGGAATGCCCTGGAGGCCGGCGAGCATGAGGATGACGGCGAAGCCGATGTACTTCCAGGTGATGATGCCCATCAACGTCCAGATCGCCAGATCCGGGTTGGAGAGCCAGTCCTGGGTGAGAGCTCCGAGGCCGATCTTCTCCAGGAAGTCGTTGAGCGCGCCGTTGGTGGCAAGCATCAGGCTCCACCCGGTGCCCACGACCACCTCGGCGATCACGTAGGGGACGAAGATGAGGACGCGGATCGCGGACTGACCCCGCATCTTGCGGTTCAGCAGCAGGGCAAGGCCGATCGCGATCGGTCCCTGGATCACCAGGGAGAGGACCACGATGATCGCGTTGTGCCACAGCGCAGCCTGGAAGGCAGGGTCGCTGAGGATGACGATGTAGTTGTTCAGGCCGACGAAGTCGGTGGCCGGGCCGAACCCACTCCAGCTGAAGAAGCCGTAGTAGGCGGCCATCACGACCGGGAAGATCACGAAGGCCAGAAAGACGATGAGGGCGGGGCCGATCAGGATGCCGATCTCGGCGCGGGTGCGCCACGACCTGTGCCGAGGGCGCCGGGAGGGGGACGACGCCGAGGCGCCGCCCCCCTCTTCCGTGACGCTCACGACCGCATCCGTGACCGGATAGGTTCGTTCGCTGACGGACATGACGACCGATCAGCCTCGCGCTGCTGCGTCGTTGACTGCCTGGACGATGGCTTCGGGCGAACCGTTACCAGCGAGAAGGTCGACGACAGCGACGTTCAGGGCGTTTCCGACGTTCTGTCCGTAGAGCGTGTCGAGCCACAGCACCACGTACGGCGCTTCGCTGTACGCCTCGAGCACCGACTGGAGAGCAGGTGTCGTGACGACATCCTGCGCCTCATTGCTGGCGGGAAGCGTCTGGAAGGCCTCGGCGTAGGCCTCCTGCTGGTCCTTTGTCGCCAGGAAGTTCAGGAAGTCGACGCACTCGGCTGGGGCGTTGACCCAGCAGGAGTAGCCGTCGGCCCCACCCATCATGGCACCGGGCGTACCGTCGCCGCCCTCGATCTCGGGGAAGGGGAACCAGCCAAGGTCAGGCAGCGGCTGCTCGTCCGGGGTGAGCGACGCGATGACGCCGGGGTTCCACGCACCCATGAGTTCCATCGCGGCCTGGCGGTTGGCCAGCAGTCCTGCTGACGATCCTGCGCCCTGCTGCGCGGGTGTCGTGAGGAAGCCGTCGTTGAAGGGCTCTGTGGCGATGAACTCCTGAAGGTCCTCACCCGCACGCAGCCAGCACTCGTCGTCGAACGAGCGGCTCTTGGCTGCCTCGTCCATCGCTTCCTGCGAGCACTCGCGCAGGGCGAAGTTGTAGTACCAGTGAGCGGCGGGCCAGGCATCCTTCGCGCCGACGGCGATCGGTGTGATGCCCGCAGCCTTGAGGGTGTCGTTGACCTCGACGAGCTCGTCGATCGTTCCGGCAGGCTCGACCCCCGCCTCGTCGAAAAGATTCTCGCTGTAGAAGATGCCCTCGGGGAGTACGGCCAGCGGCATACCGAAGACCTTGCCGTCGAGGGTGAAGGCGCTCAGCGACGATGCCATCGCCGACTCTGCCTCGGCTGAGATCTTGCCGGTGAGGTCCATGACCTGGCCAGCGTCGACGACGTCCGCAAGCTTTCCGCCGCCGCGCGCCATGAACACGTCGGGGGCATCTCCGGCGTTCAGGGCGGTCTGGAGCTTGCCGTCCATGTCTTCGTTCTGAATGGACTGCACTTCGACCGTGACATCGGGGTTCTCGGCCATGAAGGCTGCTGCAGCGTCTTCCCAGTACTGCATGCCATCGCCGGTGGTCGAGTTCTGCCAGACGGTCAGCGTGACCGGCCCGTCTCCCGACTCGCCGCCGGAGCCACTGCATCCGCTGAGCGCGAGTGCGCCGACGGCCAGGGCGGCCGACGCCGTGAGTACTTTGCTGTACTTCATGTGATTCTCACCTGTTCTCTTCATTGAGGAGCGGCTCGGGCGTCGAGCCGCCGCTGCGTGGACACGGTGCATGTGGGGCGAGCTTCCCGTGTCTCGCGGCCCGTGGGGGGCGACGTGGGAACAGTGTCGTCAGGCGCATCACTTCATGTCAAACGTTTTCGAAAACCTTTTCAAAATCCAGTAGGGTGGCCATTCATGGCGAGACGTCCGACGATCACCGACATTGCAACCGCGGCGGGAGTGTCGGTGGCTACCGTCTCGAAGGCGGTCAACGGGCGCTACGGGGTGGCCCCCGAGACCGTCGAGAAGGTCATGCGGGTGGTCGCCGAGATGGGCTATGAATCGAGCCTCGTCGCCAGCCGGATGCGCGGTGTGCGCACCGGCGTTGTCGGTGTTCTCGTTGCCGAATTCGAGCCGTTCAGCGCCGAGGTCCTCAAAGGCGTGGGAGCTGCAGCAGAGTCCCACGAGCTCGATGTGCTCGCCTACAGCACGCCGCGGCGGGTACACGGAGCCGGGTGGGAGAACACGTCCCTCGCGCGACTGGCGGGGAGCCTTATCGACGGCGCGATCATTGTGACGCCGACCGTGGAGGCGATCGTCGCCGACATCCCGGTCATCGCGATCGACCCCCACGTCGGACCGGGTGATGGCGTACCCACGGTCGAGGCCGACAGCTTCGGGGGAGCTGTCTCGGCAGTCAAGTATCTGATCGAGCTTGGCCACCGCCGGATCGGGTTCGTCGCCGGGCGGCCGGACCTGCGCTCATCGCGTGCGCGAGACGCCGGCTACCGGCGGGCATTGTCCGATGCCGGGATCCCGTACGACTCCGAAGTCGTGCGGGTTGGTTTCTACGAGCAGGATGCTGCGCGCACCGCGGCGCTCTCGCTGCTCGATTCGCCCCGCCGCCCGACCGCCGTGTTCGCCGCGAACGATCTGTCGGCCATCGGCATCATCGAGGTCGCACGGGAGATCGGACTCGAGGTCCCGCGGGATCTATCGGTGATCGGTTTCGACGACGTGCTCGAAGCGTCGCGGATGTCGCCTCCACTGACCACCGTTCGCCAGCCCATGCGGCGACTCGGGGCTGCAGCCATGTCCCTGTTGACGACTCTCATGAACGGCGAAGAACCGCCAGAGCGCCACGTGCGGCTTGCAACGCAGCTCATTCCGCGGGCCACAACCGCCCCGCCGAGGTCCTCAGGTGAGCGGTAGTGCGACCAGCACGACGATGCCCAGTGCCCCGATGAGTGCCACGAACACCGCCAGCGTCAGCAGGAGTGCGCCGTCGGGAACGAGGGTGTGATCGCGAGCCGCGACAGTCGCGAACGATATGCGCTCGTAGCGGCGGCGGGACCATGCCCACAGAACCGCTGAGAAGATCACTCCGAGGATGCCGGGGAGGATCCACCATCCGCCTCCGAGAGCCGTGGGCAACAGCCGCATCGCGACGACAGATCCGACCGCGATACTCAGAGCGGTCCGCCGCCACGCCAGTTCGGTGCGCTCGGGCTGGAGCCCCGGATCGAACAGCTGATCACTCACGCGGGTGCCGCCCTAGGCGAAGATGACAGCGAGCAGGATGAGCGCCGCCGACAGCGTGACGGCCACCCCCGTGACCGCGCCCAGGAGCGACCCCGGCAGCGGGCTGTTCAGTCGCAGGGCGCGCTCGCTGCGCTGCCACCCGAACCAGGCCAACGCGGGAGTGAGCATCCCCATGACAATCAGCACGAGGCTGGCTGCCAGTCGCAGGCCCGGATGCAGGGCAAGACCGAGCACCTCCAGGGCGACTCCACCGGCGATGAGGGCGAGGGCGGTGCGGATCCAGGCGAGAAATGTTCGCTCGTTGGCAAGCGAGAACCGCACATCCGGCTCCGAGCCGTGACGGTAGACGGACTGCGGAAACCGCGGGCTCATCGGGGCCTCCCTGAACGCTGACGATTGCTCACCCTACCGCGACGCGCGCCACCCGTCCGGCGCGATGGCCAGGTGATGATCAGGTGATCAGCGCTGCCCGAATCTGCTCGATCGCCTCGCCCCAGCCGGGGTCTCCCGTCCATGCCGCAGTCAGTTCGCTGCCCGAGCCGCAGGCGGCATTGAGTGCGGCGACCGCAAGATCGCGGGTGTCCGGGGTCGGACGACCCGCGCGCGTGATGAACGACTCCACTTCCTCGGTGTACGCGTCTCGCTGTGTCGCGTGCCCCAGGCCGTGCGCGACGACTTCGGCTGCGGCGACGGCGATGACCGCCGTGTCACGATCGATCTCCTCGCTGTCCTCGAGGGCATCGGCCAACGCCTCGTCGACCACGCTCCAGTCCGACTCGTCTTCGAGTTCCCAGGCCCAGTCAGCCGCGACATCGTTGCCGAACGGCTCAACACTCCACGCACCCATGGCCGGCACGCTAGGGGTTCCGAATGAACGGATGCCCCTCCTCCGGTAGCCCCGATGTGACACTCGGGCAAAGGCTCGCGACGTCCCCTCCTGCACGAATCCGGATCGCGGCCGGGGCTCAGGAGCTCATGCCGCTGGAGAGCTCGGGTGGTTCCGTGTCAGCGATCGGAAGGGTGATCTGCGCGCAGGTGCCCACCGGCTCTGCGCGAGCCAGCTCGATCCGGCCGTCCATGGCCGACAGGAGCTCTTTGACGATGGCGAGGCCGAGGCCTGTCCCCGGGACCCCGCGGCTCGTGCTCGAGGAGCTTCGATAGAACCGGTCGAAAATGTGCGTCAGATCCTCCTCGGCGATGCCCTCGCCCTGGTCCGAGATCGTGACGACCACCTGATGGTCGGTACGGTACGCCACGATCGAGATCGTCCCGCGATCCGGCGAGAACTTGATCGCGTTGGTGAGGATGTTGGTGAAAACACGCGTGAGGTCGATCTCGCGGCCGTGGACGGGTAGATCTGCCTCGATCTCGGCGGCAACCCGAAGGTGACGTTGCTGGATGCTGTGCTTCGCGTCTTCGACGCTGCGTTGCAGCGCGAGCCCGGCATCCGTGACGGGCAGAGCGTCAGCTGAGGAAGGCCCTCGGCTCAGCTTCGACACCAGCAGTACGTCGTCGATCACCCCGCGTAGCCGCGTCGCGTTTCTGAGGATCACGTCCACCTGTTCGCGAACGTTCGGGTCGTCGGTCGTGTCGCTGAGCTCCTCGGCGAATCCGAGGATCGATGTGATCGGGGTTCTCAGCTCGTGCGTGACACTCGCGACGAAGTCGACTTTCTGCTGTGTGAGGGCCTGGAACGTTCGGCTCACCTGGCGTTCGCGCTCCAACCGCCACTCCATCTCGCGCTCCGCTTCACGAAGCGGCCGCAGGTCCTGCACCGAGACGAGGAGTACGCGGTTCAGGCCGGAGCGGTTGACAGCGTCGATTGTGATCGTGGCCGGCGGGTTCCCGGGTGCGACATCCTCCCAATCGACAGTCACCGAGACGTCGTAGGTGGCCTCGGCAAGCGACGGTCGCAGGAGCGCATCCTCGCGAAGGCGCCAGCGCCCCGTATCCGCGCGTTCGAATTCGCTGCGCAGCAGGACGACCGCCGAGGCGTTGACTTCCAGAACGGAGTACTTGCCCGGGCTGTCCTCTTGGAGGATCGCGAACCCGCTCTTGGACTGCCGGAACGCGTCGTGAAGCAGGTGCGATACCGCCATCTGTCTGTTCTCGAGTGCGCGTCTGTCGTTCTGCGAAGCCGAGATCGCGAGAGTGGTCGCACCGAGGCAGATCGTGAAGACCTGGAGCGCCGTCGCTGTCGGAAGCTCCGAGCTGGCGGCGGCGTACGCTCCCCCGCCGATGACGGTCAGCCCCGCGGCTGTGCCAACGACCGCGAGAAGCTGCACGGCGACGAAGAACATGGGTTCTGCAACCGCTGCCCAGGCCATGAGCGGCATGGCGAGGATCGGAAGGGGGACAGGTGTGCCGGGGAAGAATGCGATTGCCGTGGCGGCGAGCATGGCCACGGTGAGGACGACGCTGCGCCACCAGCGTGCGGATGCTGCACGTGGGATGGCGATGAGGCCGAGTGGCGCGATCAGCACCATCGCCGAGAGGTGGGACGCGCCGATCGTCCAGAAGGCGTCCACGAAGTCGCCGCCGCTGAACTCGCGGGCAACTCCCACGAACGCACCGACGATGGCTGCTCCGCTGATCGCCCCGATGGCGAAACGACCGACATCCGTCAATGTTGTCAGCCGGGGTCGATCCTGCTCGCGCGAGACCGCTGTCGCAACCACCCACACTTCGACTGCGACCCCGAGCGACCCCAGAATCACCACGAGGAATGGGCGGCCGGCAACCGCCGAGCCGAGCCCCGACGCCAGCGCCACCGCGACCGCCGTGAGCCATCGCCACCGCGACGGCGAGGCCGCAACGGCGATCGCGCCGACAGCAGCCGTCGGCCACCACCACGCCAGGCCCATCTCGCCACGCTGTTCGAGGGCGAAGACGACGGCGAGAGCCCCGCCCAGCGTGACCAGCCCAGTGACGCAGACCGCTCGCCACACGGGCGCGGCCTGACCGATGGTCGCCGCAACGCTTGGCCGCGTCATGCCCGATCCCTTCTGACGTGCCCACCCCTTCGCACTAGCATGGCTCACAGCAGGGCCTTTCGCAGGCCTGAAGCAGTCTTTTACCGAACGGAGGGTCGTGTGGCGCGCATCATCGTCATCGATGACGACGCGGACATCGTGCGGCTCGTCGCGATCCGGCTCGCGCGCGCCGGCCACGAGATCGACGAGTACTACGACGGCACCTCCGGATTGCGGGCTATCCAGTCCACGAGTCCCGACCTTGCGGTTGTTGACTGGATGATGCCTGGCATGGACGGCATCGCCGTCGCCCAGGCGGTTCGGGCAGATGCGTCGCTCGCGAACCTGCCGCTGCTGCTTCTCACCGCCCGCTCAGATCCCGCAGAGCACGAATACGCCCGAGGGGAAGGCTTCTCGGCTGTCGTGACCAAGCCCTTCACAAAGGCGGAGCTGCTCAGTGCGGTCAGCGCGCTCCTTCCGCCGGATGCGGGCGCGCCGGCATCTGGCTGAGCGGATCTGCGAGCAGGGCAGCGAAGGCTGCCTCCGCAGCGCCGATCAAGAGTCGGTCATCGGCGAGAACTGCGGCTCGGATGTCCACGTCCTCGGCGTTCGCGGGCATCGACTGCGCGCGAACGAGCTCGGTGAGCTGATCGGCTGCTCCCTCAGCGAGCATCGCAAGGAAGCCGCCGAGCACGATCGCGCGAGGGTTCAGGACGTTGACGGCATTCGCGAGAGCTGTTGCCAGGACCCGCCGCTGCCTGTCCGTCTCAGCCGCTACGGCGGGCTCATCGGACGTCGACAGCGCTGCCGCCAACGTCGGGTCGTCAGCGCTGGTCAGGCCTACTGCACGCAGGAGTCGTGAGCGGCTGACCTCGTCTTCCAGGACGCCGTCGGGGGCTTGTTGATCGGTCGCGGCGGCGATGCCGGGACGGTTCTGGCCGAACTCGCCGGCGTAGCCCGAAACGCCGCGTACCGGCATCCCGTGAACGATGAGACCGCCACCGATACCGCTCGCGCCGCCGTTGAGGTAGACGACGTGGTCGAGTCCGCGCGCCGCGCCGTACAGATGCTCGGCAACCGCGCCGAGGGTTGCGTCGTTGTCGACGGCTGTCGGCAGCCCCGTCGCGTCGGCGACGAGTTCGCGGATCGGCGCATCGTGCCACTCGAGGTGTGGTGCGGTGCGCACCAGGCCGTCGCGCGCGCGGACCAGCCCCGGGACGGCGACTCCGATGCCCACGATGTGGTGATCTGCGAGCGCGGTCTCCCGCCAGTTGGCGATGGTGTCGGCCACGAGGGTGGCAGTCTCGCCGGGAGTGATGAGCTCGGTGCGCTCGATGCGAAGGCGGGTGGCGATCGACTGGTCGAGGGCGACTGCCGCGATCGTCACGGCATCCACCTCGGGGTTGACGGCGACCGCGACCACCCGCCGGTCTGCGGTGACGATCGGCGATGGACGACCCACCCGTCGAGAAGGGTCGGGCGCGGTCTCGGTCACCAGGCCAGCCGTGCACAGTTCGGCCACGAGATCAGCGATCGTCGAACGGTTCAGCCCGGTAGCGAGGGTCAGAGCGGCCCGTGACCGGGCTCCTTCGAGGTGGACCTGCCCGAGAATGCGAGCGAGATTGCGAGTCCTGACGCTGTCGGTTCCCGGCTCGAGCATGCGTTCACTGTAGGGGATAGCGGCGGCATCCGTCGTGGTATAGGTTGTTGCTCGCAACAATTATCCGCGTGCCTCGTGCGAAGGAGCAGTCATGCCCACCCCCACCCCCGCCGACAAGTTCTCGTTCGGTCTTTGGACCATCGGCTACAACGGCGCCGACCCGTTCGGTGGCCCCACCCGTCCGCACCTGGATGTCGTGCACGCCGTGGAGAAGCTCGCCGAGTTGGGCGCCTACGGCCTGACCTTCCACGACGATGACCTGTTCGCCTTCGGCTCGAGCGATGCCGAGCGCCAGACGCAGATCGACCGGCTCAAGGCGGCCCTGGCCGACACGGGCCTGATCGTCCCCATGGTCACCACCAACCTGTTCTCGGCCCCCGTCTTCAAGGACGGCGGGTTCACCTCCAACGACCGCCAGGTGCGCCGCTTTGCCCTCCGCAAGGTGCTGCGCAACCTCGACCTGGCCGCCGAGCTGGGAGCTGCGACCTTCGTCATGTGGGGTGGGCGCGAAGGTGCCGAGTATGACGCGGCGAAAGACATCCGTGCAGCCCTGGAGCGCTACCGCGAGGCGGTGAACCTGCTCGGCGACTACGTGACCGACAAGGGCTACGACATCCGCTTCGCGATCGAGCCCAAGCCCAACGAGCCCCGCGGCGACATCCTGCTGCCCACCGTCGGTCACGCCCTCGCCTTCATCGAGTCGCTCGAGCGTCCCGAGCTCGTGGGCCTGAACCCCGAGGTAGGCCACGAGCAGATGGCGGGGCTCAACTTCGCCGCAGGCATCGCCCAGGCGCTCTACCACGGCAAGCTCTACCACATCGACCTCAACGGCCAGCGGGGCATCAAGTACGACCAGGACCTCGTGTTCGGTCACGGTGACCTGCACAACGCCTTCGCGCTCGTCGACCTGCTCGAAAACGGCGGCCCGAACGGTGGGCCGGCCTACGAGGGCCCCCGCCACTTCGACTACAAGCCCAGCCGCACCGAAGACGAGACCGGGGTGTGGGACTCCGCTGCCGCCAACATGCGCACCTACCTCCTGCTCAAGGAGCGGGCACAGGCATTCCGCGCCGACCCCGAGGTGCAAGAGGCGCTCGCTGCCGCACGCGTGCCCGAGCTGTCGGTGACCACGCTCGGCGAGGGTGAGTCCTACGACGAGCTGCTTGCTGACCGCTCGGCGTACGAGGAGTTCGACCCGGCGCAGTACTTCGGTGGCAAGGGATTCGGCTTCGTGCGCCTCCAGCAGCTGGCTACCGAGCACCTCATGGGTGCGCGCTAAGGCACGCAATCTGGCCGGGTTCTCGCTCGCGAGGGGTCGCAACACGCCGCAGGCATGTGCCCACAGGCGGCACATTGCGACCCCTCGCGTGAGAGATCAGCCCACGAAACGCGAGGAGAAGCAATGACGCTGGTGATGGGGGTCGACTCGTCGACGCAGTCGTGCAAAGTCGTGATCACGGATGCCGAGACCGGCGCCATCGTGCGGGAAGGCCGTGCGTTGCATCCGGCCGGCACCGAGGTCGACCCGGGCTCGTGGTGGGAGGCGCTGCAGGAGGCGATTGCCGCGGCGGGCGGCACCGAGGATGTCACCGCGTGGTCGATCGGCGGGCAGCAGCACGGCATGGTCGTGCTGGATGCCGAGGGCCGAGTTATCCGCCCGGCGCTGCTGTGGAACGACACCCGGTCAGCCGGGGCGGCCAGCGACCTCATCGCCGAGTTCGGCGCGGAGGACCTTGCCCGGCGCACGGGACTCGTGCCGGTTGCCTCGTTCACCATCACGAAGCTGCGCTGGCTGCGCGATCACGAGCCCGCGAGCGCGGCCCGGGTCGCGGCCGTCGCGCTCCCGCATGACTGGCTGACGTGGCGGCTGCGGGGCTTCGGTCCGATGGGTGAGTCGGCGCGCGGCCCCGTCCTCGAAGAACTCATCACCGACCGTTCGGATGCCTCGGGCACGGGGTACTGGTCGCCGGATGCCTGGGTGGCGGACGCAGCGGGAAAGGTCATCACCGACGGCTACGACCGCGACCTCCTGACTGCGGCGCTCGGCCACGACGCGGTGCTTCCTCGGGTGCTCGGCCCGCGCGAGTGGGTGACGGATGCCGGTGGGCGGCATGTGGCACCCGGCGCCGGCGACAACGCGGGCGCTGCCCTCGGGGTGGGTGCCGGAACCGGCGATGTCGTCGTCTCGATCGGCACGAGCGGTACGGTCTTCGCCGTGAGTGACCGGCGGACGATCGACCCGTCAGGCACCGTCGCGGGCTTCGCCGACGCCGACGGTCACTTCCTCCCGCTGGTGGCGACCCTCAACGCGGCGCGGGTGCTCGACGCGATCGCCGGTGTGCTCGGCGTCGACCACGACGGTCTCAGCGGCCTCGCGCTCGCCGCAGATCCCGGGGCTGGAGGGCTCACGCTCGTGCCCTACTTCGAGGGCGAGCGCACCCCCAACCTGCCGGATGCAACGGCATCCGTCACGGGCATGACACTGCGCTCAACGACCCGCGAGAATCTCGCCCGCGCCGCGGTGGAGGGAATGCTCTCGGGGCTTGGCGCGGGTCTTGACGCTCTGCGAGCCCTCGGTGTTCCGCTGCAGCGCGCACTCCTGATCGGCGGTGGCGCCCAGTCCGAGGCGGTGCGCAAGATAGCTCCGGCGGTCTTCGGGATGCCGGTCGAGGTGCCGGCGCCCGGCGAGTACGTGGCCCTCGGCGCCGCTCGTCAGGCGGCGTCGGTGCTCGCCTGACGAGCCCGCCTCTTCGCCGACCGCGAGACTGCACCGTGCCCGTGAGACAGGCGCCGGCGTGCGAAGTCTCGCGGGCACAAATCAGTCTCGTGCGAGTGGCGGGGCACCAAACCGGATGCTGGGCTCACAGCGATCTCGTACCCGCGCTTCATAGGTTGGGGGCATGAGTCACGCGCCGGCCACCGACCCCGCGATTCCACCGTTCCCGGAGCATCCGTCCGACGAGGTGACCGTCTCGCTGTCGCAGTTGAGGGCGGCGCGCGACGAGGTGCAGCGCTTTCTGTTGCCCTACCAGTTCGGCCTGAAAGAGATCGAGACGAAGGTCGAGATCCTGCGCGACGAGTTTCTGCAACTGCACGACTACAACCCGATCGAGCACATCTCCAGTCGCGTGAAATCCGCCGACAGTCTCGTCGCCAAGGTCGGCCGCAAGGGCATCGACGGAGACTTCGACTCGATCCGCACGCACATCACCGACATCGCGGGCATCCGTGTCACGTGCAGTTTTGTCGCGGACACGTATCGCCTCTTTGACCTCCTCACCCAGCAGGACGACATCCAGGTGCATTCGGTCAAGGACTACATCGCCGATCCGAAGCCCAATGGCTACAAGAGCCTGCACGCGATCGTGAGGGTTCCCGTGTTCCTCTCGACCGGCCGGGTCGATGTCCCGGTCGAGGTCCAGTTCCGCACGATCGCGATGGATTTCTGGGCGAGCCTCGAGCACAAGATCTACTACAAGTTCGACCGTCAGGTGCCCGAGACCCTGCTTGCGGAGTTGAAGGATGCCGCAGCCAGCGCCTCAGAGCTCGACGAACGGATGCAGCGGCTGCACCGCCAGGTGCACGGCATCCGTCCAACGTCGCCCCGCACACTCGAGGTCTGACCTGGCCCCGCTCTAGCAGGGCCGAGTTCTCCGGAGCAACCACCCCCACCTGGAAACCCCGCTCGACTAGGGTGGAATCCCACCGGGAAGGGGTGCCGTGCAAACATGGCCAGGGTCGGCGTATCCGTTGGGTGCGACCTTCGATGGGAACGGAACCAACTTCGCCCTCTTCAGTGAGGGCGCTGAGCGCGTCGAGCTCTGCCTGTTCGGCGAGCGCGGCCGCGAAACCCGCGTAGACATGCTCGAGGTCGATGCCTATGTGTGGCACGCGTACCTGCCGAACATCGCGCCAGGCCAGCGCTACGGCTACCGCGTCCACGGCGAGTACGACCCCGCATCCGGCAAACGGTTCAACCCCAACAAGCTGCTGCTCGACCCCTACGCGAAGGCTGTCGACGGACAGGTGACCTGGGGCCAGTCGGTGTTCGGCTACACCTTCGGCGACCCCGACTCCCGCAACGACGACGACTCCGCAGCCGAGATGATGAAGGGCGTTGTCATAAACCCCTTCTTCGACTGGGGTGGTGATCGCCCGCTCCGCATCCCCTATTCGGAATCCTTCATCTACGAAGCCCACGTCAGGGGGCTGACGATGCGGCATCCCGACATCCCCGATGAGATCCGCGGCACCTACAGCGCCATCGCTCACCCGCTCATCATCGAGCACCTCAAGCGTCTCGGCGTCACCGCGATCGAGCTGCTTCCGGTGCACCAGTTCATCAACGACTCGATGCTGGAAGAGAAGGGCCTGTCCAACTACTGGGGCTACAACACCATCGCCTTCCTCGCGCCGCAGAACACCTACGCGTCCTCCGGGCAGCGCGGTCAGCAGGTGCAGGAGTTCAAGGGGATGGTGCGTGCCCTGCACGAGGCCGGTATCGAGGTCATCCTGGATGTCGTCTACAACCACACCGCTGAGGGAAACCATCTCGGGCCTACGCTCTCGTTCCGCGGCATCGACAACGAGGCGTACTACCGACTCGAAAATGACGACAAGCGGTACTACACCGACTACACCGGCACAGGCAACAGCCTGAACGTCGGCAACCCGCACGCGCTGCAGCTGATCATGGACTCGCTGCGGTACTGGGTGCTCGAGATGCATGTCGACGGATTCCGTTTCGACCTCGCCGCGACCCTCGCCCGAGAGTTCTATGACGTCGACCGGCTCGCCACCTTCTTCGAGCTCGTGCAGCAAGATCCGGTGGTCAGTCAGGTCAAGCTCATCGCCGAGCCCTGGGATGTCGGCCCCGGCGGCTACCAGGTCGGGAACTTCCCCCCGCAGTGGACCGAGTGGAACGGCAAGTACCGCGACACCGTCCGGGACTTCTGGCGGGGCGAGCCGCAGGCGCTCGGTGAGTTCGCCTCTCGGCTCACCGGGTCGAGCGACCTGTATGCCCACTCGGGTCGCTGGCCGGTGGCATCCATCAACTTCGTCACGGCGCACGACGGGTTCACCCTGCGCGACCTCGTCTCATACGAGCAGAAGCACAACGACGCCAACGGCGAGGACGGCCGCGACGGTGCCGATGACAACCGGTCGATGAACTTCGGTGTCGAGGGCCCCACCGATGACCCCCAGATCAATGAACTGCGCGAGCGGATGCAGCGCAACTTCATCGCGACGCTGCTGCTGTCGCAGGGTGTGCCCATGCTCCTGCACGGCGACGAGCTCGGCCGCACGCAGCGAGGGAACAACAACGGTTACGCGCAAGACAACGAGATCACGTGGATCGATTGGGAGCACGTTGACGCGAGTCTGATCGACTTCACCTCCGCGCTCGCGCGGCTGCGTCGCGACCACCCCACGTTCCGGCGACGTCGCTTCTTCGATGGCCGTCCCGTGCGCCGCGAAGAGGTCGAGCGCATCCCCGACATCGTGTGGCTTCGGCCCGATGGCACACAGATGCAGCCAGAAGACTGGGACTCCGGATTCGGACGGTCGATCGGCGTGTTCCTCAATGGGAACGGCATCCGTGAGCGCGACCGCCGGGGCGAGCCGATCACTGACCGGCACTTCCTCGTGCTGTTCAATGCTGGTGACGAGCCGGTCGAGTTCAGGCTGCCGGATGTCGATTTCAGCCCCAACTGGGATGTGCTGGTCGACACGGCGGGAACCCTCGCGAACACCGAGCCCGTCCATCCCGGGGCGGTCCTCGACCTCGCGGCGAAGTCGGTGGTCGTGCTGTGCGAGCACGTCGAAGAAGAGGTCGAGGTCGACAGATTCGTCGCCGCGTCGCTGGCGACCGGAACGGTCCAGATGGACGAAGTCCCGGGAGCTGCCCCCAAGGAAGAACTGCCGAGGTAGTGATGCATCCCACGTCGACGTACCGCCTGCAGATCCGCGCCGCGTTCGACCTGGATGCCGCAGCCGCCGTCACCGGATACCTGCGTGATCTCGGCGTGGGGTGGGCGTACCTCTCGCCCCTGCTGCAATCGACCACCGGCTCCGACCACGGCTACGACGTCGTCGATCCGACCCGCGTGGATCCCGCCCGCGGCGGGGCGGCGGGGCTGGAGCGTTATGCCGCGGCCGCGCGGGCGGCAGGGCTCGGCATCCTCATCGATACGGTTCCCAACCACATGGGGATCGCGGTGCCGGTCGAAAACCCCTGGTGGTGGGACGTGCTGCTTCGGGGCAGAAGCTCGCGGTATGCGGCAGCGTTCGACATCGATTGGGAGTTCGGTGGCGGCAAGGTGCGGGTCCCGGTGCTCGGATCGGAGGCCGACGAGGCCATCGATGCGATGGAGATTCGCGTCGACCCGAAGCCCACGGCCCGTGCGCCGCACGGCACCCTGCGGTACTTCGATCACGAGTTCCCGCTCGCGGAGGGGACCGCGCCGGGAGAGGCGACGTCGTACCCGGATGCCGTCCGCCAGGTGCTCGCTCGCCAGCACTTCGAGCTGATGTTCTGGCAGCTCGAGGCATCCGAGCTGAACTACCGGCGCTTTTTCGCCGTCTCGACCCTGGCAGGCGTTCGCGTCGAGGACCCGGTTGTTTTCGACGAGGCCCATGAAGAGGTGGCGCGGTGGTTCCGGGAGGGCCTGGCCGATGGCCTGCGCATCGACCACCCCGACGGGCTGGTCGATCCCGGCGGTTACCTCGAACGGCTCGGCGCGATCACCGGGCGACGGTACACGTTGGTCGAGAAGATCCTCGAGCACAGCGCGACGGAGCATCCCGAGTTGCTGCCGGCGTGGTGGGACACCGACGGCACCACCGGGTACGACGCCATGGCCGAGATCGACCGCGTCTTCATTGACCCGCATGGCGAGGGTGCCCTCGACGCGCTTGATGAGCGGTTGCGCGGCGCGACGGGCCTGCCGCCAGCGCAGCCCTGGCCCGACCTCATCCACGACACCAAGCGGATGATCGCCGACACGATCCAACGCAGCGAGATTGCCCGACTCGTGCGGTGCCTGCCCGAGCAGGTGGCGCTCGCTGCTTCGGATGCCACCGATGCCCTGGCCGAGCTCCTCGCCTGCTTCCCCGTCTACCGCTCCTACCTTCCCGCGGGGCGGGAGGCCCTCGACGAAGCGCTGGCTGAGGCATCCGCTCGTCGCCCCGACCTGGCCGAGGCTATCGATGCGCTCGCGCCGCTGCTGGCCGACCCGACGCTCGAAGTGGCTCGCCGCTTCCAGCAGACGACGGGCCCCGTCATGGCCAAGGGCGTCGAAGACACCGCCTTCTATCGCGCCACGCGCCTGGGTGCCCTCACCGAGGTCGGAGGAGATCCGTCGGTGTTCTCGCTCACGGTCGAGGGCTTCCACGAAGCCTTCGCCCGCAGGCAGGCGCACCGCCCCGCATCGATGACGTCGCTGTCGACGCACGACACCAAGCGCGGCGAGGATGTGCGTGCCCGCCTGTCGGTGCTCGCCGAGATCCCGCATCGCTGGGCCGCCGCGCTCGAACAGCTCCGCGCCGTGGCGTCAACCGGACACGGGCCGTTCGACTCTCTGTTGTGGCAGGCGATCATCGGCTCGTGGCCCGCAACCCCCGAGCGCCTCCACGCTTACGCCGAGAAGGCAGCGCGCGAAGCGGCAGAGGCGACGACGTGGTGGAATCCGGATGCCGACTTCGAGCGCCGGATGCACGCCGTCGTGGATGCCGCCTACGGTCCCGCGCGAGAGCTGGTCGAGGCTTTCGTCGACGAGGTCGCGCAGCCGGGCTGGAGCAACGCGCTGTCGGCGAAGCTCGTGCAGTTGGCAGGTCCCGGAGTTCCCGACGTCTACCAGGGGTCCGAGTTGTGGGAGACCTCACTGGTGGACCCCGACAACCGTCGCGCCGTCGACTTTGCGCAGCGCGCAGCGATGCTCGCCGAGCTCGACCGCGCGGAGTCCGAAGGACGCGTGCCTGCCATCGATGCATCAGGAGCTGCGAAGCTCCTGGTCACGTCGCGCGCGTTGCGCTTGCGGCGCGACCGACCCGAATTGTTCGCGCGCTACTTGCCCGTTCAGGTGCTGGGTTCGGCATCCGGCCACGCTGTAGCTTTCGACCGGGGCGGCGCTGTTGCCGTCGCCACCCGGCTGCCCGTCGGGCTGGTGGCACGCGGCGGCTGGGCCGACACCCGGATGCTGATTCCCGGCGGCACCTGGACCGACGCTCTGACGGGCCGCGCCTATCCCGGCGGAGAGGTGCCCCTGGCAGACGTGCTGGGCTCGCTGCCTGTCGCGCTCTTGACGCGTCAAACACCCGACCTGCGTCGAGGCGCTGCGGGTGACGGGGTGTCTCATGCAGGCTTCGGTGTCTCGGGTTTCAGCGAAGCGGAGGAAGCATGATCGAGGTCTGGGCACCCCGAGCGCAGCGGGTACGGATGCGTCGACCGGGCCACCCCGATGTGGCGATGACCGCGGGAGACCGCGGGTGGTGGGTGGCGGACGTTGAGCTTGCCGATGGCGATGAATACGGCTTCGTCCTCGGTGACGCCGACGCGCTACGCCCCGATCCGCGGTCGCGTCGGCAACCGCGGGGGGTGCACGAGGCATCCGCCTTCTTTGATGCCGGCGCGTTCGAGTGGACCGACGGGGCCTGGACAGGGCGGCAGCTGGCCGGGGGTCTGATCTACGAGCTGCACGTGGGAACGTTTACACCCGAGGGCACGCTGGATGCCGCGATCGGTCGGTTCGATCACCTCGTCTCGCTCGGGGTCACGCACATCGAACTGCTGCCGGTCAACGGGTTCAACGGCGTCTGGAACTGGGGCTACGACGGCGTGCTCTGGTACACCGTCCACGAGGCTTACGGCGGCCCCGCCGCCTACCAGCGGTTCGTGGATGCCGCGCACGCCGCGGGCCTGGCCGTCATCCAGGACGTCGTCTACAACCACCTCGGCCCGAGTGGCAACTACCTGCCCGAGTTCGGTCCGTACCTTCGGGATGCGGCGCGCAACACGTGGGGCCTGTCGGTGAACCTCGACGCGCGCGAAGTGCGTGATTTCATCGTCGAGAACACGCTCCTGTGGCTGCGCGACTACCACGTCGATGGACTGCGACTGGATGCCGTGCATGCCCTGCACGATGAGAGCCCGACCCACATCCTGCAGGAGATCACCGAAGCCGCCGACGCGCTCTCGGCGCACCAGGGTCGCCCGCTGACCCTCATCGCGGAGTCCGATCTGAACGACCCGACCCTGATCCTGCCGCGGGAAGCCGGCGGCTACGGACTGACCGCACAGTGGAGCGACGACTACCACCATGCACTCCACGTCGCGGTCAGCGGCGAGACCGTCGGCTACTACGAGGACTTCGGGGCGCTCGGGGCTCTCCCGAAGGTGTGGACCGAGGGGTTCTTCCACAACGGCACCTACTCGTCGTTCCGCGGGCGGGATCACGGTTTCCCTATTCCGCCGACAGTGCCCACCTGGCGTCTGGTGACGTTCGGGCAAGACCATGATCAGATCGGCAATCGCGCCACCGGTGACAGGCTCAGCCAGACCCTGTCCACCGACCGGCTCGCCGTGGCCGCGCTCCTGACGCTCACTACTCCCGGGACGCCGATGCTGTTCATGGGGGAGGAGTGGGGAGCATCCACGCCGTGGCAGTTCTTCACGTCGCATCCGGAGCCTGAGCTCGGGGAGGCCACCGCGAAAGGTCGCATCGAGGAGTTCGCGCGGATGGGCTGGGACCCCGCGATCGTTCCGGACCCGCAGGATCCCGAGACCTTCCACCGCTCGAAGCTCAGCTGGGCCGAGGCATCCACATCGCCGGAGGTGGGGGTCGACCACGCGCGCCTTCTCCAGCTCTACCGTGACCTCGCCGCGCTTCGACGTGAGCGTCCCGAGCTGACGGACCCCGCGTTCGCGGACTGCGACGCGCTGTCGGGGAACGGCGCCGACGGTGAGGATCCCCGGGCGCGGTGGTTCGTCCTTCAGCGGGGCGAACTGTCTGTTTTCGTGAATCTCACCGGGGCATCGCACACCTTCGCGGTGGCGCCGGCTGCCGTCATCCTGCTGCACACCGGAGGGCCGGATTCGGCTCCCGTCATCGCCCCGGCGGTGGTGGGGCACCAATCGACGGGCGCGGCATCCGTCCTCACCCTCGCCCCCGACTCCGCCGCGATCGTCGCCCCCGCCCCCTGACCCGAGTGCCGAACCCACAGGTTTCAGCGCGCGCCCACACGCCTGTGCGCGCGGATGATGTGGGTTCGCGTCGAGGGAATGTGCTCCCGCTCGCTATCGTGATGGGATGGCCGCGAACCTACTAATCGTCCCGCTGCTGGCCGCGCTCGCGCCGCTGCTGACCCGGGTGATCGGGCGGTGGTTCGCGGTGCCGATCGTTGTGTTCGAACTCGTCCTGGGCATCCTCGTCGGGCCCTCCGTGCTGGCGTGGGTCGAGCCGGTCGAGTTCCTCGCGACTCTCGCCCAGTTCGGTCTGGCGATGCTGTTCTTCGTCGCTGGATCAGAACTTGACTTCGCCGCTTTCCGCGGGCGCACGGGCCGTAACGCAGTGGTCGGATGGCTCCTCTCGCTCGGGATCGGCATACTGATCGGCCTGCTCGTCGGGCCGTTGGGGGCGGCGATCATCATCGGCATCGCGCTGTCATCGACGGCGCTGGGGACGATCCTTCCGATCCTTCGTGACGCCGGCGAACTGAAGACTCCGTTCGGCAAGGCGGTCGCGGCAGTCGGTGCGGTGGGCGAGTTCGGTCCGCTCGTCGCGATCTCGGTCTTCCTCGGCGGACGCGATCCGGGGGCGGCCTCGATCGTGCTCGCCGCCTTCCTGGTGGTCGCCGGGTTCGCGATCTGGTTAGCCTTCCGCATCCCGCACGGCATGATGCACCGCGTCGTGAGTGCGACATTGCACACGTCGGGCCAGTACGCGATCCGTGTGGTGTTCCTGATCCTCGGAGGGTTGCTTGCGCTGAGTATCGCGCTCGACCTCGACATCCTGCTCGGCGCCTTCACCGCAGGAATCGTGTGGCAGCTCATGATGCGCGACGCATCCGACGAAAATCGCGAGGCTGTCGAGAGCAAGATCGAAGGCATCGCCTTCGGGTTCCTCGTGCCCATCTTCTTCATCTACACCGGCGTCACCTTCGACCTCGCGGCGCTGCTGGAAAACCCCACGCTGCTGTTGTTCGTGCCCGTGGTTCTTGTCGCGCTGCTGATCGTGCGGGGTCTGCCCTCGATGCTCGTCGCGCCGCCCGGATCACGCGTGCGCGACCGGATCGCTCTCGGCCTCTTGGGTGCCACCGGCCTGCCGATCATCGTTGCCGTCACCGCGATCGGCGTCGACGAGAACCTCCTCACGTCGGCGCAGGCCGCGCTGCTCGTCACCGGCGGCATGCTGTCGGTGCTGATCTATCCGCTCGTCGGGATGCTCTTGCGGGGTGAGCGCGTCAGCCGCGTGCCGGCCGAGCTGGACGACGCGGTCTAGCGCGGTGAGAACCGCTGATTTACCCGATCTGCTCGTCTGGGCCAGAGCCGAACTCGCCGCTGCGCCGCGGGAACTGCTCGGCGAGGTCGTGACGCCTCGGATGCTCGGCATTCCGCGCTCGCCCCGGGTCGTCCTCCGCGACGAGGTATGGCACCTCGGCGTCCTCCTGCTCGGGGCGGCCGACCTCTACGCAACCGGCGAGATCGTGCGATCCCGTGAGCCGGCGCGCCGCGGGTACACCGCGGAGTCCCAGCGTGCCCGGGCGGGACTGGCCGAAGCGGCGTTTCGCGGCGGCATCCTGCCTGGCACAGCTGTGCATCTTGGATGGCGACGGCTCGATGTCTCGTCGCTCAGCGAACCGACATCCGCCGAGATGGGGCCGCTGGCCGTCATCGACGGAGCTCTCCGCGTGCGCTGGAGCACGAGCGGCGGATACGCGGATGCCGAAACCTATGTTCGCGAGCGGGTCGAGCTGGTTCGGCATCCGCCCCAGGGTGCCACCTGATCCTGTCCGCACCGGCACTCGTCGCGCAGGTAGGCGAAATCGCGGAGGTCGGTGGATTCCGGCGCCAACCTCCTGCGCTGCGGATATCTCCTACACCCGCGAGAGACCGAGGCGCCGTATCGGGGTTGCTACGCGCGGGAGGAATTGACGCTGCGACCCCGCACGATGCCGACGAAGGCCTCGACCTCGGGCGTGGTGCGCTCGGCTAGCCATGCCAGCGCGATGCTGGAGGTGGTACCGCCCGCGAACGGCCGGTACGTCACGTCCTTGCGGTGATGCAGTCGCGCGAGCGACATCGGGACGATCAGGATGCCGACGCCGGCCGCCGCGAGTGCGACAGCTGCCTTGGTGTCTGGCGGGGGCGCGAAACCCGGCTTGATGGTTCCCGGAACTGCCTGCTGCAGCACGTCATCCTGCGCAACGATGAGCACCTCGCCGGACAGGTCCTCGGGGGCAAGCTCTTCAGCCACTGACAGGGTCGAGTCGCTTGAGAAGACCACGACCGGGATCTCCTCGTACAGCGGGATGGCGTGAAGATCGGTCTTGTCGATCGGGAGTCGGACCAGCGCCGCGTCAACACTCCCGGCCAGCAGGCGGTCGCGCTGCGAAGCCGGAGTGATCTCCACCAGCTCGAGGCGCGTTCGCGGCATGCGTTCTCGCCATAGCGAGATCCACTTACCGGGCGTCGCCCCGGGCACCGCTCCGAGCCGGAACAGCTCGGCTGGCGGCGGGCCCGCGGGTGTCGATGTATCCCGTGCTCGGGATGATCGGTCGTGCCTGGCCATCCCGTCAGGCTACCGCCACGGCGTCAGGCGACGCGGTTCAGGCAGGTGATCTCAGGCGGCGAGGCGGAGCCCGCGACGGTCGGTCGCGACCCGCTCGTTCTCGCCCACGATCTCGTCGTCGCCCAGGAGTGAGCCGACGGCGACGCGAGCGTGAGCGCCGATGACAGTGCGGATGCCGATTTTGGAGCCGGCTCCTACCGCCGCGCCCGGGCCGATGTGCGCGTGCGGCGCAACGATGACTTCCGGGCCGATGAGCGCGTCCGATTCGATCCACACGCCGCGGCCGATTCGGGCGCCCGCGGCGATCTGAACTCCGGGTTCGACATACGCCCCAGCCTCGACGATCGCCGTCGGGTGCACTTTGGCCCCGTGCGCGATCAGTCCTCGGCCATTGGCGTGTTTGCGATACCGCAGTGTCTCGCCGTGGTCGTTCTCGATGTCGACGTAGTTCTTGCCCACGATCTCCTCCACGGGGCCGTTCGGCCCCAGTACGATCCCCAACGCCGTGGTACGGAGATTCATTCCCCTGCATCCGCTTGCCGCTGAATTCTCTGTAGCGGCAATGGTGCCGGATCTCGGGTTCGTCGTCTCCCGGCTTGACATCTCTTCGGAACAGTCCCGACATCGGATTGGCAGAGAATGGAAGGCATGCCAACCGACGATCTCGGCGACGCGCATGACACGACTTCGGAGACCCCGGATCAGTCCTCGCACCCTGCTCCAGAGGCCACCCGCACCCTCGTATTCGACGAACGTGCCACCGCACACTCGCCGGCGGAGGACGTGCTCGGCATCCTCACCGGTACCTTCACCGCATCACTGGGGCTCTACCTGTTGCAGTCCTCGGAGGCCGTTACCGGCGGCACGGCAGGACTCGCGCTGCTGATCCAGTACGCATCCGGGTTGCCGTTCTGGATGCTGTTCCTGCTCATCAATCTGCCCTTCGCCGTGCTGGCGGTGTGGCAGCGCGGCTGGAGCTTCACGATCCGAACTGTCATTGCGATCGCCTTGGTCTCGGGCTGGTCGGTGGTGCACCACGCACTCTTCTCCATTGATGACCTCAACCCGATCTACGGGACCCTCGGCGGGAACCTTCTGGCCGGAGTGGGTCTGCTGATCTTGTTCCGACACCGAGCGAGCCTCGGTGGGATCAACATCGTCGCGCTCATCGTGCAGGACCGGTGGGGGTTCCGCGCCGGATGGACCCAGATGATCTTCGATGTCATCATCGTTGCCGCGGCGCTGCTGGTGGTGCCGTGGCCCAACGTGGTGCTGAGCGGTCTGGGCGCTGTCGTACTGAACCTCGTGCTGGCGATGAACCACCGCCCGGGACGGTACATCGGGCACTGAGAGCGCGGCCGCCGCCGGCGTCGTGCGCGTCAGGTTTGGCAGCGCGGGCACCAGAAGACGTTCCGTTCCCGCGTGGCGTCGGCGCCCAGTGCGCTGGCGAGAATCGGCGTTCCGCATCGACGGCATGGCCTTCTCTCGCGGCCGTACACCCACATCCGCTCTCCCCTCCGGTCGACGCCCGTGAACGTGCGCTCGACGCGGTCGCGGTTCGCGCGGATCATTCGCGTGCCGACCTCCAGCAGGCCACGCGCGTCGACCTGCGTGCCCGGAGCCGTGGGGTGGATGCCGCGCACGAACAGCATCTCGTTCGCGTACACGTTTCCAAACCCTGCGACGTTGCGTTGGTCGAGCACTGCGACGTGGATCTCCCGCGGGTCCGCACCCACCCGCCTGACCGCTTCGTCGAGGTCCCAGCCGTCGCTGAGGGGGTCGGACCCGAGGTAGCCGACGAGCTCGTTTTCGCGATCCGTGGGAACAAGGGCGATCTCGGCGAGGTCGAAACCGACAGCTTCGGCATCCGTCGTTCCGACGATTGCCCGTGCTCGAAAAGCCGGCGCCCGCCAACGCGCACCGGGGCGGTACACGTGCCATTCGCCCTCCATCTTGAGGTGCGAGTGCAGCGTCCATGGCCCGATGCGTGCGAGCAGGTGCTTTCCGCGCGGCACGACCGCGTGGACCTGTTCTCCCGTGAGGTCAGCGGTAGCCAACTGCGGCACCCGCAGGTCGAATCGCGTCACCGTGCCGCCCGCGAGTGCCGCATCCAGCATTCGCGCTGTACGAAAGACGGTGTCGCCCTCAGGCATGCGGCGACCCCGACGCCTTACGCAGAGTGAGGCCGCGCGGGGTTTCGACGAAGCCTGCTTCGCGCAGCGCCCGGGCGAACGCCGTTCCGAAGATCGGGTCACCGTTCACCTGCTCGACGGTCAGGGTATCGAGGTGCCGCGTGCGGGCCGTCGCTGCGAGGTCGGCTGTGGCTGCCGTCACCGCTTCGTCGTCGGCGCTGAAGAGGAGGGCCGACTTGCCACCGCGCTCGAGGTACAGCACGAGCTCGCCGTCGACGAGCGTCACGAGAGCTCCCGCCTTGCGACCCGGGCGATGTCCGACGCCCTCGAGGCTCGGCCACGCGAGAGCGGCACCGTACGCATTCGCGGGGTCGGTGGCAGCGAGGGTGATCGCCGTGCGTGGGGCGGGGTCGGTGATCGCCGAGAACTCGCGCAAGCGGTCGACGGTCGCGGATGCCGCGAACTGGGCCCCGCCGAGCCTTTCGACGAGGTATCCCCGTCGACAGTGGCCGGCGCGTTCGGCATCCGCGAGGGTGCGGTACACCTGCGCAAAGCCGCCCGGGACCGCCTCGCTTTGGACAGGGCCGCGGGTAACGACCCCGTAGCGGTCGAGGAGGATGCCGGCGATCGCGGCAGCGCGGACCGTGGCGTCTGGCTCGGGCTCGGGAAGAAGCGACCACCGGCCGCTCGCTCGCGCACCGCTCCCGCCAGCGCCCCCACGCGAGCTGTTCGCGGCCGGGCGGGGGATCGTGGCAGAGATGGCCGACCCGCGGAACATCCGCGCACGGGGGGCACGCCGTGCGCTGCGGTGCGCCTGGGACCCACCGGAGAGCAGCCCGCGCACCGGCGCGAACGTGTCATTCGTGACCCGGCCCGCCCACGCCAGCGCCCAGAGCGCCTCGATGACCGACTGCTCGTTCGCGGCGTCAGTGAGGCCGCGAAGCTGCCCCGCGAAGTAAGCCCCGCCGCCGGCGAGAGCATCAAGGATGCGTGCCTCGAGCGACTCGGCGGCGATGTCGTCGTCGGCTCGAGTGGGAAGGCTCAAGGCGACGGTGTCGGCGGGATGCAGCGCGATCCAACCGTCGCGCCCGGGGAGGGCCCCGTGCCCCGACCAGATGACCTCTCCCGTGGCGGTGAGCTCGTCAAGCAGCGCCGCACGATAGTCGCGAACGCGGCTCGGCAGGATGAGCGACTCCCACGCGCTTGCGGGAATCGGAACCCCGGCGAGTTGCTCGATCACCGCGAGCACGCCGTCGATGCCCTCGAGCGGCCGGGTCAGGTGCTGCCAGGCGGGCAGGAACCGGGCGAGCGCAGCCTGTGGCACGGGTTCGATGCTTCCTCGGATCGCCGCGAGCGAGCGCATCCGCAGCCGGCGCAGCACCTCGGAGTCGCACCATTCGTTCTCGCCGCCGTCGAGCGCAGACGAGGCGGGCAGGAAGTATCCGCTCGTGATGCGACCCTGCGCCTCGAGCCGCTGCAGTGTCAGCCGTGCGACCGCGGTCCCGATGCCCAGGCGTTCGGCGACAGCATCCGTCGTGAACGGTCCGTGGGTGCGGGCGTGACGGGCCACCAGGTCACCGAGGGGATCGGCGACCGGTTCGAGGAACGCGACGGGGATGCCGACGGGCAGCGGAATGCCGAGGGCGTCGCGCAGGCGGCCGGTGTCTTCGATGGCTGCCACCCGTTCGAGGCCGGCGATCGTGATCCCGATCGCGCGCCGGCTGGCCACGAGTGCGTCGAGGTGGGTGGATGCTTCGGGAACCGGGGCGGCGGGTCCGGGCCCCTCGACGTCAGCAGCTTCCGTCTCGGTGGGGGTACCGGGTGTCGCCTGCAGCCTCTCGGCTACTTCTGGCGCAGACAGCGGTCCGAGCAGACGCAGCAGGTCGGCCACGCCCTCGAGCCCGCGGACCCGGCGATCCGGCGCGAGGTGCTGCACCTCGGCTTCGAACTGGGCGATGACGTCGGGGTCGAGGAGCTCCCGCATCTCGACCGTGCCGAGCAGCTCCGCCAACAGGGCAGGGTCAACGGCGAGGGCGGCGGCCCGACGCTCGGCGAGCGGGGAATCCCCCTCGTACATGAACGCACCGACATATCCGAACAGCAGGTCGCGGGCGAAGGGTGAGGGCTGCGGCGTCTCGACCTCGATGAGGCGGATGCGGCGGTCAGCGATCGAGCGGGTGATCCGCAGTAGAGCGGGGACGTCGTACACGTCCTGCAGGACTTCGCGCAGCGTTTCGAGGATCACCGGGAACGTCGGATGCCGACGGGCTACCTCCAGCAGCTGGGCTGACCGTTGGCGCTGCTGCCACAGTGGGCTGCGCCGGTTCGGATTCGTCCGCGGCATAAGGAGTGCCCTCGCGGCGCATTCGCGGAAGCGTGACGCGAACAGCGCAGAGCCGCCGACCTCCTGCGTGATGAGCGGTTCGAGCTCATCCGCGTCGAACACGAAGAGCTCGGCGCCCGGAGGTTCACCGGTGGTGTCGGGAACGCGCGCGATGATACCGTCGTCGCTCGCGACAGCGGACCCTTCCACGCCCAACCGCTCTCGGATCCTCGCGTTGACGGCAAGGGCCCACGGCGCATGCACTTGCATGCCGTAGGGGGAATGAAGAATGACCCGCCAATCGCCGACCTCGTCGCGGCCACGTTCGACGGTGAGGCTTCGATCGGTCGGCAATGTCCCGGTGGCTTCGCGCTGTTCAGCAAGGTACGCGAGCAGATTGGTCTTCGCATTCGCGTCGAGTCCGGCATCCGTCAACCGCGCGTCGGCGGCAGGCGGTGTCGCGGTGGCGATCTCCCGAGTGAAGGCGCCAAGGGCCTCGCCGAGTTCCGCGGGCCTGCCGATCCCGTCGCCGTGCCAGAACGGCACGCGGCCCGGTTGGCCGTATGCGGGAAGCACGTTGACGCGATCGTGGGTGATCTCGACGATGCGCCAACTCGTCGTGCCGAGCGTGAAGACGTCGTTGACGCGCGACTCGTAGACCATCTCTTCGTCGAGTTCGCCGACGCGAGCATTCTGCCTCTCGCCGGCGACGAACACGCCGAACATCCCGCGGTCGGGGATCGTCCCGCCGCTCGTGACGGCGATGCGCTGGGCACCGGGGCGGCCCGTGAGGGTTCCGGCATCCCGATCCCACACGACGCGCGGGCGGAGCTCTGCGAACTCATCCGAGGGAAATCTGCCGGCCAGCAGGTCGAGCGTGGCTTCGAACGCCGACCGCGGCAGCGCGCGGAACGGAGCACTGCGCTTGACGGTCTCGAACCACTCCTCGACGCGGAGCGGGGCGAGGGCTGCGGCTGCGACGGTCTGCTGCGCGAGGATGTCGAGCGGATTCTGAGGCACCTGGATCGCCTCGATCTGACCCGCCAGCATCCGTTCGGTCACGATAGCGGTGTGCAGCACGTCGGAGCGGTGCTTGGGAAACAGCGAGGCGCGGCTGATTTCGCCGACCTGGTGTCCCGCGCGGCCGATGCGTTGCAGGCCGGATGCTGCGCTCGGCGGCGCCTCGACCTGGATGACGAGATCGACGGCTCCCATGTCGATGCCGAGCTCGAGACTGCTCGTGGCGACGACGCAGCGCAGTATGCCGGACTTGAGTTCCTCTTCGACGAGGGCGCGTTGCTCCTTCGAGACGGAGCCATGGTGTGCCTTAGCTAGCACGGGCTCAGCCCCCGCGGTCTGGCCGCTCTGCGCGGGCATCGCTGCCGCGATCGACGGTTCGGGGAGGTCGATACCGAGTCGCTCGGCGTAGATCTCGTTGAGTCTCGCGGTCAGGCGTTCTGCGAGCCGCCGGGAGTTCGCGAACACGATCGTCGACCGGTGCTCGAGGACGCGGTCGACGATCGCCTCTTCGACGTGAGGCCAGACCGATCCGGTCATCTCGGTGTTCTCGGGGCGCTGGGCGGCGCCGCCCGAGGGGGCGAACCAGTCCTCGCCTGGCCCGGGGGTCGGCGCCGTGCCGTCCGTCGACCGCACGCCTGGCCCACCCGTGGTGGATGCCGCGGCCGGCGGTGGGTTGAGCATGTCTTCGACCGGGACCGTGACCCGCATCTCGAAGGTCTTGGATGCCGGCGGCGCGACGATCTCGACCGGGGCTGCGCCCCCGAGGAACCGTGCGACCTCGTCGATCGGCCGTACTGTCGCAGACAGTCCGATGCGCTGCACGGATGCCGCTTCCGGTCGCTCGGCGCGGATCATGGCGTCCAGGCGCTCGAGGCTGACGGCCAGGTGCGCGCCGCGCTTGGTCGCTGCCACGGCGTGGACCTCGTCGACGATCACGGTGTGAACTCCCGTAAGGGTGCGGCCCGCCTGACTCGTGAGCATGAGGTAGAGCGACTCGGGGGTCGTGATCAGGATGTCGGGCGGCGTGGCAACAAGTTTGCGGCGCTCTGCCGACGGTGTGTCTCCGGAGCGGACGCCGACGGAGACCCCGGGAAGGCTCAGCCCGCGTCGGCGGGCTGCCTGGTCGATGCCGACCAGCGGCGAGCGGAGGTTTCGTTCCACGTCGACACCGAGGGCCTTCAGGGGAGAGATATAGAGGATGCGGGTGCCCGCGGCATCCTGCGGCGCCTCGGCCTTCTCACGGAAGACGCGGTCGATGGCCCACAGGAACGCCGACAGGGTCTTGCCGGAGCCGGTCGGTGCGACCACGAGCGCGTGCCGTCCGGCAGAGATCGCCTCCCACGCGCCCGATTGCGCGGGGGTCGGAGCGGTGAACGCGCCGCGGAACCAATCCTGCGTGGCAGGACCGAACCTCTCGAGCACATCCGCCATGCCCCTATCTTCGCCCGCCCCACCGACATCCGGGGCGGTCTCGGTCCCAGCCCGCAGCGAACGCCTCAGAACGGGCGACGGAAGCTGCGCGGGGCGCCTGCGGCCACGGTAGGTGGCCCGATCTTGAGGAGTTAGCGACGCTGTGCATCGCGGGTTCGTCCCGGTCCTGACGCAGAACGTCGACGCGAACCGAGGCTGCCCCAGCGAGTTGACAGACGAACCGGGCGGCGCCGCCCCGAGGGAGTACCGTGACGGTGAGCAAAGGAGCGACCATGGCATTCGACCAGGTGGTGCACGGACGGCAGGACGATTTCGAGGCCCGGCACGGTGACCGTGGCCGGTTCACGTTCGCCAAGCACGTCGTTGTTCCCAAAGAGGGCACTCAGCTACAGGTCTCATTCATGGAGATCCCGCCGGGTCAGTCGGCGTATCCATATCACTGGCACGCTGGCGTCACCGAGGCCTACGTCATCCTGTCGGGAACGGGTCGGGTGCGTACCCCGGATGCTGAATTCGACATCGGCCCCGGGGAGGTCGTCGTCTTTCCACCCGGGCCGGCGGGCGCGCACCGGATGACGGCTACCGGCGGTGAGCCGCTCCGGTATGTCGACCTGGACACGACAGCCGAACAGGACGTGATCGGCTACCCGGACTCGAGAAAGACGATGGCGTACACGACCGCCCGCCCCACGATGCTCTTCCGTGACGACGACGCCGTCGACTACTACGACGGCGAGCCTGACGCTGGGTGAGGGGCGAGACCGGGTGAGCGGGGTGACGCGGAGCGCACACATGTGAGCGCGGACGTGCGAGAGTGACGTACGGAGGATCCCATGCGTACCACCCCAACCGTCCTCGCCGCGACTCTTCTCACCGCGTTCCTCGTCGGCATCGGCGCCGCACCCGCCCTCGCGGAACCCGGAACCGGCCCCGGCGTCAGCGATCCCCCGCGGGCTTCGACCGAAGCCACGGTCGTCGCGATGCGGCATCAGGGCGGCCTGTTCGGAGCCCAGGAGACGGCGATCACCGACCCCCAGACGCCCTATCCGGCGACGATCACCGGCACCGGCAGGACGTTCTCGACGGCGCAGATCGTCCTCAACGACCCGAGTTCGAGCAGTCCCGGCGACATCCTGACCTATTGCATCGACCTGGCCACCGAGACCGAGATCGGTGTGCACTATGAACTCGGCGACTGGTCCTCGGCGAACGTCCCGAACCTCGACTACGTCACCTACATCCTCAACAACTACTATCCGGTGGTGCCTGGAGCGCCGGCGCTGTCGACGGATGCCGAGAAGGTAGCAGCCGTGCAGGGTGCGATCTGGTACTTCACCGATCAGTTCGTCGTGCCGCGATTCGGCTACCTCGCGCAGCACGATGCGATCGCGGCGATCGTGGCGGCAACCCAGGCTGCCCTCTCCGGGGGAGCGACCCCCGCGCCGCCGCTTCCCACTCTGACCATCACACCCGACACTGCCACGGCGCCCACGACCGGTGACGTGGTGGGGCCGTTCGCGATCGGTGGGTCGGTGAGCTCTTCGACGCTCTCGACGCGGGGCATCGATGTGTTCTCGGATGCCGCTGGCACTGAATCGGTTCCCGAGGGCGCTTGGGTCCCGCCGGGAAGCTCGCTGTGGGTGCGGTACGCATCGACGGTCGCCGACGAAGGATTCACGCTTGAGACATCCCAGACCGTCGAGGCTGGAAACGTGTTCCTGTACGACGGCGGGAATCCTGGCCGCGCGAGCGCCCAGAAACTGATCCTGGCTGCACAAGCCACGATTCCGATCCGCGCCAGCGCGGCGATCACGCCGATGGCCGCCGGCTGGTTTGCCGCCGATGTGACAGTCGCCGGTGTGGCCGCCGGCCTGCAGGGAGCCATCTCGGTGACGGCGCGTTGCGATGACGGAACGACGGTCGTCGAGAGTTCGGGAACGCTCGCCGCCGGCACCCCGGCGGGAACGACCCGGGTGGTGACCCTGTCGGCTGTGCCCGCCGGCGCAACGTGCACCGTCACGCAGACCGCCGACGGGCACACCGCCGGTGCGGTGCTGACCTCCACCACGACGGTTCCGGCATCCGTTGTTGCTGTGGCCAACTCCACGGTGTCGGCGACGGTCACCGACACGTTCGCACACCCGACGCCCACTCCCACCCCGACGCCTACCCCGAGTCCCACCTCGACCCGACTACCCGACACCGGAGCCTCCGCGCCACCGTCCTGGGGGATGCCGGCGGCTCTGCTGACCGCCGGGCTCGCCGTCATGGTTCTCGACCACGTTCGCCGGCGCTCGCGCGCATCACGCTAGCCAGGGTCGCCGGTGGCGAACTCAGCATGATCGGGGCCATACCGCTACCGCATGAGCGGGGAAGCGGCGCGCGGGCGCCGAGATCGAGGAGTTAGCTACACGCCAGCGCCGGTCAGCTCTCCGGTGCCGCCGAGTCCTCGGCTGATCCGGGCGCTGCGGAGACTGCCGCGAGGCCGGCGACGAACTCGAGCTTGTCGAGCACGGGCGCGGACAGTACGAACGGGTAGAGATCGTCGTAGCCCATCGACCGGTTCATCATGTTCAGAGCGGTCGACAGCGGCATCCACGTCTTGGTGACCCGTTCGCGGAACGAGGCGGTCGGTGCGGGGCGCAGCAGGCCGAATTCTTCGGCGGTCTGGATGCTGTCACTGATGTGCAGGTAATGGGCCCAGGTTTCGGCGAAGTCCTCCCACGGGTGCATCGTCGCGTACTGCGAAATGAAGTGCTGTTGCCAATCCGCGGGAGCACCCTCGGCGTAATGGCGGTCGATTGCCGCCTGATAATCCTCGGACTCGTCACCGAAGAGTTCCCGCGCCCGGGCGCGAGTGTCGTCATCTGTGATCAGGAAAGACTCGTAGTAGTGCCCGATCTCGTGCCGGAAGTGACCCAGCATCGTGCGGTACGGCTCGTCGAGCATCGCGCGTACCTTTTCGCGGTGCGCGTCCTCGGCCTCGGCGAGGTCGATCGTGACGATGCCGTCAGCGTGCCCGATCGTCACTGGCTCCGCCACGCTCGAGAGCAGGTCGAAGGCGACGCCGCGAGGGTCCTCGGTGCGATCGAGAATCGGGATGCCGAGCTCGTCGAGCTCCGCGATGAGGTGACGTTTGGCCCGCTCCGCGGGGGCGTAGTTCGAGATCCCCTCGAGGTCGGCGTCGTTGGGCCGGGTGCGGGTCAGGCCGCAGCTGAAGCACAGCCCGCCGGCATCCGTCGTGAGCCACGTGCAACCCGAGAGCCCGAGGTTCGTGCACACATGCCAGACGACACCCCCAGCATCCGTGTAGGTGCGATCGTCGGCATCCAGCGGCACGATGTCGCGCTCGGCGCGCGAGTAGCCGAGGGGTGTATCGCACGAGACGCAGACCGAGTTCTCGAAGAACAGGCGATTGCCGCAGACCCGGCACGTGTAGGACTTCACGGGCGAATCCTCGCACACGAACGAGTCATCTCCGGAGGGGTTGCGCTCGCCGCGATTCGACCACCGGCGCGGTCGCAACGGCGCA
This sequence comes from Microbacterium sp. 67-17, assembly GCF_001898325.1. Taxonomy (GTDB): domain Bacteria; phylum Actinomycetota; class Actinomycetes; order Actinomycetales; family Microbacteriaceae; genus Microbacterium; species Microbacterium schleiferi. Next base: position 47,872 of record NZ_MKTR01000014.1, read on the forward strand.
CGGATTCGGCGGCGCGCCGGGCGGAGGGGGCTGGATGCCGGGGTGTCGCGCACAATCTGCGCCGTTGCGACACGGCATGGGCAGTCGGGCGGGGCGGGTGCTCGGGCGGGGCGGAGATCAGGGGGCGGGGGCGACGTCGACTGAGACGCGCAGGGTCGAATGCTTCGCGGTGGTGAAGATGATGCCCTTGACCGGGGAGACATCGCCGTAGTCCCGGCCCCACGCCACCGTGACGTAGCGGTCGTTCGCCCACTGGTCGTTGGTCGGATCGATCGCGAGCCACTCATCGGACCCGGGCAGCCAGACCGCGAGCCACGCGTGCGAGGCGTCCGCGCCGACGATCCGCTCCCGACCGGGCGGCGGCTGGGTGGCAAGGTACCCGCTGACGTAGCGCGCCGCAATTCCGTGACTGCGCAGGCACGCGAGGGCGAGGTGCGCGAAGTCCTGACAGACTCCCGCGCGCGTCCGGAACACTTCGGCGACCGAGCTGGTGACGGTCGTCGCCGTCTTGTCGTAGTCGAAGTCGGCCTTGATACGGTGCATGAGGTCGGTGGCGGCCTCGCCGATCGGCCGCCCCGGCGTCAAGGATGCCGCGGCATACGCGTGGGCGTCGGCGACGTGCTCCGCCTTGGGGGAGGCGACGGCGAACTCCGCCGCGGACCATGCGCCGGGGGTGTCAGGATGCTGCAGCGGACGTGCCAGCTCCCACGGCAGCTCCAGCGCCGCACCGTCGTAGCGGGGCGCCTCGACGGTGACGTCGGTGCGAGCGTCGACGACCAGACGGGTGTGGGGGGAGGTGACGTGGAAGTACGTCACGACATTGCCGAAGGCGTCGCGCTCGTGGCTGACGTCGTTCGGCCCCGGCTCGATCGTGACGGTGTGCGAAGCGATCTGCTGCCACACCACCGGTCGCGGGGCCACGTGCGCGAGCCCCAGGCTGTTGCGCACATCGTCGCTGTATTCGTAGATCGTCCGGTGCGACACCGCGTACTTCATGCGTCGCTCCTCACGAGAGTGCCCCTGTGAGCTCGGTCAGCGACAGCGACGCATAGGTCTGCAGAGGCGGGCCGGCAGAGAAGTGCAGTGCCTCGATGGCCCGCGCGATCTCGCGCAGCTGCGCGTCGGCATCCGTGAGGGTGTCGTGCAGCATCGACCGCCGATCATCGACAGCCATAGAGAGGTCGGCGACCTGCACCTCCGCGAGTTGCGCCTCGAGCTGATCGAGCAGTCGCTCGGGGCGGGTCGACCCGCTCGACAGCGGCTGGGCGGCGAGGTGCTCGCGGATGCGTGCCACGGCAAACCGCAGCGACCGGGGGTTCTCGGGGTCTCGCACCAGCAGATCGATCACGCCGCTCGCGTAAAGCCCGCCGCGGTACCGGCGGCGGTGGGTGACGACGCTTTCGCTCGCGCGCAGCACAGCTTCGAGCACTTCCTGTTCGACCTCGCCGACGAGGCGGTCGACCATCGTCGCGCGAAGCAGGATGCCCAGCTGCAGCGCCCGTTCGATGGCTCGCCCGGCCTCGATCATGTGCCAGCCGGCATCACGGATCATGTTGGCCGAGGTGCCCTGCAGCGCCAGAAGCGCCGTGAGCATCTGCCCCGCCGCCTCGCCGATGCCGTGGGCGTGGGGAGTGATCCGCAGGGCGGAACCTGCGCGATCGGTGGCGGCGAACACCCGCCACGTGTCGGCAGAAAGCTGGTCACGCACTCCCTCGAGGGTTGTGCGCAGGCGCGCGAGCGAATGCGCCACCGAGCCGGGGCGCGTGCCGTCGAGCAGCACCGACCGGAACTCCTCGTCGAGGTCGAGCCACCGCGTGCCGCACAGGCGCTGGGTGGCGCCCACGAGCACCTGCGTGCTCTGCGTCGCGGTCAACCCCGGTGCGGTGAGTTGGTCGGCATCCGAGCGGATCGCGAGCACGAGCCGCAGCAGATCTTCGGCGCGCTCGGCGTAGCGTCCCGACCAGAACAGATCATCGAGTGCGCGCGGGGCCACCTCGGGCACCGACTGGACGACGGCAACGGTTGTCGCATCCGGGAGCCCTTGGTCGAGGTCTGACGGGTCGGCCTTCAGGACCCAGACGTCCTTCGATGCCGTGGGGAGCGTGCCGTCCGCGACGGCGGTGGCAAGCCCGCCGATGAGGGGTCGATAGGTCGACTGGTGCCGGAGCGTGAATGTTCGCAACACCACCGGCCTCGCGTCGACATACCCGGGCGCGCGCCAGGTCGGTACCTGCGAGAGAGGAAGCAACTCCTGCGCCGCGAAACGGTGGGGGCTCTGTCTGATGTGTTCGACGAGCCGGGCGGGGTCGGATGCTTCCAGCGGCGTCCGAAGCCCGTCGATGGCCCGAACGACAAGGGTCGGATCTGCTCCCAGCAGGCGGGGCGCTACCTGGTCCAGCGCGTCAGGATCGCCGCACCACCACGTCGGCGTCGACGCCAGGCGCAACTGTTCGCCGAGGAGGCGCTCGCAGAGGGCGGGAAGGAAGGGGAGCAGTGCGGGGTTCTCAAGTACGCCGGCGCCCAGGCCGTTCACGAGCCTCACGCCGCCGCGGCGAACCGCCTCGGTCAGTCCGGCCACACCGAGCTGCGAGTTTCCCCGCAGCTCGAGGGGGTCGCACCACTCGGCGTCCACGCGGCGCAGGATGACATCGACGCGCTCGCGTGGTGCCACTTCGGGCCAGCCCGCGGGCTTCATCCAGACCTTGCCGTCGCGCACCACCAGGTCTGCCCCCTGCACGAGCGGGAACCCGAGCATGCCAGCGAGGAATGCCTGATCGTAGGCGGTTTCCGACAGCGCGCCGGGTGTAAGGACGACGACGCGGGCATCGGGCCGGGCATCCGGAGCGGCCGCGATGAGTGCTTCGCGCAGGGCATCGAAGTACGGCTCGATACGGTGAAGGGCGGCGCCGTGAAACAGCTCGGGAACGACCTGCGACACGATCCGGCGGTTCTCCATCGCGTACCCGAGCCCCGAGGGTGCCTGGACGCGATCGGAGATGACCCGCCACTCGCCGTCGCCGTCCCGCCCGAGATCGGTGGCGCTGAACAGCAGGGGGTGAGGATCGGTGGATCCCGTCCCGGCGACGGCCCGGATGTAGCCGGCGTGCCCCAGCACTGTCGCAGCAGGCAGGATGCCTTCGCGCAGCATCCGTCGTTCGCCGTACACGTCCACGAGCAGGGCGTTCAGGAGCTCGGCGCGCTGGGCCAGCCCGACATCGAGCTTCGCCCACTCGGCGCCGTCGAGCACGAGCGGAACCGGGTCGAGGCGCCACGGCTCGGGGTCGGAGTCGGCCGGGTTGTAGGTCACTCCCTCGTCGGCGAGGAGCGCCTTTACCTCGCGATTCAACCTGGACAGGTCATCGATCGTGAGAGTCAGGGCTCCGGGCGCCATCGCGCGCCACGCGGGCCGCAACGTGCCGTCGGGCGCAATGACCTCGTCGAAGCGCGCCGACGATCCCCGGGGTGAAGCGAAGGGCAGCGTGGGTTGGGTGACCGCGGCGGCATAGTCGCGGAGGACGCTCACGCCGGGGCGATCCTGCGCAGGTCGAGGGTGTGCGGGTAGTCAGCGGATGCCGCGCGGCGGCCGCGCTCGCGGAGGGCTCCGACGTCGACGCGGCCGGGCGTGTGTCCGTGGGCCTCAAAGCGGCTCGCACGTCGTGCTTCGGCCTCGAACGCATTCACGGGCGGGTGCTCGTAGGCGCGTCCGCCCGGGTGCACGACGTGGTAGGTGGCGCCGCCGAGGCTCGCTTCGGCGCGGGTGTCGATCACGTCGAAGGTCAGCGGAGAGTGCACCTCGATCGAGGGATGCAACGCCGACCACGGCTGCCAGGCGCGATAACGCACGCCCGCGTAGAACTCGCCGAGCGTGCCGGTCGATGTGAGAGGCACAGGTACACCATTGCACGTCACGAGGTGTCGGCGCTCGTCAACGCCGCGCACCGTGACCTGAACGCGCTCGACCGATGAGTCCACATAGCGGGCGGTTCCCGATCCGGTGGCCTCCTCGCCGAGTACGTGCCACGGCTCGATGGCCTGGCGAAGTTCGAGTTCGATGCGGGCTCCGGGGGCAGCGATTCGTGCCAGACCGACGCGCGGGAAACGGAACTCCGCGAAGGCGTCAAGCCACGACTGCTCGAACGGGATGCCGGCGCGATTCAGGTCGTCGACGACCCCCTCGATATCCAGCAGCGTCCCGTGGGGGAGGAGGAACTCGTCGTGCAGCCGCGTGCCCCACCGCACCAGCGGCTCGTTGTAGGGCGTGTCCCAGAACCAGGCGATGAGGCTGCGCACCAGAAGGGCCTGGACGAGGGCGAGCTCGGGATGCGGTGGCATCTCGAATCCGCGCAGTTCCAGCAGCCCGAGCCGCCCGCGGCTGGAGTCGGGGCTGTAGAGCTTGTCGATGCAGAACTCGGCCCGGTGGGTGTTGCCCGTCATGTCGGTCAGCAGGTGGCGGAGGGCCCGGTCCACGATCCAGGGGCGGGCGGTGCCGCCGGATGCTGCAGCCTCGGCATCCAGCCGCCGCAGCTCCCGCAGCGCGACCTCCATCTCGTACACGGCCTCGGGTCGGCCCTCGTCGAAGCGCGGCGCTTGGCTGGTGGGCCCGATGAACCTTCCCGAGAAGAGGTACGACAGGCTCGGATGCCGTTGCCAGTAGGTGATGAGGCTCGCCAGCAGGTCGGGGCGTCGCAGCAGCGGCGAGTCGATCGGCTGGATGCCGCCGATCGTGATGTGGTTGCCGCCGCCGGTGCCGGTGTGGAGCCCGTCGAGATCGAACTTCTCGGTGGACAGGCGGCTGCGCCGGGCGAGGTCGTAGAGCGTCGTGGTCAGCTCGCGCTGCTGCGCCCACGACGACACCGGCTGCACATTCACTTCGATCACGCCGGGGTCGGGGGTCACGACGAGCTGCTCGAGGCGGGTGTCCGGCGGCGGCGCGTAGCCCTCGATCACCAGACGGATGCCGGTGGCAGACGCCGCCTGCTCGAGGACGTGCAGCAGGTCGGTGTAGTCCTCGAGGTGCGCGACCGGGGGCAGGAAGACATGCACCTGACCGTCCCGAGCCTCGAACGCGATGGCGGTGGTCGCAGTAGTCGCGACGCCCTGGAGCGACACGTCGGGGACCGCGGGCTCACGGAGCGGCGCCTCTTCGAGATACGAGGGCTCGGCCGTCAGCTCTGGCGGCGTCCACGACACAGAGTCCAACGGCAGGCGCAGGCCGATGGGGCTCGTGCCGGGGCTGAGCACGAGCCTGCCGCGGCGGAACATCCACACGGGGCTCGTCCAGTGCCCGTCAGTCGTGAGCGGGAGCACCCAACCAGTCGGTGTGTCGATGTCGCGGTCGAGGGTTGCGAGGTCGTGCTCGTCGAAACCCTCGACGTCGGTCGGTTCGCCGACGGGCTTGCGGACCTCGGCAGCGAGCGCCGCCAGCGGGTCTTCGTAGGCAGCCAGCAGCCGGCTGTTCGGGATGCCGAGAGTCTGGGTGACGCGCCTGGCCAGAGTTTCGGCATCCGTGTTGGCGTTCGGGCGTGCCTCGTCAGACCACGGGTCGGCGAACAGCGACGGGTCGTTCCACAGCGGCACGCCGTCTTTGCGCCACTGCAGCGCGATGTTCCACCGAGGGAGCGGCTCGCCCGGATACCACTTGCCTTGGCCTCGATGCACGATGCCGCCGCCGGCGTAGCGCTCGCGGAGTTTCTCGGCGAGGGTGTCGGCGAGCTCCCGCTTGTGGTCGCCGTCGGCGTCGGTGCTCCATTCGGGTGCTGTCGCATCATCGATAGAAACGAAGGTCGGCTCGCCGCCCATCGTGAGGCGCACATCTGCCGCCGCGAGACGCTCGTCGACAGCCTCGCCGAGTTCGTCGATGCGCTGCCACTGGGCGTCGGTATAGGGCCGGGTCGTCCGTGGGTCCTCGTGGATGCGGCGCACCTCGTTGTGGAACGAGAACTCCACCTCGACGGGCTCGGTAGCTCCCGAGATGGGTGCTGCCGAGGACGGCTCGGGTGTGGCGCTCAGCGGAATGTGCCCCTCGCCGGCGAACAGGCCGCTCGTGGCATCCAGTCCGATCCAGCCGGCGCCGGGGACGTAGACCTCGGCCCACGCGTGCAGGTCGGTGAAGTCGGTGGCAGGCCCACTGGGGCCGTCGAGGGACTCCTGGTCGGGGGCGAGCTGGATGAGGTAGCCCGAGACGAAGCGTGCGGCCAGGCCGTACTGACGCAGCAGGCTGACGAGCAGCCACGCGCTGTCGCGGCATGAGCCGATACCGCTGCGCAGCGTGTGGTTCGGGGTCTGCACTCCCGCCTCCATCCGCACGCTGTACGTGACCCGCTGCTGCACCGATCGGTTGAGCTCGGCGAGGAACGTGACTGTCGGCACACCGTCATCGGGCAGCGCCGGCAGCGTCTCGCGCCACCTTTCTGCGCGCCCGCTGCCGGGAACGGACCGCAGGTACGGGGCGAGGTCGGATGCCAGCTCGGGCCGGTAGGTGAAAGGGAAGCGCTCCGCGTACTCCTCGATGAAGAAGTCGAGCGGGTTGATCACCATCATGTCGGCGACCAGGCCCACCGTGATCTCGAGCCGGTCGACCTTCTCGGGAAAGACGAGGCGAGCCACCCAGTTACCGAAGGGGTCCTGCTGCCAGTTGACGAAGTGGTTCTTCGGGCTCACCTCGAGGGAGTATGCCTCGATCGGCGTTCGCGAGTGCGGTGCCGGCCTGAGTCGAACAAGGTGCGGGGCGACCGAGATGGGCCGGGCGAACTCGTACGCGGTGCGGTGCTCGAGAGCGACCTTGATCGACATGCACACAGCGTGTCGGAGAACTGTTGCGCGCGGGTTACGGTTTGCCGACCAGTCGGACTCGACCCCGCGGCTCAGCGTGCGGCGAGCTGCGCGTCGAGGAACTCGCGAACGTCGGCCAACTCCTGCTCCGAGACGCTGTGGGTGAGTCCCGGGTACGCACCGCCCGACAGGGTGGCATGGCCGGGGAGCCACTGCATCGTGTGCTCGACGAGCGCCGACGGGATGACGTCATCGTGGGTCCCGCGGCCCCAGAACACCGGCGGCTTACGCTCTGCCATCGCCGCATCGCCCTCGAGCTCGCCCGGGGCGACGTAGCCGCTGAGGTTGACGGCGAAGGCGAACCGGTGCGGCGCCAGTCGCAGGGCCTGCATTGAGACCGCGGCGCCCTGGGAGAAGCCGAGAAGCCCGACGGGGTCGTTGTCGGGGAGAGCGTCGATCCACTCGATGAGGCGATGCGCGGCATCCGTCACCCGTGACGGGTCGCGGCCATCCAGTCCCTCGATCGGGTACCAGGAGTAGCCAGGGGCCGGCCATGGCGGTGTGAGGGGGGCGCGAACAGCGGCGATCGTGACATCGGCCGGCAGGTAAGGCCGCAGCCCGAACAGGTCGCGTTCGTCGGATCCGTAGCCGTGCAGCAGCACCAGCAGCGGCCGTCCTGCGCGGTCCTCGGGCTCGGTGGACCAGAGGACTGTGTCGTCGGCGAGCGCCGGCGTGTCGATGTCACTCATGGCCTCAGGGTATACAAGAGACATGCCGGTACGGACCCCAGACCCCGACCCCAATGAGCGTGACGACGAGGGAACGCCGCGCGATCCGCTCGGCGGGATCGGCGCTTCGTTCGGTCGCACCGGGCATCCCGTCGGCGATGGGAGCTTCGGTTCCCCAGCACCCGACAGTGCCTCCAATCCGGGATGGCTCACCGATATCGAACTCGCAGAAGCTCGCCGGCGCCTGCCGATGCTCTATGTCGAGGCGCTCCCGGTGCGGACGGACGGCGTGGGTCTGGTCACCGAGGTCGGCATCCTGCTGCGCGCCACCCCGCTCGGTGAGATCACCCGCTCGCTCGTCTCGGGGCGCGTCCGCTACGGCGAGACGGTTCGCGATGCGCTGTTCCGTCACCTCGAGAACGACCTCGGACCGATGGCGTTCCCGCTGCTGCCGCCCCAGCCCGTTCCGTTCACTGTCGCCGAGTACTTCCCGATTCCCGGTGTGAGCCCGTTCTTCGATGACCGACAGCACGCGGTCTCTCTCGCGTTCGTCGTGCCGGTGACCGGCACCTGCGAGCCGCGTCAGGATGCGCTCGAAGTCACCTGGATGTCGCCGGAGGAGGCAGCATCCGACTCGCTGGCCGCCGAGATGGAGGGTGGCAGGGGAACGCTCGTGCGCCTTGCGCTGGCGAGCGTCGGCGCGCTGCGCTGACCCCCGGAGAGCCGATGCCCACCAACGTCCAGCTCGTCGAGTTCGCCGTCGGACTCCCCATCGCTCTGGGAATCTCCTACCTCATCGCGCTCGCGATGCGGCGGCTGTTTCGAGAACGCCTCCCCCTCTCGCTCTCGGTCATGATCCTCACCTCCGTCGTCGGAACCGCGATCGGACTGTTCATCGCCGGCTGGTTCGTCGTGGACGCGCGCCTGTGGACGCCGCTGACGTTGCTGATCGCATTCGGCTCCAGCATCCTGGTCGCCTTCGTCGTCTCGGGGCTGTTCGTCGGTCTTCGACGTGACCCCGGAAAGGTCGACATCGCCGCGGTACTGGCCGCCGGAGAGTCCGACCGCGTCGAGTTCAAAGAGACCGCGCGCTGGAACGTCCGGGAGAACAAGAAGGACCCGCGGATGGAGCAGGTGGTCGCCAAGACCGTCGCCGCCTTCCTCAACAGCGGGGGCGGCATGCTCGTGGTCGGCGCGAGCGACGACGGCGAAGCGCTGGGCCTTGACCGCGACCTCGAGACCCTTCGCACTCCGGATGCCGACCGCTTCGAGCTGTGGCTGCGCGACATGCTCTCCACGCTTCTCGGGCGCAACGCCGCGGCGTTGCCGATCGTTCGGTTCCCGACGGCACCCAACGGGGCAGTGGTCTGCGTGATCGTGTGTCCGCCTTCTCCGCGACCCGTTTTCGTGACGCAGGCGAAGGATGGAGCCTCGACGGAGCTGTGGGTTCGGGTGGGCAATTCGACCCGATCCTTTGCGGTCGACGAGGCCGTCGAGTACGTCGCGCGGCACTGGGGTCGCAGGCGCGTGCGGCAACGCTCGGCCGATCCCAAGCATCCCGCTACCTGATCGTCATCTGAGAGCGGTATGGTGTGTGCGCTCGGGGGAGATTGATCCCGCATGTCCCGGAGGACCGGATGCCCGACAACGCCCCATCTGCTCACACCGACGCATCGCTCTCGACGCCGTTCGATGAGCTCATGAATGCCGCGCCGGACGCCAGCTTCTCGCCGTCGCAGGGCGCTGGCTTCGCGACAGTGTTCCGCGGGTACGACCGCGATGACGTGGATGCGGCGGTCTCGCGGCTGACCGCGAACCTCGCCGCCGAATCGCAGCGCGCTACCGAGAGCGGTGCGCGCGCTGACGCCGCCGCAGAACGCCTCGCCCGGGTCGAGGGAGATCTCACCGCGGTTCGCGCCCAGCTGGCTGATGCCGAGGGGCGTATCGCCGCGCTCACGGAGGAACTCGCAGACGGGTCGGCGGCATCCCCGAACCGCCGCCACTTCGAAGAGGTGCTCCGGGTCGCCGAGGAGCAGGCGAGCACCATCATCCACAACGCCACGAACCAGGCCGACAAGCTGCTCCAGGCTGCCAGTGCCGAGGGTGACAGCCGTCGGGTCGAGGCCGAGGCTGATGCCGCACAGATCATCGCGCGCGCGAACAGCGACGCCGAGCAGGTCCGGCTTCGGATGCAGACGGAGTTGACGGCGCACACCGCTCGCCTGGAGCGCGAGGCAGCGGCGTCGGCGGATGCCGTCGTCCAGGCCGAGCAGGAAGCAGCCGCGATCCGCACCGAGGCTGAGAAGGCTGCGGCGACAACTCGCGCCACTGTCGCGCGAGAGACCGAGCAGTCGCGGGCCGCGGCTGAAGAGGCGGTTCGTGAGCTGCGGATGCGGGCTGCCGAGTTCGAGGAGTCGCTCACGCGCCGTCAGGATGACGCGCAGCAGGAGTTCCTGGTGCTGCACAATCAGGCTGTTGCGCACGCGGAGCGCATCACCACCGACGCGAACGCGCAGGTCGCGGCAGCGCTCGAGCACGCGCAGCGGATCACCGCGAAGGCCGACGACTTCGACAAGCTCATGCGCTCGCAGGCGCAGCAGATCGAGGCCGACGCGAGGGTGCGGGCGTCCGAGCACCTCGACCGTGCACGCGAGAAGGCGCAGCGCATCATCGACGCAGTGACGGCCCAGGCCGACACAGTGCTCCGCGACGCCGAGGATCGCACGCGGCAGTTGCGCTGGCAGCAGCATCAGCTCACGAGCTTCATGGCCGAGGTCAAAGAGATGATCCGCCCCGACGGTGTGAGCGGGTCGCCGCAGGACTCCGACATCACTCCCACCGCAGACGGCGGCGCCCAGCACGCGTAGTCTGGCCGAAGCCCGTGAGGGAGGTTCGGCATGGTCCAGGTACGCGTCGCCGGGGTGGCGATGGACTCGATGGGGCAGCACGTCATCCTGCTCAAGCCTCTGGATGATGCGCCCGGAACAGGCTCGATCGTTCCGATCTGGATCGGTGCTCAGGAGGCGACCTCCATCCTCGTCGCCGTCGAACACGCCGTGACACCGCGACCGCTTGCCCACGACCTCATGTCGGTGATGATCCAGCAGCTGCAGGCCGAGGTGACGCGCGTCGAGGTGACCCGGATCACGGACGGCACGTTCTATGCCGAGATCACCGTCGTCCATGGCGACCAGGTTCTCGTCATCGACGCACGACCCTCGGATGCGATCGCGCTGGCCTCGCGGACGGGGGCTGCGATTTGGGTCGCGGATGCCGTGGTCGAGGAAGCCGGCATGCCCGACATCCTCGACGAGGATGACGCCGAAGCGTCAGTCGACGAGTTCAAGCGTTTTCTCGACGAGGTCGATCCCGAGGACTTTCGCGGCTGACCGCCTCCGGGCTGGCGGCCGGAGCCCCGGTCGAGCCGCGCACGACCAGGGCCGTCGGCAGCTCGACGATACGCGGTTGGGGGTCTGCGCCGGCGGCGATGGCAACCAGCTCATCGATCGCGGCTCCCGCCATGTCGCGGATCGGCTGGCGAACCGTCGTCAGGGCAGGCTGGACCCACTTTGCCCCGCGAACGTCGTCGAACCCGACCACGAGCACGTCTTGCCCGACCCGCATGCCGAGGTCGGCGGCGGCGCGATACACGCCGATGGCCATCTCATCCGAGATCGCGAAGACGCCGATCGGCGCGGATGCCGCAGCCTCGCGCAGCGCCGGAAGGCTCGCGCGCCAGGCGCCCGGCGAACTCCAGTCCGCGCGAACCCGGTGGATGACGGCGGTCGGATGCCGCGAACGCACCGCGGCTTCGAAACCTTCCACGCGCGCGCGTCCGAAGCGGTAGGACGGTGCGGCATCCACGACGACGAACTGCTTGGCTCCGGCCTCGAGCAGGTGCTCCGCTGCCGCGGCCGCTCCGGCGCGGTCGGTCGTACGCACGCTGGTCAGTGACGTACCTGCTTCGGCCCGCGGATCCATCAGCACGAGCGGGATTCCCGCGTCGCGCAGGACGGCGAGCTGGGCGGCGGTGGGCAGGATCAGGCCCAGCACCACACCCGCTGAGCCGCGGGCTCGGATCCGCAGGGGCCAGTCATCGTCGGGGGTGTCTCGCTCCGCCGTGAGGACCAGGTCGAATCGATGGCGCGCTGCAGCGAGGTGTGCGCCAGCGGTGACCTCGTCGGCGTAGGGGTCGTGGAACCGCCCCAGTACGAGGTCGAACAGGCGCGACGTTCCCGTTCGCGGTCGCCCTCGGCGCACGCCGGTGGTCGAGTACCCGTACTGCTGGGCGACCGCCAGCACGCGTGCTCGCGTCTGCGGTGTCATCTCGCCCTTGCCTCGTAACGCGCGGGAGGCGGTTGAGACACTGACCCCGCTCTCGGCGGCGATCTGGGCGAGGGAACTCACGGGACGATTTTTGCGCAAAAGCGAGGACCTGCGCCACGGCCGCTGGCATTGTGGTGGGCGGATCGTGAGAGAAGGGCGATGTCGATGGGGATGTCGAGTCCACCCGTCCTGCGGGTCGCCATTGTCGGCGCCGGCTTCATGGGCAAGATGCACGCACACGCATGGCGCACCGCGCATCGTTTCTTCAGCCTGGATGCCATCCCCGAGATCGCCGTCCTCGTCGGGCGGGACGCGGCACGCACTGCCGATGCCGCCCGCGAGTTCGGGGCGCTCGCCGCGTCGACCGACTGGCGGGAGGTCGTGGCGCGTGCAGATATCGACGTCGTCGACATCTGCACGCCCGGTGACACGCATGCCGAGATCACGCTCGCGGCACTGGCCGCCGGAAAGCACGTGCTGTGCGAGAAGCCGCTCGCCAATAGCGTCGTCGACGCCGAGCGGATGGTCGTTGCGGCAGCTGCAGCCCCAGACCTCGTCGCGATGTGCGGATTCAGCTATCGCCGCACCCCTGCGCTGTCGCTTGCGCGTGAGCTCGTCACTGCAGGGCGGCTGGGTGAGATCCGGCACGTCCGGGCACAGTATCTGCAGGATTGGTTGAGCGACCCCGACGCCCCCTTCACCTGGCGACTGGACAGGGAACGCGCCGGCTCGGGCACTCTGGGCGACATCGGCGCGCACAGCATCGACACCGCCCAGTGGCTCAGCGGGGAGCGGATCACTGCCGTGTCAGCGCTCACACGAACCTTCGTGACCGATCGTCCCGAGCTCACGGAGCAGGTCGGGCTCGGCGGACGAGCCGTTCAGGGTGCATCCCGACGTGACGTCACTGTCGACGACGCAGCAGCGTTCACCGCCACTTTCGCAGGCGGCGCAATCGGGGTGTTCGAGGCAACCCGCATGGCGACCGGCAGGCGTAACGCCAACCGCATCGAGATCAACGGATCGCGCGGCTCGATCTCGTTCGACTTCGAACGCCTGAATGAGCTCGAGTTCTATGACGCCACCGATCCGGCAGGCGAGCAGGGCTTCCGTCGCATCCAGGTCACCGAGCCTGAGCATCCGTACGCGGCTGCGTGGTGGCCGGCGGGCCACGGCCTCGGGTACGAACACGGCTTCACGCACCAGATCGTGGACTTTGTGCGGGCGATCACCGCCGGCACGACACCGTCACCCTCGTTCGCTGAGGCGGCTCAGGTCCAGCGTGTGCTCGCTGCCGTGGAAGACAGTGCGGCGCGAGGCAGCATCATGACGGCTGTGGAAGGAGCACCCTCATGACCACCAGACACGCTCTCGTCGTCCGCGGCGGGTGGGACGGCCACCGTCCCGTCGAGGCGACAGGCCTCTATATCCCTTTCCTGGAGGCGAACGGATTCGCGGTGCGCGTCGAGGAGTCGCCCGACATCTATGCGGATGCCGCCGTGATGGCCGCCACCGATCTCGTGCTGCAGTGCGTCACGATGTCCGAGATCTCGCAGGATGCCCTGACGGGACTGCGCGCGGCGGTGAGAGCTGGTCTTGGGCTTGCCGGTTGGCACGGGGGGATCGCCGATTCGTATCGCAACAGCTCCGACTACTTACAGCTGGTCGGCGGACAGTTCGCGACCCATCCGTCGAAGAGCCCCGACCGGTGCACGGGCGACCAGAGCGACAACTATCTGCCGTACACGGTCGAGATGACAGCGCTCGGGCGCGAGCACCAGATCACGGCGGGAATCGCCGACTTCGAGCTGACCACCGAGCAGTACTGGGTACTGCACGATGACCTCAACGACGTGCTGGCGACCACGACGCATCCAACCCAGCCGTACCATCCCTGGCATCGGCCGATCACCTCGCCCGCGATCTGGACGCGGCTGTGGGGAGAGGGGCGCGTCTTCGTCGCGACACCCGGGCACAGCCTGGATGTGCTCGAGGATCCGAACGTCCGCACGATCATCGAGAGGGGACTGCTGTGGGCAGCACGCACGGCATCGGCGTAGTCGGACTCGGCGTCATCTTCGCCCAGTATCGTGAGACTCTCGTCGGGCAGAGCGATGTCGCGCTCGTCGCGGTTGCCGACCTCGATGAGGCCCGTGCCCACGAGGTAGCCGCGACGATTCCCGGATGCCGCGCTCTGCGCGTCGGGGAGCTGATGGCAGACCCCGCCGTCGACACCGTGCTGAACCTCACGATCCCGGCAGCGCACGCCGAGGTCGCGCTGGCAGCGCTCGCGGCAGGCAAGAACGTCTACGGTGAGAAGCCGCTCGCGGCGACCTTCGAGCAGGCCCAGCAGATCATGGCGGCCAGTGGGCAGGCGTGGGTCGGCGGCGCGCCCGACACGGTGCTGGGGACCGGCATCCAGACAGCCCGGCAGCTCGTCGACTCGGGGCGGATCGGCCGGCCCCTCGCGGCGACGGCCACGTGGGTCGCTCCGGGACACGAAGCGTGGCATCCGAACCCCGACTTCTACTACCGCGAGGGCGGCGGACCCCTCATGGACATGGGTCCGTACTACCTGACCTCGCTCGTTCACCTGCTGGGTCCCGTCGAGAGTGTGAGCGGAGCATCTTCGCGCAGCAGAGACACCCGAATCATCGCTTCCGGGCCGCGGGCTGGACAGGAGATCCCCGTCGAGGTCGACACGTATGTCACGGGGACACTGCGACACGAGGGTGGTGCCATCTCGACAGTGGTCTTCAGCTTCGACAGCGTCGCCACGCACGCCGCGCCCATTGAGGTGCACGGGCAAACGGGTTCGATCGCGGTTCCCGACCCGAACATGTTCGAGGGCGACGTACAGGTACGGATGCTGGGAGCAGCGGAGTGGCAGACCGTTGCCCCGTCGGCAGGCTACGGCGGCGCTGGGCGCGGCATCGGGCTCATCGATCACGTCCGCACCGGGGCCGACCGCGCGAGCGGAGCCCTTGCCCTGCACGTCCTCGAGATCATGACCGGGCTGCTGCGCTCTGCGCGAGAGAACTGTTCTTTCCCCCTCACAACAACGGTGCAGCGACCGGCGTTGGTTCCGCTGACCCCCGCATCCGACTGGAGATGATCCCATGACCGAAACCGCACGCGCCGTCGTCGACCTCGACGTCACCGGCGCCACGATCAACCGCCACCTGTATGGGCATTTCGCCGAGCACCTCGGCCGCTGCATCTACGACGGATTCTGGGTCGGCGAGGACTCACCGATCCCTAACGAGCGCGGCATCCGTCTCGACATCGTCGAGGCCCTGCGCGCCGTGAACATTCCGAACCTGCGATGGCCCGGCGGATGCTTCGCCGACGAGTACCACTGGCGGGACGGCATCGGCCCCCGTGAGCAGCGACCCCGGATGGCGAACACCCACTGGGGTGACGTCATCGAGAACAACCACTTCGGCACTCACGAGTTCATGGACCTCTGCGACATGCTCGGCGCCGACCCCTATGTCAACGGGAACCTCGGCAGCGGCACCGTTCAGGAGATGAGCGAATGGGTCGAGTACCTCACGCGCGACGATGACAGCCCGATGGCGCGGCTGCGGCGCGAGAACGGTCGCGATGAGCCGTGGAAGGTGCCGTTCTGGGGTCTCGGCAATGAAGCATGGGGATGCGGTGGCAACATGTCGCCGGGGCACTACGCGCAGGAGGCCCGCCGCTACGCGACCTTCTGCCGGAATCACGGCGGCAACGAGCTGACCCGCATCGCCGCCGGCGCCAACGAGGGTGACCTGCGCTGGACGCGTGCCCTCATGGAGGCGGTGAACTGCCTCGGGTGCACGAAGGACGACAACCCCGTCTACCAGGCGATCTCGTTCCACTACTACACGCACTCGGGAACGGGCATCAACACCGAGGATGCCGCGGGTTTCACCGACGATCAGTACTACCGGACCATGGCGTACGCGGCCGGGATCGAGCGGATCCTCGCGTCCCACGTCGCGCTGATGGACGCCTACGACCCGCGCGGGCGCATCGACCTCGTCTGTGACGAGTGGGGCACGTGGTGGAACGTCGAGGAGGGAACCAATCCCGGATTCCTCTTCCAGCAGAACACCGTGCGTGATGCTCTGGTCGCGGGCCTGCACTTCGACATCTTCCACCGGCACGCGCGGCGGCTGACGATGGCCAACATCGCCCAGACCGTCAACGTGCTACAGGCCATGATCCTCACCGACGGCGAGAGCCTGGTCCTGACCCCGACCTACCACGTGTTCGAGATGAACAAGGGACACCAGGATGCGTTGCAGCTGGGTGCTCACATCCTCGAGGTGCCGAGCGAGACGGTGGGGGATGAGGACCTGCCGTTGCTGTCGCTCTCGGCATCCATCAAGGACGGGGCAGCCCTGATCTCGCTCACCCACCTGGCGGCACACGACGACCTGGACGTCAGTATCGATCTGCGTGGCCGTGCAGCCTCGGTCGCCCGCGCGCGGGTGCTCACCGCCGAGACCGCAGCGGACTTCAACGACCCGAGCGCGCCCGACCGGGTCGCGCCGGTGCCGCTGGAAGCGCGAATTGCTGACGGCGTGCTCTCGGTGCGGCTTCCGGCTCACTCCTTCGCAACCGTCGAACTCGACCTCGCCTGACCGGCCCCGCGCGACGCGTCTCAGGCGTTCGTGGCGCGGGCGATTGCCTCGATCAGGGTGTCGATGTCGGACTCGGTGGTGTCGAAGCTGCAGACCCAGCGCACCTCGCCGACTGAGGCATCCCAGTCGTAGAACCGGAAGCTCTCGCGGACGCGGTCGGCGGCTCCCGCCGGCAGAGTGGCGAAGATTCCGTTTGCCTGGGTCTGCTGGGTGAACCCGACCCCGCGGATGCTGCCGGCGGCGATCGCCTCCTCGAGCCCACGCCGCAACCGCGCCGCCATCGCGTTGGCGTGCCGTGCGTTTCGCAGGAACAGATCGGCCTCATACAGCGCGATGAGCTGGGCCGAGACGAACCGCATCTTGGAGGCCAGCTGCATGTTCATCTTGCGCAGGTAGTGGAGCCCCACTGACGCCGAGTCGGTGAGCACGACGATCGCCTCGGCGGCAAGCGCTCCGTTCTTGGTCCCTCCGACGCTGACGACATCGACCCCGACATCCGTCGTGAAGGCGTGTAAGGGGAGGTCGAGGGCCGCAGCGGCGTTCGAGATGCGAGCGCCGTCCATGTAGAGCAGCATCCCGCGCTCGTGGACGTGGTCGGCGATCGCCCGGATCTCGGCCGGCGAGTAGAGCGTGCCGAGCTCGCTCGACTGGGTGATGGCGACCACCAGCGGCTGGGCGCGGTGTTCATCACCCCACCCCCAGGCCTCGGTGTCGATCAGCTCGGGTGTGAGCTTTCCGTCGGGAGTCGGGATCGTGAGCAGCTTGATGCCGCCGACCTTCTCGGGTGCTCCGCCCTCGTCGCTGTTGACGTGTGCCGTGGATGCCGCGATCACCGCTCCCCACCGGGGCAGCATCGACTGCAGCGCCGTGACATTCGCGCCCGTGCCGTTGAAGACCGGGAACACCTCGACGCGCTTACCGAAGTGACCAGCGAACACGCCGCGGAGCCGTTCGGTGACCGAGTCCGCGCCGTACGCGGGCTCGTGGTCGACGTTCGCAGCGGTGATCGCCGCGAGTACCTCGGGATGGATGCCGGAGTAGTTGTCGGAAGCGAAGCCGCGGGCGTGGACGGGTGTGCTGGTCACCGTCTCAGCCTACGGTTCGCGCGGACGCGCCCGGTGAGCAGGTCATGCGTCGCCAGCCCGGATGCCGGCCGTCGAGGCGATCACCGGGCGCATCTTCTTCTCGAGCGCCTCGTAGAACATCGACAGCGGGAACTCGTCGTCGAGGACGGCATCCGTGTAGCCCGACAGCGGGCCGGCGAGGACGTCGTCGGGGAGTCCCCGGTTCCACCGCGAGGCGGGGTGCGGCGGAAGCGTCTCGCGAATGAGGTCGTAGGCCGCCAGCCAGTGGACCGGCTTCGGGCGGTCGATCGAGGCCCAGTACAGCTCGTCGATGCGGTCGGCCAGGGCGACGACGGCGTCGGTGACCGCCTCCCAGTCGATCGTCAGGGCGGTGTCTGTCCAGTGGAGCACGCCGCGCTGATGCAGCCAGGCGAACAGGAGCTGTCCGCCGAGCCCGTCGTAGTTGCGCACCCGCGAGCCCGTGATGGCGAAGCGGAAGATGCGGTCGAACACGACGGCGTACTGCACCAGTCGCGCGTGCTCGAGGGACTCCTCTTCGGCTGCACTGAGCGTCTCGCCACGGTCGCTGCGGCCGTGGAGTCGGTCATGGATCCGCACGCTCTCGCGAAACGCCGTGAGGTCGCAGCGCAGCTCTTCGAGCGCGTACAGGAAGTACGGCATCCGCTGCTTGATCATGAACGGGTCGAAGGGTAGATCTCCGCGCATGTGCGTGCGGTCGTGGATGAGGTCCCACATGACGAACGTGCGCTCCGCGAGGGCGGCGTCATCGAGCATCCGCGCGGCATCGGCAGGGAGCTCGAGCTTGGTGATCTCGGCGGCAGCGCGCACCACCCGGCGGTAGCGGGCTGCCTCACGGTCCTGGAAGATCCCACCCCACGTGAAGGTCGGGATCTCGCGCATTGCCACGGTCTCGGGAAAAAGCACAGCCGAGTTCGTGTCGTAGCCCGAGGTGAAGTCGATCAGGCGGAGCGAGACGAACAGGGCGTTGCCGTAGTCAGTGCTCTCGAGTTCGGCGATGAACGCGGGCCAAATGGCCTCGACCAGCACAGCCTCGACGTGGCGCTGCCTCGACCCGTTCTGCGTGTACATCGGGAAGACGACGAGGTGACGGATGCCGTCGACGCGATGCTGCTGTGGCTGGAACTCCACGAGCGAGTCGAGGAAGTCTGGGATGCCGAAGCTGCTCTCGCTCCAGCGGCGGAAGTCCCGGGTGAGGGCGGTGAGGTAGGCGGCGTCATGGGGGAACTGGGGTGCCAGCTCCTCGACGGCGCGCACGATCGTTGCAACGTTCTCGCGGGCGGCGGCGTGATGCGCGGCATCCGGGATCGAACCGTCAGCGGCCTGCAGTGGGTGCAACGCTTCGGCGGCAGCCTTCAGCTCAAGCCACGCCGGCGAGGTTTCGATCGACCCAGCCAGCTCGGCCGGAGCGAGGGGTGCGGGGGACGACAGGGTCGACATGAGGCCTCCGAACGGGTAGTCGCTCGCGAGTCTAGAATTTCTCCGTAGTCCGCGCTGACTAGCAGGAATTTTTCCGGTACTGACGGGTTGCGACGGCTAGTCTTGCCACCATGGCCACGGACGCACTTCCCCCACGCCTGGATGACGACACCGACGCCCGGATCCTGCGCGCCCTCTCTGCGAACGCCCATACGACCCTCGCGGACCTCTCGGCGGCGGTCGGTCTGTCGGTGTCGGCCGTCCAAGCACGGGTGCGCCGCCTGGAGAGCCGCGGGATCATCACGGGATACCGCGTCGTGGTCGATCCCGAGGCTGTCGGCAAACCGCTCGCCGCGTTTGTTGAAATCACTCCGCTCGACCCCGCCCAACCCGACACCGCACCCGAGATGCTCGCTCATCTGGAGGAGATCGAGGCGTGTCATTCGGTTGCGGGAGCTGCTAGCTACATCCTGCTCGTACGGGTCGCGACGCCCCGCCACCTTGAGTCCCTGCTTCGCGACATCCGGTTGGCTGCCAATGTGAGCACGCGAACCACAGTGGTGCTGCAGACCTTCTACGAGCATCGTCCGATCGCGCCGGTCGCCCGAGGCTGACGGGCGCGACAGGCTCGGGCGAGAGTGGATGCCGGACCGGCCGAGCGCCCTCGGCCGGTCCGGTTGGAACTACTGTCCACCCTCGGTCAAGGTGACCTCGATGGGGGTGTAGGTCGCCGAAACGTCGTACCCTTCCTCGACGAGCTCCGCGAGAGCTTGCTCGATGTACTCGTTGGAGTATGCCGACGCCGGCGGCTCGGCCGTGATGAGGTTCAGCCCGTCCTGGTTGACCGCCGAGAGGGCGCCGGCGACAGTCTTGTCCCAGGCTGCCGGGTCCATCACGCCGAACTCCGAACCGTTCCAGATGAGCTTGTTGACCTCGTTCATCATCCACTCCTGGTGCACAGGTCCGACCGGGAAGGCGGCTTCGGCGTTGATCGCGTAGTCGTAGGTGATCGCTGCAGCCTCGACGGGATTGTCGCGGGCGTAGATCCAGCCCTTCGCGATGGCCTTCAGGAACCGCACTGCCGCGTCGGCGTATGCCGGGTCGGATGCGAGGCGCTCGGTGTCTGCCCAGATCGCGTCCTGCAGCATCGCGCCGTCGGTCTCCTCGTACGAGATGACGTTGAGGTCCTCGAGTGTGTACAGCTCGCCTGTCTCGGGGTTGACGGTCTCGAGCACCTGCGCGAGCTCGTTATAGGTCATGGCCTGTGCAGCGTCCACATCGCCATCCAACAGCGCGTTCATGCTGAAGTCCTGCGTCGTGATCGACACCGTCGTGGAGTCGAGGTCATCGGCTGCCATCGCCGCGAAGATCTCCCACTCGTTGCCAAAGCCCCACGAGCCGATGCGCTTACCTTCGAAGTCGGCAACCTCGGCGATGCCCGAGTCGGCCCATGAGACCTGCGTCGTGCCGGATTCCTGGTAGACCTGCGCGATGTCGGTGAGCTCGACGCCGGTGGCCTCGAGGCTGCCGAGCACCTTCGGAACCCAGGCGATCGCGAAGTCGACGTCTCCCGCAATCAGGGCGTCCTGGGGGACGATGTCGCCGCCGGAGGGGATGATCTTGACATCGTCGAAGCCCTCCTCCTCGAAGTAGCCCTGGTCGAGGGCGACGTAGTAGCCGGCGAACTGCGCCTGCGGTAGCCACTGCAGCTGCAGGCTGACAGTGGTGAGCGGATCGAACTCGCCGCTGTCTTCTGTGGTGACTGGGTCGGACGAGCCCGCGCACGCCGCCAGTGTGAGCGCGGCGACGGTGAGTGTGGATGCGGCGACAAGGCCGCGTCTGGTGCTGTGTCTCACGGTGTTCCCTTCTTCGGTGGGGGTGCTCTCTCGGTGGTGCGGGTGGTGCTCGATGCCGGTCAGGCCGGCATCCTTCGGGTCGCCAAGCGCTCCAAGAGCGAGGTGACCAGGAAGAAGACGAGGCCGATGATGATGCCGCCGAGGACGAACGCCCACGCCAGGGCCGCGCGCCCCGATTTCGCGTACGTCGCGATCGCGGTTCCGATGCCGTCGGCTGGCCCACCGAAGTACTCGGCCACGAGTGCCGCGATGACCGCGAGTGAGCTTGCGATACGCAAGCCCGTCATGAGGTACGGCAGGGCTGTCGGCAGGGTCAGCAGGCGGAAGGTCTGCCCGGGCGTTGCCGCCGAGGCCCGGAACAGGTCTCGGTGCACGGGCCGGCTCTGGCGCAGCCCGCGCAGCACATTGATGAAGACGGGGATGAACGCGGCAAGCCCCGCCACGGCCTGCCTGCCGAACTGGCTGGATGCTCCGAACATCGTGTTGAGCACGGGGGTGATCGCGACGATCGGAATGACCGCGAGGGCTGCGACGATCGGCGCAAGCATCCCGTCGAACTGTCGGATCGCCGCGGCCAGCGCCGCCAGCGCGATCGCGACGAGCGAGCCGACGACGAGTCCGATCAGGGCGTTGGTGGCGGTGACCACCATCGCCTCCGTGATGATGTCGGCGTGTGCGATGAACTCTTGCACGATCGCGACCGGGCTCGGCAGCATCCGGGGCGCTGCAGCTGCCACATCCACATAGAGAATCCAGGCGGCAAGGCCGAGGATCCCGACACCGACGGGTGCAGCGATCCGTGCCCACCCCGGCAGGGGGCGGGCCGACATCGTCGTGTCGCGCAGGCTCATCTCTCGTTCGCTCTCTCGACCTTGGTGCCGTGGAGGGCCTCTCGCACTGCCGTGACCCGCTCGAAGTACGCGGGTGACTCGCGGAGGTCCTCGCCCCGGCTCGAGCCGAGCCCGATGGGGACGATCTCGGTGATGCGGCCGGGCCGGGGACTCATGACAACGACCCGATCCGAGAGGAAGACGGCCTCAGGGATCGAGTGGGTGACGAAGACGACTGCCGCGCCGGTCTCGGCGGCGATGCGCGTGAGTTCGGACTGCAGGTATTCGCGCGTCATCTCATCCAGCGCTCCGAACGGCTCGTCCATCAGCAGAAGGCGAGGGCGTGCCGCCAGAGCGCGGGCTATGGCGACGCGCTGCTGCATGCCGCCGGAGAGTTGGTCGGGATAGCGGTCGATGAAATCCGAGAGTCCGACAAGGTCGGCCAGCTCCTGCACCCGCGCGTCGCGGGAGGGCTTGGCCGTTCCATGTAGCTCGAGGGGAAGTGCGATGTTTCCCGCTACCGTGCGCCACGGCAACAGCCCCGCCTGCTGAAAGGCGATGCCGTAGTCCTGATCGATGCGGGCCTGGTGGGCGGCCTTGCCGAAGATCTGCAGCTCGCCCGTCGTCGCACCGTCCAGATCGGCGATCAGCCGCAGCAGCGTCGACTTCCCGCAGCCCGATGGTCCGATGAGGGAGACGAACTCACCCGGCGCGACATCCAGGTCGACCCCGGTGAGTGCGGTGACGTCTGCGCCCGAGGTCGGGAAGACCTTCCCCACGTCTCGGGCGAGGACGGCAGGTGTCTCGGGTGCTGTCGAAGGCGTACTCATGCGGTTGCCTCTCCTCGTCGGTAGCGGTGCAGACCCACCCCGATCAGGGCGACGGAGCCGGCAGCGATCAGGCCCAGCGCGACCGAGCCGAAGATGGGCCCCCACGGGGCGGCAGGGTCGCTGGATGCTTGACCGGCGAGCTGGATCAGCATCCGTCCGATGCCGCCGCGCATGCCGATCGAGACCTCGGCGACGACGACCCCGAGCACAGCGTTGGCAGCCGCGAGGCGCAACGCGGGAAGCAGATGGGGGACCGCTGCAGGAAGGCGCAGGTGACGGAGAGTCGCCCAATAGCCGACGGCGTAGGTGCGCATCAGGTCGACGTGGATGCGGTCGGGCGCTTCCAGGCCCCGCAGAGCCCCGATGGCAACGGGAAAGAACGCGAGATACGAGGCGATGACGGCGACCGAGAGCCACTGCGGCCAACTCGTTCCGCCGCGATCGATCTGGTTGCCGATCGCGTTGATCACGGGCGCGAACGCGATGAGGGGGACCGTTTGGCTCACGACGATCCACGGCAGCAGGCCCCACTCAAGAAGCTGCCACCGCTGCATGACAAGAGCCAGCGCTCCGCCCACGGCGACGCCGAGTACCCAGCCGACCGCTGCGATCCCGAGCGTCGTGAGTGCAGCGACGGCGACGGTCGCGATGAGGGGCGGTGTGTCGCCACCGCTGGTGGGCGCGACAAGTCTTGCGAGCATGTCCCACACGTGAGGCATGGCGCGATCGTGGGTGCGCGGCAGGATCATGAGCCCCGAGCCGGTCCGCCCCTCGACCGCGCCGATCGTGACGCCGTCGGCAGGCCCGAGGAACTTGTAGCCCTCCCACAGCAGGATGATCGCAAGCACACCGAGGTTGCCCCACCCGAGCCCCTCGATCCGCCCCCGCATTCCCGCTTGGTTCATTCGCTCGCGTCGATCCCGTCGGCTCGGCTTCTCATGACTTTGCCGTGACCTTCTCGCGCAGGGCCGGGATCACCGTCTCGCCGTATGCGCGAAGGGTCTCTTCCTTGTTGTCGTGCTGCAGGTATCCCGCGAACTGCGTGACCCCGAGTGCCCGCAGCGCCTTCAGCTTGGCGATGTGCTCGTCGGGGGTGCCGAGGACGCAGAACCGATCGACGATCTCGTCGGGAACGAAGTCCACGTGGTCGTTGTGGCTCTTGCCATGCGAGTTGTAGTCGTAGCCGGTGCGGCCGGCGATGTAGTCGGTGAGTGCCTGCGGCACAGCGCCATCGGTGCCGTACTTCGCGACGATGTCGGCGACGTGGTTGCCGACCATCCCGCCGAACCAGCGGCACTGGTCGCGCATGTGCTCCCGGTCCTCTCCGATGTACATGGGAGCGGCGACACAGAACGCGATCGACTCCGGGTCGCGGCCCGCTGCAGCGGCGGCATCCTTCACCGTCCGGATCATCCACGCGGCAATGTCGAGATCCGCCAGCTGCAGGATGAACCCGTCGGCGACCTCACCGGTGAGCTTGAGGGCCAGCGGACCGTAGGCGGCGACCCAGACATCCAGTTCCGACCCGGCGCTCCACGGGAACTGCAGCGTCGCGCCGTTGTATTCGACGGCGCGGGAGTTGGCGAGCTCCCGGATGACGTGGATCGACTCGCGCAGTTCCTGCAGCGTCGAGGGCTTGCCGCCCGTGACCCGCACGGCCGAGTCGCCGCGGCCGATGCCGCAGATCGTGCGGTTGCCGTACATCTCGTTGAGGGTCGCGAACACGGATGCCGTGACAGTCCAGTCCCGCGTTGCGGGGTTCGTGACGAAGGGGCCTACCGTGACTTTGCGCGTCTCAGCGAGGATCGCCGAGTAGATGACATACGGCTCTTCCCACAGGAGGTGGGAGTCGAAGGTCCACACGTGGCTGAACCCGTGGGCTTCGGCGAGCTTGGAGAGCTGGATGACGCGCGACGCGGGCGGGTTGGTCTGCAGGACGACACCGAAATCCATGGACTTACCCCTGTTCCCGGTCGTTGAGCGAGCGAAGCGAGACGAAACGCACGATCACACCAGGTACTGACTCAGGCCGCGCTTGACGAAGCTGCCATCGCCCTTGCGGCCGAGGTACTGGCCGTCATCGACGATGACCTTGCCCTTGGAGATCACGGTGTCGACGTGTCCGTCGATCTCAAACCCCTCCCAGGCCGAGTGATCCATGTTCATGTGATGGGTCTTGTTCAGGCCGATCGAGGTGTGGCCGTTCGGGTCGTAGACGACGATGTCGGCATCCGCCCCGGGCTGGATGACGCCCTTCTTGCCGTACATCCCGAACATGCGTGCCGGCGTCGTGCTGGTGAGCTCGACCCAGCGCTCGAGGGTGATCTCGCCCGTCACGACGCCCTGATACATGAGGTCCATGCGGTGCTCGACAGAGCCGATGCCGTTGGGGATCTTGCGGAAGTCCCCGAGGCCCAGGGTCTTCTGATCCTTCATGCAGAACGGGCAATGATCGGTCGAGACCATCTGCAGATCGTTCGTGCGCAGAGCCTGCCACATGTGGTCCTGGTGGCCCTCGGCGCGGGAGCGCAGCGGCGTGGAGCACACCCACTTCGCGCCCTCGAACTCTCCCCACTGCTCGCTCGATGCCCCCAACTGCTCTTCGAGCGAGAGATAGAGGTACTGCGGGCAGGTCTCGCCGAACACGTTGAAGCCGTTGTCGCGAGCCGCGGCAAGCTGCTCAACAGCCTGCTTGGCCGAGACATGCACGACGTACAGGGGCGCTCCGGTGATGTTCGAGAGCATGATGGCGCGGTGGGTGGCTTCTTCCTCGGCCTGCCACACGCGGGCCTTGCCGTGGAAGTAGGGCGAGGTCTTGCCGGCGTCGACGAGTTGCTGGGCGAGGACGTCGATGACCGGCCCGTTCTCGGCGTGCATCATTGTCAGCAGCCCGGTGTCGGCGGCGACCTGCATGGCCTTGAGGATCTGCGCGTCATCCGAGTAGAAGACCCCCGGGTAGGCCATGAACAGCTTGTAGCTCGTGATGCCTTCGTCGACCAGTTTGGGCAGGTACGCGAGCGAGTCGTCGTCGATGCCGCCGACGATCTGGTGGAACCCGTAGTCGATCGCGCAGTTTCCCGCGGCAAGCTCGTGCCACGCCGCGAGACCGTCGGGCACCTTCGTGCCGTACGTCTGCACGGCGAAATCCACGATGGTCGTCGTCCCGCCCCAGGCCGCAGCCCGGGTGCCGGTCTCGAACGTGTCCGAGGCTGACGTGCCGCCGAAGGGGAGCTGCATGTGTGTGTGGGCGTCGATGCCGCCGGGGATGACGTACTTGCCGCCCGCATCGACGACGGTGTCGACGGATGCCGCCAGGTTCGTCCCGAGCAGTTCCGAGCCGGGCGCGAGGACGGCGACGATCCTCTCGCCGTCGACGAGGACGTCGGCTGCTGCCCGCCCGGTGGCGGAAACGACGGTGCCGCCGGTGATCAGTGTCGTGCTCACGGTGCGGAGATCCCTTCGTAGCTGTCGGGGCGGCGATCGCGATAGAACTGCCAGTCGTCGCGCATCTCCTGCACCATGTCGAGGTTCAGATCACGGATGAGGACCTCTTCGTGCTCGCTCGATCCCAGCTCTCCGACGAAATTTCCGCGGGGGTCGATGACCTGGCTCGTCCCGTAGAAGGTGACAGCCTCGTCGCCGTACTCGTTGTCTTCCCGGCCCACACGGTTTGGCTGAAGAACGAAGTAGCCGTTGGCGACAGCGGCGCAGGGCCCCTCGACCTCCCAGAGCCGGTTGGACAGGCCGGGCTTTGTCGCGTTGGGGTTGAAGACCATGTGCGCACCGTTCAGACCGAGTTCGCGCCACCCTTCGGGAAAGTGCCGGTCGTAGCAGATGTACATGCCGACGGTGCCGACCGCGGAGTCGAAGACGGGATAGCCGAGGTTGCCGGGACGGAAGTAGAACTTCTCCCAGAACTTCTCGACGTGGGGGATGTGGTTCTTGCGGTAGGTGCCGAGCACGGTGCCATCGGCATCCACCAGCACTGCCGTGTTGTAGTAGACCCCGGTCTGTGCTTCCTCGTAGATCGGCAGCACCATCACGGTGCCGAGCTCTTTCGCTACCGCGGCGAACCGCTGCACGATCGGGCCGTCGACCGGCTCGGCATAGCGGTAGTACTTCTTGTCCTGCGTGATGCCGAAGTACGGGCCGTAGAAGAGCTCTTGGAAGCACACGACCTGTGCACCGTCGGATGCTGCATCCCGGGCGAACTGCTCATGCTTGTCGAGCATGGAGGCTTTGTCGCCTGTCCATGTGGTCTGCGTGATGGCCGCTCTTACCGTCGTCATATCGGGTACTCCCTCCGCTTCGGCGGGCGAGCCGACCGGCCCACTTCTCGCCATCCTGGGTCCTCGACGTTTCCCCACCGTTTCGTGTCATGTCGGGGTGGTAACCGTTCGGCTCGACGAGGTTGTCCTCGATCATGCGCCGTTCCGGGGCGGAAGGCGAGGGTTTTGGATGTCGGTGCCCCGCAGTACGCTTCCCGGCATGACGACTCCCGCCCCGGCGGACCCCACCGACGCCGCGCGTACGCGCCTGTTCGGAACCGCGAACGAGCGGACCTTCCTGCACGTGCTCGTGAATACGGCTGCCGCGAACATCACGACGAGCTACCTGTGGTTCGCACTCACGTTCTGGGTGTACCTCGAGACCCGCTCTGTGCTGGCTACCGGGATCATCGGCGGCACCTACATGCTGCTTCTCGCCGTTTTCGCCATGTGGTTCGGGACGCTCGTTGACCGCCATCGCAAGCACCGGGTGATGGTGTTTTCGGCTGCCGCGACCCTGGTGGCTTTCCTGATTGCCGGCGCGCTCTATCTCGCTCAGCCCGAGTCCGCGCTCGTCGACATCAGTGGCCCGTGGTTCTGGCTGTTCGCCGGCATCATCCTGCTCGGCTCCATCGTCGAGAACATGCGCAACATCGCGCTCTCGACGACGGTCACGCTGCTCGTGCCCGAGGAGCGGCACGCGAATGCCAACGGCCTCGTCGGCACGGTTCAGGGCATTGCGTTCATCATCACGAGCGTCTTCAGCGGACTGTCCGTGGGCCTGCTCGGCATGGGCTGGACGCTGCTCATCGCGATTGTGGCCACGGTGATAGCGGGGGTCCATTTGCTCCTGCTTCGGATCCCCGAGGACCAGCCGACGGCATCCGTGGGTCGAGGGGTTGACCTCCGCGGTGCCATCACCGCGGTGAGACTGGCACCCGGGCTGTTCGCGCTCATCATCTTCTCGACGTTCAACAACCTCATCGGCGGGGTCTACATCGCCCTGATGGACCCGTACGGCCTGACCCTGTTCAGTGTCGAAGCGTGGGGACTCGTGTTCGGGGTCGCCGCGACAGGGTTCATCGTCGGCGGCATCGTGATCGCGAGGTTCGGGCTCGGGCGCAATCCCATTCGCACGATGCTGCTCGTCGTTGTCGGAATGGGGATTCTCGGTGCCCTGTTCACGATCCGCGAGTGGTGGTTGCTCTACGCGGTTGGTATTTGGCTCTACATGGCTCTCGTGCCGGCCGTCGAGGCATCCGAGCAGACCGTCATTCAGAAGGTCGTGCCTTTCGGTACTCAGGGCCGCGTCTTCGGGTTTGCGGCGGCCTTCGAATCGGCGGCGGCCCCCATCACAGCCTTCCTCATCGCTCCCATCGCTGAGTTCTGGATCATCCCGTACATGGAGTCCCCCAGCGGTCAGCAGACGTGGGGCTGGCTCCTCGGGGATGGGGAGGCGCGGGGGATTGCGCTCGTGTTCGTCTTCGCCGGGCTTGCCATGGTCGTCATCGCCCTGCTTGCGTTCACGACCCGGTCGTACCGCCTCATTACGGCGCAGTACCGGGCAGCGCCTGAGGCTGAGGCTTCACAGGCTGAGGCCCCCGAGCCTGAGCCCGAAGCGGAGGTCGCGGGACCGACGCCGTCGCCGTAGGCGGTCAGGCCCGAGCACATACATCTCGAGATGGACGCGGTGCGGGCTGCGCGTTCCGTAGCGTGAGTGGGGTGAGACGCACCGGGATCTTTCGCGAACTCCTTCCCTACCAGGTGGCTACCGATGTCACCGTCGCGGGCGTCTTCGGGCTGCTCTGTATTCCGCTGGAGCTGACGGTCGGCGGCTGGGCTGCCGAGTCGGCGCTCGCGACGGTACTGATGTGTGTCCTCTTCGGGGCGGCGCTTGCGGTTCGTCGGCTGTCGCCGCTTCTCGCGCTCGGCGCGGCCTGGATCGCGGCGATCGTGCAGATGCTCCTGCTGCGGCCGCCCTCATTCGTGGATGTCGCGATCTTCGCGGTGCTCTACGCGACGGCGGCCTACGGGACTGTGCTGGTGTACTGGCTCGGGTTCGCATCGGCGATCGTCGGGGCGGCAGTGATCACCGCGTACCTCTTCGGCACGCAACTGCTGAGCGTGTCCTCGTGGAGCGTTCTGCCCTTGGCTGCTGCTGTCCTCGTCGCGGCAGGGTTCGCACTGCTTCTGGCCTGGACGGTGGGAGCTCTCGTCCGGACGTCGCTGCGTGCCCGGCGCACCCAGCGTGAGCGTGAGCGTGCCGAACGGGGACGCATCGAAGAGCAGGAACGTGGTCGGATCGCCCGCGACATGCATGATGTCGTTGGTCATTCGCTCGCCGTCATCATCGCCCAGGCTGACGGGGCTCGGTACGCCGCCGATGCCGATCCGCGGGCGGCGAAGGATGCCCTCGCGACGATCTCGACGACGGCACGCAGTGCACTCGCGGATGTTCGGCTGCTGCTCACGCAATTGCGCCACAGCGAAGGTGTCGCACCCCAGCCGATGCTGAACGACCTCGAAGGTCTTTATGCGCAGGTGCGAGCTGCTGGGCTCGCGGTGCGCGTGGATGTCGAACCGATGCCTCCCGCGACCGTGCCGGCTGCCGTGCAGTTGGCGATCTACCGGGTGCTGCAGGAGGCTCTCACCAACGCCATCCGCCATGGCGCCGGAGATGTCGAGGTGACGATGCGCTGGCTCCCGGACCGCCTGCACCTGTGGGCGTCGAATCCGGTCGATCGGCTGGTCGGTCTGCCAGAGCCGGATGCGCTTCGCCCGATCGAGTCGGCCGAAGTGCGCCACGGTATCGTCGGCATGCGCGAGCGTGCGCGGCTGGTCGGTGGGGCAGTGGAGGCCGGGATGGTCGGGGAGATGTGGGTCGTGCGTGCGACCTTCCCTTTCGCTGTGGAGCCGGAGCGTCGAGAGTCGGCGGCACGATGACCGACCAGAGCAGTGCGGGTCGCGCCGTCATCCGCGTCGCTCTCGTGGATGATCAGGCGCTCTTTCGGGCCGGCATCCGCATGGTGATCGCCTCACAACCCGACATGGCAGTCGTCGGCGAGGCGGGGGACGGTCAAGCAGCCCTATCGATGGTGCGAGACACGCGGCCGGACGTCGTGCTCATGGACATCCGGATGCCGGTCATGGACGGCCTCGAGGCGACGGCGCACCTGCTGCAGGACCCTGACGCGCCGCGGATCGTGATGCTGACGACGTTCGACCTCGATGAGGCGGCGGCTCGAGCGATCCGTGGCGGCGCGAGCGGGTTCCTCCTCAAGGATGCCGAACCCGAGTTCGTCCTCGCCGCCATCCGCAGCGTGTATGCCGGTTCGGCGGTGATCGCGGCGACGGCCACGGCGCAGCTGTTCGCGCACTTCCGGGATGAACAGACCCGCCCCGCACCGCGAGCGTTCGGCGAGCTGACCGAGAGAGAGCGCGAGATCTTCGGTCTCGCCGCTCGCGGCCTGTCCAACGCCGAAATCGCCAGCCGCGAGTACCTCTCGGAGGCGACGGTGAAGACGCACATCAGTCGCATCCTCGGCAAGCTGGGGCTGCGTGATCGTGTCCAGCTCGTCGTCTTCGCCTATGAGCACGGCCTTGTCTGACCTCTCCCGCATATCGAGTCCTCCGCGAGGGGTCACAACACGCCGCATGTGGTGGCGTCTGTGCGGCATGTTGCGACCCCTCACGTGAGGCGGATGCCGCGGAATCATCCTTTCGATGGATGCCGGCGAGACTTCGGGATGACGCGGGGGCGGGGGCCTGATTCCTAGCGTCGGAGATATGAAGATCACCACGACGCAGATGGGCCTGGCGGCCCGCGTAGAGAACCTCGGCAAGACCTACGGCACCGGAAGCGGAACGGTCAGGGCGCTCGATGACGTCACTGTCGGCATCCGTCGCGGGGAGTTCACCGCGATCATGGGTCCCTCGGGCTCGGGCAAGTCGACTCTCATGCACATCATGGCTGGGCTCGATGCCCCGACCGCCGGGCGGGTGTGGATCGGCGACACCGACATCACCGACCTCGGTGACCTCGAACTCACGATCCTCCGTCGTCGTCGCGTGGGCTTCGTGTTCCAGTCCTTCAACCTCGTGCCGACCCTCGATGCGCTGGGGAACATCCTGTTGCCCTTCGACCTGGACGGCCGTGCGCCGAGCGTGCTCGAGAAGGCGCGCATCGACGGGCTCATCGACGCACTCGGGCTTCGGTCGCGTTTGAATCATCGGCCGCACGAGCTCTCGGGCGGCCAACAGCAGCGTGTTGCCATCGCCCGCGCCCTGGCTACCGCCCCGGATCTGCTCTTCGCCGACGAGCCGACGGGTAACCTCGACTCGCGCTCGGGGCGTGAGGTGCTCGCGTTGCTGGCCGAAGCGAGCCGCACCCGCGGGCAGTCGATTGCCATGGTCACGCATGACCCGGTCGCTGCCAGCCACGCCGACCGCGTACTGTTCCTCGGCGACGGACGCCTCGTCGCAGACAAGCCCGCGCAGACCGCCGAGCAGATCTCGGCCCACATGCTCGCAGCAGACGGTGACGACACCCTCGTGCAGACGCGGCGTGCGGAGGTCGGCGCATGAGCGCCGTCGCGGCATCCGTCGAGCAGGCGACCCTGCACGTGCCGCGCGCCCGCACCAGCTTCGCGTGGCTCCGTGAACGCGGGATGGGGGCGAGCATCCTGGTCGCTGCAATCTCGACGGTGTTCGGGGTCGTGCTGATCGCCACCACCGACTTTCTGGCGGCGATGCTGCGCGCGGACCCCTACATCGGTGACAGTGGAACCCTCGCCTTCATCCTCGGATTCCTGACGCTGCTACTCGTCGCGCTCGCGGTCTATGTGGCCGGCATCGTCACGGCCAACACGTTCGCGACCGTCGTTGCCGGACGATCGCGCCAGATCGCCCTGCTGCGCCTGATCGGCGCGTCGGCGAGGTCGCAGCGAGCACGCGTGGCCTCCCAGGGCCTGATCGTCGGCGTGCTCGGTGCGGCGATCGGTACGGTGCTCGGGATCGTCGTTTCTGCCGCGGGAGTGCAGATCGCGATAGTCCGACTCGGGTTGGATGCCGTCCACGTGGCGCCGGTCACACTGTCGATGCTGCTGCCCGCCGTGATCGTGGCGCTCACCACGTGGCTCGCGGCGTGGATCGGTTCCCGGCGAGTTCTCACCGTCACCCCGCTGCAGGCAGTGTCGGGCTCGGTTCCCCTCGCCACCGATGAGGTCATCGCTCGGCGGGGGAGGCACGCTGTCGCCGGCATCCTGTTCGCCCTCGGGGCGGTCGCGCTTGCCGCGGGCATCTTGCTGGGTCTCGTCTCACCGCTCGGTGTCGTGGTCGCCTTCGCCGGTGGAGTCCTCTCGTTCACCGGCATCACGATGGCAGCCCCGCTGGTCATGCCTCCGGCGCTGCGCCTGGTCGGCCGGGCGCTCGGTCGCTCCGCTCCTGCGCGGCTCGCGGTGCAGAACGCCTATCGGAATCCCGAACGCTCAGCTCGGACATCGATCGGCATCGTCATCGGCGTGACTCTCGTGACGATGTTCGCGGTGGCGATCGAGTCGGTGAAGGCGGTGCTCACGGCCAACGCGGGGGGCGAGCTCGACCCGGAGCTTGCGAGCATCATGGACACGTTCGCGGCGATCATGATGGGGCTCGTTGCAATCTCGGCAGTGATCGCGGGAGTCGGGCTCGTGAACCTCCTGACCCTCGGGATCATCCAACGCACCCGGGAGCTGGGGCTCCTGCGCGCCCTCGGCGTTTCCATCGCGCAGATCCGCCGCATGGTGCTGCTGGAGGCAGTGCACGTAACGGTGACCGCGACTGTCCTGGGAGTTCTGCTCGGTATCGCCTACGGCTGGGCCGGTGCGCAGTCGCTGCTCGGCAGCGTTCCCACCAACCCCGACGGGGTCACGCCGGCGGGCATCGTTTGGCCTGCCGTGCCGCTGGGGCCCCTCCTGGTGATTGTCGCGGCAACGGCGATCCTCACTGTCGCCGCATCGGTTACCCCCACACGCCTGGCGACCCGCGTCGCGCCGGTGGCGGCGCTGAGCGAGTAGCCGGGGCGTGGAGGTCAGGCCGTGGCGGCCGTGTCGGTCTCGGCTGGCTCGGCTGTCGCGGCATCCGGATCGTGCGCCCACGACGGCGCGATCTGACGGAGGCGGGCGGCCCGCCACTGCCAGACTGCCCACAGGCCAGGCCATAGCGCGGGTGCAGCGGCGCCACCGATCACGAGGCGCTCTCGCCACAGGGTGCGGCCGTCCGGCAGAGGAGACACCGCCATCTGGTGGTCCCAGACGTCGAGGACTGCGAGCGGGCCGGTCAGCGGCATCCCGGAGTCGCGGATGATCCGCACTCGCACCCCGTTCACCTCGCGTTCGGCATCCGTGATCGAGATGAGCTGACGGCCGACCGGGATGAGCCCGGCGATGCTGAGCCCGACTGCCGCATTCTGGCCGTGCTCCCACTGCGTCGGCATCGCCTCCAGCGGCTGCATGTCGAGGAAGGGTCCGTACACCTCGGCCAGCACCCGCGGCGAGTGCAGGGCGCGCCAGGCGGCGTCGGCATCGCAGTCGATCGTGAACTTGCTGAGCACGCGCATGCGGCAAGTCTCGCATCCGGGATCGCTCTACGCTGGACGGATGCCGTCACCGCTGGATCAGGGTCGTTATCAGGTGCGTCTCGAGTGGGGGTCTGCGGGCCGCGACCGCCTGGCCCCTGCGGAGGTCACCGTGGTCGTTGACGTCCTGGCCGACGCGGACTCCGCTGCGGATCGAGTCGCCGAGGCAGCCACGGCGGCCGGCAGTTTCGTGCTGCGCGGAGGTCTCCGGAACGCGTCGGCGATCGCGGAGGCCGTGCTCGCCGAGCAGCATCGGCGCGCCGAACGCACGAGCATCGCCGTAATCGCCTGCGGGGCGACGGATGCCGACAGCGCGCGGTTCGCGGTTGAGGACCTGCTCGGGGCTGGCGCAGTGATCGACGCGCTCGCCGAGCGCGGCATCGACCACACCTCGCCCGAAGCTGCCGCGGCATGTGAGGCGTTCCGGGGGCTTCGCCCGGCGGTGCGCCACCTCCTGACGGCGAGCGCCACCGGCCAGGTATGGCTCGAGGCGGGGCGCCGCGATGAGGTTCTCGCGGCTGCCTCGGTGGATGCCGAGTCGCCAGCTCAGTGACGAGCGAGCCGGAACATCCCCCAGCCGAGGGCGATGAACCGGAAGAACTGGACGACCAGGTTTGTGCGGCGACGCAGATCGGCATCCGTCGGCACGGGGGCTGCGTCGACCATTGCTTGTGCTGATGAGTCAGCGGGCGTGATCATCGTGAGCTCCTTTCTTCGCGGATCATTCCGGGATGAGATACCAGAGCGGGTACGCCTTGGCCTTGTAGAGGAACGCCGTGTGCAGCATCCGTTTCAGCCAGTGCGCAGCCAGTCCCACCTCGCCGGTCGTGTGGTCGGCGTCTCGCCCGTGGGTGAGCGGGCGTGCCTGGAAGTCGGGCACGATCGGGGCCATGGTCATGGCAACGGCACTTCCCCGGGCGAACCCGGTGCCGGTCGAGGCGATACATGCGGCGGGGAGGTCGGCCATGGACGCGCTGTGCTGCGTGACGCTCGTGCCCGTCCTGATCATCTCGGCGATATTGAGGGCTGCGGCCTTGCCCATCGCGCCCGAGGGCATCCCGGTGCGCGGGGGAGCAGGCGCGATCGCCACCCCGTCGGGTGTCGACAGCGGTTCCGATATCGCGTGCGGCGGGGCGAAGGCGATGCCGACGGCGAACATATTCGGATATCCGGGTACCTGGTAGGTGCTCGGCCAGTCCTTCGCCGACCACTGCGAGTACGGCTTGGGGGAGTAATCAGCGTCGACCTTCATGAAGCCGCTCGGCGCGAAGAATCGTTGCGAGATGTCGGCGCCGTCGCGGTCGTACGCACGCAGGGCAACGCCGCGGAACGGGGGCAGCAGCATCGCGAAATCGAAGGGGAGCGACTGGGGGGAGCCGTCCTCCTGCACGTACCGGATCGTCTGGGGCTCGACGGCAGTGACCGCGGCGCGCGTGATCGCACGGATGCCGCGCTCACGGAACAGGCTCGACATCCACTGCTCACCCGACACGTCGCCATGCTTGGTGCGAAACGACATGCCGCCGACGCCGAAGTCGCCGAGCTCTGGCTCGTTGCTGAGGTAGACGACCTCGGTGTTGTCCCTGACACCCTCCTGTTCTAGCTTCTGCTCGACGTTGAAGGCGTACTCAAACGCTGCGCCCTCGCAAGTGCACCGCCCGTGCCCGACGCCCACCACCAGTCGCAGCTTCTCGCCGGTGCGGGCGCGTTCGATCGCGGCGTCCAGCCGTGCTGCGGCATCCACGGCATGTCCCGGCGTGCAGACGGATGCCGTGTATCCGGCGTCAGGTCCGAGTCCAGGGGTCGCGGCGAAGTCGAGGGCGGGCCCGGTGGCGTTGATGAGGAAGTCGTACCGAACGCGTTCGGTCTGTCCGTCCCGTCCCGGCTCGGTGTACTCGATGTCTACGGCGCCCTGCGGAGAATCCGCATCACCGTTCGGCCAGATCGCCGTCGCCTTGGCTTGGTGGAACGTGATTCGCTTGCGTTTGTAGACCGGGGCGAGAGGGAACACCACCGCTTCCCGCGTCATCCGTCCCACGCCCACCCAGATGTTGGAAGGAATCCAATTCCATTGCGAGTTCGGCGACACGACGATCACCTCGTGCTGATTGCCGAGCTTGCGGCGCAGGGTCAACGCTGCGGTGTGCCCCGCAACTCCCGCGCCGAGAACGATGACACGTGACATCGTGGTCCTCGCTTTCCGGGCCGCCATGGCCGTCATCGGCAACATACCCCGGGGGGTACGCAGTGAATAGGGACCAAAGGCCGGGAAAAATGGCTGCGGGCTGCGCCTCAGCGCGGCGTCATGGCCGCCAGACGCACGGATGCCGTGATCTCACGCTTTGACCACGTGAGCAGGTAGCGCTCGTCGAAGCGAGGCGCGCACCGGGCGCAGGAGGTCTGCCGACTGGCGCGGCGGTGGCGGTACGCCACGTGGCCGGCGGGGCAGACCCCGACCCACGGGGCCAGCTCGGTCGCGGTCTCTCCGTGGTGGGTCGTGCCCCCCACGTAGCCGAGGTCGCGGGCAATTGCCTTCCACCGCGGACCGTGACCGGCTGCCGCACCCGCGAGGGCGTGCGCGACCTCGTGCAGCAGTGTCTGGTGGTTGGTGTCGTCGTCGTGGCGGGCCGCGAGGTAGCGAGAGACCGTGATGCGCTTGCGGGTGAAGTCACACAGGCCTGCGCGTCGCTTCGCGTTGTCGAAACCGAACGTCCACTCCGGGCTCAGGTGCACCGAAAGCAGGGCCTCGGCCCAGTGGCGTACACGGTGCAACTCGGACATGACGACAGCGTAAGCGGTGCCTCAGACACCGACCGGTCAGCTGGCGACTGCCGCGCCGGCCTCGGCGCGGCGACGCTCGGCAGCGTCGATTGCGAGAAGAGTCGACTCCAGCTGGTCGTCGGGCGTTGCCGTGCTCTGACGTGCGAAGAGTGCGCGCTTGAAGTCAGCGCGGGCTGCGTCGAAGTCTCCCGCGTCGTACTGCACCTTCCCGCGGTGCTGATAGGCGAACGCGGCGATTGAAGCCCATCCCGCGCCCTCGGCCTCGAGAGCACAGGTGGTCAGCTCCTGTGTGGCGGCAGCGAGCGATCCGCGAAACTGCAGCACCGTCGCGTGCAGGATGCGCGCGCGCAGCAGATCCTTGCGCGTGCCCGCCATCCGGGCCGTGCGCACCGTTTGGTCGGCGATTTCGAGCGCGTCATCGAGCCGGTCGAGCACCTTTAGCAGCCAGACCCGTTCAAGGAGGGCGGGGAGCGAGCGCTGGTCGCCGAGCTCGTCGAGGCGTTCGCGGCACTCACGGGGGTTGACCACTTCGCGCAAGGTGACGGGGTCGTAGCCGTGGATATAGCTCACTCGCGCTCCTTCCCGCAGAGCGGTGATCGCCGCGGTCATCCCGCCCGATCCCGCATCGTCGCTGCACCTCGCCCCATACGTGGTGCGCTCTTATTGTGGCGGCGTCGGCGAGCGGTGCCGGCTTCCCACGCCGTCAGCGTTCGAACAGCGTCGCCGATGGTGCCGGCGACGGTGCGGCGTCGGCATCCGTGACGATTCGCGAGCCAGCGATGAACGCGTCGACCTCCGCACCCTGAGCCACCTTCGCCGGATGCGGACCCGCAGCCATCAGCCGCGGGAGCCACGCGGTAGGAAGCGGGCTGCGGGATGCCGCGATCACGATGTTCCCGAAGCGCCTGCCCTTGAGGACTTGAACCTCAGCGAGCAGAGCGACGTGAGGGAGCTCGCTGCGGACGGTGGCGGCTTGGCGGCGGGCGAAGGCGAGTCCCGCCCCGTCGGCGACGTTGACCAAGAGCACGCCGGTGTCGCTGAGGTAGCGCGCCGCGAGGCTGTAGAACTCGTTACTGGTCACGTGTGCGGGAGTGCGCGCGCCATGAAAGATGTCGGAGATCACGAGGTCGGCCTGACCGCGCAGACCCGCGGGCAAGCGTTCCAGCACGGCGCGGGCATCACCCGTCCGTGTGCGGATCGAGCCGCCCGCTCGCGAACTGGCCGGAAGCGGCAGGTGCTCGCGAATGAGAGTCACCAACGCAGGTTCGAGTTCGATGACCTGCTGCCGTGATCCGGGCCGCGTCGCCTCGACATAGCGGGGGAGTGTGTATGCACCGGCGCCGAGATGGATGGCGGTCAGGGACGCCCCGGGCTCTCCGATCTGGTCGATCACAGCTCCCATCCGCGCGACGTACTCGAAGTGCAGGTGCGTGGGGTCTGCGAGGTCGACATGGGATTGCGGGGTGCCGTCGACCTCCAGCTCCCAGCCGCTCGCGAAAGCCGAGGGCAGGATGCGCGCGATAGATCCGTCCGACAGCCGCACCTGCGGCGGCGGGGCTTCGACGTGCGCTCGGGCCACGCTTCCACCGTAGACCGGGCGTACCGTGGTCGCATGAGGACCATCGACCTGAACGCCGACCTCGGCGAGACTGTCGACGGTGTCCCCACAGCTGACGACGAGGCGCTGTTCGCTGTGATCTCCAGCGCCAATGTCGCGTGCGGCGGCCACGCCGGGGACGCGCACTCCATGGCCGAGGCCACCCGGCGGGCTGCTCGGTTCGGTGTGGCAATCGGTGCCCATCCCTCGTACCCAGACAGGGCCGGGTTCGGTCGGCGGCCACTGGCCATGGCGGCTGACGAGCTTCATGCCGCGGTGTCCACGCAGCTGGATGCCCTCGCTGATGTCGGCGCCGACATTCGATACGTCAAGCCCCACGGCGCCCTGTATCACGCCGTCACGACGGATGCTGCGCACGCGGCGGCGCTTGCCCGCGCGGTGGCGGATCTCTCCCGCCGGCTGGGCCGCGGGCTGCCGATCCTTGCTATGCCCGGCGAGATCTCCGCGGCGGCGCACGAGCACGGTCTGGAGGTCGTGGCTGAGGCGTTCCTTGACCGCGGGTACACGCCGAGCGGTGAGCTCGTGCCCCGCGGCGAACCCGGCGCGGTCATCGAGGATCCTGACGCCGCAGCGGCGCGGGCCGTACGCCTGGCCCGCCAGGGCACTGTCGTCGCGGTCGACGGATCGAGCGTCGCCGTGGCAGCAGCCTCCTTCTGTCTGCACGGCGATTCGCCGGGGTCGGTGGCGGCCGCGCGGGCGGTGCGCGCTGCGTTGGATGCGGCATCCGTGTCGGTACGAGCGCCATGGTGACAGGCGCCCGGGTCCGAGTCTTCGGCGACACGGGTCTGCTCGCTGAGGTTCCCGAAGACCTCAGCCCGCCCGCGGCGTTGCGGGTCGTCATCGCGCTACGTGAGCGGCTCGCGAAGACGCAGCCGGCGGGTGTCGTGGATCTCGTGCCCGCCGCGCGCACCGTGCTGGTGCGCTTCGCGCCGCGTGAGGTCGCCGCCTCGATCGTGCGCGCCTGGATCGAGAAGAACCTCGCCGACGCGCTCGCCGCTGCGGTACTCGACCCATCGCGGCACCCGCCCTCGCCCGGCGATTCGGATGTCGAGATCGGCATCCGGTACGACGGGCCTGACCTCGACGAGACCGCAGCTCTCCTCGGCATCCGCCCCGCCGAGCTCGTCTTGACGCACCAGTCGGCTACCTGGACCGTCGCGTTCACGGGGTTCGCACCCGGCTTCGGATACCTGGTGAGCGAGGACTGGCCCTTCGACGTGCCCCGCCTCGCATCCCCTCGGACGCGGGTGCCGGCTGGGTCCGTGGGCCTCGCGGGAACCTTCTCGGGCGCCTACCCGCGATCGACGCCGGGCGGGTGGCGGCTGATCGGGGCCACCTCGGCTCCGCTTTTCGATCCGGACGCCGCAGCGCCCGCGCTCCTGCGCCCCGGCATGCGCGTCCGGTTTCGCGAGGTCGCTGACCCCCCTGCGGCCCGTACCCCCGCAGGCCGCGGCAGTTCTGTGCATCAGCTGCGCACCGATGCGCCGCACCCGCACGAAACAGCCGCACCCGCGGTATCGGGGGAGCAGAGGGATGTCGAGACCCGGCCGCTGCTTCGGGTCGATGCTCCGGGGCTGCTGGCGACGATCCAGGATGCCGGGCGCCGGGGAGCCGGGTCGCTCGGCGTCTCGGTCTCTGGCGCTCTGGATCGCGCCGCCGTGCGCACAGCCAATCGGCTCGTCGGAAACCCCGAGCACGCGGCGGGCCTCGAGATCACCGCGGGGGGATTCGAAGCCACCGCCGTCGCTGATGTGTGGATTGCCGTGACCGGCGCGTGGGGAGAGCTCACCATCGACGGAAACGACATCGACCACGGTGCGGCGCACCTGTGGCGGAGCGGAGAGCGTCTGCGAGTGGGGTGGTTCACGGCCGGCGTTCGCGCGTACCTCGCCCTCCGCGGGGGCATCGAGACCCGGGATGTCCTGGGTTCGGCCGCCACCGACACCCTCGCCGGCCTCGGGCCCACACCGCTCCGTGTTGCCACCGTGCTATTTGTCGGGGAACCGCCGGTCGACGACGTCCCGGCATCCGATCTCGCCCCCTGGAGTCCACCGCCGTCCGAACTGGTCGTTCGCATCGTGGCCGGCCCTCGCGAAGATGCCTTCATCCCGGCATCGCAAAGCGCGTTGTTCGAGGCGACGTGGACGGTGGGTGCGGCGTCTGACCGGGTCGGCATGCGGCTCGAGGGTCCGTCACTGGAGCGTACGGACCCGGGGGAGCTGCCGAGCGAGGGAATGGTCCCGGGGGCGATCCAGGTACCACCGTCGGGTTCGCCGACGGTCCTGCTCGCAGACGGTCCGGTGACCGGCGGCTACCCGGTCATCGCCACGGTTCTGGATGCCGATCTCGACCTGCTCGCCCAGGCGGGGCCGGGTACGACGATCCACTTCCGGCACGCGCCTCAGCGCTGAGACCACGGGTTATACCGCACGAATTTGGACTCGTCAAGAATCCGGGTGGACACGGCGTGCCGGAACGCGTATAGTTGGTGGTTGCGCTCTTGGATTCCCCCTGCCCTCATATGGTGGTCGGCTGTTGCCTGCGTGTCCCCGCTTCCGCGGTGCGAGACGCGTGGGTTTTCGGGGAGGACCGAACGCTTCACCTGACGACAAGGATAGTGCCCCGCCCGGGCCCACGGAGGTAATCCCCTTGGCTGCTGCGCGCAACGCAACCACCACCACATCCCCCAAGAACGGCCGCGGAGCTTCCCGCCTCTCGTTCGCCAAGATCTCCGACACGCTGACGGTCCCTGACCTGCTGGCGTTGCAGACCGAGTCTTTCGATTGGCTCGTCGGAAACGAAGCATGGAAGGCCCGCCTCGCCGAGGCTGAGGCAGCCGGCCGCAACGACGTCTCGGTCAAGAGCGGCCTCGAGGAGATCTTCGAGGAGATCTCGCCGATCGAGGACCTCAGCGAGACGATGCAGCTCTCGTTCACCAACCCCTATCTCGAGCCCGAGAAGTACTCGATCGAAGAGTGCAAGGAGCGCGGCAAGACCTACGCCGCCCCGCTGTACGTCGAGGCCGAGTTCATGAACCACCAGACCGGTGAGATCAAGACCCAGACGGTCTTCATGGGCGACTTCCCGCTGCAGACCGACAAGGGAACGTTCATCATCAACGGCACCGAGCGTGTCGTCGTCTCCCAGCTCGTGCGTTCGCCCGGTGTCTACTTCGACAAGACTCCCGACAAGACCTCCGACAAGGACATCGTCTCGGCGCGCATCATCCCGAGCCGCGGTGCCTGGCTCGAGTTCGAGATCGACAAGCGCGACCAGGTCGGCGTTCGCATCGACCGCAAGCGCAAGCAGTCGGTCACCGTGTTCCTCAAGGCGCTGGGGCTTACCAGCGAGCAGATCCTCGAGGAGTTCGCAGGCTTCGACTCGATCGAAGAGACCCTGTCGAAGGACACGATCCTCACCAAGGAAGACGCCCTCCGCGACATCTACCGCAAGCTCCGTCCGGGCGAGCAGGTTGCCGCCGAGGCTGCCCGCGCGCTGCTGGACAACTTCTACTTCAACGCGAAGCGCTACGACCTCGCCAAGGTCGGTCGCTACAAGATCAACCAGAAGCTCGGTCTCTCGGGTCCGCTGAGCGACTCGGTGCTCACCGTCGACGACATCGTCGCGACGATCAAGTACCTCGTCCGCCTGCACCGCGGTGACGAGAGCTTCGAGGGCGTGCGTTCGGGCAAGCCCGCCACCATCCGCCTGGATGTCGACGACATCGACAACTTCGGCAACCGTCGCATCCGCGCCGTCGGCGAGCTCATCCAGAACCAGGTCCGCACGGGTCTGTCGCGCATGGAGCGCGTCGTTCGAGAGCGCATGACGACGCAGGACATCGAGGCGATCACCCCGCAGACCCTGATCAACGTGCGCCCCGTCGTGGCGGCGATCAAGGAGTTCTTCGGAACGTCGCAGCTGTCGC
Organism: Microbacterium sp. 67-17; assembly: GCF_001898325.1. GTDB lineage: Bacteria > Actinomycetota > Actinomycetes > Actinomycetales > Microbacteriaceae > Microbacterium > Microbacterium schleiferi. The sequence continues at coordinate 89,577 of NZ_MKTR01000014.1, forward strand.
AGTTCATGGACCAGAACAACCCGCTCGCCGGTCTGACCCACAAGCGTCGCCTCTCGGCGCTGGGCCCCGGCGGTCTCTCCCGTGAGCGCGCCGGCGTCGAGGTCCGTGACGTCCACCCGTCGCACTACGGCCGCATGTGCCCGATCGAGACGCCGGAAGGCCCGAACATCGGTCTGATCGGCTCGCTCGCCTCGTTCGCGCGGATCAACGCGTTCGGATTCATCGAGACCCCGTACCGCAAGGTCGTCGCCGGTCGCGTGACCGACCAGATCGACTACCTCACCGCCGCCGAGGAGGACGACTTCATCGTCGCCCAGGCCAACGCGCCGCTGAAGGCCGACGGGCACTTCCAGGAGACCCGTGTCCTGGCCCGCAAGAAGGGTGGCGAGGTCGACCTGTTCCCGGCTGAGGACATCGGCTACATGGATGTCTCGCCGCGCCAGATGGTGTCGGTGGCGACCTCGCTCATCCCGTTCCTCGAGCACGACGACGCCAACCGCGCCCTCATGGGTGCGAACATGCAGCGTCAGGCCGTGCCGCTGCTTCGCAGCGACTCGCCCGTCGTCGGAACCGGTATGGAGGGCTTCGCCGCGATCGATGCCGGTGACGTGGTCACCGCCAAGCGCTCCGGTGTCGTCATCGAGGTCTCGGCCGATGTCGTGGCCGTGCAGACCGACGAGGGTGGGATCGACGAGTACTTCCTGCGCAAGTTCGACCGCTCCAACCAGGGCACGTCCTACAACCAGCGCGTCATCGTCTCGGCAGGTGAGCGGATCGAGGCCGGCGAGGTCATCGCTGACGGTCCTGCCACCGAGAACGGTGAGCTGGCCCTCGGAAAGAACCTCCTCGTCGCGTTCATGACGTGGGAAGGTCACAACTTCGAGGACGCCATCATCCTGAGCCAGGACCTGGTGAAGGATGACACCCTCTCGTCGATTCACATCGAGGAGTACGAGGTCGACGCCCGCGACACCAAGCTCGGCAAGGAGGAGATCACCCGTGATCTCCCCAACGTCAGCCCTGACCTGCTGAAGGACCTCGACGAGCGCGGCATCATCCGCATCGGTGCCGAGGTTCGCCCCGGCGACATCCTCGTGGGCAAGGTCACCCCCAAGGGCGAGACCGAGCTGTCGGCCGAGGAGCGCCTGCTTCGCGCGATCTTCAACGAGAAGAGCCGTGAGGTTCGCGACACGTCGCTGAAGGTTCCCCACGGTGAGCAGGGCACGATCATCGCCGTCAAGGAGTTCAACGCCGAAGACGGTGACGACGAGCTCGGCTCGGGCGTGAACCGCCGCGTCGTGGTCTACATCGCCCAGAAGCGCAAGATCACCGAGGGTGACAAGCTCGCCGGCCGTCACGGCAACAAGGGTGTCATCGCGAAGATCCTCCCCGTCGAAGACATGCCCTTCCTCGCAGACGGCACGCCGGTCGACATCATCCTGAACCCGCTCGGTATCCCCGGCCGCATGAACTTCGGTCAGGTGCTGGAGCTTCACCTCGGATGGATCGCCAAGCAGGGCTGGAAGGTCGAGGGCAACCCCGAGTGGGCAGCTCGTCTGCCCGAGATCGCTCGAGAGGCAGCTCCCGGCACGAAGGTCGCGACCCCCGTGTTCGACGGTGCGTACGAGTCCGAGCTGGCAGGCCTGCTCGACTCGACGCTGCCCAACCGTGATGGCGTCCGCCTGATCGATTCCACAGGCAAGACGCAGCTGTTCGATGGGCGTTCGGGTGAGCCGTTCCCGGCTCCGATCTCGGTCGGCTACATGTACATCCTGAAGCTGCACCACCTCGTCGACGACAAGATCCACGCACGCTCCACCGGTCCGTACTCGATGATCACGCAGCAGCCGCTGGGTGGTAAGGCGCAGTTCGGTGGCCAGCGCTTCGGTGAGATGGAGGTGTGGGCTCTCGAGGCCTATGGCGCCGCGTACGCCCTCCAGGAGCTCCTCACGATCAAGTCCGACGACATCCTCGGCCGCGTCAAGGTGTACGAGGCGATCGTCAAGGGCGAGAACATCCAGGAGCCCGGCATCCCCGAGTCGTTCAAGGTCCTCATGAAGGAAATGCAGTCGCTCTGCCTGAACGTCGAGGTCCTCTCGGCCGACGGCACGGCGGTCAACCTCCGCGACACCGACGACGACGCTTTCCGCGCTGCCGAGGAGCTCGGCATCAACATCTCCAGCCGCTTCGAGTCCTCGTCGATCGACGAGATCTGACCCGGCCAGGCAACACAGAATTCCGATACAGGAGAACTGAGAACTCGTGCTCGAATCAACAACTTTCGATCAGCTTCGCATCGGCCTGGCCACCGCTGACGACATCCGTCGTTGGTCTTTCGGTGAGGTCAAGAAGCCCGAAACCATCAACTACCGCACCCTGAAGCCCGAGAAGGACGGTCTGTTCGGTGAGCAGATCTTCGGCCCCTCGCGCGACTGGGAGTGTGCGTGTGGCAAGTACAAGCGCGTGCGCTTCAAGGGCATCGTGTGTGAGCGCTGCGGCGTGGAGGTCACCAAGTCCTCCGTGCGGCGCGAGCGCATGGGGCACATTGAGCTCGCCGCACCCGTCACGCACATCTGGTACTTCAAGGGTGTTCCCTCGCGCCTGGGCTACCTGCTCGACATGGCACCGAAGGACCTCGAGAAGGTCATCTACTTCGCCGCGTACATGGTGATCTCGGTCGACGAGGATGCTCGTCACCGCGACCTCGCGACGCAGGAGAACAACATCCGCCTCGAGCTGAAGACGCTCGCCGACCGTCGCGACGCGCGGATCGCCGCTCGCCTCCAAAAGCTGGAGGAGGAGCTCGCCGCGCTCGAGGCCGAGGGTGCGAAGTCCGACCAGAAGAAGAAGGTCAAGGACGCCGCCGAGAAGGACATGTCGCAGGCCCGCAAGCAGGCCGACGACCAGATCGCCAAGCTCGAGCGGGTGTGGGAAGAGTTCCGCACCCTCGAGGTCGGCTCGCTCAAGGCCGAAGACGAGATCTTCCAGGAGCTGCAGGACCGGTTCGGTCAGTACTTCGAGGCCCACATGGGTGCCGAGTCGATCCAGCGGCGTCTTGCCGCCTTCGACCTGGCAGCCGAGGCTGAGAGCCTGCACCTGCAGATCGCCGAGGGCAAGGGCCAGCGCAAGATCCGTGCGATCAAGCGCCTGAAGGTCGTCAACTCGTTCCTGCAGACCGGCATGAGCCCGGCATCCATGGTGCTCGACGTCGTCCCGGTCATTCCGCCGGAGCTTCGCCCCATGGTTCAGCTGGACGGCGGCCGCTTCGCGACCTCCGACCTCAACGACCTGTACCGTCGCGTGATCAACCGCAACAACCGTCTTCGCCGACTGATCGACCTCGGTGCCCCCGAGATCATCGTCAACAACGAGAAGCGGATGCTGCAGGAGGCCGTCGACGCGCTGTTCGACAACGGCCGCCGCGGTCGCCCCGTCACCGGCACCGGCAACCGTGCCCTGAAGTCCCTCAGCGACATGCTGAAGGGTAAGCAGGGTCGGTTCCGTCAGAACCTGCTCGGTAAGCGCGTGGACTACTCGGGCCGTTCGGTCATCGTCGTCGGTCCCCGCCTGCAGCTGCACCAGTGTGGTCTTCCCAAGCAGATGGCTCTCGAGCTGTTCAAGCCGTTCGTGATCAAGCGCCTCATCGACCTCGGTCACTCGCAGAACATCAAGGCAGCAAAGCGTGCCGTCGAGCGCACGCGTCCCGAGGTCTGGGACGTGCTCGAAGAGATCATCCGCGAGCGTCCGGTGCTGCTGAACCGTGCACCCACCCTGCACCGCCTGGGCATCCAGGCCTTCGAGCCGCAGCTCGTCGAGGGCAAGGCCATCCAGCTCCACCCGCTCGTGTGTGCAGCCTTCAACGCTGACTTCGACGGTGACCAGATGGCTGTTCACCTGCCGCTGTCGGTCGAGGCTCAGGCCGAGGCTCGCATCCTGATGCTCGCGTCGAACAACATCCTCAAGCCCTCGGACGGCCGTCCCGTGACCCTGCCTTCGCAGGACATGATCATCGGTCTCCACCACTTGACCACGGTCAAGGAGGGTGCGATCGGTGAGGGCCGCGTGTTCGGCTCGGTCTCGGAGGCGATCCTCGCCAAGGACGAGGGCACCCTCGACCTGCAGGCCAAGGTCCGCATCCGTGTTCCCGGTCTGACGTTCCTCGAGGGCGATGCTCCTGAGGGGTACGCCAGCCACGGGCTGCTTGACGCTTCGCTCGGCCAGGCGATCTTCAACGACGCCCTCCCCAAGGGATACCCGTTCGTGCGTGAGCAGGCCGACAAGGGCAAGCTCAGCCAGATCGTCAACAAGCTCGCCGAGGAATACCCCAAGGTCGAGGTTGCTGCGACGCTGGACCGCATCAAGGATGCCGGTTTCTACTGGGCCACGCGCTCGGGTGTGACGGTCGCCCTCAGCGACATCCTCACGCCGCCGAACAAGGCCGAAATCGTCGCGGGCTACGAGAAGCAGGCCGCGAAGGTCCAGGCGCAGTTCGAGAAGGGTCTCACCACCGACGCGGAGCGTCGTCAGGAGCTCATCAAGATCTGGACCGAAGCCACCGACGAGGTCCAGAAGGCGATGCGCGCCCACTTCCCCGAAGACAACACCATCAACCGGATGGTTTCCTCGGGTGCTCGTGGTAACTGGCTGCAGATCCGGAACATCGCCGGTATGCGGGGCCTCGTGAACAACCCGAAGGGTGAGATCATCCCCCGTCCGATCATCTCCTCGTACCGCGAGGGTCTGTCGGTGGCGGAGTACTTCATCGCGACGCACGGTGCCCGTAAGGGTCTGGCCGACACGGCCCTCCGTACCGCAGACTCGGGTTACCTCACGCGACGCCTCGTGGATGTCTCGCAGGACGTCATCATCCGTGAAGAGGACTGTGGCACATCGAAGGGCCTCGAGTTCACGATCGCTGCCCCCGGCGCCGACGGCAAGCTCGTCCGCGACCCGAACGTCGAGAACTCGGTGTTCGCGCGGACTCTCGCCGCGGACGTCATCGGCGAGAACGGCGATGTCGTGGCTGAGGCCGGCGACGACGTGGGCGACGTGCTCATCGACAAGCTGGTTGCTGCCGGTGTCACCTCGATCAAGGTGCGCTCGGTCCTGACCTGTGACTCGGCTGTCGGCGTCTGCGCGACCTGCTATGGCCGCTCGCTCGCCACCGGCAAGATCGTCGACATCGGTGAGGCAGTCGGTATCATCGCCGCCCAGTCGATCGGTGAGCCCGGAACCCAGCTGACGATGCGTACCTTCCACACCGGTGGTTCGGCCTCGGCGGAAGACATCACGCAGGGTCTGCCCCGTGTGCAGGAGCTCTTCGAGGCCCGTACCCCCAAGGGTGCGTCGCCGATCGCCGAGTTCGATGGCCGCATCACGATCGACGAGACCGACAAGTCCAAGAAGATCATCCTCACGCCCGACAACGGCGACGAGGCTGTCGTGTACCCCGTCCTCAAGCGCGCCACGCTGCTTGTGGAAGACGGTCAGCACGTCACTGTCGGTCAGCCCCTGCAGGTCGGCACGCTCGACCCCAAGGAGGTTATGCGCGTCCAGGGCGCTCGCGAGGTGCAGAAGTATCTCGTGAACGGCGTCCAGGGTGTGTACCGCTCGCAGGGTGTTCCGATCCACGACAAGCACATCGAGGTCATCGTCCGTCAGATGCTGCGCAAGGTCACGGTCGTCGACCACGGCGACACGAACCTGCTGCCCGGTGAGCTGGTCGACTTCCGTCGCTACCAGGACATCAACCGCCAGACGGTCGCTGAGGGCAAGCGCCCGGCATCCGGTCGCCCCGAGCTGATGGGCATCACCAAGGCGTCGCTGGCTACCGAGTCGTGGCTGTCGGCCGCCTCCTTCCAGGAGACGACCCGCGTGCTCACGCAGGCTGCGATGGAGGGCAAGAGCGACCCGCTGGTCGGCCTCAAGGAGAACGTCATCATCGGAAAGCTCATCCCCGCCGGAACCGGACTTGCGAAGTATCGCAACGTCGCGGTCGAGGCGACGGAGGAGGCCAAGAGCGAGCGGTACCCCAACCGCATCTTCGCCTCGGACGGCGCCTACAGCGACGCTGACCTGAGCTTCGTCGACTTCGACAGCTTCTCGACCGACGACTTCACGGGCAACTACAACTGACCCACACGTCCTCACGGTACGCAGGGCCTCGGGATTTCCCGGGGCCCTGCGTCGTTCCTGTCCTTTTCTAGGCCGAGTTGTCCCTCGCGTCCGGCTCCGCGGCGTGCCCTGCGCGGGGACATGCCCTCGCCGGCTGCGCCGGGTCCCGCCAGACCCGGTGCCAGCCCCGCAGTCCGGATGCCCCGCTGCGCCTGTGCTCCTGCTTAGGCTCGGAAAACTGACGCGTATCGTCGCTTCGCGCGCGGATGCCGACACATCGCGACAACTTTTCGGGGCCTCGCGGGCGTCCTGGCCGACTTCCCGGGCATCGGCGTCGTACGGTTGCTGGCGGAGGTCACCATGGCTCGCGTTCCCGGTCGCGACAACCGCATCGCCATCCCTGCAATCGTGCTGTCTCTGGCGATTGTCGGGGCGCTCGTGTGGTTCGCCGTGCCCGCTATGCCGCTGGTCATGGCGTGGGCGGGAGGAACCGCGGGAAACGCAGCGACGATGCTCGCCGCAACCCCGACACTGCACGCCGTCGTCGCAGACGGACTGGACGTCGCCGAAGCTGACTGCCGCGAGCTGTACCCGACCGACCTCTGGAACGAACTCACCTGGACGGCGGATGCGATTCTGAGCCAGTCCACGGCTGGACCCACGACAGCGATGACCGACCTCGTCTCGGCGCTGGCGCCGACGGCAACGCGTACCTGCACCTGGACCGACAGTTCCGGGCAGGCGGTGGTCACAACGTTCGCGACAGTGTCAGCGGATGCCGCCGGGATCGCGGAGGCTTCCCTGCGTGGGCAGGGGTTCTCCTGCGCGACGGCCGACGGCACACTGGAGTGCTCCTCGACGACGGATGCCGGCAACGAACACCAGTCGGTGCGGGGAGCGCTGTGGGTCGCGACGGTGTCGAGTGCGTGGTACCCGGACGACTACGACCAACGCATCGCCATCCACCTCTGGCAGTGATGCCCGCGAGCCCGGGTGCCTCGGGGGCGTCACCGAGAATCCATATCGGCGTCCGCACGGCCTCGTTCCGCGGATCTGAACCCGGGTCGGGGTAGTCTGCGAGCCGAGGATCTACCTCGGGAGGAGTTTCGCATGAGTGACGACAAGCCCACGCCCGGCGCGCCCGTGGAGGAACCGGTCGGCGAGCCCGTCGCCGAGGAGCCACCCGTCGACGACGTCGTCGGCAGTGCGCGCGAGAGTCTTGCTGATGCCGAAGCCGCCGGATCGCCGACGCCAGAGACGGTCGCTCCCGTAGCCGAGCCCGTTGTCGTTGAACCTGTGGTCGTCGAGCCCGCGGCCGAACCGGCGCGTGTCGAACCCGCCGCAGAGCCTGTCACGGTCGAATCCGCGCCCACCGAGGCAGCAGTGCCCACTGAGGCGTACGAGGCCACTGTTATCGCCCCCGTGGTGACGGCGAGCGAGCCGACCGGGGGCGCCTTCGGCCCACAGCCGATCTTTGTTCAGGCCCCCGAAGCTCCGCGTCCTCGAGGCAACCGCGCAGCCGCGGGCGCAATCGGCCTGCTTGCGGCCCTCTCGTTCGGCGTTCTGTACCTTGCGGTCGGGGTCGGTCTCGGCCTCATCGACGGCTCCGTCACCGCCAGCAGCATCGGCACGGCGCTGCTGGCTGCGCTGTCGACCTGGGCGCTGTGGGTCCCCGTCGTCGTGTTCTTCATCGCGTTCTGGCTGCTCGGTGCGATCATCAACCGCGGCCGGTGGGCGGCGTGGGTGATCTTCGGCCTGATCGTCGGGGTTGCGGCCTATGGTGGGCACCTCCTGGGGCAGCTCTTCCAGGCGCCGTTCTGGAGCCTGACGGCGAAGGAGGGCGCAGAGCTTGTCGAAGGGCAGCTGCTGGCTCCGCTTGCCATCGCTGCGTTCATCATCGGTCGCGAGCTCACGATCTGGTTCGGCTCCTGGGTGGCCGCCCGGGGCAAGCGCATGACCGAACTCAACGTCGAGGCGCGCCGCGAGTATGAGCGCACTCTCGAGGCTGGTCCGCAGCTGCACCAGTACTGAGACGCAGGGGCACCCTCCATGGCCGCGGCCCGGAGCTTCACTGTGTCATGAGCCGCTCGCGCAGGGCAGCGGCGACGGCGGCGGGAGTCGTGCTGTTCGCTACGGTGCTGATCGCGGCGTTCGGATTCGTCAGCCTGCTCCTGGACGAGGACGTGATCGTCACGCCGAGTCTCGGGCAGGTGCCGGGCGTCATCGCGGTCGGGGCCTCGCTCGCGTCGATGGCGCTGACGATCTGGGTGCGGATGCCGGCACCCGGCGTCTGGGGAACGCTGCTGTGGAGCGGCCTTGCCGCCTTCCTCGGCTACCTTGCGGGGCTGGGCGTGGCATCCGTGTTCGCAACGGCGGATGGCGTCCTTGCGCTGTCGGCCGTCGGACGCGCTGCAGCCACGTGGCGGGGGCTCGTCGTCATCGCCGCGGCGATCCTGGGAGCGGCGATGGCTCTGGCGATCGCGCGTGGTGCCGGCGAGAACGCGCGGTGGCCATGGGAGCGGGATGACGATGAGTGAGCGCCTCGACACGCGCGTCCTCTGACGGAGCCGCAGTGCACGAGGGCTCCGGCGCTACCGTAGAGGGGTGGAGCGCTCGCTCGAAACGGAAGTGAGCCAGGCCGTCGATGCCTGGCTGCGCTGGCTTCCGCGCTGGGAACCCGCGACGCACCGCGGCCGGGTTGCCCCGTGTCGGCGGTGCTTCGGGTCGCCCATCCTGTCTGCCGCAGGTCTCGGATCCGATGTGCCGCACGGGGTACAGCACGGCCTGTCGACCCGCATCAAGACGATCGTCGACCATGCGGTTGCTGACTACACGGCACAGAACCTTCCGATGCTGCAGGCAGAACTCGACCAGCAGGCGGCCCGTAATCGCGCCCGCAGCTATCGCCCGGCTGAAGGCCTCGAGCCCGAGTTCGAAGGCCTGCCGCTGGATCCCGAACCGGTCCCCGGTGCTCCGTTCCTGTTCACGATCTCGGGTCTTGCCGATGAGGCAGACGCCGATGTCCCGGCGCTTCCGCCGCTGAGCCCCGAAGCGAAGGCGGCGCTGCGGCAAGAGGTGGGCCTCGCCGACGACTACGCCAACATGATCGGGCGGGATGTCTGCACGATCCTGCTCCACCACCGCCTGCGCATCCAACAGGGCGTGAGCCAGTATGTCGAACCGCAGATCACGGCGATGCTCGATGACCTCGCCCGGTCGCTGGACGCCCCCTTCGATCCGCGTGATTCCCTCGGGGAGTGATGGCTCCGCGCAAACCAGGGGCGTCGCCGCGCAGGGCCGCGCCCTAGGGTGGATGCCATGACCGACGGAACCGCGGTGACTCAGGCGCTGATTCTGTTGATCCCTGTCTCGGCGACAGTGATCGCCCTGTACGTCTGGTGCGCCCTTGCGCTCAGCGCGGTCTTCGCGAAGTCCGGCGAGCCGCGCTGGAAGGCGTGGGTCCCGTTCGTGAACCTCGCCGCGCTGCTCGTTCTGGGAGGAATCCCTGGATGGTGGGTCCTGCTCCTGCTGATCCCAGGCTTCGGCGGTGTTGCCGTCTGGATCCTCGTGATCGTCGCGGCGCATCGCGTTGGACTCTCGTTCGGCTACGGCGGGGGAATGACGGTGCTGGCTGCTCTGCTGTTCCCCGTGTGGGCGACGGTCATCGGCTTCGGCTCGGCCCGCTGGATCGGACGAGAAGGCCGCCGCCGCCGTGGCACCGTGCCCGATGCGGCGGTCTTCACGACCTCCGATCCGGCTGGCAGAGCGCCGTCGGAGCCACCGCCACCACCGGCGCCGCCCGCCGTCTCACCGTTCGCCCCACCGCCGCTCGAGGCCCCTGCGCCCGGAGCGGACACCGGCTCGCGGTCGCGCGCGAGCGGGTCTCGCGCCGAGGACGGGTGGGACATACTCTCCGCATTCACCGAGGCGGAACAGAGTCCCCCGGCACCGATGGCGCCTATCGCACCGCCTGCGTCACCGTCGATCTCCGGGTGGGGAGAAACCGACCAGCCCGACGAGCCGGCAAGCCCCCCCGAAACCCCCGCTGCCCCCGAGCCGTTCGCGCCTCCGGCGCGTGCTGCGCGACCGGTTGAGACCGGCGCCACGGGCCTTGCACCATCGGCAGAGCCGATCGATGACGTGACCGACGCCGTCCCCGGCGCACCAGCGCCGGTCTCTGCTGTCAGTGGTCGCTCGTCGTATGACGACGCCCCCCTGTTCCCCCCGGTCGCGGACGGCGAACACTGGGCCACGGGCCCGGATGCGGAGCCCTTCCCCGAGACCTCAGGTGCGGTCTCGGCGATCGTCGGCTCCCCGGTGGCGGGATCACCACGAATGGCGCGGTCGGCAGTCTCGGCATCCGCTGATGATGAGGGCGACTTCGACGCGACGCTGTTGGCCCACCGCAATCGTCCGCGGTGGTCGCTCGTGACGGCAGCGGGCGACGAGTTCGAGCTGCGCGCGCAGGTCGTCATCCTCGGGCGGCGCCCCTCACCAGATCCTGCTCACTCGGGCGCGCAGCTCGTTGCGCTCGATGACGTCACCGTCTCCAAGACACATGCTCGTCTGGAATTGCGTGGCGACCAGTGGCATGTCGTCGACCTCGGCTCAACGAACGGAGTCGTCGTGGTCTCGGTCACGGGAAGCGAGATCGAACTCGCGCCCGGAGGTGAAGCCCCGGCGGGCGAGAGACTGCTGCTCGGCGACCTCGAATTGCGGCTCGTCCGCGCGTCGCGTTGACAGAGGGGCCCGCAACGGTCCGCGTTTGACCGACCTCCGAAAACCCGCGTATCATTGATCGGGTGTGCGCCTGCGCGCCACTTGTGCTGCGCCTCGGTGTGTCGCAAGGCAAGCGGGGTTCGCACATCAGGGAACGGCCTGCGAACAGGCCACCCCCACGGCATATCCACCACACGACTCGCGGCAGACTTCTGACGCGCCGGTGGATCTGTGGTGAAACCACGAGCTGTCACCGTGCAGCACAATCAAGGAGAGAACGTGCCAACCATTCAGCAGTTGGTTCGAAAGGGGCGGTCGCCGAAGGTCAGCAAGACCAAGGCTCCCGCGCTGAAGTCGAACCCGCAGCAGGCCGGGGTCTGCACCCGCGTCTACACCACCACACCCAAGAAGCCGAACTCGGCGATGCGCAAGGTCGCTCGTGTGAAGCTGCGCAACGGCACCGAGGTCACCGCCTACATTCCCGGCGAGGGGCACAACCTGCAGGAGCACTCGCTCGTGCTGGTGCGCGGCGGCCGTGTGAAGGACCTTCCCGGTGTGCGCTACAAGATCGTCCGTGGCGCCCTGGACACCCAGGCCGTCAAGAACCGCAAGCAGGCCCGTAGTCGCTACGGCGCGAAGAAGGGCTGAGACAAATGCCTCGTAAGGGTCCCGCCCCCAAGCGTCCCGTCGTCAACGACCCGGTGTACGGCGCTCCGATCGTCACCCAGCTGGTCAACAAGATCCTCGTCGACGGCAAGAAGTCGCTCGCCGAGTCCATCGTGTACGGCGCCCTCGAGGGCGTCGAGTCCAAGAACGGTCAGGACGCTGTTGCCACCCTCAAGAAGGCGCTCGACAACGTGCGCCCGACTCTTGAGGTCAAGAGCCGCCGAGTCGGTGGTTCCACCTACCAGGTTCCCGTCGAAGTCAAGCCGCACCGTGCGAACACCCTCGCGCTGCGCTGGCTCGTCAGCTACGCGAAGGGTCGTCGTGAGAAGACCATGACCGAGCGCCTGCAGAACGAAATCCTGGATGCCTCGAACGGCCTCGGTGCCGCGGTCAAGCGCCGCGAAGACACCCACAAGATGGCCGAGTCGAACCGCGCATTCGCCCACTACCGCTGGTAATACCCCTTCGCCGTTCCCGCAGGCCACAAACCTGCGGGAACGGCGAAGTCCGCGACATCCCTCACCACACGTAAGGACACCCCGTGGCACAAGAAGTGCTCACCGACCTGAACAAGGTCCGCAACATCGGCATCATGGCTCACATCGACGCCGGCAAGACGACGACGACCGAGCGCATCCTCTTCTACACGGGTGTCAACCACAAGATCGGCGAAACCCACGACGGCGCTGCGACCACCGACTGGATGGAACAGGAGCAGGAGCGTGGCATCACGATCACCTCTGCGGCCGTGACGTGCTTCTGGGACAAGAACCAGATCAACATCATCGACACCCCCGGCCACGTGGACTTCACCGTCGAGGTGGAGCGTTCGTTGCGCGTGCTCGATGGCGCCGTTGCCGTCTTCGATGGCAAGGAGGGCGTGGAGCCCCAGTCCGAGACCGTGTGGCGTCAGGCCGACAAGTACGACGTGCCGCGCATCTGCTTCGTCAACAAGATGGACAAGCTCGGTGCTGACTTCTACTTCACCGTCGACACGATCATCAACCGTCTGAAGGCAAAGCCCCTCGTCATCCAGCTGCCGATCGGTGTCGAAAACGACTTCGTCGGCGTCATCGACCTGGTTGAAAACCGCGCCCTCGTGTGGCCCGGCGACGCCAAGGGTGACGTGACCATGGGCGCCAAGTACGAGATCCAGGAGATCCCTGCCGACCTCGCTGACAAGGCCGCCGAGTACCGCGAGAAGCTCCTCGAAACTGTCGCTGAGAGCGACGAGGCGCTGCTGGAGAAGTACTTCGGTGGCGAAGAGCTCACGGTCGCCGAGATCAAGGGCGCCATCCGCAAGCTCACGATCGCCTCGGAGATCTACCCCGTGCTGTGCGGCTCGGCATTCAAGAACCGCGGCGTGCAGCCCATGCTTGACGCTGTTGTGGACTACCTGCCCTCGCCGCTGGACGTTCCCTCGATCGAGGCTCACGACCCCAAGGACGAAGAGAAGATCATCGAGCGTCACGCCGACGCTGCCGAGCCGTTCGCCGCGCTCGCCTTCAAGATCGTCTCGCACCCCTTCTTCGGTCGCCTCACCTACATCCGCGTGTACTCGGGTCACCTCGACTCCGGTGCGCAGGTGGTCAACGCGACCAAGGGCAAGAAGGAGCGCATCGGCAAGATCTTCCAGATGCACGCCAACAAAGAGAACCCGGTCGACTCGGTCACCGCGGGGCACATCTACGCCGTCATCGGCCTCAAGGACACCACCACGGGTGACACCCTCTCGGATGCCGACAAGCAGGTCGTCCTCGAGTCGATGACCTTCCCGGAGCCGGTCATCGAGGTCGCGATCGAGCCCAAGACGAAGGCTGACCAGGAGAAGCTGGGGCTTGCGATCCAGAAGCTTGCCGAAGAGGACCCGACGTTCCGCGTCGAGCAGAACTCCGAGACCGGCCAGACCGTCATCAAGGGCATGGGCGAGCTGCACCTCGACATCCTCGTGGACCGCATGAAGCGCGAGTTCAAGGTCGAGGCCAATGTCGGCAAGCCCCAGGTGGCGTACCGCGAGACGATCCGCAAGGCCGTCGAGCGCCACGACTACACGCACAAGAAGCAGACCGGTGGATCCGGCCAGTTCGCGAAGATCCAGTTCGCGCTTGAGCCCCTCGAGGTCACGGCCGAGAAGATCTACGAGTTCGAGAACAAGGTCACCGGTGGCCGCATCCCGCGCGAGTACATCGAGCCGACCAACCAGGGCTTCCAGGACGCGATGAACGTCGGTGTCCTGGCCGGCTACCCCATGGTCGGCATCAAGGCGATCCTCATGGACGGCGCGTCGCACGACGTCGACTCGTCCGAAATGGCGTTCAAGATCGCCGGTTCGATGGGCTTCAAGGAGGCCGTCCGCAAGGCGAACCCCGTCATCCTCGAGCCGCTCATGGCGGTCGAGGTGCGTACTCCCGAGGAGTACATGGGGGACGTCATCGGTGACCTGAACTCGCGTCGCGGCCAGATCCAGTCGATGGAGGATGCCGCCGGCGTCAAGGTCGTCCGGGCCCTCGTTCCACTGTCCGAGATGTTCGGCTACATCGGCGACCTGCGCTCGAAGACCTCGGGCCGTGCGGTCTACTCGATGGAGTTCGACAGCTACGCGGAGGTCCCCAGGGCCGTCGCCGACGAGATCGTCCAGAAGAACAAGGGCGAGTGATCGCTCACGGGTGCCGCACCCGCGGCATCCGGTTCTTCGGGGTTACAACTTCACACCAGAAACACACACACCCTCTCGCCTAGACTGAGAGACATCCCCGTAGAGTGCCGGTCGCAATCCAGCGCCCGGAGCTTCTACATGACCGTCCTGAGGAGGACCCAGTGGCTAAGGCCAAGTTCGAGCGGACCAAGCCGCACGTGAACATCGGAACGATCGGTCACGTTGACCACGGCAAGACGACGCTCACCGCGGCGATCTCGAAGGTGCTCGCCGACAAGTACCCGTCGGCCACCAACGTGCAGCGTGACTTCGCGTCGATCGACTCGGCTCCCGAGGAGCGTCAGCGCGGTATCACGATCAACATCTCGCACGTTGAGTACGAGACCCCCAAGCGTCACTACGCACACGTTGACGCCCCGGGTCACGCCGACTACATCAAGAACATGATCACCGGTGCTGCCCAGATGGACGGCGCGATCCTCGTGGTCGCCGCCACCGACGGCCCGATGGCTCAGACCCGTGAGCACGTTCTGCTCGCCAAGCAGGTTGGTGTTCCCTACCTGCTGGTCGCGCTGAACAAGGCAGACATGGTCGACGACGAGGAGATCCTGGAGCTCGTCGAGCTCGAGGTTCGCGAGCTGCTCTCGAGCCAGGACTTCGATGGCGACAACGCCCCCGTCGTTCGCGTCTCGGGCCTGAAGGCTCTCGAGGGCGACGAGAAGTGGACCGAGTCCATCGTCGAGCTCATGAACGCCGTCGACGAGTCGATCCCCGACCCGGTGCGTGACAAGGACAAGCCGTTCCTCATGCCCATCGAGGATGTCTTCACGATCACCGGTCGTGGCACCGTCGTCACCGGCCGCGCCGAGCGTGGCACGCTCGCGATCAACTCCGAGGTCGAGATCGTCGGCATCCGCCCGACGCAGAAGACCACGGTCACCGGTATCGAGATGTTCCACAAGCAGCTCGACGAGGCGTGGGCCGGCGAGAACTGTGGTCTGCTTCTTCGCGGCACCAAGCGCGAGGACGTGGAGCGCGGCCAGGTCGTCGTGAAGCCCGGTTCGGTTACCCCTCACACCAACTTCGAGGGCACCGCGTACATCCTGTCCAAGGACGAGGGTGGCCGTCACAACCCGTTCTTCACGAACTACCGCCCGCAGTTCTACTTCCGCACCACCGACGTGACCGGCGTGATCACCCTCCCCGAGGGCACCGAGATGGTCATGCCCGGTGACACCACTGACATGACTGTCGAGCTGATCCAGCCGATCGCCATGGAAGAGGGCCTCGGCTTCGCGATCCGTGAGGGTGGCCGCACCGTCGGCGCCGGCACGGTCACGAAGATCCTGAAGTAATCTTCGGCACCTGTCGAGAGGGGTCGTCCGCGTCGCGCGGGCGGCCCCTTCGTCGTGTCGGAAACCCCCCGTTTCGGGGATTGTGCGTTGAGAGGGGTCTTTGTTTCGAATCGGTGAACATTGCGTCCCGATTCGCGGCCCCGATTGTGGTATTCACAAAACTGTGGGTAGCCTGGGAGCAACTCGGGGAGGACGAGGGCTGTTCCAGGCAGCGTTGACCTCCGCGCACAACGCCCCCCACGCCGCTGGTCGGCATACACATAACAGACTTTTTCTACGTCGGGGAGACACTATGAAGAGCCTACGTACCAAGATTGCTGCGGTAGCCATCGCGGTTGCTGCGGTCATCGCTGCACCCGCGGCCGCCTCCGCCGCTGGCTACACCCCTTCCGGTCCGACAGCCGGTATCACCGCCTCCGGTTCCTTCACGCCGGGCGGCGCAATCACACTCACTGCTGGTGGATACGCTTCCGGCACTCCGGTGAGCTTCACCGTCACTGGCGAGAACGGCGCCGGCATCACGCTGGCCATGGTGAAGTTCGTTTCGTCGACCTCGCCGGTCTTCGGACCGTACTCGGCCAACGGTTCGGGTGTCGCCAACTCGGCAGGGGTCGTGCTGCCATCCAACGCGAGCGGCACCTACACCGTGACCGCAACCGCACCGGGCTACACCAACCAGACGACGCAGTTCGTTGTCGGGTCGTCTGCCGGTGGCGGCGGCCTCTCCGACACCGGGTTCGATGCGACATCGATGCTCGGGGTCTGGATCGGCGGCGGCGTGCTGCTGCTCGGCGGTGTGCTCGTTACGGTCTTCGCGGCGCGCCGCGAACGCCAGGACGCCTGAGCGCGACCGCACAACCTCAATGAAGGCCCCCGCTTCGGCGGGGGCCTTCATCATGTAGCGGCGCAGCGGATCAATCCCGGTGCGAGTTTGCGACACGCCCGGGATGCACGTAGACTGTTCAGGTTCCACATTCCAAGGCGCACCGTTGTGCGCCTGGATCACTGCCAGGGCAGTGCATAGAACGCGCGAAAGCGCAGAATCTAGGCCGCGGGCAGCAGAACACGTTTCCCACACAGCATCCCTGCTTGTCAGGGTGACACGCGTGCGTGTCGTGCGGGACCGGATGCGCGAGTGTCCGGGTTGACATCAGAACAGCGGTGCAGCATCCGCACTATGCGGAGTGAAGTGCCACGGCGCGCAAGCGCCACGGTGCGTCCAATGCCCGTGCCCCGAACCGATCGGGGTCCAGAGGTAAGACGCGAGAAAAGAGAGTGAGCAGACAATGGCGGGACAGAAGATCCGCATTCGCCTGAAGTCGTACGACCACGCGGGGCTTGACAGCTCGGCGCGCAAGATCGTCGACACCGTGACCCGAGCGGGCGCGACGGTCGTTGGACCCGTGCCGCTTCCGACCGAGAAGAACGTCGTGTGCGTCATCCGGTCGCCCCACAAGTACAAGGACAGTCGCGAGCACTTCGAGATGCGCACCCACAAGCGTCTGATCGACATCATCGACCCGACGCCCAAGGCCGTCGACTCGCTGATGCGCCTTGACCTGCCGGCCGACGTCAACATCGAGATCAAGCTCTGAGGTTCGACATGGCTGACATCAACTCCAAGATTTCGAAGGGACTGCTGGGCACCAAGCTCGGCATGACCCAGGTTTGGGACGAGAACGGCAAGCTCGTTCCCGTCACCGTGATCGAAGTGGCCCCCAACGTGGTCACCCAGGTCCGCACCCCCGAGAAGGACGGCTACAACGCCGTTCAGATCGCCTACGGCCAGATCGACCCCCGCAAGGTGAACAAGCCGCTCTCGGCCCACTTCGAGGCCGCCGGCGTCACCCCGCGCCGCCACCTCACCGAGGTGCGCACGGCCGATGCTGCTGACTACTCACTCGGTCAGGAGCTCACCGTCGACGGCGTGTTCGAGGCCGGTCAACTGGTCGACGTCGTCGGCACCAGCAAGGGCAAGGGCACCGCGGGTGTCATGAAGCGCCACAACTTCAAGGGTGTGTCGGCTTCGCACGGTGCGCACCGTAACCACCGCAAGCCCGGTTCGATCGGTGCCTCCTCGACCCCCAGCCGCGTGTTCAAGGGCATGCGGATGGCAGGTCGCATGGGTGGCGAGCGCGTCACCGTGCTGAACCTCACCGTCCACGCGGTCGACGCCGAGAAGGGGCTGCTGCTCGTCAAGGGCGCCGTTCCCGGCGCGCGTGGTCGCATCGTCTACGTCCGCAACGCAGTGAAGGGTGCCTGATCATGGCTGACTCGACTCTCGCGCTCGACGTCCACAAGGCTGACGGCAAGAAGGCCGGCTCGGTTGAGCTGCCCGCCGCCCTGTTCGACGTCAAGACGAACATCCCGCTCATTCACCAGGTCGTCGTGGCGCAGCGCGCCGCGGCTCGCCAGGGTACTCACTCGACCAAGCGCCGTGGTGAGGTCTCGGGTGCTGGCCGCAAGCCGTTCAAGCAGAAGGGCACCGGTAACGCCCGTCAGGGTTCGATCCGCGCGCCTCACATGACCGGTGGTGGCATCGTCCACGGGCCCAAGCCCCGCGACTACGGACAGCGCACGCCCAAGAAGATGATCGCCGCCGCGCTTCTCGGTGCGCTGAGCGACCGTGCTCGTGGCGACCGCCTGCACATCGTCGACTCGTTCGGCATCGAGGGAGCTCCGTCCACGAAGGCTGCTGTTGCCGTCCTCGGCAACCTCGCCCCGGCGAAGAACGTGCTCGTGGTCGTCACGCGCGACGACGAGACGAGCATCCTCAGCGTTCGTAACCTCGCTTACGTGCACGTGCTCTACGTTGACCAGCTCAACGCCTACGACGTCCTCGTCTCGGACGACATCGTCTTCACCAAGGCTGCCTACGACGCGTTCGTCGCGTCGAAGACCGTCTCCACCCAGGAGGTCTCCGCATGACCGCTGTCAACAAGGACCCGCGCGACATCATCCTGAAGCCGGTCGTCTCCGAGAAGAGCTACTCGCTCATCGACGAGGGCAAGTACACCTTCCTCGTGGACCCGCGTGCGACCAAGACCGAGATCAAGCTCGCGATCGAGAAGATCTTCGGCGTCAAGGTGGCCTCGGTCAACACGATCAACCGCGTCGGCAAGGCCCGTCGCACCCGCTTCGGCATGGGCAAGCGCAAGGACACCAAGCGCGCCATCGTCACGCTGAAGTCGGGCTCCATCGACATCTTCACGGCCGTCGGCTGACAGTCGGGATAGAGGACTAGAGACATGGCAATTCGCAAGTACAAGCCCACGACCCCCGGTCGCCGCGGCTCGTCGGTGGCGGACTTCGCTGAGATCACCCGATCGACGCCCGAGAAGTCGCTCCTTCGCCCCATCGCCAAGACCGGTGGCCGCAACAACCAGGGCCGCATCACGACGCGTCACATCGGTGGCGGACACAAGCGTCAGTACCGTGTGATCGACTTCCGTCGTAACGACAAGGACGGCATCAACGCCAAGGTCGCGCACATCGAGTACGACCCCAACCGCACCGCGCGCATCGCGCTGCTGCACTATGTCGACGGTGAGAAGCGTTACATCCTCGCGCCGAACAAGCTGCAGCAGGGCGACATCGTGGAGTCGGGCCCCTCGGCCGACATCAAGCCCGGCAATAACCTGCCGCTGCGTAACATCCCCACCGGTACCGTTGTGCACGCCATCGAGCTGCGTCCCGGTGGCGGTGCCAAGATGGCCCGCTCGGCAGGTGCAGCGGTTCGCCTCGTCGCCAAGGATGGCCCCTACGCGCAGCTTCGTCTGCCGTCGGGTGAGATCCGCAACGTCGATGCGCGCTGCCGTGCCACGATCGGCGAGGTCGGCAACGCCGAGCAGTCGAACATCAACTGGGGCAAGGCTGGCCGCAAGCGCTGGAAGGGCGTCCGCCCGACCGTCCGCGGTGTCGCGATGAACCCGGTCGACCACCCCCACGGTGGTGGTGAGGGCAAGACCTCCGGTGGTCGTCACCCCGTGAGCCCGTGGGGTCAGGCGGAGGGCCGTACGCGCCACGCCAACAAGGAAAGCGACAAGCTCATCGTCCGCCGCCGCACGGCCGGCAAGAAGCGCAAGTAGGTAGGAACAGAAGATGCCACGCAGTCTCAAGAAGGGCCCCTTCGTCGACGAGCACCTGCTTCGCAAGGTCGTCTCCCAGAACGAAGCCGGGACCAAGAACGTCATCAAGACCTGGTCGCGCCGCTCGATGATCATCCCGGCCATGCTCGGCCACACGATCGCCGTGCACGACGGTCGCAAGCACATCCCTGTGTTCGTGAGCGAGACCATGGTCGGCCACAAGCTGGGCGAGTTCGCGCCCACCCGCACCTTCCGCGGCCACGAGAAGGACGACAAGAAGGGCCGCCGCCGCTGACGCGGTGGCGCAAGAGGAGAGAGAAATGGTGGAGTCCATCGCACGCGTGCGACACATCCGCGTGACCCCTCAGAAGGCTCGTCGTGTCGTCGCGCTCATCAAGGGCAAGCAGGCCGAAGAGGCCCTCGCGATCCTGAAGTTCGCGCCGCAGGGTGCGAGCGAGCCGATCTACAAGCTGGTCGCATCGGCTATCGCCAACGCTCGCGTGAAGGCCGACAACGAGGGAACCTACTTCGACGAGGGTGCGCTGTTCGTCAAGAACGCGTACGTCGATGAGGGAACGACGCTCAAGCGGTTCCAGCCGCGCGCGCAGGGTCGTGCATTCCAGATCAAGAAGCGCACCAGCCACATCACGGTCGTTCTCGCAACGCCCGAGGTCGCTGAGACGGCGCCCGCTGCCAAGACCAAGAAGGCGAGCAAGTAATGGGACAGAAAGTCAACCCGTACGGCTTCCGCCTGGGCATCACCACCGACCACGTGTCGCGGTGGTTCTCGGACTCGACCAAGCCGGGTCAGCGCTATGCGGACTATGTGGCCGAGGACATCAAGATCCGTCGTCTGCTCAAGACGCAGCTCGACCGCGCCGGTGTCAGCAACATCGAGATCGAGCGCACGCGTGACCGCGTTCGCGTCGACATCCACACCGCCCGCCCGGGCATCGTGATCGGTCGCCGCGGCGCCGAGGCTGAGCGCATCCGCGCCGACCTCGAGAAGCTCACCGGCAAGCAGATCCAGCTGAACATCCTCGAGGTCAAGAACCCCGAGGCAGACGCGCAGCTGGTTGCGCAGGGCATCGCCGAGCAGCTGTCTGCCCGTGTCGCCTTCCGTCGCGCAATGCGTAAGGGCCTGCAGGGCGCGCAGCGTGCTGGCGCCAAGGGCGTTCGGATTCAGGTTTCGGGCCGCCTCGGCGGCGCCGAGATGAGCCGGTCGGAGTTCTACCGCGAAGGCCGTGTGCCGCTGCACACCCTGCGCGCGAACATCGACTACGGCTTCTATGAGGCCAAGACCACCTTCGGCCGCATCGGCGTGAAGGTCTGGATCTACAAGGGCGACCTCACCAACAAGGAACTGGCCCGCGAGCAGGCGAACATGAAGCCGGCCCGTGAGCGTGGCGACCGTCGCGACGACCGTCGTGGTCCCCGCCGTGACAACCGCGCCGCTGAGGCCCCGGTCGCAGAAGGAGCGTCGGCATAATGCTCATTCCCCGCAAGGTCAAGTACCGCAAGCAGCACCACCCGGGTCGTGATGGCCAGGCTACCGGTGGCACCAAGGTGTCGTTCGGTGAGTTCGGCATCCAGGCGATCACCCCCGCCTACGTGACCAACCGTCAGATCGAGTCAGCTCGTATCGCGATGACCCGTCACATCAAGCGTGGTGGAAAGGTGTGGATCAACATCTATCCCGACCGTCCGCTGACCAAGAAGCCCGCCGAAACCCGCATGGGTTCCGGTAAGGGTTCGCCGGAGTGGTGGGTCGCAAACGTCAAGCCGGGTCGCGTCCTGTTCGAGGTCGCCGGCGTCAACGAGCAGCTCGCTCGTGAAGCCCTGACCCGTGCCATCCACAAGCTGCCTCTGAAGGCACGCATCATCAAGCGCGAGGAGGGCGACGCGTAATGGCGATCGGCACCAAGACGCTCGCCCCGAGCGAGCTGGACACGTTCGAAGACCAGCGCCTGGTCGAGGAGCTGCGCAAGGCCAAGGAAGAGCTGTTCAACCTGCGCTTCCAGTCGGCCACCGGCCAGCTTGACAGCCACGGCCGCATCCGTGCGGTCAAGCGCGACATCGCGCGGCTGTACACCGTCATCCGCGAGCGCGAGCTCGGCATTCGTGCCACGCCCGCTCCCGTCGAGAAGGCGACCAAGGCGCGCAAGACGAAGGCAGCGAAGTCGGATGACGACGCCGCCGCCAAGGAAGAGGCTGAGTGATGGCCACCACTGACAAGACCACTGAGAAGGCGCCCGCCAAGAAGGCTCCGGCCAAGAAGGCTCCCGCCAAGGCTGCAGCCGAAGAGGCTGTCGTCGAGACCCCGATCGAGGCCGGACACGAGCACTCCGAGCACGACGTTCGCGACCCGAACGCCCGTGGCTACCGCAAGACCCGCCGTGGCTACGTCGTCTCGGACAAGATGGACAAGACGATCGTGGTCGAGGTCGAGGACCGCGTGAAGCACCCGCTCTACGGCAAGGTCATCCGTCGCACCTCGAAGGTCAAGGCGCACGACGAGGCGAACACCGCCGGCATCGGCGACCTCGTCGTCATCAACGAGACCCGTCCGCTGAGCGCTACCAAGCGCTGGCGTCTGGTCGAGATCCTCGAGAAGGCGAAGTGATCTCATGATTCAGAACGAATCCCGCCTCAAGGTGGCGGACAACACGGGCGCGAAGGAGCTGCTGACCATTCGTGTGCTGGGCGGCTCCAACCGTCGGTACGCCGGTCTGGGCGACATCATCGTGGCAACCGTCAAGGACGCGATCCCCGGCGGCAACGTCAAGAAGGGCGATGTCGTCAAGGCTGTCGTGGTGCGTACGGTCAAGCAGACCCGCCGTCCCGACGGTTCCTACATCAAGTTCGACGAGAACGCCGCCGTCATCCTGAAGAACGACGGGGAGCCCCGCGGCACCCGCATCTTCGGCCCGGTGGGCCGTGAGCTTCGCGACAAGAAGTTCATGAAGATCGTCTCGCTGGCCCCGGAGGTCATTTGATCATGGCGAACATCAAGAAGGGTGACCTGGTTCAGGTCATCTCGGGCCCCACGCCCGAGCGCGGCGGCGACCGCGGTAAGCAGGGCAAGGTCCTCGAGGTCCTCGTCGAGCAGGACCGCGTGATCGTCGAGGGCGTGAACTACGTCACCAAGCACGTCCGCGTCGGTCAGACCCAGCGCGGAACGAAGACCGGCGGTCTCGAGACCATCGAGGCGCCCATCCACATCTCCAACGTCCAGGTCGTGGACCCCGAGACGAAGAAGCCGACCCGTGTCGGTCACCGTGTCGAGGAGCAGGTCAAGGACGGCGTGAAGCGCACGGTTCGCGTGCGGTACGCAAAGAAGTCAGGCAAGGACCTCTGAACATGAGCACTGCAACTGCCGTCGAGACTGGCAAAATCCAGCCTCGCCTCAAGCAGAAGTACAACGGCGAGATCAAGAAGGCGCTGCAGGACGAGTTCGGTTACGCGAACGTCATGCAGATCCCCGGCCTCGTGAAGGTCGTCGTGAACACCGGTGTCGGTGAGGCAGCTCGCGACAGCAAGGTGATCGATGGTGCGGTCGACGACCTCACCAAGATCACCGGTCAGAAGCCGGTCGTCACGAAGGCTCGCAAGTCGATCGCGCAGTTCAAGCTGCGTGAGGGACAGGCCATCGGCGCGCACGTCACCCTTCGTGGTGACCGCGCCTGGGAGTTCATCGATCGCCTGGTGAGCCTCGCGCTGCCCCGTATCCGCGACTTCCGCGGACTGTCGGACAAGCAGTTCGACGGCAACGGCAACTACACCTTCGGTGTGCAGGAGCAGTCGATCTTCCACGAGATCAACCAGGACAAGATCGACCGCGTCCGCGGGTTCGACATCACGATCGTGACGTCGGCGAAGACGGATGCCGAAGGTCGCGCCCTCCTGCGTCACCTCGGCTTCCCGTTCCGGGGCACCGAGCAGCAGGCCTGATCCACCTCTGATGTCCCGGGACCTCCGGGGCATCACCACCACAGGTCGGCGTCCGCGTAACGGGCGTCGAAACCTGGTGAACGAAAGAAGAACCCCATGACCATGACAGACCCGGTCGCAGACATGCTGACCCGGCTGCGCAACGCGAACTCGGCGCACCACGACTCCGTGTCGCTGCCGAGCTCCAAGCTCAAGACGCATATCGCCGACATCCTCAAGCAAGAGGGTTACATCTCGGACTGGTCGGTCGAGGATGCCCGCGTGGGCCAGACCCTGACCATGACCCTCAAGTACGGCCCGAACCGGGAGCGTTCGATCGCGGGCATCAAGCGCGTGTCGAAGCCCGGTCTTCGCGTCTACGCAAAGTCGACCGAGATCCCCACGGTTCTCGGCGGACTCGGTGTCGCGATCCTGTCCACCTCCTCCGGTCTTCTCACCGACCGTCAGGCCGAGCAGAAGGGCGTGGGTGGGGAAGTCCTCGCCTACGTGTGGTGATCTGACATGTCGCGTATTGGACGTCTTCCTATCGACATCCCCGCTGGCGTGACCATCACGGTCGAGGGCCAGGATGTCGCCGTCAAGGGCCCGAAGGGTGAGCTCTCGCTGACCGTCGCGCGCCCCATCGAGGTCACCATCGAAGAGGGGCAGGTGCTTGTCACCCGTCCCGACGACGAGCGCGAATCGCGTTCGCTGCATGGCCTGACCCGCACCCTGATCAACAACAACATCATCGGCGTGACCCAGGGCTACACCAAGGGCCTCGAGGTTGTCGGCACCGGGTACCGCGTTGCGCAGAAGGGCAGCTCGATCGAGTTCGCTCTCGGCTTCTCGCACCCCGTGCTCGTCGACCCGCCCAACGGCATCAGCTTCACGGTCGAGGGCAACAACAAGGTCACCGTGAGTGGTATCGACAAGCAGGCCGTCGGTGAGGTTGCTGCCAACATCCGAAAGATTCGCAAGCCGGAGCCGTACAAGGGCAAGGGCATCCGCTACGCCGGCGAGGTCGTGCGTCGCAAGGCCGGAAAGGCTGGTAAGTAACCATGAGCGTCAAGACGAAGTCCGACGCCCGCGCGCGTCGCCACACCCGTCTTCGCAAGAAGGTCGTCGGCACCACCGAGCGTCCGCGCCTGGTCGTCACCCGCTCTGCCCGTCACGTATTCGTGCAGGTCGTCGACGACAGCAAGGGCCACACGCTGGCCTCGGCATCCACCCTCGAAACCGACCTGCGGTCGTTCGACGGTGACAAGACCGCCAAGGCCCGCAAGGTCGGCGAGCTCGTCGCCGAGCGTGCGAAGGCAGCCGGCGTCGCCGACGTCGTGTTCGACCGTGGCGGCAACCGCTACGCGGGACGTGTCGCGGCGATCGCCGACGGCGCCCGCGAAGGAGGTCTGAACCTGTGAGCGAGAACAACAACCCCGTGGAGAACGACGTGACCACTGCCGAGGGCACCGAGCCGGTTGCCGAGGCCACCGCGGCCGAGGGCGCCGCGACGACCGAGCGCGAGCGTGAGCCGCGCCGCGGCAGCCGCGAGCGCAACCCCAACCGGGACCGCAACTCGCGTGACCGTGGCGACAACCAGTTCCTGGAGCGTGTCGTCACCATCAACCGTGTCTCGAAGGTCGTGAAGGGTGGACGTCGGTTCAGCTTCACCGCCCTCGTGGTCGTCGGTGACGGCAACGGTGTGGTCGGCGTTGGCTACGGCAAGGCCCGTGAGGTCCCGCTGGCGATCTCGAAGGGTGTCGAAGAGGCCAAGCGCAACTTCTTCCGCGTCCCGCGCTCCGGCTCCACCATCCCCCACCCCGTGCAGGGTGAGGCGGCAGCCGGTGTGGTGCTCCTGCGTCCCGCAGCTGCCGGTACCGGTGTTATCGCCGGCGGTCCGGTGCGTGCGGTGCTCGAGTGCGCCGGCATCCATGACGTTCTGTCGAAGTCGCTCGGCTCGTCGAACACGATCAACATCGTGCACGCGACCGTGGAGGCGCTCCAGCAGCTCGAGGAGCCGCGTTCGGTTGCCGCTCGTCGTGGTCTTGACTTCGACCAGGTCGCTCCGGCTCGTCTCGTCCGTGCCGAAGCTGAGGCTACGGCCGCACAGAAGGTAGGTGCCTGATGGCTGCTCGGCTGAAGGTGACCCAGGTCAAGTCCAAGGTGAGCGAGAAGCAGAACCAGCGTGACACGCTGCGCTCGCTCGGTCTCAAGCGGATCGGCGACTCGGTCGTCCGTCCCGACGACGCGCAGACGCGCGGTTACGTCAAGACCGTCGCTCACCTCGTGAAGGTTGAGGAGATCGACTAATGGCAGACAACGAGAACGTCGAGGCTGCAGAAGCAGTAGCCGCGGCGCCCAAGAAGGCCCCGGCCCGCAAGGCTCCGGCCAAGGCTGCTGCCGACGCGCCCGCTGAGAAGAAGGCACCCGCGCGCAAGGCTCCGGCCAAGGCGGCTGCTGACAGCGACGCCCCGGCAGAGAAGGCAGCGCCCGCCAAGAAGGCTCCGGCCAAGGCGGCGGCAAAGAAGGATGTCGCACCCGCGACCCGTCCCGGTGTGCTGAAGGTGCACCACCTTCGTCCGGTTCCCGGCGCCAACACGGCGAAGACCCGAGTCGGCCGCGGTGAAGGCTCGAAGGGTAAGACCGCGGGCCGCGGTACCAAGGGCACGAAGGCCCGCTACCAGGTCAAGGTCGGTTTCGAGGGTGGGCAGATGCCGCTGCACATGCGCACCCCGAAGCTCCGTGGTTTCAAGAACCCGTTCCGCGTGGAGTACCAGGTCGTGAACCTTTCGACGCTGGCCGAGCTCTACCCGAAGGGTGGAGAGGTCACCGTCGGTGACCTCGTGGCCAAGGGCGCAGTTCGCAAGAACGAGAAGGTCAAGGTCCTCGGTGACGGCGACATCTCGGTCAAGCTCACCGTGACCGTCGACAAGGTTTCGGGTTCGGCCGAGCAGAAGATCATCGCTGCCGGCGGGTCCGTAGCGACCGCCGCCTCGGCGAAGTAGTACCTGGAAAGAGGGGCCGGAGAGATCTCCGGCCCCTCTTTCGGTTAGCCTGGACGTTGGCGCGCCCGAGCGTGTCGGCATCCCCCTTGGAGGAATCCTCTTGTTCAGCGCCATCGCGCGGGTGTTCCGCACTCCCGACCTTCGTCGCAAGATCGGGTTCACCCTGGCCATCATCGCCTTGTATCGCTTCGGCGCGCACGTGCCCACACCGTTCGTGGACTTCCCGAACGTGCAGCAGTGTCTTCGGGAGTCGACTGGCACTGAGGGTCTGCTTGCTCTCGTCAACTTGTTCTCCGGTGGGGCTCTGCTCCAGCTGTCGATCTTCGCCCTGGGCGTCATGCCCTACATCACTGCGACGATCATCGTGCAGCTGTTGCGCGTGGTCATCCCTCACTTCGAGGCGCTCTACAAGGAGGGCCAGGCGGGGCAGGCGAAGCTCACGCAGTACACCCGCTACCTGACGATCGCGCTCGCGCTCCTGCAGTCCACGACGCTGGTCACCGTTGCCCGCAGCGGTCAGCTGTTCGGCACGTCAAGCGTGCCCGAGTGCCAGCAGCTGCTCACCAACGACGCGTGGTGGGCGCAGTTGCTCATGATCATCACGATGACAGCCGGTACTGGCCTCATCATGTGGTTCGCCGAGCTCGTTACCGAGCGCGGTATCGGCAACGGGATGTCGATCCTGATCTTCACCTCGATCGCCGCCGCCTTCCCCGCCTCGCTCTGGGCGATCTGGCAGTCGCGTGGTTTCGAGACCTTCTTGCTCGTCGTCGCTGTCGGGATCGTGGTGGTCGGGCTCGTGGTGTTCGTCGAGCAATCCCAGCGCCGCATCCCGGTGCAGTACGCGAAGCGGATGGTGGGTCGTCGCACCTACGGCGGAACCAACACCTACATTCCGATCAAGGTCAACATGGCCGGCGTCGTGCCCGTCATCTTCGCCTCGTCGTTGCTGTACATCCCGGCGCTCATCGCGCAGTTCAACCAGCCTGCGGCGGGGGAGACGGCAGCTCCGTGGGTCGTGTGGATCAGCAACAACCTCACCAACGGTGACAGCCCGATCTACATGATCGTGTATTTCCTGCTCATCGTCGGCTTCACCTACTTCTACGTCGCGATCACCTTCAACCCGGTCGAGGTCGCCGACAACATGAAGAAGTACGGCGGGTTCATTCCCGGCATCCGTGCTGGCCGCCCGACTGCCGAATACCTCGACTACGTGCTCACCCGCATCACTCTTCCCGGCTCGATGTACCTGGGTCTGATCGCTCTGCTTCCGCTGTTCGCGCTGGCGCTGGTCGGGGCGAACCAGAACTTCCCGTTCGGCGGGGCCTCCATCCTGATCATCGTCGGCGTGGGCCTTGAGACCGTGAAGCAGATCGACGCACAGCTGCAGCAGCGACACTACGAAGGGCTTCTCCGATGACGCGCTCCGCCGACCTTCCCTCCGCTCGCCTGCTGATCGTCGGGCCGCAGGGCTCGGGTAAAGGCACGCAAGGGGTTCGCCTGGGCGAAGCGCTCTCGATCCCCGTGATCTCGACCGGAGACGTGTTCCGCGCCAACGTGAGCGCCGGAACGCCGCTCGGTCAGCAGGTCAAGGCGATCATCGAAGCTGGCGATCTCGTGCCCGATTCCCTCACGAGCGAGATCGTGCGGGATCGCCTCACGCAGGATGACGCGAGCAATGGCTTCTTGCTGGACGGCTATCCCCGCAACCTCGGTCAGGTCGGTGACCTCGATGCGTTCCTCGAGGGCCGCGGCCAGGCACTGGACGCCGTCATCGAGCTCTCTGTTCCGCGCGATGAGTCGATCGCGCGCCTGAGCCAGCGTGCCATCGAGCAGGGGCGGACCGATGACACCGAAGAGGTCATCGCCAACCGGCTTGCCATCTACGAGCGTGAGACCGCGCCCATCCTGGACGTGTACCGCGAGCGGGGGATCGTCGACGCGATCGACGGCGTCGGCTCGCTCGACGAGATCGCTGACCGTATCGCCGCCGCCCTTGCTGCGCGCGGCATCACCGGCTGACCGGGCGTCGTGCTGCGTCGATCGATGTACAAGACCCCCGCTCAGTTGCGAGCGATGGTCGAGCCGGGGCTGATCACTGCCGCTGCCCTGGATGCGGTTCGCGAGCTCGCCGCGCCGGGGGTCACGACGCTCGAGCTGGATGCCGCGGCATCCGCGGTGATCACCGGTCGAGGCGCGCGTTCGAACTTCCAGCTCGTGCGCGGCTATCGGCATACGGTATGCGCGTCGGTGAACGAGCAGGTTGTGCACGGCATTCCAGGCGGGTATGTCCTGCAGCCGGGTGACATCCTCTCGGTTGATGCCGGAGCCGAGTATCACGGCTGGAACGGGGACTCCGCGTTCACCGTCGTCTTGGCAGACCCCGATCGGCCAGAGCTCGTGGCGGCACGCCAGCAGCTCTCGGATGTCACGCGCGGATCGCTCTGGGCCGGCGTCGCTGCCCTCGCGAAGGCGTCGCACGTCGGTGAGGTGGGAGCGGCGATCGAGAGCTATGTCGAAGATCACGCGCCCGAAGGCGGGTACGGCATTCTTCGGGACTATATCGGGCACGGGATCGGTCGGAAGATGCACGAGGCGCCGCCGGTGTTCAACTACCGCACGAGCGACCCGGGGGCCGAGGTG
Organism: Microbacterium sp. 67-17; assembly: GCF_001898325.1. Taxonomy (GTDB): domain Bacteria; phylum Actinomycetota; class Actinomycetes; order Actinomycetales; family Microbacteriaceae; genus Microbacterium; species Microbacterium schleiferi. Next base: position 118,756 of record NZ_MKTR01000014.1, read on the forward strand.
CGACCGGGTCTTGTGCTGGCCATCGAGCCCATGGTCGTCGCCGGCGATCAAGCGACGTTCGTCGAGGATGACGACTGGACAGTTTCGACCGACGACGGCACAGACGGCTCACATTGGGAACATAGCGTTGCCGTGCACGATGGTGGTATCTGGGTGCTGACGGCGCCCGATGGCGGCGCCGCGGAGCTCGCTCCGTTCGGTGTCACCCCGCAACCGATCGCCGGGGCCTGAGCGGCGCACGCTGGCAGGCCCGACGGACACCCCATCCGAAGGAAGCAAACATGGCAGCAACCACGAAGTCGAGCAATTCGTTCGCCATCTGGGTCAGCGTCGCGGTTGTGGCGGCGCTCGTCCTGGTCGGAGCTCTCGTGGTGTGGATGAACAACACGGCATCGGCACCAGGGCCTGTTCCGGCTGCCGCGAACATCAACACCGAGACCGGTGGGATCGCAGTCGGCGACGGGGCGAACAGCGTAGACACCTACGTCGACTTCATGTGCCCCTATTGCAACCAGTTCGAACAGACCGAGGGTGAGACCATCCAGCAACTCATCGATGACGGGTCGATCACGCTGAACGTCCACCCCGTCTCGATCCTCGACCGGGCATCGCAGGGCACCAAATTCTCCACCAGGTCGGCAAGCGCGGCCTACTGCGTTGCCGAGTCGGACCCCGATGCACTGCTGGACTTCATAACCGCCATGTACGCCCAGCAGCCGGCCGAGTCCTCGCCAGGACTGACCGACGACGAAATCGTCGCGATCGCCGAAGGCGCGGGGGCCACCAACTCCAGCGCGTGCATCAGCGATGGCACCTACATGGACTTCGCGACGACGATGACCCAGAACCTCCCGACGAACCCTGCCACGGGCGGGGCGAGCACGCCTGCGCTCGTCGTCAACGGAGAGTACGTAACCGTGACCTACGATCCGCAGACCGACATTGTCGCTCGCCTGAACTGAGCGCGACCGGCCCACCCAGCCGAACGGCCGCAGCAACGGCCACACATAGCACCCGGAGGAAGACACCATGGCAGCTCCCGCAAAGAAGAACAGCTATTTCGCCATCTGGATCAGCGTCGCCGTGGTTGCGGCACTGGTTCTGGTGGGTGCCCTGGTGGTGTGGATGAACAACACCGCGGCCGCTCCGGGTGCTGCACCGGAGGGGCCGGGCATCAACTCCTCGACCGGCGCGATCGTGGTCGGCGAGGGCGCTGACGAGGTCGACGTCTGGTTCGACTTCTACTGCCCTCACTGCCAGGACTTCGAAGACATCTACGGCCCGACTCTCGACGAGCTCGTCACTTCGGGAGACATCACCCTGAACCTGCATCCTGTCGCCCTGTCGGGCCTGAATGCGGCATCCGGTACCGACTTCTCGAAGCGGTCGGCCAGCGCGCTCTACTGCGTCGCGACGCAGGACACCGATGCTGCCTTCGCGTTCACCCAGACGCTCCTGACAGCTGATGTCACCGGTTCAGGATGGACGGATGAGCAACTCATAGCCCTCGCGGCCGATTCCGGGGTGACGGGGATCGACGAGTGCGTCACCCAGCGCACGTACGTCGATTTCGTCGACGCACAGACGCGGGAGATTCCGGTGAGCCCGCAGGGCGGGCAGGGAACACCGACGCTGGTGATCAACGGCGAGTACATCGCCCTCACCGGCGACGTGAACGTCGACATCGTCGACCGGCTGAGCTAACACTCGTCGGCGCGAACGATGCCCCCCCGGACGTGGATCCGCGGGGGCATCCTTCGCTTCTGGCAGGCGATGCGCCGGTTCGGCGGGGCGACTCTCGGCGACTACTCGGGGTTCTGGATCCGTTCACCTCTGCGTTGCCTTCGGCGGTGAGGCTGGCGGGGCGCCACCCCTCCGAGACACCGGCAGCGAGTTCGGCGCACCATCCCTTGCACCGATCCGCAGGAGTACTCGCCATGCGCCGACGCCTTGCCGCCGCCCTGTCCGTGATCCTCGGGCTCTCGTTCGCCGTCGCCGTCCCTGCGGTTGCCTCTGCCGAGCCGGTGCAGGCTCCGCCGGTGGTGATCAACGAGCTGCAGTCCAACGATCCCTCGAAGGCCAAGGACTGGGTCGAGCTCTACAACCCCGGCACCGAGGCCGCTGACCTCTCGGGGTGGAAGGTGCGCGACAACTCCTCGGCGGGCGAAGCGCTGCCGCAGAACACGGTCGTGCCCGCAGGCGGGTACCTCGTGCTGTCGCAGGACACACACTTCACCTTCGGGCTGGGTAACGGCGACGAGTTCCACCTGGCAACCCCCGATGGCACCGAGGTCGACTCCATGACCTACGCCGCTCACCCCACGACCTCGTGGGGTCGGTGCCCCGACGGGCAGGGCGCGTTCGGCAAGACCGCAGCGCAGACGCCGGGCGAGCAGAACCTGTGCACCGTGAACCCCGCCGATGTCGTGCGGATCAATGAGGTCGAATCCAGCGGAGGCGACCCGGCTGACTGGGTCGAGCTCACCAACACCTCCGACACCACCGTCGATGTCGGCGGACTGGTCATCAAGGACAACGACGACACTCATGCCTTCGTCATCCCCACCGGCACGACGATCCCCGGTAAGGGCTTCGCTGCCCTCGTCGTGGATGCCGCGGAGCTGGGGAGTGCGAAGTTCGGGCTGGGCGACAAGGACTCGGCACGCCTGTTTGCCGCCGACGGCACGACCCTCATCGACAGCTACACCTGGACTGCTCATGCCTCGACCACCTACGGTCGCTGCCCGGACGGCTCGGGAGCATTCGTCACGACGGCGGCATCCACCAAGGGCGCAGCCAATAGCTGCCCGCTCCCCGCCGGTGCCGACAAGGTCACCATCACCGAGGTCTCCTCGGACCCGTCGGACTGGGTCGAGCTCTACAACGCGGGCGCGAGCGACGTGGATGTCTCGGGGTGGCGGGTCGACGATGACCAGACCCGCACCGATGTGCTTCCGGCAGGCTCTATCGTGCCGGCGGGCGGGTACCTGGTGCTGTCGCAGAACACCCACTTCACTTTCGGCCTCGGCAAGGGCGATCAGTTCCACCTCTACCTTGCCGACGGCAAGACGCTCATCAGCGAGACCACCTGGCCCGCGGGAGCCCACGCGACGCCGTCCTGGGCGCGGTGCCCCGACGCCACCGGCACCTTCTCGCTCTCGGCCGTCGCGACCCCGGGAGCTGCCAACGACTGCCCCACGGGGAACCCGGTCGACAAGCTCGTGCTCAACGAGGTCGAATCCAACGGCGACGGCTCGGACTGGGTCGAGCTGTTCAACCCCACCCGCCAGGCGATTGACGCTGGCGGTCTGGTGCTCGCCGACAACGGCACCGCCAACAACGTCACGATCCCCGCCGGCACGACCATCGCCGCCGGAGGATATTTCGCGATCGATGTGACCGGCCTCGGCTCGGCCGACAGTGCGCGTCTGTTCGCCGCCGACGGGACGACCCTCATCGACAGCACCACCTGGAGTGCGCACGCGACCCAGACCTGGGGTCGGTGCCCGGATGGCGCGGGAGCGTTCGGACAGACCGCGACGGCCACGCGGGGATCAGCGAACGACTGCCCGCCTCCGGCCGGGTACCAGGATGTCGTCATCAACGAGGTCGAGTCCAGTGGCGGTGACCCGGGTGACTGGGTCGAACTGTTCAACACCGGCGCTTCCGCCATCGATGTGAGCGGCTGGATCGTGCGCGACAACGACGACACCCACACGCACGTCATCGAGGCAGGAACCACGATCCCCGCGCAGGGCTACCTCGTGGTGCTCACCGAGGCAGGCGCCGGCGGATTCGGGCTCGGCGGAGCCGACTCTGCGCGCCTGTACCTGCCGAACGGTACGACCCTGGTCTCCAGCTACAGTTGGGCCACGCACGCGGGGGTCACCTACGGGCGCTGCCCGGACGGTACTGGCGAATTCGGTCTGACCTACTCGGTGACAAAGGGTGCGCGCAATGACTGCTCGCCCGTGCGCATCAACGAGATCGACTCCAAAGATGCGGCCCCGGTCGACTGGATCGAGCTGACCAACATTGGCGCATCGCCCGTGGATGTCTCGGGCTACGTGCTCCGCGACGACAAGGACACCAGCGCTGTCGTGATCCCCGCGGGCACGACGCTGGCGCCCGGTTCCTATCTGGCCATCGATGTTGACGTGCAGGGCGGGTTCGGGCTGGGTGCTCCGGATGCTGCGCGCCTGTTCGCCGCGGACGGCGCGACGCTGCTCGACAGCTACAGCTGGACCGCGCATGCTGCGACGTCGTACGCGCGGTGCCCCGACGGCAGAGGGAACTTCGACACAGCCCAGCGCGTGACGAAGGGTGCGGCCAACGACTGCGTCGGGTACGCGGCCCTCGGGCGCTGGCCGGGCAACGTCGGCGTGGATGCCGTGTCGGCCCCGGCCGCCTACGGTCAGGACATGAGCGGGTTGGCCTACGAGGCCACCGGCTCGGGACGCGGGACGCTGTGGGCCGTGAACAACGGCACGGGAACTCTCGACAAGCTCGAATGGAACAGCACCGCCAAGCAGTGGGTCCGTCCCGCAACCGGCGACTGGAAGGCAGGCAAGACGCTGCGCTACCCGGGCGGCGCGGGCGCCGTGGATGCCGAGGGCGTGACTCTCGTCGGCGGCAGCGCAGCGAGCGGCGTGTATGTCGCCTCCGAGCGCGACAACACTGCCAGTAGCGTGAGCCGACCCTCCGTGCTGCGCTTCGATGCGGCGGCGTTCGGGACCGAACTGGTGGCCATGAGCGAGTGGAATCTCGCGTCCCTCCTCCCGACCCTTCCGGCCAACGGCGGGCTCGAGGGCATCACCTGGATTCCTGACGCGACACTCGTGGCGCAGGGCTTCCGTGATGAGAAGGTCGGCGGCGCTTACGACCCCGCCGCCTATGCGGGGCACGGCGACGGTCTGTTCTTCGTCGGGGTGGAAGGCACCGCGCGCATCTACGCCGTGGCGTTGCTCCCCGGTGGTCAGGCGAGTCTGATCGCCACGATCGACCCGAAGCTCGCCGTCGTTGCCGATGTCACATACGACGCGGCATCCGGCATGCTCTACGCGGTCTGCGACGACGCGTGCTCGGGCGAGATCCACGCGATGCGCATCGCCTCTGCAGGCTCGGCCGCGGGAACCTTCCAGACCGTGGCCGCCTACGCGCAGCCCTCGGGCATGCCCACGGGTGTGGGGAACGAGGGCTTTGCCATCGGAACCTGCAGCGCGGGAATCGCTCCGGTGTTCTACGCCGATGACAACGCCGCAGGCGGTATTGCCTTCCGCGAGGGTGCGATGTACTGCAACACCTACCGCGACAGCGGGGATGCCGTGCTGCTGAACCTGCTGAACATCAACGACTTCCACGGCCGGATCGATGAGAACACCGTCGCCGTGGCCGGCACGATCGAGCAGCTGAGGTCGATCGCGGGAGCCGAGAACACCCTGTTGCTCTCGGCGGGAGACAACATCGGTGCTTCCCTGTTCGCCTCGGCCACGGCGGAGGACCGACCCACGATCGATGTGCTGAACGCGCTCGGTCTTGCCGCCTCCGCGGTCGGCAACCACGAGTTCGACCGAGGATTCGCGGATCTGCGCGACCGGGTGGATCCTGCTGCCCAGTTCCCCTACCTTGGCGCGAACGTCTACACGGCGGGCACGAAGACCCCCGTATTGCAGGAGTACGCCCTCGTCGAGACGGCGGGCCTGACCGTGGGAGTCATCGGCACGGTCACGCAGGAGACCCCGTCACTGGTCTCTCCCGGGGGCATCGCGGGCCTCGACTTCGGTGACCCCGTCGAGGCGGTGAACCGCGTGGCTGCGCAGCTGAGCGACGGAGACCCGAGCAACGGCGAGGCCGATGTCATCATCGCCGAGTACCACGAGGGCTCGGCTGACGGTGTCGCTGAGGGTGCCACCCTCGAGCAGGAGATCGCGGCGGGAGGCGCGTTCGGGCGGATCGTTACCGAGACCGCCCCGTCGGTGGACGTCATCTTCACCGGGCACACGCACAAGGAGTACGCGTGGGACGCGCCGCTGCCTGGCGGCGGGACCCGCCCGGTGCTGCAGACGGGGTCGTACGGCGCGAACCTCGGCCAGGTGCGACTGTGGGTCGACCCGGCTACGGGGGCGGTGCGCTCCTACGACGCTCGCAACGTCCCGCGGACCACGTCCTCCGGCACGAGCCTGGTGGCTGCCTTCCCCCGTGTCGCGGTGGTCAAGCAGATCGTGGATGACGCACTTGCCAATGCCGCGGTCGTCGGTGGCCGCACCGTGGGCTCGGTGACGTCGGACATCACGACGGCATTCACCGGGGGTTCCTACGTGGGCGGCGTGTGGAGCGGAGGTACTCGCGACAACCGTGCGGCGCAGTCCACGCTCGGCAACCTCGTCGCCGATTCGCTCGTGGCGAGTTTGTCCGACTCCTCCCGCGGCGGCGCGGAGATCGGTCTGGTCAACCCGGGCGGGCTCCGCAACGAGTTGCTCTACAACGGTGACGGAGTCATCACCTACGCCGAAGCCAACGCCGTCCTGCCGTTCGTCAACAACCTCTGGACCACGACGCTCACGGGCGCGCAGGTCAAGAAGGTGCTGGAGGAGCAGTGGCAGCGAGACAAGGCCGGCAAGGTCCCCTCCCGCTCCTACCTGCAGTTGGGTGTGTCGCGGAACGTGTTCTACACCTACGACGCGGCGCGCGCCGAAGGGGATCGCATCACCGGCATCTGGATCAACGGCGAGCCCATCGACCCGAGTCGCGACTATCGCGTGGGATCGTTCAGCTTCCTGATTCAGGGTGGCGACAACTTCCACACACTGGCGCAGGGCAGCGCAACGCGCGACTCGGGCCTCATCGACCGCGACGCGTGGATCGACTACATCGCGGCGAACTCCCCGCTGTCGCCGGACTACGCCTCTCGCAGTGCGCAGGTCAGCGGCGTGCCGGCGACGGCTGAGCGCGGTCAGAGCATCACTGCCGCGATCTCGGGGGTCAACCTCACCTCACTCGGTGCTCCTTCGAACACCACCGCCCTGGTTTCGATCGCGGGAAGCGCCGCGATCTTGGACCCCGTCACGATGGCCGATGGCGCGATGACAGCCAGCGTCACCGTCCCGCAGGATGCCCCGGCCAGCACAGCTCTGGTGATCAACCTGGAGCCGTCCGGCACGACCATCCGGGTCCCGCTCACGGTTCCCCGCGTGGTCGAGCCGACCCCGACCTCGGAGCCTTCGCTCGAGCCCACCCCGACTCCGACGCAGACCGGGAGCTCGCCGGGCGAGACTGCCGCGCCGGTTCCGCCGGCCGAGACGGCGCTCACCCCCACGACGCAGGGCGCGATCCAGTCGCAGGGCGGGACGACCTTCGAGCAGGGGAAGACGGTGACGATCACGGTCGGCGCCCAATACGCGGGGCAGACCGTGGCGGGCTGGATCTTCTCGACCCCGACCTACCTGGGTACGGCGGTGGTGAGCGCGGCGGGAACCGCGACCTTCACGATCCCCGCGGATCTGCCGGTCGGCGCACACCGCCTGGCGGTCACGGACGCGGCAGGCACGGTGATCGGCTGGGTGTACGTCCAGGTCGAGGCGCTCGCCGCGACCGGCGGAACGGCCGAGTCCGTCGGCATGCCCGTGCTGCCCTGGGCTGCCGCAGTGATCCTTCTCGGTGTGGCGCTTGTCGTCATCCGTTCCCGCCAGCGGAAGGCCTGAGACACCGTATTCGCCGTGACGCACCGCGCGGAGGAACTGTGTCTCGCGCGGTGCGTCGTGTTTCACGCGGGATGCTGTGGCTCGTCAGTGCGAACGCGGGTTGTGGGCGACTGAGCGCAGCAGCGGCGTGCGCGGCGGTGCCACGAGGGGAACCCCTGCAGACAGGAGTGCGTGCTGCAAGGGTGCGACCTGAAGCGCGTCAGCCATGCTCCATCGGGCGAACCCGGCGAGGTGGCGGCGCAGCCGGTCCTCGCGCTGTTTCTCACGGATGAGCGCGGCTGTGGTCGTCGCGGCATCGCCGGAGTACTTTCCGTAACCGTCCGACTCACCGGCGACGCGTGCGGTGCGCCAGAAGAAGTCCAAACGGTAGGCATGTCCCTCGACGGTCGTTTCAGCTTGGATCTCGGGCATGGCGAAGCCGCACCACTCGATCACTGCTCGGCTGACCGATTCGCCCACGGACTCGGAGTAGCGGGTGAGGCGGGGAAGCAGCCACCGAAGCGTTGATCTGCCGCGCCGCGCGGAACTCGCATCCGCGAGTGTTTGGAGGTCTTCGCTGTCCACTCCGCGCGCACGTGCTGCATCCCCCACCGCGAGTCCGAATGCGGGCGGGAGCACCCGCATGAGCGCGATCGATGTGTCGGCCAGTCCGGTCGCGCTGATCCCGGCATCCGTCACCGTGTCGCAATCGTCTGTCGAAGCGTGGACCCGCACGTCTCCGTATGCCCGCGACGTTCCGCCGACATCAACCGTGTGGATGTGCCGGGGATGTCCGAACAGCGGGAGCCCGAGCAGCGCTGCGGCGGATTCGAGGGAGAAGACGGCGTGGGGATTCACACGTGCGTATGCATGGACTCTCGCCAGATAGCGTTCCCAGGGCGCGAGTCCTGCCCACTCTCCTGCTGGGGCGTAGATGCCGGGCCTCACGCGAACATGGTCGCGCACGCGGATGCCGGTGAGTGCGGCATCCGCCGCCCGGATCAGCACCGCTGGACTGGGTCGGAAGATGTCGCCGGCGACACGCGTGACGTTCATGGTGTCATCGTCGGTTCCGGTGAACATGATTGCCGGCGCGGATGCGCTCCCTGTCGCAGCGGGTGCACTCCGTGCGTGTTGGGGAGGAGCCGGACGGGGTTCGATGAGACGCCGTGTGGCGTGTGAGACACCGCGCGTTGCGGCGCGTCTCGCCGCGAAAACGGTGCCTCAGCCGGAATGCGGTGTTTCAGCGCGCGCTGGCAGGGCAGGCTGCGCTCGGAGCGGGGGAGCGGCGGCGACACGCCCGAGGTTGCCGGGGTGTTCACTATCACGTACTATTGATCTTTGGTGCTTTGCGCCTGCCTTGGCGTGTCCGGGCGGAGCGGACCGGCACCGACTCCCATCCACCGCAGACCGACCGGTCTGCATAAGCGTGAGCGAGGCTATGGCCAAGAAAGACGGTGTCATCGAGATCGAAGGCACAGTGTCCGAGGCGCTGCCCAACGCGATGTTTCGCGTTGAGCTGACCAACGGACACAAGGTGCTCGCAACGATCTCGGGAAAGATGCGGCAGAACTACATCCGCATCATCCCCGAGGACCGCGTCGTCGTGGAGCTTTCGCCCTACGACCTCACCCGCGGCCGCATCGTCTACCGCTACCGCTAGGCCGGTCGAGAAGTAACGCCCCGGGCATCCGTGCCCGCCCGGCGAAGACAGCGAACAGGAAACATCATGAAGGTCAACCCCAGCGTCAAGCCCATCTGCGACCACTGCAAGGTCATCCGCCGGCACGGCAACGTGATGGTGATCTGCAAGTCCAACCCGCGCCACAAGCAGCGCCAGGGCTGAGACGGATGCCGCTCCGGCGGCCCCAGAACCTATAACTCAATACACACAGGCAGGGTCAGAACCCGCATCCGGATGCCGGATGCGGGGGACACCTCGGGACGAAGGCCCGGGCACCGATTCTGCTCCACACCTTCGACATACTCCGCGGGGAAACCCGGGGGAAAGAGAGAACCGACATGGCACGTCTTGCCGGTGTCGACATCCCGCGCGATAAGCGCGTGGTGATCGCCCTCACCTACATCTACGGCATCGGCCGTACTCGCTCGCACGAGATCCTCGCGGCGACCGAGATCAACGAGGACATCCGCGTGAAGGACCTCACCGACGACCAGCTCGTCGCCCTCCGCGACTACATCGAAGGCACCTACAAGGTCGAGGGTGACCTCCGCCGTGAGGTTGCCGCCGACATCCGCCGCAAGGTCGAGATCGGCTCCTACGAAGGCCTGCGCCACCGCCGCGGCCTGCCGGTGCGCGGACAGCGCACCAAGACGAACGCGCGTACCCGCAAGGGCCCGAAGCGCACCGTCGCCGGCAAGAAGAAGGCCGGAAAGAAGTAAGGCGCGGAAGGTTTAGGAGAAAACGCATATGGCTACCCCCAAGTCCGCAGCGCGCAAGCCGCGCCGCAAGGAGAAGAAGAACATCGCCGTGGGCCAGGCCCACATCAAGTCGACGTTCAACAACACGATCGTGTCGATCACCGACCCCTCCGGTGCAGTGATCAGCTGGGCATCCTCGGGTGGCGTCGGCTTCAAGGGCTCGCGCAAGTCGACGCCCTACGCCGCCGGCATGGCAGCCGAGTCTGCTGCCCGCCAGGCGCAGGAGCACGGCGTCAAGAAGGTCGACGTCTTCGTCAAGGGCCCGGGTTCGGGTCGTGAGACCGCGATCCGTTCGCTGACCGCGGCCGGCCTCGAGGTCGGCTCGATCCAGGACGTCACGCCCCAGGCGCACAACGGCTGCCGCCCGCCCAAGCGCCGTCGCGTCTGACGCAGCCCCGTTCCGGGCCGGCTCTTTGCCACCCGGGTGAAGCATTTCGGATGCCGGGGCGTGCGCCTGCGCGCTGCGCCTCGGCATCCCCGAGAAAAACTCAACACCTCACCCATTGCACGTGTCATATAGCGGGCACGTGATCGAAAGGAACACATCGTGCTCATCGCACAGCGTCCCACTCTGACCGAGGAGAAGATCGGGGAGTTCCGCAGCCGTTTCGTCATCGAGCCGCTTGAGCCCGGCTTCGGTTACACGATCGGTAACGCGCTGCGTCGCAGCCTCCTGTCGTCGATCCCCGGCGCCGCCGTCACCAGCATCCGCATCGACGGCGTGCTGCACGAGTTCAGCACCATTCCGGGTGTGAAGGAGGATGTCACCGAAATCATCCTCAACATCAAGCAGCTGGTCGTCTCCTCCGAGCGCGACGAGCCCATCACGGCCTACCTGCGCAAGACCGGAGCCGGCGAGGTCACCGCCGCCGACATCTCCGCTCCTGCCGGTGTGGAGGTTCACAACCCCGAGCTGGTCATCGCGACTCTCAACGAGACGGCGAAGTTCGAGCTGGAGCTGACCATCGAGCGTGGCCGCGGTTACGTCTCGGCGACCCAGAACCGCAACGAGTACGCCGAGAGCGGTCAGATCCCGATCGACTCGATCTACTCGCCGGTGCTCAAGGTCAGCTACCGCGTCGACGCCACCCGTGCCGGTGAGCGCACCGACTTCGACAAGCTCATCCTGGATGTCGAGTCCAAGCCCTCGATCGCCCCGCGCGACGCGGTGGCATCCGCCGGTCGCACCCTGACCGAACTGTTCGGCCTCGCCCGCGAACTGAACGTCGAGGCCGAAGGCATCGAGATCGGCCCCGCGCCGGTCGAGACCGTCATGTCGAACGAGCTGTCGATGCCGATCGAGGACCTCGACCTGTCGGTCCGGTCTTACAACTGCCTCAAGCGCGAGGGCATCAACACCGTCTCGGAGCTCGTTGCCCTCTCGGAGACGCAGCTCATGAACATCCGCAACTTCGGCCAGAAGTCGGTCGATGAGGTTCGCGACAAGCTCATCTCGCTCGGGTTGAGCCTGAAGGACTCGGTTCCCGGGTTCGACGGCGCGCACTTCTATGGCGGCTACGACGACGAGACCGTCTGACCGGTACCCGAAACGGATGCCGCGGCATCCTGACCGACTTTCCCTGGAGTAATTGACATGCCCAAGCCCACCAAGGGTCCCCGCCTCGGAGGCGGCCCCGCCCACGAACGCCTGCTGCTCGCGAACCTCGCCGCGGCCCTGTTCACGCACAAGTCCATCAAGACGACCGAGACCAAGGCCAAGCGCCTGCGTCCCCTCGCCGAGCGCCTGATCACCTTCGCCAAGCGCGGTGACCTCCACGCCCGTCGCCGGGTGCTCTCGGTCATCGGTGACAAGGAAGTCGTGCACATCCTGTTCGCCGAGATCGCACCGCTGGTCGCCGAGCGTGAGGGTGGCTACACCCGCATCACGAAGGTCGGCAACCGCAAGGGCGACAATGCCCCGATGGCGGTCATCGAGCTCGTTCTGGAGCCCGTGAACCCGAAGCCGAAGTCGGCGAAGAAGGCTGCTCCGGCTGCCGCTGCGCCGGCTGCGGAGGAGGCTCCCGCTGAGGAGACGCCCGCCGCCGAGGCCCCTGCTGCCGAGGCCCCGGAAGAGTCCACCGACGCCGCTGCTGAGGCCGGGGCCGAGTCGCCCGAGGAAGGCGCTGCTGCTGAGGCCGCCGCCGAGGACGCTGTTGTCGAGGCTCCCGCCGAGGACGACGCGAAGTAAGCACCTGCCACCTGCGCCGTATCCGTGGCGTGGATGGATCACACACCGCATCCTCGGTGAGACACCCCGTGTCGGGGAGAGTCTCGCCGAGGATGCGGTGTTTCGCGTGTGTGGAGGGCGTGCGTAGGGTGGGACGGTGACCGAGAGCACCTTGCCTGCGCCGATTCCTGAGAACGCCGCGCCGACGGATGTGCGGCCGCTGTCGGAGCGCGTCGGAGCGCCCGAGACGGTCGCCGAGATCCAGCATCCGGATGTCGCCACCTGGCGCCCCGCAACGCGAGCGGATCTCGACGAGATGGTGGTCCTGGTCGACGCGTGCGACAGGGTCGACCATCCGACGTGGTTGACGCCGCGCGAGGACGTCGAGGAGATCTTCGAGCTCTCGCACATCGACCCGGAGCGTCACACGCGACTGGGCTTCACGGCCGACGGTGACCTCGTCGCCATGGCCGGCATCCTGGTGCATCCGTCCCAGGACAAGCATGTGTATGTCTATTGCACCGGAATGGTGCATCCGGGGTGGCGCCGCCGCGGTATCGGCACGGAGGTGCTGCGCTGGGAGTACGAGACCGCCCAGACCGAACTGGCGCGGACGGAAGCCGAACTCCCGGGTGCGATCTTCCTTCACGCGTACGAGCACGACGCTGATGCTCGTGCGCTGGGTGCGCGGCGCGGCATGCCCGAGGAGCGGTGGTTCACAACGATGCTCCGTGACCTGTCTCAGCCCATTCCCGATGTGCCGCTGGATGCCGGATCCCCGGGCCTGCGGATCGAGACCTTCGGCCCGCAGTGGCGGGATCCCACGCGCGTGGCGCGCAACGACGCGTTCCGTGACCACTGGGGAAGCCTGGAGACTCCGCCGGAGCGGTGGGAGCGATTCGTCGGCGGCGCGCAGTTCCGCGACGACCTCTCTCGTATCGTCGTGGATGGCGACCGCGTGGTGGCGATGGCACTGGCTACCGTCAACGAGGATGACTGGGAGGTGCAGGGCTACACGTCGGCGTATGTCGCGCTGATCGGTGTCGTTCGCGACTATCGCGGCAGGCGCCTAGCCCCGGCGGTGATCACTGCGCTGCTGAACGCGGCGCGGGATGCGGGGCTTGAGAAGGTGAATCTCGATGTCGACACCGAGAGCCCGACGGGCGCGAACAGCCTGTACGGCAGGCTCGGGTTCGATGCCACCGACCGCGAGGTCGCCATGGTCTCCCGGTTCTGAACGTCGCCGGCTCCGCAGCGCTGAGCCCACACCTTCGCGCGCGAGGCCACAGGATTCTTCGAACGGAAGGTGCGGGTTCGGAGCAAGCCGTGTGGGTTCGGTGGGAGGACGGGGTTCGGCGGGAGGACGGGGCCCCCGCAAGAACGGGGGCTACTGCGCGATGCGAGCGTCGGCGCGGGTGGCCTCGCGGTAGGCGCGGGTCTCGGTGAGGTACTCGTCGATCGCGCGCTGGTTCTCGGACTGACGGATCGCGGCGAGGACCGTATCGGCATAGATCTGGCCGCCCGAGGTTCCGGGATGGATGCGGTCACCGGCCAGGTAGTCCACGTGCGGGTCGATGGCGCTCGCCCAATCGGCGATCATCGTGCCCGGATGCGCGGCCGCAAACGCCGTGATGTCGCTGTTGACGCCCGGGATCCAATCGCGCGGCGCGTAGGCGTTCACGAGCACGAGGGTTCTGTCAGGGCCGGCAGTGGCGGCCATCCGTTCATAGGCATCGTGACTGATCGGGCCGTTCGTGCCGAGGGCGATGACGACGTAACGGCCCAACTGCCCGGCAGCAGCGAGCTGATCGATGATGCCCGGTCCCGCCCACGAGGAGCGCGACACCGCAGCATCCACCCGGATGCCGGGAAGCGTGTCATACAACGAGGGAGCGGCCGCGAGCATGACCGAGTCGCCGACAGCGGTGATCTCGCCGCCCGAGATCGGGGTCGGTGACGGGGCGGGCGGCCTCACGGCTCCGTCGGCGAGAGAGCCGTGAGGCGCAGGCTCATCGGGCTGCGGTCGGGCATCCGTCGACGGTGTCGGGCTGGCGGACGCGGCATCGACAGCTGCCTGGCCCTCGGCGACAACTGCCTCACCGGATGACACGCTCGCTCCGGTGAGGGCGGCGGCGACAGTCCCGAACACGAGGGCCGTTGTGGCCAGGCTCCCGATGACGGTGCCCCACAGCGCCCCGGCATCGACCCCGACGCGTGCCCGTGCCGCACGCCAGGTCCCGCGGAAGCCGAGACGTCGCACGGGTGTTTCCAGGAATCGGTAGGAGGCCTCCGCAATGACGACGGTAAGCGCCAGGGTCAGTAGGCCGGCCCAGAGCGGAACTCCCGCCTCCGGTGCTGTGCCCTGCACGGCGGCGACCAGCAGCACGAGCAGGGGCCAGTGCCAGAGGTAGAGGCCGTAGGAGCGCTCGCCGATCCAGCGCAGGGGGCGCGCGTCGAGAGCGTCGCCGAGCCGCGCGTGGGGCCAGACTGCCGCAACGATCGCGATTCCAGCCAGCGCGCTTGCGGCGGCGATCGTCAGGGGGAAGGTGAGGACGGAGTCGGTGGGCGCGAGAAGGGACAGCCAGATGAGGCCGGCGACGGCGGCTGCGCCGAGGACCGTGGCGCCGCGGCGGACCGCCCTGCGCTGCATCCACAGCGCGGGCGCAGCCAGGGCGTGGTGCAGCACGAACGCGAGTGCGACCCCGAGAAGGATGCCGAAAGCGTGAGAATCGGTACCGTAATACGCGCGGCTGACGTCGCCCGTCGACGACACGATCTCGCCCATCCACACGGCGGATGCTGCTGCCATCGCGACCGCCGCTACAACCCGCGCCCAGGTGCGCGGCAGCAGCAGGATCAGCGGCAGCATGAGCGGCCAGAGCACGTAGAACTGCTCTTCGATGCCGAGTGACCAGAGGTTCCGGTAGAGCTCCGGCGTGGTTCCGCCGAAGTATCCCTCGCCGATGAAGATCGCGACCCAGTTGTAACTGAAGGTGAGGGCGCCGGCGATCTGGGCGCCCAACCGGACCAGAACATCGCCGCCGATGATCCACGCGGCACTCGAGCACACGAGCAGGAGCAGAACCAGCGCGGGCAGCAGGCGCCTGGCCCGTCGTCGCCAGAATCCGACGAGGCTGATCCGGCCGGTCGCGGAGCGCTCGCGAAGCAGCAGGGTGGTGATCAGGAAACCACTGATCACGAAGAAGACATCGACGCCGATGAACCCGCCGACGAACCACCACTGCGGGAACAGGTGGTAGACGACGACGAGGATGACGGCGAGCGCGCGCAGGCCATCCAGGCCAGGCAGTCGGGCGCCCTGGCTGGCGCCCTGGCTGGCGCCGGGCGTGACACCGTGAGGGTCGGTGGGGAGGGGGCTGGACATCGGTAGCTCGATGGGGGGTGCGGGTTCGGGCACCCAAGTCTACGTCCGGGCGGGGGGTGTTCCCTGGGGCTGCGCCGGGTGCTGATTAGGCTGAAGAGGTGCGCATCCGGCTCGACATTTCCTATGACGGCTCGCACTTTCGCGGGTGGGCCAGGCAGCCGCATCAACGGACCGTGCAGGGAACCATCGAGGGCGCGATTTCTCGCGTGCTCGGGGGAGATCCCCGGCTGGTCGTCGCGGGCCGAACGGATGCCGGGGTGCACGCGAGCGGCCAGGTTGCTCACCTGGATCTCGACGACGGGCAGGCCGCGCGGCTCGCATCCACGCGTCGGCGCGGTGAGGATGACGACGGCGTAGCGGCGCTGGCCCGTCGCATCCGCGGCGTGCTCGGCGCGTACGCCGACGCCGCGGTGACCCGCACGTCGATCGCGCCCGACGGCTTCGATGCGCGGTTCTCGGCCGTGTGGCGCCGCTACGAGTATCGGGTTGCCGACGATTCCGTTCCCTACGTTCCCCTGGAACGGCACCGCACCACCCTGGTGCGCGGTGAGCTCGATGTCGCGGCCATGGATGCCGCAGCCGGCGCACTGCGGGGGTTGCATGACTTCGCCGCGTACTGCAAGCCGCGGGAGGAAGCGACGACGATTCGCACGCTGCTCGATTTCGGATGGGTGCGCGAGGCCTCCGGCGTGCTGGTCGCCACGGTTCGAGCTGACGCGTTCTGCCACAGCATGGTGCGCGCGCTGGTGGGTGGGTGCGTTGCGGTCGGTCAGGGACGACTCACCGTCGACGATGTCGTGCGCATCCGTGACGAACTCGTCCGTGTTCCCGAGGTCAAGGTGCTGGCTGCCCGCGGGCTCACCCTCACCGAGGTCGGGTACCCGGCCGATGAGCTGCTCGCGCAGCGCGCGTCGCAGACCCGCGCACGGCGGGACCTCGACACCGACTAACGAGGGCGGGCGCCCGCGGATGCGTAGACTGATCCCACCCCTGCGCGGGGTGAGGTTGGTGATCCCGAGGGGGGATGGAGATGAAGGCCGTTGGTCGCAGCGACGCGAGCGTCGGCATCCGTGAGGGTCAACCGGTGCGCGCTCTCGCGCGGGCGGGTGTGATCGCCGGATTTCTCGTGCTGCCGCTCGCGCTCGCCGGGTGTGGACCCGCTCCGTGGAACAACTGGGGCTACGAGACTTCGAGTCCGACGCCCACGTTCACCCGCCAGACCGTTGCCCCACCGGTCAAGAACGACCTCTCCAGCGGCTCGACGCAGCGAGACCTCCAGGCCGGTGCTGTGAAGGCCACCGTCGACTACTGGTCGACACTGTCGATGGACAAGTGGACTGCTGATGCGCTCAAGCCCATCAGCCTGTCGCTGATCACGGTGGTGGAGCCCAACGACGGTCAGAAGGTCTACTTGCAGCGGGCGACGATGGTCGCGGTGCCGCAGAGCGACACCGGAGATCTCGCTCCGCTGAATCCGCAGGTGGATGCCGCGAGCGTCAACCCCGGCTATCTCGTGCTCTCGCCCTACAGCTACTCCCAGAACTTCACTGTCGGTCCGGTGCCATCCAACGCGATCTCGGTGACGGTGCAGTTCACGTACGACTTCCTCGTACAGACGACGCCGACCTCGAGCGAGTACGCGAAGCAGACGGCATCCGACACGCTAACGATAGCCATCGCGCAGCAGTAGCACGAGCGCGCAGCAGTAGCGCTTCCCGACAGGAGAGTCAGGTGGTGACGCGCTCCCAGCGGTCGCCACCCTGCGCCCGGGCCGCTGCTGCAGCCTCGGCCGTCGTCGTAAGCAGGGCGTCAAGGTCATATCCCGATGTCGCGACGCTCGCCCAGCCGACGCTGGCTGAGGTGGTCACGGTGATCGGAGCCTCCGGGTCGCGCACGGCGATGTGTCGGAGGACGTCGCGCACGAGCTCTCGGATGACTGCCTCGGGGCGCGAAACCAGCACGATGACAGCGCTGTCGGGAGCGATCGCGACGTCGGCATCCGTGGGGAAGACCGCGACGACGCGAGACTGGACCTCGCGGATGAGTCGACCGAAGATGGCGGGGCCTCCCGCCGCTTGCAGATCTTCAGCGTCGTCGAGTTCGATGCGCAGCAGCGACCAGGTACCGGCATCCCGCGCGGCTGCGCGTTCGAGACGTTCGCGGGCTGTCCCGACGAACCGATCCCAGTCCCGCTGCGGCGCCCCGGACTCGATCGCTTGCGTCCCGGGGGTCACGAGCGGCACCAGTGACACAAGGGCGCAGACCATGTACACGAGCATTCCGATCGCGTTGAAGATGCGCGTCGACGCGAAGGCCTCGGCCGTGGAGAGCGGGGTGAACAGGGCGCCGATGAGCACCGCGACGCCGGTGAGCGCGTAGACCGCCGAGGAGATGACGATGGGCCACAGCACGCGCTCGGACCGCTCCGGGATGCGCCGCCACTCGAGGAGGAACAGCGCGCCGAAGATCGAGGACACGAAGAACACGACGCGGTAGGCAAGGCCGAACAGGTCGGAGTCCCCGACCGCCAGGAGAGCGCCGATCGAGGCCGCGGCGACCACGGCGCTGATCCATGCATACGTGCGCACCTTGCGGTGGGCGCGCAGTCCCGACCACAGCAGCGCCGGGGCGCCCATCAGCAGACCCATCGATCCTCGCCGCAGTTCCTCGGACTCGGCGGCAGTCGCAGCGAGATAGCCGAAGCAGGCCACCATGATGCCCATGAACGTCAGCGACCACAGCAGCGTCGAGCGGCGGGGCCGCGCGAGAAACGCCAACCCGACGAAGAGGATGGTGCCGAGGGTTGCGATGGTCGCGTGGGCGATACCGATGCTCGCGCCGCCGAGGTCCGGCCAGGGCAGCTCACCGGGTGCAGGAAAGAACATCACGACTCCGGGGCGACGGAACGGGGGAGGTGAAGAGTGACCGTCGTGCCGTGACCGAGTTCACTCGTCATCGTGAGGGTGCCACCGTGTGCTGTCACGATCTCGCGCGCGATGCCCAGACCAAGCCCGGTGCCAGGCGCATGCTCCTGGGCGCGCGTACTGCGAAACAGAGGGTCGAACACGTGCTCGAGATCCTCGGACGCGATGCCGATGCCGGTGTCGGCGACCACGATCACGGCGGTGTCCCCGTCCAGCGACGCCGAGACCTTCACCGATCCGCCAGCTGGCGTGTACTTCACGGCGTTGCTGACGACGTTGTCGAGAACCTGGCGAAGGCGGAACACGTCGCCATCCATCCACAGGTGAGGGGGGAGGTCGGCGTCCAGCGTCACGCTCTGTTCTCGAGCAGTCGCAGCGAAAGCTTCTCCGACGGCGGCCAGCATCGGGACGAGGTCGAACGAGCGGCGGTCCTGGGTGGGGGTGAATCCGCGGCGCGAGCGTTGCAGCATCGTCGAGGCGATACCGAGCATCCGTTCGCTGGCGGAGAGGATCGTCTCGAGGTGGTCCCGGATCTTCGGGGTCAGCTCGTCCTCTTCTTCGAGTGCTAGGTCGGCGTGGCCGATGATGACGGTCAGCGGATGCCGCAGCTCGTGGGAGGCCACCGCCGCGATCCGCTCGCGCTCGCGCTCGGCCTCGGTAACCGCGGTGATGTCGTGGGCGACGAGCATCGTCGATGCAGAGTCGTCGGCTGACGAGGTCAGCGGCATGGTTGTCACCGACAGGGCGTGCCAGGTGCCTTCGGCGTCGAAGATCCAGACGCGGGCATCCTCGAAGATCTCGCCGCGCTGCGCACGCGCGAAGGTCCGCTCGGATGCCGGAATCGCCGTCCCTTGCAAAGATGCGTACTCGACGGAGGTGGGCGGTGAGCTGGGGTCGTTGAGGCTCGTGCCGTAGAGGCGGTCGTAGGTGGTGTTGGCGGCCAGCAGTGATCCGTCACGAGCGAAGCGCAGGATGCCGACATCCACGCCATTGATCAACTCGATCGTGCTTCGCTCAGCAGCCGATACCCGTTCGAGCGTGGTCTCCAGACGCCGCGTCTGGCCGAGAAGCAACCGCTTGAACGCCCGCGTCTGGCGCATCGTGATGTTCGCCGTGACACCCAGGAAGGTGACGCCCAGGAGCACCGTGAACAGTTCGACGGCGCCGGGCGGTTCGGTGGAGGTAGCGGCTTCGATCAAGAGGGAACCGGCGATTGTGACGATGGCGGCCGCGAGGGCCCAGCGCGTGAAGTGCAGGCCGATCCACATGATCGGGAAGACCCAGAAGAAACCGAGCGGCAGGATCGAGGATGCCGCCATGAACCCGACGGCGACGATGTCGGCGAACGGGATGATCAGCGGCGACCACCGGGGTGCGCGGGCCCAGGGTACGACAAGTGTCACCGCGGTTGCAGCGATGATGATGGCCACCCCGGTGAGCATGAGCCACGACTCGAACAGTTCCGGCTCGTAGCCGAGCGATACGACCGAGATGATGATGATCGAGACGCCGAGGGAGAGCTGCGTGAGCCAGATCGACCTCACTCGCATCGTCGCGCCGTCGACGTCGCGGAATTGCGCGTCTCTTGCGCTCACCTTGTGCTCCCCCTTAGGCAGCGTTGAGTTCAGGCCTTTGTTCGTATCGTATACTTCCAGCGCATCCGGCTTGTGGAACCCGCCACGAGCCCGAGATAACCGCGGAATATCAGCCTTCGATGCCCTGCACGTCGGCCCGCTCAAGGAGAAACCATGGCCACCGCCCCGCAACCGTCGCGCACCGTACGCCGCGTCGTGCTCGGCGCCGCCGCACTGGCTTTGGGCGCCTCGTCCTTGACCGGATGCCAGCAGATCGCCGAAGCATTCAATTCGATCCAGGGTGAAGCACCCAGCACCGCATCGACGGCGACACCGGTGCCGCAGCCGGTCTCGACGACTGCCGCGATGGACTTCGACTCACTGTTCTCGTACGACGGGTCGGTTTCGTTGACGACAGATGTCGCATCCGACCTCGAGGTCGTGCTCGATGTGTGGGCGGCTGACCCGAAGCGCACCCGCGAGTGGACGCCGAACAACGAGAAGGTGTTCGGGTTCGCGATCAACGCGTACGACCGTCGGGTCGATGACAAGGCAGTGTTGGCGCAGAAGCGCCGGGTCTATGTGTCCTCGATCTCGATCACGTCACAGACCGCACAGACCTCGGGGATGGTGCAGCAGCCGTTTCAGTTCGCCGCCGACCCCCGGACGCTGGTGCCACCGGACACGCTGCGCTCGGACCGTGGGCTGCTGCTCAACAGCTATCAGGGCGGGCTGCTCGTTCCCGAGACGACGATCTTCATGCTGCCGGCCGACACCTACGGCATCACACTGCAGTTCTCGTTCGGCATCTACGTCGAGGGCACGGCAAACGACGATGCCTCGTTCGCGCAGCAGACGATCTATCAGTACCTGCCGATCGCGATCTACAACGATCAGGGCACGCTGAACATCGTGGCCAACCAGCCGACAACGGCGCCGCAGGGCTGATCGGGCCACCGCGCCGCGCCGCCCCGGTCAGGCGATCGCGCCGCCCGCCGGACTGGTCTTGAGGTCTCTGGTGCCGGGTGGAGCTGCGTCGGGCCAAACAGCGGCGAGCTCCTCCTCGGAGCGCAGTGCATAGCGCGTCACGCGGACCTCGATCGCTTCGCGATAGTCGAGGTTCGGCACGGCTCTCGCCGTCGCGGCCTTCACCACGTCATCGAGGTTCTCGATGCGCTGGTCGCCTGACACCGCGACGACGTGGCGACCGACCCGACCACGGTGGGCGGCATCGGGCAGCAGCTCATGAAGCGCCATCGACGCTGCGCGGTCGACCGCTACTGCTGCCGGGCCACCGAAGGCTGCGCGGATGAGGGCGAGGTCGGGAACCTCGACGACATAGACCGTCACTGCACCGTGGGAGGCGATATCTGAGCGCAGCGCATTGATGATGTATTCGATCTGGCGGGCTCGAGTCTCGAGCGCGCGATCGCTCCACCACACTGCAACGCACAGTGCCGTCACGAGCGCGATGCTCAGGACGGATGCCGTGAGGGGAGAAAAAAGGGTCCGGAAGGTGGGAGCGCTCTCACCGACAGCGAAAAACAGCACGATACGGATCGCCGAGTATGCGGCGTAGATCGCAAAGATGACTCCGATCAGCCGGAAAGGTGCGATGGTTCGTGCCGGCAGACGGAAAGCTTCGACCGCGACGCCCCCGCACCCCACGGCGACCAGGATCAGCCGCAGCACGAAGCCGTCGGTCGGACCTCCGATGACGGCGCTGACCGTTGCGCTGGTGACGAAGGTGACGGCGACGGCTCCCGCAACGACCCAGCCTGGGGCCATCGAGTTCTCGCGCAGCTGTCGCATTCCCGCCCAGGAGTATGCGGGCCCACCGACCAGTGCCGCGTTCGCCGCGGCGATGATGATCGGCGTCGGGTGTTCGGGCACGAGAGCTGATGCGATACCGGCAACGACTCCGCTCAGGGCTGCGGCCGCGGCAAAGCGCAGGAAGTTCCGCCGTGCGGCGCGGCCACCATTGGGGACCGAGGCTGCGGGAAACTGGACGAGGGCCGGAGCAGCGATCACAACGGCGATCGCCAGGACGGCAGACAACTCCAGTACACTCATTTTGCACTTCTGTTTCTCGGGGCCTCGGGTTTTCACCGGAGGCTTTCTTGAGGAAAACCTGAGGTGATGCTCTTCGACAACAGACCGGATGCTTGAGCCGAGTGTAGCAGTGTGGTAACAGCACTTCGGATGGCACGCGGATTGATGGAAGGAGCGTGCTGATGTCCCACTGGGAAGCCCCGTACGTTCCTCCGTACCCGCAGCAAGGTCAGCCCGCGATCGGGCAGTACCCGGGCACGGCTTACGCGGGTCCGCAGTACGCGGATCCGGCCTCCGGCCAGCAGTACGCGCAGCCGCAGTACGCGCAGCCGCAGTACGACCCCCGGTTCCCGAACGCGCAGGTCGAGACCTCTCACGCCGAGTTCACCGACGAGTTCGAGTCGGTGCTCGAGCGCATCTCTGTGCACCGGTCGACGATCGGATGCGTCATCCCCTGCTACAACGAGGAAGAGTCGATCGCCGGCGTCCTCGAGGGTCTGCTGCACCAGACGCGCGTGCCGGACGTCATCCATGTCGTGGTCAACAACACGACTGACGCGACTGTCGCCATCGCTTCGCAGTATGCCGGCCCGCACCAGGTCGTCACCGATCTCGGGGAGCAGTTCACCGAAGTCTTCATCCACGACATCGGCAAGAACCCCGACAAGAAGGTCGGTGCGCTGAACTACGGCTACGCCCTTGTCGAGGGGTATGACTACCTGCTCGGCGTCGACGGTGACACCATCGCTGATGAGCGCGCGGTGGAGTACCTCGAGACCGAAGCCGTGGGAGACTCCCGGATCGGTGGCATCTCGGCGATCTACACGATCGACGACCGGCCTATCAAGGGCCTGATCGGCAAGTTCCTGATCGCCGGTCAGCGCACGCAGTTCGCGGCCTTCAATCTGCAGAACCTGCTGCGCGGACGCAACATGGCGGTGCTCGGCGGCCAGTTCTCGATCTTCTCGACGGCGGCGCTGCGCGATGTCATGCGCGCCAACCACCAGAGCACGCCCTGGGTGAAAGACAGCGAGGTGGAGGACTCGCTCCTCTCACTGCAGATCAAGAGCGCGGGCTACCTCACCAAGATCAGCCCGTACGCGCGAGCCAGTGTGGGCGGCATGACCACCCTCAAGGGGTATGACGCGCAGCAGGTGAAGTGGACCTACGGCGCCATCGAGCTCATGTGGCCCGGTCAGCGCGGCGACACGAAGGGGCAGCCCTTCCACCCGAACCTGCGCCTTCGGTGGTTCGAGAACTTCGGCATGCTTACGAACCTGTTCGTGCGTGTCGCGTTCCTGACGCTGCTTGCCGCATCGCTGTCGATCAATGCCTTCGTCTTCTCGCCCTGGTGGCTCATTCCACCTCTGGTGGCGACGCTGCTGAACCTTCGTGTCGCCCTGACGATGAAGTACGTGAACCAGCGAGACATCCTGTTCTCGGCACTGGTGTTTCCCGCGGAGATCTTCATGTGGATCCGTATCGGCCACTTCCTGCGGTCGTGGTCGTCGTTCCTGTCGCGCAAGAAGGTCGACAACTGGGCAGCCCAGGCGAAGGCCGAGAAGGGTGGCGGGGTATCCCTCGGACACTGGGTTCCCATGATCCTGCTGGTGCTCACCGCGCTCGCGATGGCTTTCATCTGGAACCTGCTGGACCCGGTGGTGCAGTCGTCCATCCTGTGGATCGGGTGGCCGATCGTGGGTGTCGTCACCGTCATCCAGACGCTGCTCATGGCCTTCAAGCTGTTCCGTCGGCAGTACGGCTACAAGGTCTGACGGTCTCGCGCCCGTCCCGGAACGGCTACGGGCCCGGCGGCGGGGCGACGTTTTCGGCGGTCATGCGGTAGCCGACGCCCCGCACGGTCTCGACATAGCGCGGGTTGTTCGGGTCGTCGCCGAGCTTGCGGCGCAGGTTCGTCATGTGCGCTTCGATCGCACGTTTGTCGGCATCCCCGACGAAATACGACGTGACGTAGGACTCGCCGCGCAGCACAAGCGTCAGGTCGGCTTTGCTGCGTACGCGCCGCTTGGACTCCATCAGGGTCGCCAGCAGCTCGAACTCCGTGCGGGTGAGTTCTACCTCACGGTTGCCGACCAGTACGATCCGCGAGTCCGGGTCGAGGATGAGGTCACGGTGGACCATGGTGTGGGGGCCGAGGTGGTGACCTCCGGGACCGGCTATCGGGGCGCTCGGGGGTGTGCGTGCCACCAGCTGCGATCCGGGAGGCTGCTGGCTCCCGCCGGCGCCCGGGGGGTCGACCGGTGCCTGCGGTGTCGGGGGATAGTACGGGTGTGCGCCCCCCGGCTGCGGATAAACCGGATACTGACCCGGGTAGCCGGGCTGGGGTGGGGCCTGGGTCGGCTGTTGGCCTGCCGGGTACGGAGCCTGCGCGGGAGGCGAGCCCGGAGCCTGCGCGGGGTCACCGGGGGTGACCGCTCCGCTCGCATCGATGGTGGCGAACGGCTGCTGCGCTGCCGGGGGAACGGCGCTGGGCTGCGCGGGCTGGGTGACGATGGCGGGTCGTGCGCCAGGGAATGAGGGGCCCGAGGGTGCCTGCACGGGCGGCAGGGTGGCAGTCGGAGTCTGACGGGGGCGGCGCAGGAGCGCTTCGATCCGTGCCCGCAGCTCCCGTGGACGGAACGGCTTGACGATGTATTCATCGGCGCCGGCGCCGAGACCCAGCACGACGTCGGCCTCGTCCTCGAGTCCCGTCAGCATGATGATGTAGGTGTCGCTCTGGGCACGGATGCGGCGAGCAGCTTCGAATCCGTCGATGCCGGGCATGTTCACATCGAGTGTCGTGATCAGCGGCTGGTAGGACAGCACAGCGCGCACGCCGTCGATGCCGTTGCCCACCGAGACCGTGGAGAATCCGGCAGCCTCGAGTGTCTCGGCGAGGATATGCCGAATCTGCGGATCATCCTCGACAATGACGGCGGTCTTGCTCACCCCCGCGTCAGTGCTCATGCTCGGTGGTCTCTTTCGCGTCGGGCTGGGTGGTCGCGTCGGGCTGGGTAGTGGGGCATGGACCGCGCAATCCCAGGTGTTCGCGGCCGTCTCCCCCGATCGTACACAGCCGCGCCGGGACCGGGGGTGGTCATTCGTCGGCGTGTGCCCGCGTCCTCGGGGCCCGGTGCTCAGGGAAGAGTGACGTTGCGGGTGAGTTCGACAGCCGACGGGGGCCACCACGCGCCGGCTACCGGTCCGCCGTTGCAGGTGCCGTCGCTTTCGCCCGGCGGCTTGATCCAGAAGTTCGTGTCGACCACGTCGTCGCCGTAGGTGCCGCCCGGGGCGCCGATGAGTCGGCCCGGCGGGTTGCACCACTCGCCGTTCGACCCGGCGCCGTTGCGTGAGGTATCGATGATCGCGTGGAGTCCGCCCGTGAGGCCGGAGAGCTGGTGCGCGTAGTCGAACTCGAGCGCGGTGTCGTTGTAGTTCGACACGTTCGTTGCGAAGCCGCGGATGACATCGTTCATGCCGATGCCGTTGATGAGCTCGGCCATCTGTGACGCGGGCAGCCAGGTCGAGTGACCGCCGTCCACGTAGATCCAGGTGTTCGTCGAGGCGAGTCGGGCGATGGCATCCCGCAGCTGAGTCGTGCGGTCGGCGAGGTTGCCGCACTCCGGTGCGAGGGCAAGGCTGTCGGGCTCAAGGACGACGGTCTTCTGGATGTCGGGTGCGGCGTGCAGGGCATCACCGATGATCTGTGTCCACTCCGCGTAGGCTGCATCGTCGAGTCCGCCCGCCGAGAGGCCGGCGCTGCAGTCCCGCTCGGGAAGTCCGTAGACCACGATCGCCAGTGCATGGCCCTGCGTGCGCGCTTCGTCCAGGAGGTTCGTCATTCGTGCGCCGATTTCGCTCACCGGATCGATCTCCGGGGTCAACCAGTACGCGGTGGGTTGTGCGGCAAGGTAGGCAGTCGCCGCGAACTCGTCGGTGCCCTCGGGGAGGTCAGGAAGCGCGAGGGCAGCCTTCGATTCCTCGGGTGCGATGATCGTCGTCCCGACGGCCGGTGCTGTCGCGGTCAGGTCACGAACCCAGTGACTCAGGAACATCCAGACCGTCGCCGCGATGGATGCCACCAGAAGCACGCCGACGCCGACGATCGTCGCGATCGCCCAACCGGGCAGGATCTTCGGCTGTGATTCCGGGCGCACCGCAGCAGTCTGGGGCTGTTCGTGCACCGCGGAGGTGCGTCGGGAAGGCACGACCAAACTCTAGCGGAGCGCCCTTTGATAGCTGCTGGGATGCTCACGAACTCCCTCGTGCGGTGAAGAGATCGCAAACGCTGGGGATATGTCCAGCGCAGCGCGCGCGGTCGGCAGCCGTGCCCCTCTATCGTGGGGAGTGGCATGAAGGTCATCTCGTACAACCTGCGCAAGCACCGAGCTGCAACCGAGCTGCGAGAGCTCGTCGAGCGTCACGGCGCTGATCTGCTTTGTCTGCAGGAAGCCGACACCACCGACATCCCTGACGCGATCGGTGGCCTCGTGCTCGCCGACTCGACGCAGCGCAACCGCCTGGGGCTGGCCGTCTACTACCGCGAGAACACGTATCGCGCCGTTGACGTGCGAGCCATCGCCCTGAAGAAGTCGCTGCACGATCGCGTGCTCAAGCCCGCGGAGGAGCGGATGCTGGGCGTGCGCCTGCGCGACATCGACGCCGGCAGCGACATCGTCATCGCTTCGTTCCACGCGGCGCCGCTGACGGCGCTGAACTCGCTGCGTCGGCACCAGATCCGCACGGCGCTGGCCGAACTCGATCTGTTGGGCGAGGGGCTTCCGAAGCTCATGGTCGGCGACTACAACTACCCCGTGTTCAAAGAGCGCCTGGGGCAGCACGTGCGCGATCAGGGGTACGAACTGAACCTCAGCGACTCCCGGACCTATACGCGGTATCGGTTCTTTCGCGGGCACTACGACTTCGCGACATCCGTCGGCTTCACGATCGATACCGTGCGGACACTGCCGCAGGGTCTCAGCGACCACTTGCCGATCCTCGTGACGGCTGAACCGACGCCGGCTTCCGGCGCGGCGTCAACGGATGCCGCGAGCGGCGTCGCCTGACACAGTCGCCTGACGCGGCGCGCGGTTCACGCCGGGCGCTGGTCAGCGGATCGCTGCCGCGTAATGCATGAAGGCGGCGTAGACGAGCACGCCGACCCCGGATGCCAGGAGTGCGACACCGATATAGAGCAGCCAGTTGCGGGACTTGCGGGGGCCTCGCGGTTCGTGGGGGCTGCTCATGATGCCCGATCCTAGCCAGATCGAGCCGAGCGCGAGTGACGTGCGTGTTACAGGAGGGTTATCCCTTGTCTGCGGGTGTTGTGAGGGGGCATCCGCCGCTCGCGACGACGCCGCTGCCCCCGATTGTCGGCGTCATGATCGCTTCGAGCGTCGGGGTCTGCGGAGTGCGGACCTGGATCGTGGCGGTAGCCGTTTCGCCGGGGTTGAGGTTGGTCTCCCAGACGAGGACTGGTCTGCCGTCATGAGTTCCCTGGCCGAAGCCGGGAGTGGATCCGACTCCCCCCGAGGTGCTCGAGACGAGTTCTGACCCCTCAGGGAGGTAGAGGTACGCCACGGTGCGCGCTACCCCGGGATCGACGCCGAAGCTCCCGCCACCGGTGATGTATCGCGGCAGGCTCGTCGCGGCATCTGCGGGAGCTGTGCTCGTCAGGGACACGGTGAGAGTCGCAAGCTGCTCCCCGCTGCTCGCGGTGCACCAGCCGACCGCTGATGCAGCCTGCATGTAGTAGTCCATCTTTGAGCCCGTGCCGTCATTGAGGTATGCCCCGAACGCGGTGGTCTCGGCATCCGTCACCGGCAGTGTCCCCTGCAGCGAGGTGCCGTCGAGCATGGCCTGTTCGTCGGGGTTGGCGCTCCAGAAGAAGAGGCGGCGCTCGTTGCCCGCTCGGACGAGGGCGTTCACCAGTTGGGCCGGCTCTGCTGAGCCGTCGGCGATCGTCTGGAAGACCGCGGCTGCTGTTGCGGCGAAGAAGGCATCCTGATCGCGCGGATCCGGGTAGCGCAGGTACACATCGTTCAGGAGCAGTTGCACTGCGTTCTCGCTCGTGAGCTGCTCCCCGGTGGGGAGGGTCACAGGGCCGGTCGCCTTCAACAGGTACGACAGGGTGACGGGATCGAGGGCGAAGACGCCGTCGACGTTCACCCCCGTCTCTCGGAGCCACATCTCGCGGGCGAGGGGGCCATCGATCGTGTAGTCGGGGATCTGGGTGACGTTCTGGATGTAGAGACCGGGCTTGTCGACGAAGATGCCCAGGAGCTCGTCCGACAGGGGGAGTACGGGCTCGGTGTACCGGGTGAAGTCGGATGAGGAGCCCTGGTCGGTGAGGTCCATGCGGCCGGCGTCCGTGTGGATCATCGCCATTGCTCCGACGATTCCGCCGAGCGAGCGCCACTCGGCGTTGTTCTGGAACATCACGAGGTAGTTGCGAGGGCCCTCGGCGCCGAGCGCGAGAGGAAGGAGCTGGGAGGTGCGGCGCAGCGCGTCGGCCGCGGTGAGTCCATCGGTCAGGAGCTCACTGACGTCGCTGACGGGGGTTGCCAGTGCCGGGAGTAGCTGCGTCGTGTCGATCGCATCGACGGATGCTGACGCTGCGGCGAGACTGTCGGTTGCGGTGGTGGCGACATCCGCGAGGTTTGCGATGGCGGCGACATCGAACGCGCCGCCATTCGGTCGAAGGGTGTCGAGCGAGAAACTCGAGGCCGCCTGCGCGAGGGGCTCGAGGGCGGTGGTGGCGACGTCGTCGACCGATGCGATGACGGTGGCGGTCGCAGCCAGCTGCGGACCGAACCACGGCAGATGCTCGGCGGCGCCCCATACCGGGTCGGAGGTGAGGGAGCGGGCTGCTGCAGTGTCTGCGGTCAAGGTCGGGACGGCCGCGGCTACCGCAGCGGGGTCGGTGAGGGAGTCGGCAAGCTTCTCGGCCGCGCGCTGCGCGTCGGCGACATGGCCGTACGCGAGGGCGCCGCGGATGCCGATCCACGCTGCACCCGCCACGCCGAGGATCAGGATGGCGCCGAGCACCGATGCGAACACGATGCCAGCTGTGCGTTCGCGGCGGTGACGCTTGCGCGACCGCACCCGGCGAGACTTCTCGGTATCCACCGCACGGCGCGCGGCAGCGATCTCGTCATCGCTCGCGCCCTCGGGCGTCGCCGCGTCGTCAGTCATGCTCGGATGCCTTCCTGTCTTCAGGGAAGCCTATTCGTCCGTACCCGAGTACACGATGAGAGGCAACCGCTAGACCTGCCGTAACACGCGCCCTCTAGGGTGGGGTGCTGGGCGACGAGCTGAGGGACGGAGGGATCGGGCCCCATGGTGACGGCGAACGCGACGACCCAGCGTGTCTGGGTGGACGCGGCGGCGACCCCAGACGCTGCGGCCGGTCCCGTCGGCTGGATGGATGTCGTCACGCTGGCCGAAAAGGCCGTCGGGGTGACGTTCACCTACGATCCGACCTACCTCGCGCGACCGGATGCCTACGTGGTGTCGCCGGAGTTGCCGCTGGCGCCAGGACCTCGGGTCCTCAGGTCGATGCCCGGGGCGTTCGTCGATTCCAGCGCCGACTCGTGGGGGCAGAAGCTGATTCGCCGACAGCTGCGCGCCGAGGGTGTGACCCTTCTCTCGGAGGTCGATGCTCTCGTGGGTGTGTCGGATGAGGCGCGCACCGGCGCCTTCCGATTCCGTGAGGAGCCGAGTGCGGACGACGAGGAGGCGTACGTCGCGGGCCGCGCTGCGCGGGTTCCCGTCGTGCTCGACCTGCGCGAGCTTCGGGCAGCAGCGGATCGGACCCGCGCGGGGGCCTCCTCGAGCGAGCAGGCGATCGCGGAGCTCCTGGATGCCGGCACGGCCGTGCTCGGCGGCGCCAGGCCCAAGGCTCTCGTGCGGCGGAAGGGTCGCGCGCTGCTCGCGAAGTTTCCGGCACCGGATGACGAACACGACGCGATCCGGTGGGAGGCGGTTTCGCTGAACCTCGCGCACGCTGCCGGTCTTGCCACCTCTCGGGTGCGCACGATCGAGATCGGAGAGCACGCGGTGTTGCTGGTCGATCGATTCGATCGCGTCGGGAAGGCGGACTCGGTGGTCCCAACGAAATCCGGGGACGCCGGGGAGTTGCGGATTCCATATTGGTCGGCGCGTACCGCGACCGGGGATGGGCGCGACTATCTGGATGTCGCGCGCGTCATCCGTGGCATGGATGCGACGCGCGATGTCGTCCGTGCCCAGTTGCGTGATCTGTGGCGACGCGTGGCCTTTGCCGTCGCCGTCCACTGCACCGATGACCACCTTCGCAACCTGGGATTCTTGCGGCGGGAGTCAGCGTGGCGGCTGTGTCCGGTGTTCGATATCGAGCCCGATCCGGTGCAGGAGCGGTTGCGGTCGACCGCGATCGTGGGGGTGGTCGACCCGGATGCCGCGCCGGCGGCTCTTGTCGCGCTGGCCGGGGAGCTCGGGATCAAGACGTCGTCGTGGCGGCGCTCGCTTGCCCAGGTGCTCGTCGCGGTGGAGTCGTGGCCGGATGTCGCGAAGCGGGTGGGGCTTGCCGAGGACGAGTTCGCGGCGATGGATGCCGCCATCGGCCATCGCCGCGATGCGCTCGCGAAGCTCCTGACCTGACCCGACCTGACCTGGCCGGAGCCGGGAGGCTCAGGAAACGGCGAGCGGGGCGATAACGGCGGCGACGAGTTCGCTTGGATCGCGAACGAGGGTGAAATCCCCGGCATCCGGAACGACGCCCGGGGCCGCGTACCCCAGCGTGACGATGCCCGGCTGGCTCGCGCGGGCGCGCGCGAGGAACGCTTCGATCGCGGCGAGGTCGCTGTCGGCCACGATGCCGAACACCAGCGCGGTGTAGGTGCCAGCTGACAGGTAGGCCAGGGCGGCATCCGCATGCCTCGTCTTGAGGACCGCGGTGCCGAGCTTTTGCAGGGCGATCGTCTCAGACATGCTCGTGTCGGGGTCGTCGTCGACCCACAGCACGCGTCCCGGGTGCACGCGCTCTGGGAGTTTCGGCGTGACCCCGGCGCCTTGTCCGCGGGCAGCATGTGCTTCGCGCAGCTGCGTCGCGACAGCCTCGCGGTCGTCGGGCGCGAGGGCGATCTCGATGGTCGACAGTCGCTGCGCGGGGACGCGGACGGTGGAGGTGCGGCGGATCCAGAGGATGACGCCAACGAGGGCCATGACGACGATCACGCCCACGAAGCCGAGGACGAGCGTCACGAAGCCGGTGTCGATCTGCATGAGGTCAGTATGCCCGGTCGGCGCCGGAGAAACTCGGTGAATCATGCCTCGCAAGCGGTCGGCGCCGGCAATAGGGTGAGGGCATGACCGACATCCCTGCCAGCGCCGAGCCATCTGCCCCCGAGACGTCCACGACGATCGTTGTGGGTGCGACAAGTAAGCCGGGCTCGCGACGCGCCATCGAGTGGGCAGTCGCGCGTGCCGCGAGCACGGGCGCCCGCCTGGAGTTGCTTTCCGTGGTCGGGGGCGCCGTGGGTGCCGTCGGTGAGCAGGAGGTCGTGCAGCGCGCCGTCGACTACGAGGAGGCGTTTCTTCGGAACGAGGCAGCGGCGCTGTCTTCTCGTGGCATCGACGTCACGGTTCGGGTGACACACGGGAACCCGACGAAGGAGCTCGTCGAGACGTCAGCGGATGCCGCGCTTTTGGTGATCGGCAGTGATCACACCGGGGGCGTCGACAAGCATCGCGGGCCGCACGGCACACGGATCGTCGCCGGGGCTCACTGCCCCGTCGTGGTTGTGCCCGACATCGACACGACCGGGCGCACGGGAGTGGTCGTCGGAGTGGACGGTTCGGAGGTTTCGAACGCGGCGCTCGCTTTCGCTGCCGCCGAGGCATCGCGGTTCGCCGAGCCGCTCACTGTGGTGTCGACGTGGATGCCGGTCGTCTATACCGGCGACATCGCGCCCTACCCCGACATGTACCTGACGGATCTGCAGGGTACGACGGAGGCTTTCGCGCAGTCGATGGCCGATGAGGTGCGAAAGGACCACCCGCACCTCGAGATCGTCGTACACGTGGACGAGGGGGATCCCGCCACCGTGATCGCTGAGGTGGCGGCATCCGCTCGCCTTGCGGTTGTCGGAACCCACGGGCGCACCGGGTTCGCCCGGTTCCTGTTGGGGTCGGTCAGCACCCAGGTGCTCGACCATCTGACGACGGTCACCGCAGCGGTGCGCTGACCTCGCGGCTCGACTGCCGGGAGACGACAAGGCCCCCGGCTCGATCTGGGGGGCTGTCGAGCCGGGGGCTGTACGCGAGACGCGTACCTTCGCTGCGGATGAGTGACCCGAAACACTCAGCGCGCGGTCTTGCCACGATGAGAATGGCATGGTTCGGGACCTCGCGCCCGGGGGTTGTCAACGGCACGTCCCGGATGCCATAATCCGCCGCCCGGGCGCGGGGGCCGGCTCAGCGGCCGAGCAACCTGCCGACCACGCTCGGAAGCTCACCGGGGGTGGTGACCACCTGGTCGTGCGGCAGTTCTGGCGCACCGGGGCCGGTCACGATGGCGCCCGGGGCGTAGGCGATCGTCGGGACGCCGGGATAGTTGCGGCGCACCGTCCGGATGAAGTCGGCGGCAGTCATCGCGTCGCCCTCGCGGCCGCAGTCGGTCACAACCAGGAGGTACTTCTCGGCCGCGAGGTATGCCAGGGCTGCTTCGCAGTGCCGAGCAACGGTGACAGTGAGACCCATCCGGTGCAGGGCCACGACATCGGGAACGTGGCTGTCAGGGTCGTCGTCGACCCAGAGCACCCGCCCGAGGCGGAAAACGGATGTTTGAGAGGTGCGGGGAGGCGTGGCGTAGGTCTGCTTGTATCCCGCCCCCGGTGCTGCCGTGGCAACTGGTGCTGTGGCGGGGGGCGCCAGCGCCGGTGCGGGCGGGGGCGCCGGGGCGGCCGGGGGGACGGGGACGTACGCGGGCGCTGCCTGCGCTGGGGCCGGTGCTGCCGCGACCGGCTCATCGCCTGCCGGGTAGGCAGGTGCCTGGTATTCCGCGGGCAGCGGCGGCACGGGTGGTTGTGCGGGCTGCTCGGGGGCGTAGGCGGCTGGGGCAGGACCGAACGCGGCGCTTGCCACGTTCACGGGTTGCGCTGACGGGTTTGGTGCGTAGACGTATTCGGTGGTTCCCTCGGCGAACTGGGGTGCCTGGGGTTGCTGCTGGTACGCCGCTTGCGGGATGGCATACGGGTGAGTCATCGGCGTTCCGGTCACGGGTCGCGGTCCGGCTACCGTTCGGACCGTCGCTGTCGTGACGGCGGGACTGCTCATGTCGGGGTAGCGCGGCATGCGCTGGACGGGTTCTCGACGATCTGAGGTGGCCTCGGCCTTGTTGCTCTCCCACATCGCCCAGCCCACGACGAGTCCCAGCACGGCGACGACGCCGAAGCCGATCATGAGGGTGATGAGTGAATTACTGTCCATGTGCGAACCTGGTGCTGAGTCAGGGTGAGCCGTGTTGCGTGCTCTCGGGTTGAGCACTATTGTCTGCGATCCACGTGGCGCGGCAAGACAAACTGTGCGAACTCTCATCTGAGTCAGGAGAGATCCCCGGCTTTTGCGTCGTTTCCGGACGATTTCGAGCGCGAAAGCTACGTCGGACGGCGTAGGTTCAGCCGCCTACCGGGTGCGATTGTTACGACCGCGAGCCCAGTACGCGGCTGCGGCAGCGGTCATGATCGCAAGCATCACCACCGTCGTGAGGCTCGCTTCCAGTCCGAACAGGCCGCCCGAGACGAGGGGATTGGCATCCGTCGTCTCACCGACCGTCAGGAGCGAGTGCTCTGCGGGTATGCCCGAGACCGGGATGCCGAAGAGGCTGTTCTGTGCCCAGTTCCAGGTGGCGTGGAACGCGATGACGCCCCACAGGCCGCCTTCGCTGAGCGCCCAGAACCCGAGGAGCAGGGAAACGAGGACGAGGGAGAGGACCGAGAAGATGTTCATCCCCGTGTTGAGGGAGTGCGCGAGCGTGAAGAAGGCTGTCTGAGCGATCATCGCGCCGAGGATGCCGAAGCGCGGCATCCAGGACTGGAGGAGGTATCCGCGGGAGATGAGTTCTTCGGCGCCCCCCTGGATCGTGAAGGCGACGAGAGCGAAGATCACCCATCCGAGCGCCGTCCAGGCGGCGTAGCTCCCGTCGGGAGTCTGGAAGAACTGCATGTTGCCGGTGAGGACCGCGACCCCGACCGCGAGGGACATGGCGCCGACGGCGATCGCCGCCCCGCGGGCGATCTGACGCGGGGCGGCGGACCGGGAGCGGAAGCCGATACTCGCGAATGCGCGCCGTTCCTTGAATCGCAGCCACACCCACAGCAGGATCCACACCGGGAGGAAGGCGAGAGAACTCGCGATCGTGAGGCTGAGAGCCGTGATGCCCGGAATGAAGGCGAGCAGGATGCTGGTGGCCATCACCGATGCGAAGAGGACGATCGCGACGATCGAGCCCACGAGCGGGCCGGTGGGGCGCTGTGCTTCGCGCATCGCGCCGGCGAAACTGTCACGGTGGGTGTCGGTCACGGAAGGCCTCCCGGGTCGGTGGTCCCGACCGACCCTAGCGAATGGGCACCGGATGCCCCAGGTCTTGTGGCGCGGGCCGGTGTGGGCTAGGGCGACCAAAGTGCCGCATCAGCGGGCGGCGCGGCCGAGGAGGGCCGCCTTGGCGGACTTCATGACGATCGCGATGTCGCCGATGAGGCTCCAATTCTCGACGTAGGAGAGGTCGAGGCGCACCGCGTCTTTCCACGCGAGGTTGTCGCGGCCGCTGACCTGGGAAAGGCCCGTGATGCCGGGCTTCACGAGGAAGCGGCGCAGGGAGGCGTCGGTGTAGGTCTCGACCTCGCTCGGCAGCGGGGGGCGCGGGCCGACGAGGGACATGGTCCCGCCGATGACGTTGAACAGTTGCGGGAGGTCGTCGAGGGTGTGGCGATGCATCCATCTGCCGAGCGCCGTCGTGGACACGGTGTCGTCGACGCCGCCGCGAGTGGTGCGGAAGGCGAGCATCCGGAACGGACGGCCGTGGTAGCCGATGCGGGTCTCGCGGACGCACACCGTGCCGGGTGATGAGAGCTTCACGGCGAGGGCGAGGATGCCGAGCACGGGGCTGATCACGATCACGGCGCCGAGCGACCCGATGAGGTCGGCCATGCGCTTGCCGAAGCGTTGACCAGGTGAGAACCGCGGTGTCTCGACGTGGACGAGCGGCAGGCCCGAAACCGGACGAGTGTGGATGCGGGGGCCGGCGACGTCGGCGATGCCGGGTGCAAGCAGGAGATGTTGGCGGCCGGTTTCGAGGCTCCAGGAGATCTGCTTGACCTTCTCGGGCGGGAGGGCGTCGCTGCTGGTGACCAGCACAGTGTCGGCGCCGGTGTCGGCGAGGACGCGGGTGAGGTCGTCGAAGCTGCCGAGGATGGGGATGCCGGCATCCGTTGTCGCGATGGCCGTTGCGGGGTCGTCGGGTGGGAGGCAGGCCCCGACGACGAGGTAGCCGGTGTCGCGGCGACGCTGCAGCTCAGCGCCCACCTGGGCGACTGAGGCCGGTGAGCCGATGAGGATGACGCCGGAGGCGCACTTGCCGACGCGGCGTTTGGCGACGAGCCACTGTCGCCAGAGCCATCGGATGAGAAGGAGCAGCAGGATGCCGGCGGGGAGGCTGATGAGCAGGTAGCCGCGGGCGATGTCGATGCGGAACAGGAAAGCAACGATCGCGATGACCCCGAACAGGACCAGGGATGAGTCGACGACGCGGACGTATTCAGTCATGCCGGTACCGACGACGCCGGGTGTGCGGGTGTCGGCGAGGCTCAGAGCGAGCAGCCAGAGCGCGATGAGGATCGCCGAGGCCAGCCAATACGACACGGCGGTGAAGCGCAGGTCGCGCAAGAGGGAGAGCTGCGCGTTGCCGGTGCCGAACCACACGATCTGGGTACCGTAAACGACCCACACCAGAACGACGGCGTCACTGATCAACAGTCGTGTGCGGTAACTCTCATGCCACGGTCGTGGCTCACCCGTGGAGCGCACCTCTCCAGCCTTGCATACG
The DNA here is from genome assembly GCF_001898325.1 of Microbacterium sp. 67-17. Taxonomy (GTDB): domain Bacteria; phylum Actinomycetota; class Actinomycetes; order Actinomycetales; family Microbacteriaceae; genus Microbacterium; species Microbacterium schleiferi. Next base: position 155,062 of record NZ_MKTR01000014.1, read on the forward strand.
CCGGTTGTTCACCGGCGCGACACCGGGCGTCTGCTGCCGTGAGGTGACTCAGCCCGAGTAACCGCCGTAGCGGGCGATCGTGGTGAGGAACTGGAGGGTTGCGAGGGTGATCTGGGCAGAGATCACGACTCCGACGATGATGCCGACCACCTGCGCTGCGATGAGGCCCCAGAGGGGAGCCCAGCCGGTGCCGGTGCGGCGGATCGCGACGACGATGCGCCCGATGGGGTAGACGATCGACAGGAAGATCCACGGCCACGGGAAGGGGCGGTCGATGCCGCGCTGTTGCAGTTCACGCTGGTCCAGGTAAGCGAACCAGGCGCTGAAGCCGTAGATCGCGAAGCCGAAGAGCGTGATCGCCCACCACCACGGCGAGAAGAAGATGTCGAACGGCTGCATGAACATCCGCATGTCGGGCATGTTGTCGGGCTGCGCGTAGGAATTGAACGCCATCCAGCCCTGCATTGCGAACATGGAGCGCCAGGGCACCAGGAGCGCCAGCAGGGATGAGGCCAGCGGCAGCAGCACGATGAGCCAGATCCAGACCGTGTTCGTGTCGACGCCGGGGCTCTTGCGTGGCTCCGGTGCGACCATCGGGACAGCCGCCGGCTGCGCCACGGGGTTGGGTGCTGGGTTTGGCGCGGACGTGTGGGCGGTCCAGGTGGCGCCGTCCCAGAAGCGCAGGATGCCGGGCGTCTGGGGGTCGGGGTACCAACCGGCTTGCGGCTGTTGCGGCGTCGACATGAGTGTGCTCCCGTTCGCGAGTTCCGTCCCCACTCTAGGTCGGTGACGGGACTCGCGTGAGGGGGCTAACCCCCGGGTTCGCGGCTTACTCCATCGCTAGTGCAGGTCGAGGGTGCCCCATTCGCCGGGTGCGGGGAGTTCGGCGTAACTGACCGCGACGCCGTCTGGTCCTACGGATGCCGCGCAGACCAGGAGCGAGAGCGTCGGGTAGCCCAGGGGCCGGTTGTCGCGGATGATGGCACGCTCGTCGACGGGGCCGAGGGCGGTGCTGCGCTCGAGGATCTCTAGCCAGGGTCGGTACCACTCGTCACCCGACTCCGGTTCGGCGAGGCGGAAGTGCTCGAGCCAATGGGAGATGCGGGCGGTGGCCGGGTCGTCGACGTCGTCGTGGGCGATCATATGGATGCCGGGTTCGATCTCGGTCTCGCGGCGGTGGGCGCCGTCCCACGAGATGACGCGGGCGGAGGTGGCGTCGACCTCGAGCAGGTTGAAACCGCGCATCGCGGGGTGCTTGCCGGGGGAGGTGCCGAGGACCGCGTCGAGGGGGAGGGTGCCGCGCGAGACGACCGCGGAATCGGGGAGGTCATCGCCGCCGGCGCGGTTGAGCAGGACGGCGAGGCGGTGGGTGTCGGCATCCGCTGCCAGCCAAGCGCCACCGGCGCGGATGTCTTGCACACCGAGGATCGAGGGGTGCTGTGGCCACCAGTGTCCGAGCGGGTTCCAGGGGCGGGTGGGGTCTTCGTCACGGATCGCGAGGAGGCGTACGGGCGTGCCCGGGTCGGTGGGGACGTCGATGATGACAGTGCACATGGGGGTTCCCTGCGACAGTCGTGGAAGACTGGGCGCGTGTTCGTAGTCGTCGGTGTCACGGGCGGAATCGCCGCATACAAGACGGTACATCTGGTCAGGCGCCTGATCGGCGAGGGCCATGAGGTGCACGTCGTGCCCACCGAGGATGCCTTGCGGTTCGTCGGGAAGCCCACGTGGGAGGCGATCAGTCGGAATCCCGTGACGACGTCGGTGCATGAGGATGTCGCGACGGTGCGGCACGTGTCGCTCGGGCAACGGGCGGATCTCGTGATCGTCGCGCCTGCCACCGCGAACACGCTCGCGAAGATGGCTTCTGGACTCGCCGACGACTTGCTCGGAACAACGCTGCTGGCGACCACCGCACCGGTGGTGGTGGCGCCGGCGATGCACACGGAGATGTGGCGGCATCCGGCGACGCAGCAGAACATGCGGGTGTTGCGCTCGCGCGGCGTGCACGTCGTCGGGCCCGCCGATGGTCCGTTGACCGGCGGCGATTCCGGGCCGGGGCGGATGAGTGAGCCGGATGAGATCGCGGATGCCGCGCTCGCGGTGGTCGCCGCGGCGGTGTCCGGGCGGGCTCAGGATCTTGCCGGGTTGCGGGTTGTCGTGTCGGCGGGTGGGACGCGCGAGCCGCTGGATCCGGTGCGGTTCCTGGGGAACCGGTCGAGTGGACGGCAGGGGGTTGCGCTCGCGGTCGCGGCCGCCGACCGGGGCGCCGAGGTGACGCTCGTCGCGGCGCACATCGACGGCGAGGTGCTCGGTGGGCTGAGCGATCGCGTGAGGGTCGTGTCGGTGGGGACGGCGCTGGAGATGCGGGATGCCGTGACTGACGCGGCATCCGTGGCCGATGTCGTCGTGATGGCGGCGGCGGTTGCCGACTATCGGCCGGCCGAGGTCGCCGAGTTGAAGCTCACGAAGGAGACCCAGGGGGATCGCGTGACCCTGGAGCTCGTCGAGAATCCCGACATCGTGGCGGGCCTTGCGGCGGGGCGGAGTCCGGGGCAGACGATCGTGGCGTTCGCGGCCGAGACCTCGACCGGTGAGGAGTTGTTGCAGCGGGCGCGACGAAAGCGTGAACGCAAGGATGTCGATCTTCTCGTCGTGAACGAGGTCGGATGGACTCGTGGATTCGAATGCGCGGACAACGAGGTTGTCGTGATCGATCGCTCGGGTGATGTTGCGGCGCAGGCTTCGGGGTCGAAGCGTGAGGTTGCGGATGCCGTCTGGGATGCGGTGGTGGCTGCTCGGCTGTAGCTGTAGCTGTAGCTGTAGCTGACGCGTGCGCGGATGGCTGGGTGCTATTCGCCCGAGGGCTCGCCCCAGACGCGGCGGCTGAGTGCGGCGATGTCTTTGTCGAGATGGTCGATGCGGGTGCCCATCGCGTCGAACCGCGCGTTCATTTCTGCGCGGAGTCCGCTGATCGATGCATCCATTTCGCCGCGGAGTCCGTCGAAGCGGCCGTTCATCTCGCCGCGCAGCCCGCTCATCTCGCCGCGCAGACCGCCGATCGACGCGGTCATCGTGCGGGTGAGGAGGGTCGTCATGACTGTCATACCACCGAGCATCAGGGTGGCGAAGAGGCCGATGAGAACCCAGCTCTGCGGTTCGGTCACGGCGGTCACCTTTCCAGTGTGCGGTAGGTCACATCAGGATGCCAAGGTTTCCCTTAAATTGACTTATACGCTGCTATAGTCAATTCCGATGAGTCGTGCAGACGGCTCCCTCCCTCCGCTATTCCCTCAAGGAGTCTCATGACTACTCGCCTGTCTTCGTCGCGCCTTCGCCCGCCGTGGGTGCGAACTGCCGGCATCCTGATCGCCACCGGTGGGGTGCTGCTGACTGCGGCTACCGCGCTGGAAGTGTGGACCGATGTCGCCACCGCTGCCACAGCCGCGACGGCGTTCTGGATCCTGTTCCTCGCGAGCACGCTCGCTCATGTCGTTGCGATGGTTGCGCTGGCGCTCGGCCGAGGTGATGGGGCTGGCGCTGTCGGTGCGTCACTCGTTGGCAAGGTCGCGCTGCTCGGATTCGGGGCGACGTTCCTGGCGAACCAGAGTATGTATCTGCTCGTCGCCTATTTGCTGCCGGATGCTGAGGTCGGGGCCGGGGGAGCCGAGGTGTTCCTCTTCGCGATGAGCGCGGTTCAAGGCATCCTGTTGCTGGTCGGCGGTGCGATGATCGCGGCGGTCGGTGTGCTGCAGGGCGCGGCGCGGTGGGCGATCCTCGTGTTGGCGCTCGTCGGCATTGCGCTCGGCATAACGATCAACGCGAGCGACAGTCAGGCTGTGCTCGCGACGGCGTACTTCGTGTCGACGATCGCGCAGATCATCGCCGGTCTCGTGATCGCCCGTGCGCGCGTGCGGGTGGCGACGAAGTAGCGTTCTGTCGTGGCTCGTAGCTATCACTCACCCCAACGGCAAGCCGTAGCAGCGGCGACCCGCGCGAGCATCGTCGACGCTGCAGGTCGGCTGTTCATCCGTGATGGCTATGTGGCGACCTCGATCAAGGCGATCGCTGCTGAGGCGGGCGTGTCGGTGCCGACGGTGCATCTGAACGGGCCGAAGCATGCCCTGCTGATCGCCGCGTTCGAGCGCACGTTCGCCGGTGATGAGGGGCGTCATTCGCTGACCGAGCGGCCGGCGCTGATCGAGATCATGAGTGAGCCCGACACCGACACGGCGATCGCGCGGTATGTCGACTTTCTCATCGATGCGAACGAGCGGTCGGCGGGGATCGTGCGGGCGATGCTTGCCGCAGCTGACAGTGATGACGAGGTGCGTACCGCGTATCTCGATCTCGAGCAACGGCGGCATCGCGACATGACGATCGCCGCGGGGTGGTTCCTAGATCGCGGTCGCATCCGTGCCGATCAGATCGCGCTCGCCGCTGACGTGTTGGGGCTTCTCACCGGTGCGGATCCGTGGACGCACTTCACCGTCGTGCGCGGGTGGGATGTCGCAACGTACCGAGTCTGGCTCATCGCCCAGCTCGTGCATCTTGCCGAGAATCTCGGCGCCACTTCTTAGGCCGGCTGCGGCGTTGTCGCGGGCGGGTTGATTTCTCTGGAGAGAACAATGACTTCTTCCGCGCTGCTGTGCAGCATGCCCGCCGTCGGGCACGTGGGTCCGCTTCTGGTCGTCGCGCAGGAGCTCAAGCGCCGTGGCTGGGATGTGCGGATGCTGACGGGCAAGAACTATGCCCGGATGGTGACGCAGGCCGGCATCCGTTTTCTGGAGCTGCCGCCCGAAGCCGACACGCTCGATGGGATCGGTGCGGGCGATGACGAGCGCGATCGAGGGCTTGCGACGATCAACCGTGGTGTGGAGCGTGCGTTCGTTGAGCCGGCGGGGCCTGCGGCGGTGCGGCTCGAGGAGATCCTGCGGGAGGAGCCCGCGGATGTCGTGCTGCACGATATGACGTTCTTGGGAGTGCAGACCCTGTTCAATCGCCCGCGGACTCGGCGCCCGGTGACGGTGATGTGCGGGATCGGTCCCGCAGGGTTCTCGAGTCGTGACACGGCCCCGTATGGGCTCGGGATCACGCCGCTGCGGGTTCCGGTGGTCAATCGCCTTCGCAACGCGGTGCTCGGGGTGACGGCGCGGATGGTGTTGCGACCTGTTCATCAGGCGATGGATCGGTTTCTTGCGAGCGTGGGTGCGCCGCAGCTGAAGGGCGCGTTCTTCATGGATGCGCTCTCGCGCAGCGATCTGCTGGCGCAGTTCACCGTTGCGGAGTTCGAGTATCCCCGCAGTGATGCGCCGTGGAACCTGCGCTTCTATGGGCCGATGGCGACGGCCGTGACCCAGCCGACGCCGGCGCCTGCGTGGTTCGACGATCTGGATCCGGCGCTGCCGCTGGTGCATGTGACGCAGGGGACTGTCGCCAATACTGACTACAGCGAGGTCATCATCCCGACTCTGGAGGCGCTCGCCGATCGGCCAGTGCAGGTTGCGGTGACCACGGGTGGTCGAGATGTGTCGACGCTTCCGCCGTTGCCGGCCAACGCGTTCGCGGCGAGCTATTTGCCGTATGACGAGCTGCTTGCGCGCACGAGTGTGCTGGTGACCAACGGGGGCTATGGCGGGCTGCATCACGCGATGCGCCACGGAGTGCCGATCGTGATTGCGGGGGATTCGGAAGACAAGGTCGAGACGTCGGCGCGTGTGCAGTACGCGCGTGTGGGAGTCAATCTGCGGACGGGTCGGCCGGGGCCAGATGCCGTGAGGGCTGCGGTCGAGCGGATTCTGGACGACCCGCGCTATGCCGCGAATGTGCAGCGGATCGGGGATGCGATTGCGGTGGCGCCGGGTGCGCCCGGGCTCGTGGATGACATCGAGCGGCTGCTTGCCGTGCGCGCTGCTCAGGGGTAGGGGAGGTGGGTCACTCGCCCGAGGGCTCGCCCCAGGCGCGGCGGCTGAGTGCGGCGATGTCTTTGTCGAGGTGATCGATGCGGGTTCCCATCGCGTCGAACCGGGCGTTCATTTCTCCACGGAGGCCGTTCATCTCGACCCTGAGCCCGTCGAAGCTGCCATTCATCTCGCCGCGCAGCCCGCTCAGAGTACCCAGCTCTGCGGTTCGGTCACGGCGTTCACCGTCCCAGTGTGCGGTAGGTCAGATCCGGATGCCAAGGTTGCCGTGCTGCCGGGAGTGGGCAAGGCGGCCTGGGGCTGTACGGCGGATCGGATGGCGCTGGGGAGGAACCCACACCCGGTGTCTGCCCGGGGAGTTTGGGGCCGCGAGAGTCGACTGCCACGACCTTGATGCCGTCGGCTCGGCGATAGGAGAGGCCGGATGCGGTGATGACCGTGAGGACCGGTGAGGTGCTGATGTCGATGAAACAGGCTGGGTGGCCTGTCTCGAGCGGCCCAGTCCTCAGTTGTATGTCGCACGGTCGTCAAGTTGGGCTTGGGCAGCGCGGCGTCGCCGGATGGTGCGGGGTTCAGAACGGTGCGTCGGATGGGCAGCGCGGAGTGCCCGCGCGGCCGGTACGTCAGAACGGTGCGTCGGAGGCGTCGGCGGGTGCGGCATCCGGGGGTGGGGGTGCGCTCGGGTCGTATGGGTCGGGCGCGAAATGAACCCCGGGTGTGGGCGGGTAGTCGGTGTAGGTGGTTCCGATCGGTGAGGTCCATTCGAGGATGCCGCCCTCGAGCTGTCTGACTTTCCAACCGGCGAATTGCTTCATCGAGTGATGTCGTTGACAGAGGTGGGCGAGGTTGCAGACATCCGTCTTGCCGCCAAGCGCGTGATCGATCGTGTGGTCGACTTCGCAGCGGATGGCGGGGAGGCGGCATCCGGGGAATCGGCAGTGCCGGTCGCGGGCTCGCAGGTGCCGGTCGATGGCGGCGGTGCGCTGGTAGCCGTTGGTGTGGAGGACGACACCGGTGACGGGGTGGGTGACGAGGCGTTCCCACCAGGTGTCGCAGGCTTCGGCGATGGCGCGGGCGGTTTCGGCATCGATCGGGGAGTAGCCGACGATGTCGGCCGGCTCTGCGTGGCCGTTCTCGTCGCCCTCGGGCTTAAGTAGGCTGAGGGCTGGAACGACGACCTGGATCTTCGCGCGGATCGCGCCGAGTGTGCCGGGTCCGTCGCCGGTGATGGTGGGGTCGGCGAAGGGGGATCCGGTGAGAAGGATGTCGGCGGCGATGTCGGCGCGGATCTGAGCCCGGGTGCGGGTGTCGGTGGCGAGGATGTCGGCCGGGATTCGGGCGTCATCGTCTCCCGGAGCGCCCGCTGCAGCCTTCGCTGCGTTGCGCACGTCGATGACGACCGTGGTCATCTGGTTCATGCGGTCGTCAATGCCCGCGATGACCGGGGTGGGGCCGATCAGGAGTAGTGACGACATCCCGTCGGGCAGGCGACTGGTGGTGACGCGACGGTCTTCCCGCGCGGAGGCATGCCGCTCGGCGAAGCTGCGGGGATGCATCCGCTGGGCGAGGATTTCGAGCTCGGCCTTGACGCGGCCGACGGTGTCGCGCCGGCATCGCTCGAGCGCTTCGGCTTCGAAGGCGGCGACGGCTTCGTCGGGGAGGTCGGCTGCGGCATCCTGAATCGCATAGACGTGCTGGCGGGTGATCTCACCCAGGCCGCGCGCCTCAAGGGTGCCGGGGTAGCGGTCGGCGAGCCGTTCGGCTTCGCCGATCTGGCGTTGCATCGACCGGTCGGACACGCGCGCCGGCACCCCGATCGTGGCGGCGATGCTGCGAAGCGCCATATCGTGCTCGCGCACCCGCGATGGCTTGCCCGCTGCAATCTCGCGAGCCAGTTCGCCGGCTCGAGCCAGAGCGCGGACGCGGGCTGCTTCGGCGGCGGCAAGCGCGGCATCGGCCCGCTGAAAGGCGGCAAGGATCGAGGCCAGCTCGGCGGTCTGCGCCTCGCTGAACTCAACGACCCCGTTCGAATGCATGTACTAATCATGACACTGACCTCCGACATTGGAGACCCGCTGACATGAACTGGGGATAAGTCGCGAATAAGCGAGCCTCATAGGCTGCAGGTTCATCGCCGGATCACGCCGAAAATAGTACATAAGTACGATACATGGCTGTAGGCAACGCACAGCATCACCCCGGCTGACAAAGCGACTGTCAGGAGTGCACTAGCTCCGCATCCGTCGGGGCTCGTACTGTATGCCCATGAGTCAGGATGGTGCGCGCGCGACTCGGAGCACGCCCGAGAGTCAGTTCCAGACGATGGTCGACAATCTGCCCGCGAAGACCGGAAAGTCGCTCGAGGAGTGGTTTCAGGTGTTGGATACCGCGGGAACCCTGTCGCACGGGGAGGCGATGACCTACCTGAAGTCGGAGCACGGTATGACGCACGGCTTTGCCAATCTGGTGGTCAGTCGCTTCCGCGCTCGCGGCCAGGAAGCTCCGAATGACGAGCAGCTCGTGGCGGCGCAGTATTCCGGCGCGAGGGCGGCGTTGCGGCCGATCCTTGATCGGATCGTGGCGGTGGTCGAAGGTTTTGGTGAGGATGTCGAGATCGCGCCGAAGAAGACGGGGGTGTCGCTGCGGCGCAGCAAGCAGTTCGCGCTCGTGGAGGTGCCGAGTGCCGCGCGGGTTGCGCTCGGTCTCAACCTGCGGGGAATGCCGGGAACTGACAGGTTGCGCGAGGTCACCGGCATGTGCACCCACCGGGTCAATCTGGTGTCGGCAGACGGTGTTGACCCAGAGGTGGTGGGGTGGCTGCGCGAGGCTTATGGTCGCGCCTGAGCGGCGTGTGTGATCGGTTCGGGGCGGCGCTCGACCCCCGAAGTGCTCGCGGTGAGGGGCCGCATGGGCCCGTTTTCTGCTTCCATATACCTATGTCGGAAGGTCTCGGGGGGCTACCGTCTGTCTTGACGGCCTATTTCAGCGCGATCAACGCGGGCGACATCTCTGGCGCGGTCGAGTTCGTGAGCCCGGATGCGACGGTCAGCATCCGTGACGCACTCCATGGCACCCTCGAAGGTTCCGGGCCTGAGGCGTTCGCGGCGTGGTTGGACCAGGCGATGTCTTCTGGTGCGGTGACGGTCGTTCCGTTGAGCGCCGAGCGCCGTGACGAGAGCGTGAGCGTCGAGCTGGCGGTGAGCGTCTTCCGGCCAGCGTCTGGTGCGGTGACGCTGCTTCAGCAGATCGACTACACCATTGACCGTGACCGGATCACTACCGCGCGCGCGTTCGGGGTTCGCCATGTTCGCCTGCCCGGGGTGACGACTCCCGTTCTGGGCGAAGACACGCGTCGCGGCGCCTGACAGTGCGTGGCTGTGGCTGGCCGCCGGATCATCGGCGCGGCCCCGGCACAGAACCCTAGGGGCGTCCCATGCCGTAGTAGGTCCAGCCGGCGGCGCGCCAGGCGTCTGCATCCAGGCAGTTGCGTCCGTCGACGATGACTCGTCCGTCGGTGAGCGTCGAGACGTGCTCGGGCGACATCTGCCGGCGGTATTCGTCCCATTCGGTCACGACGACGACCGCGTCTGACGACCGCAGGGCTTCGTCGCGGTCGGCGACGTAGTTGAGCTGCGGGTGCTTCGCCTGAGCGTTCGCGATCGCCTCGGGGTCGGTGACGGTGACCCACGCGCCGAGGCCGTGCAGGCGTACGGCGACGTCGAGTGCGGGGGAGTCGCGGATGTCGTCGCTGTGCGGCTTGAACGCGGCACCGAGCACGGTGACGTTCTTCTTGAACACGGATCCGCCGAGACCGTCGACCACCAGCTGTACGGCACGGTCACGGCGGCGCATGTTGATCTCGTCGATCTGACGTAGGAACGCGATCGACTCGCCGCGGCCGAGTTCTTCGGCGCGAGCCGAGAAGGCACGGATGTCTTTGGGGAGGCATCCGCCACCGAAACCGATACCGGCGCCGAGGAACTTGCGCCCGATGCGGTCGTCGTGACCGATCGCGTCGGCGAGCTGGGTGACGTCGGCGCCGACGACCTCGGCGATCTCAGCCATCGCGTTGATGAACGAGATCTTCGTCGCCAGGAACGCGTTGGCCGACACCTTCACGAGTTCAGCGGTGGCAAGGTCTGTGACGATGAACGGCGTGCCCTTCGCCACCGGCGGCGCGTACACCTCTTTCAGGATGTCGACAGCGGCGGCTCCAGCATCTGTTGACGGCACACCGACGACGAGCCGGTCGGGATCGATCGTGTCTTGCACGGCCCACCCCTCGCGGAGGAACTCCGGGTTCCACACGAGCGTCGCGCCCGTCGCCTCGACCCTCGGAGTCAGCTCGGCTGCGGTGCCGACAGGAACCGTCGACTTGCCTGCGACGATGTCGCCCTCCGAGAGGTAAGGCACGAGTGCGTCGACGGCGGCGTTCACGTACGTGAGGTCGGCGCCGTATCCGTCTCGCTGCTGCGGGGTGCCGACGCCGATGAAGTGAACCTTCGAGCCCTTCGCTTCGGCCATGTCGGTCGTGAAGCGCAGGCTACCGGATGCGACACCTTCGGCAAGGATCTCGGGTAGTCCGGGCTCGAAGAACGGCGCCTCACCCTTCGAGAGGGCGTCGATCTTGCGCTGGTCGACGTCGATGCCAACGACCTCATGCCCGATCGAGGCCATGGCTGCCGCGTGGACGGCTCCGAGGTATCCGCATCCGATGACAGAAAGCTTCACGCGCCAAGCCTAGGGGGCGCATGTGACGCGAAAGTGACGCACAGGCGTCGTGAGGGCTCGAGAGCGGTCGCGCGCAACAATCCCACTCCACAATGGACCCATGACCTACCTATCTGACGACCTGTATCGCCAGATCGAGCAGTCGATGCCGATCGCATGCGTCGACTTCGTCGCGATTCGCACCGCCCTCAATGGGACGCGCGAGTACGGTCTGATTCGGCGCCACTCACCGTACGGCGAGGTCTGGTGCCACCTGGGCGGCCGCATCCAGCGCGGCGAGACGATCGCTCAAGCTCTCCAGCGTCACGCCAACGACGCCCTCGACGCCGGACTCGACCTTCCGATCGATCCGCAGCCCCTCTATACCTACCAGTGGTTTCCTGCGACGGACTCCCCGACCGACGGCACCCCGTTCGGCCGTGACGAACGAAAGCACTCCATTGGAATGGCGTTCCTGATCGAACTCACGGGAGATCCGTCGCCCCGCAATGAAGCTCTCGACTTTGCGTGGTTCACGAGCGCAACCATTCCCGAAGATGTCTGGCCCGGATGCGAGCACCTCTTCGCGAAACTCGGACTCCTCGCGCGTCAGTGAGCTGTCTCTCCCGGCGCGAGTGCCGCCCGGGCAGTCTTGAGCAAGATGGTGAGATCTCCCACGAGCGTCCAGTTCTCGACATAAGAGAGATCGAGACGCACGCTCTCGTCCCACGACAGAGATGACCGACCGCTGACTTGCCACAACCCAGTGATGCCGGGCTTCATCAGGAAGCGGCGGTGTACGTGCTCGGCGTACTGCTCGACTTCGCGAGGGAGCGGC
>NZ_MKTR01000014.1:166539-283661 GCF_001898325.1 Microbacterium sp. 67-17
CGGAAGCTCGTCGAGGCTGTACTTGCGCATGAAGCGCCCGACCCGGGTCACGCGGGGGTCATTCTTCATCTTGAACAGCACCTCGTTACCCGAGTCGCGCTGCGCTTGCAGCAGCCTCTCGAGCAGCTGTTCGGCGTTGGGCACCATCGACCGGAACTTGATCATCCTGAACGTCTTCCCCCCGCGACCCACACGCTCCTGACGGAAGAGCACGGGCCCGGTCGAGGTCAGCATGATCGCCACTGTCAGCAGAAGCAGCAGTGGGCTAATGACAATGACGCCCAGCACGGATGCGACGAGGTCGAACGCTCTCTTCGTGACTCGCTGACCGAGCGAAAACCGAGGGGTCTCGACGTGAATCAAGGGGAGGCCGGATACAGGACGAATGTGGATGCGAGGGCCAGCGATGTCGGCGATGCTGGGGGCGATCACAAGGTGCTGTTTGCCAGCCTCGAGACCCCACGAAATCTGCTTGACCTTCGCGGGCGGAAGATCATCGGCGCTCGTAACCGCGACCGTGTCGGCACCGGTTGCCAGCAGCGCTCTTTCAACGGCATTGACATTGCCCATGACTGGGATCGTGGTTCCCGGGAGGGAGTCTCCGACTTTGCCGCTCGGCACGCATGCGCCAGCCACGAGGTAGCCCGCGCGCGGCGTTCGCTGCAGCTCGTGCGCGATCTGGGCGACCGAGCTTTCTGACCCGACCAGAAGGACGCGGTGCATATACGAACCGCTTCGGCGCTTGGCGACCAGCCACTGCCGCCACAGCCACCGCACAAGAATGAGCACCGCGACACCGAGGGGCAGGCTGATCAGGAGGAAGCCGCGGGCGATGTTGATTTGGAAGAGGAACGCGATGATCGCGATCACTCCGAACAGTCGAACGCTCGAGTCGACAATGCGGATGTATTCCGCGCTCCCGGCACCAATGACGCGGTGACTGCGCGAGTCGGCGAGTGAGAGCGCCCAGAACCACACCACGACGAGAATCGTTGAGAGCGCCCAGTAAGAAACATCACTGAAGCGGTGGTCTTGCAGGAGCGCGAGTTCGGCGTTGCCTGTGCCGAACCAGAAGATCTGAGTGCCGAACACGACCCAGATGAGCACGATGGCGTCACTGATCCACAAGCGTCGGCTGAAGAGCAGCTGCCATCGTGCGTCGGCACGCTTCGCAGGGATGACGACCGATCCTGTTGAGGTCGTTACGGGGCGCGGCCCCGCGGAAGTTTCTTCGCCGTGCGCGCGATGCCCTGTTGCATTCGTGCCGTGCTGAACGTCAGCCGTCACAGAGTGCCCTTCGTCGTGGTCCCGATTCCACCCGGAGGCGAAGATACCACTCCTGTGTTTCGCTCAGTTGTCGCGCGCGTGATAGTCACCGACCCACCAATCCGAGATGCGCGCCATGTAGTCAGCGATGGCGATGTGTGCCGGATGTGCGCGGAAGCGGTCGAAGGCTGCAGCATCCGCGAATGCCGTGTCTTCCACAATCACCCGACCCTTACGCGAGTCCAGCGAGACTTCTACGTTCCACGACACAGCCTCGATCTCATCGCCGAGTGCCCGCAAAGCCGAAACCGTCCGTTCCAGCTCGGCGCCGGACACATCGTCGTGTACGCGAAAGAGGACGATGTGCCTGAACACGTCTACTCGCGAATTGACTCGACGTGGTCGTGATACCAAGCCACAGTGCGCTCGAGGCCTTCCTCAAGGGAGATCTGAGCGGTCCACCCCGCCTCAGCGAGCTTGGAGACGTCCAACAGCTTCTGCGGTGTGCCGTCGGGTTTGGATGTGTCCCACTCCGTCTCACCCTGAAAGCCCGTGACGGATGCAATCGTCTCCGAAATCTCGCGAATCGTGACATCCGACCCTGTGCCCACGTTGACCTGGTCGGGTCCGTCGTAGTGCTCCATCAGATGGAGGCACGCGTCCGCCATGTCATCCGCGTGCAGGAACTCACGGCGCGGTGTGCCCGTGCCCCAGTTGGTCACGGTCGCCGCGCCCGACTTGACTGCCTCGTCGTACCGGCGGATCAGCGCAGGCAGCACGTGCGACCCCCTCGGCGAGAAGTTGTCGTTCGGCCCATAGAGGTTGGTGGGCATGGCCGAGATCCAGGGCAGCCCGTACTGGCGGCGTACGGCCTGCGTGTGCAGGATGCCGGCGATCTTCGCGATCGCGTACGCGTCATTTGTAGGCTCGAGATGACCAGTAAGCAACGAATCCTCGCGGATGGGCTGCTCGGCAAGCTTCGGGTAGATGCACGACGACCCGAGGAACAGCACGCGCTCGACGTCGTTCGCGAGAGCGGCGTCCAGCACATTGGTCTGAATGCGCATGTTGTCGCTCAAGAAATCGACCGGGTAGGTCGAGTTTGCCAGAATGCCGCCGACCTTCGCAGCTGCCAGCACCACGTACTTCGGCTTGATCTCGCCCACATACGCGAACACCGCGTCTCGATCCTTGAGGTCAAGTTCGGCGGATGTCTTGCCGACGATGTTCTCGAACCCGGATGCCTCGAGCTTGCGCCAGATCGCAGACCCCACGAGTCCTCGGTGCCCGGCAACGTAGAACGTCGCGTCGCGGTCGAGTTCGCCAGGTGTGTACTCAACTCCGTCCGCCGCACTCCCCATCATCAAGCTCTCCTTCGATCGTTGAGCGAGCGAGGCCCCATCCGGTCGTTGAGCGAGCGAAGCGAGATGAAACGAATCACTTCGTTCCCCAAGACGCGAGCTTCACGGTGTCGATCCAGTCGGCGCCCTTCTCCAGTGCTTCCACGTCGGCGTCAACCATGAGCTTGGCCAATTCCTTCCCATCGATCGTGGGAGTCCAGCCGAGCTTGTCTCCCGCCTTCGTCGGGTCGCCGATCAGTGCGTCGACCTCGGTCGGGCGCAGGTAGCGCTCGTCGAACTTGACGTACTCCTGCCAGTCGAGTCCTACGTGGCCGAACGCCGTCTCGAGGAAGTCCTTGATCGTGTAGCCGACGCCGGTGGCAAGCACGAAGTCTTCCGGTTCGTCGACCTGCAGCATTCGCCACATACCCTCGACGTACTCGGCGGCGTAGCCCCAGTCGCGGATGGAGTCGAGGTTGCCGAGGTAGATGTCTTTCTGGACTCCTGTCTTGATGCGCGCGACGGCGCGCGTGATCTTGCGGGTTACGAAAGTTTCACCGCGGCGGGGGGATTCGTGATTGAACAGGATGCCGTTCACCGCGAACATGTCGTATGCCTCGCGGTAGTTCTTCGTGATCCAGAAGCTGTAGAGCTTGGCTGCCGCATAGGGGGACCGGGGGTAGAACGGCGTTGTCTCCGACTGCGGCGGGGGAGTCGCTCCGTAGAGCTCAGAGGTCGAGGCCTGGTAGAAGCGGGGGCGAATCCCGGCCATGCGCACTGCTTCGAGGAGCCGCACTGTGCCGGTGCCGGTCGTGTCGGCGGTGTGCTCGGGTTCGTCGAACGAAACCCGCACATGGGACTGCGCTGCGAGGTTGTAGACCTCGTCGGGCTCAATCTCCATGAGCAGGGTGACGAGTCGGGCGCCGTCACTCAGATCACCGTAGTGAAGGAAGAGCTTCGCGTCTGGGTTGTGAGGGTCGGTGTAGAGGTGGTCGATCCGGTGTGTGTTGAAGGTCGAGGCGCGGCGGATGATCCCGTGTACCTCGTAGCCCTTGGAGAGCAGCAGCTCCGCGAGGTATGAACCGTCCTGCCCTGTAATTCCGGTAATGAGTGCGCGCTTGGCCAAGACCGTCTCCGATGTCTTTCTTCGTGATTTTCAGTGGGGTGTGGCGACTACGCAGGGTGGTCGCCGGTCATAGTGACTTCGTACAGCATGTCGGCAAACTTCGTGATTGCTGTCTCTTCTTCGAGAACCGTCTGACGGTAATGCAGGCCGTTCACACCGAACCTTGTAGCCCGGTCGGGATTCGCACGCAGCTCGAGCGCCGCGTTACGCAGTGCCTCGGGATCTCCGGCGGGAACGACCAGCCCAGCGTCGGCTGCCCGAACTTCAGCCGCGGTGATTCCGGACGGGTCGGTCGCGGCAATGACCGGACGCTCAGCCTGGAAATATGAGGTCAGCTTGCTCGGCACGGCCATTTCGGCGACCCCGGCCAGCTCGTTGACGAGCAGGATGTCGGCACTCTTGAGAGCGGCAGCGTAGTCCGCGTCGTCCAGCGGGGGCACGAACTGGAGCGGCGCAACGCCGCGTGCCAGCTCCTGTAGCTTCTCCCGCTCGCCGCCGTCGCCGACGAGCACAAACCTCACCGGATCGCGATAGTGCTCCGTGACTCGAGCCGCATCGATGACATTCTCGAGGCCTTGCTTCACCCCCATGTTCCCTGTGTGCAGCACGACGGTTTCGTCGGGTTTCCAGCGGAACCGTTTGCGGGTAGCTGCGACATCGATTGGGGGGAACGGTGCCAGGTGGGTCCAGTTGCGAACTACGATGATCCGGTCGCGATCCACGCCGAAGTCACGGGCGACGATGTCGGCGAAGCGGTCGTGGATCACGACGACGCGGTCAGCGCTGCGTAGGAGACGACCTTCGATAGCGGCAAGCCCCTGTGCCGCACGGCCGCCTTGGCCGGTTTCGACCATTCCGCGCGCGTAGAGGTCCTGTACCCAGACGATTAGGGGCGCCGAGCGATGCAGCGCCTTGGCTCTGAGGGCCGCCATCGCTGACGATATCATCGCCGGGGACACGACGACGATTGCATCTGGCGACCCCCACCGACTGACCGTCGAGCGCGCGCCGAAGCTCACTTCCGAAGCAAGCCGCCGCGCTCCTTTGGGAGGGTTCGGAACGTAGTGTCGAACCCGTTTCACCGCGACGCCGTCGAGATGTTCGCTGCGTGACCACTGCCCGTAACCTGGCTTGATCTTCCAGTCCGGATAATGAGGATGGGCCGTAATGACGCGTGCGGCGATCCCTCTCCGGGCGAGTCCGCGGCTCATGGAACCCGTGTAGGGAGCGATACCAGTGTGCTCGGGGGGGTAGTTGATACCTACCACGAGCACGCGGGGTGAACTGTCGGGTGAACGGCGCGACATGCTGAGAGGCTATCGTGGTCGTGATTTCGTGACGGTTACGCAGAAGGGAAGGGTTGTGTCAGACATCCCAGTCATCGATCTTTCCCAGGCTCCAGGTGAGCACGCCGCTTGGGATCGTCCCGCGTGGTTCGTTTACCTCTGGGCGATCTGCGAGCTGCTGTTCATCACCAACGCGTGGCAAATCAGTTCGAGTTTGAGGGTGCGCGTCCTCAGAGCTTTCGGCGCCGACATCGGAGAGGGCGTGGTCTTCCGCCCGCGGACCCGGGTGAAGTTTCCGTGGAAGCTCCACATCGGGGCGCGCTCGTGGATCGGCGAAGGGGTGTGGTTTCACAACCAGGACCACATCTACGTGGGGCACGACGTCGTGATCTCTCAGGAGACCTTCCTGACGACCGGGAGTCATCGGCATCGCACGGACATGGCGCTTATCACGCGTGCGATACGTATAGAGGATGGCGCGTGGGTAACTTCCCGGTGCATCGTGCTTGGGGGGAGCCTCGTCGAGCAGAATAGTTTGGTCGTACCCGGGACCGTCGTGTCCGGGAGGGTGCCGCAGGACGCCATTTTTGGCACTCCCGCCGCTGTCGTACTTGGTCAACGCTGGACCATTGACCGCAGTAATGAGCCAAGTTGAGCCGCAGAGACGTGGCTCGTGGGCGTGAGGGTGTGAAGGGCTGGTGTGAGTGAGAATCCTCCATGTGGCAACTCTCGATTCCCCCGATGGAGCCTTCGGCGGGCCGACGCGGGTTGCACATACTCAGTGCGCCGAGTTGGCGAGACAAGGGCATGTGGTGGACCTTGCGGTTGGCTCCCCAAGAGAGGGGGTCGGTCAGTTTGATGGCGGGGGGTACGGCATATTGCGCTTTCGGGCGAGAAAGCTTGCGCCCGTCGGCGGTTTTGCCTCGCTTGTGAGTTGGCCAATGCTTCGCTGGTTGCGAGATAACGTCAAGAACTACGACGCTATTCATGTACACCTGGCGAGAGATCTGGTTACGCTCCCTGCTGCAAGCATCGCGCAAGCAGCCGACATACCAGTCTTTGCTCAGACGCACGGAATGGTCGACCCGAGCAAGAGGATGTCGGCGCGAGTAGTCGATCTATTGGCGACGCGGCGGGTGCTTCGCCACTCTCGTGTCGTGTTCGCACTGACCGCCGCTGAAGAGGTCGATCTGGCGGGTGTAGAGCCCGCTGTCAAGGTGCGACGAGTCGTCAACGGTGTTGCAATTCCGGATCGTCAGCCCGTGCGCGTTGTAAGGGAAAGCGGGACGCGCGAAGTCCTGTTCTTGGCGCGACTCCATGAGCGAAAGAGACCGGTCGCCTTCGTTGAGATGGCGGCGATCGTCTCTAGGCAGTTGAGCGATGTTCAATTCACGATCGCCGGGCCGGACGAGGGTGAGTTGGCGGCCGTGAGCGATACGATCTCCCGGCTCGCACTCGAAGATAGAGTTAGAGTCGTTGGGCCGCTTGCGCCCGAGTCCACGGATGCGGCGATGGCGCGGGCTGATGTATTCGTTCTCCCGTCCACGGGAGAAGTTTTCCCCATGACGGTGCTCGAAGCATTTCGAGTCGGTACCCCGGCAGTCGTAACGGACTCGCTGGGAATCGCCGACGAGTGCAGGAGAGCCGGGGCCGCGGTTGTTACAGATGGGTCGGCGAGTGCGCTTGCCAGCGCAGTGTCGGAGTTGCTTGGCGATGCTACCGCCGCGAAGCGGCAGGCGGAGGCCGCTTACCACCTCTTGCACTCAACGATGACGATTAGATCTGCCGTATCGCCGATACTCGAGGCATACGGAGAGGCCGAATAGACTCGTGTCGAATCCAGAGATCTCAGGCCTGCCGCGCGTTGTTCACCGCCGCCATCTCCTCGCTCAATTTCTTCTCCTCCCACTTCTCGTGGTCACCTGCATAGCCGCAATCCTGGAGCCAGAACTCGCATCAGTGATACCCGCGGGAGTTGTTTTGGTGGGCTCGCTTCTACTTTCCTGGAAGCGTCTCGCCCCGCTATGGCAGTCTCCGGCCCTAATATTCGCGGTTGTTATGACCCCAACGGCCTTGTTTGGCTTCACGTTCGGCAATCAGCTCGCCGATCTAGGCGGCACAGGGGGCGCAAACACCACGCTTAGTGGGGGAGACCAGGTCGCCACTCTTTGGCTATTTGTCGCCGCGCAGTTGCTCGTGCTCGCTTGCGCCGCGGCGACGGCAGGTTCTCCTGCGCGAGCCAACTTTCCCTCTGTCGCAGTGACGCCAAGAATTGTCGCCGGCGCGTTGACTCTCGCCGCCAGTGTGCTAATTCTCTCAGTTGCATATCGAGGCATCGGGTGGTATTTAGAGAGACCACTTCGATTCTCAAGTGAACTCGGAAACCTCGAGAGTCTACTTACGATATCTTCCATCGCTAGTTGCGTACTGCTCGGCCTTGTGATCGCCTCGACTGAAAGCAGCTTTGCACGGTTTTGGGCCATTGTGCTGGTCCTTTCCTACTCGCTGATGTTCTTCGCGATGGGCAGTCGGAACTTGGCCTTGGCGCCGATCTTGGTCTTCCTCGGGATGGTGCTTTCAGGACGGCATAGATTGAGGGTCTATCAGCTGCTCGTCGTCGGCGCACTTGTCGCCGTACTTTGGCCGATTCCGCTAGTTCTGCGAAATCAGGCGTCTCATGGACTATTTCCGTACGTGACAGCGCTCCCATCTGCAGACCTTGGTTCCGACTTGTGGCTCGCCTCCATCAACAACGTTCTGAGCGGGTTCAATATCGTTGGAACTACTGCATTCGTGCGACCTCAAATCTCTGCATCGGACATGGCAACGAGCATCTCGCTTCTTGGAGGTAGTGAAGCTGGCTGGTATGAGGTGGCGTCGCGGCTGCGTCTGAATCACTACACGCCATACGGTGCAATCGGCGAAATTGCGAATCAGGGTATTTGGGTGGCGGTCGTGTCCTTTTGTGTTCTCGGTGTCATCTTTGGGTTTGTCCAGCGAGTCGGGCGCAAACTTAGTGATAGCGCGGGGGGGCAGGTCTACTACCTAGTCCCATTGGGCCTGAGTATCCTTCTAGTGCTTCAGGCGACGCAGTACAACTTAAGGTCGGAGATGCGGCTTCTGTACTATGCGCTGGGCGCTGCCGTCATCGGACTCGTGGTCCATGCAACCCATTCCGCCTTGGCGCGTCGATCAGAAGGACGTTCGGTGCGTCTCAAGTCTGTTCTTGGCGAGACGCTCGACGAAAGGGGGTAGCCTTTGCCGGAAATCACAGTTGTCATGCCGGCTCATAACGCGCAGGCGACGATCAAGTTGGCAATAGAATCGACACTACGAGCGCTCCCTAAAGACTCGCAAGTGCTGGTCTGGAGTGACGCTAGTACAGACAGCACCTGTTCGATTGTGTCGGGAATTCGCGACCCACGGGTGAAACTCTTCGCGCACGAGGGCCACCCGGTGGGGCCAGGTCGAGCGCGGACCGAGTTGATGAATAGATCTGATAGCAGGCTTATCGCGCTAATGGACTCTGATGACATTTGCCTGCCCCATCGCTTTAGCGTGCAGGTGTCGATGTTAGAGGATGCCGACATGGTGTTTGGTGCGGCGCTGTGGTTCGGTACCGGAATTGCTGGACTGCGGCCTACCAGCCCGTGGCGTTACACAAACGCTGATACTGGAATTGCGCTGTTGCATCATATGCCGTTCTCGAACCCGACCGCCTTGATGGCCCGTGAAGCGGTTGAGGAGCTTGGCGGATTCCGGTCGACTGATGTGGCTGAGGATTACGAGTTTGTTCTGCGGGCCGCACTCTCGGAAAAGAGAATCCTGAGGACGGGCATACCCGTGGTCCTATATAGGCGCTCGGTAGGTCAAGTCAGCCAGGAGGATGACTATGCGGAGAGGACGCGCAGCGAGCCGACGCTTTGGCGTACGTTCTCAGAGCACGTGAACCGCGTGCTCCCTCGACTCGACTGGCGAACGATAGCGAGTTCGGCGGCGCTGACGCCGGCGGAGCGCCAGGATTTCTTTACTGAGCTCGCTCTGCTCACTAGGAGGATGTCTCCGGCGCTCCGCGGGCGGTATCGCAGGTACGCAATTCGGAACGTCGCGACAATGGTCGCCACGGGTCGGGACCATCAGGTTTAGCAAGTGTCATTGAGGGTGCTGCTGGGGGAGTTCGCGCTGCATTTGGTTGACACCGAGGTTCGGGAGCAAGGCCGTTTCTGAACCTCGCGATGAATGAACGACTCGACGTCATCGGCACCAGGGGATCTCCCATGGAGGGATCGCATCGGCGCCGACTGCGGGCGAAACAGGAACACGCGCTAGCGTCGAATGCGAATGCGCTGAATCAGCTTGCCGAGAACGTAACGAACACCTCGGGTCTTGATCGTACTCGAGACGAAAATCGCACGGTACAGGAGAGAGTAGCGCCAGGTCAGAGGTCTCATGCTTCGAATGAAGATTGACATATCGCCAGAATCCCGAGCCCTCGCATAAGTTACGTGACTGCGTCCAGCAATCTCCAACCTAGTGCGCTGCACGAGTCTGCGAAGCAGAGGGAGGGAGTGCGAAGGCGCGACACGTTTGGAGGGCGCCCACCCCTCGAGGCGCGCGGCACGATCAAGCCTCCAAGGCAACTCGCCTCGCGTGTGATTGATCAGACCGCGCTGAGATCGTCGAATGGTTTGAACGTCCACCGAGACGAGGTCCAAACGGCCCTCCGCTATCCCCTCCTCGAAGATAGTCTGCAAATCAGGGTTCCTAACGATCACAATGTTGTTTCCGGAAGCATCCCTCTCGTACTCCGGTAGCCAAGCGTCTCCGAAAACGACATCCGCCGTTTCGTTGAAGGCATCGTCGGTGTAGTCTGAAAACTTCGCCTTAAAGAATCCGTGGCCCCAGTCAGAGCCAACAAGATCCTCTTGCGACAAGAGGACCTCGAATGGCTCGCCGTCACGCGCACCCACTGCCGCCATTCGATAGTTCCACGCAAATCCCTCCTCATTCTTGACCCTAAAGTCGAACGAGCGCAATTCTCCTGGGCTAATGCCCGCCTGCCACCCAAAGCTCTCAACGTATCTCGTCGACTTCTGGTGGCCACAAACGAGGCCAAGTACATACGGGAGCCGTTCCTTGAGCAACGGGAGTTCCCGACATGCCAAACGAATTTCGTACACGATGCTCGGAATTCCCACCACCGCATAACGTCCCGGCAAGTTCAGCGCCTCCCCGAGCACCCGTGATAACTCTGCCGGATAATACTGAGACTTCGACCTGGCTCGGATGGAACTTTCGTCACGCGATATCGCGTAGTCAAAGAGTAGGCTTCCATCTCCACCAAAGCTCGGTGCGATATGCAGAACACCATCAATAAGGTTTCGCCGCAGCAGCTCCACCAGCAACCATGAGGCGCAGCCCCCTGAGCTCGCCTTTGCGCGAAAGTCTCCTTCGCGCACGTGTCCCGCGTATAGCGCCGAGTACCTTCCGACAACATCGTCGACAAGTACAGAGGAGTTGGAGCCGAACAGCTCAGCAGCGAGTTCGCTTTCATCCAGTTCGCGCATATCACACATTGCGCTCATCCTGCCAAGCATGTCAAGATCTTCTTCAGGAGTCTCCGGAGAAATGCGGGTTTCGTACAATCCAAACGAGTTGAGTTCAATTGACGCATAGGACGAAGCAATGGGGGCAATACCGCTTCCCACGTCGAGTCCAGCCCGCAATACGCGCTCGTATGGATGGAGATTGCTCTGACGGTTCATGCGTTGCAGTGCTCCAGGATCAGTTTCTCTAGCGCGGCGAAGTACTCAGTGACGAAGTATCTGCCCTCAATTCGTGGGAGCGAGGCTGCATAGAACTCCTTGACGAGTTCCGCGGCCTCCTCTGCCGTACTCGCGAAGCGTACGCGCTCGGAGTATGGCCCATTCTCGAACCACCTCACCCCGGAAGCCAGCTTATGATCTGTTGACGACAGAACAACTACGGGAATCCCTGCTATCACGGAGAAGATTGTGCCATGATAGCGATCAGTCACGGTGACTCGGAAGGTGGCGAAATTATGCCATGCATCGTGAATGGCATATGCCAGATTATGACGGAGTCTTTCGGCGGACAGAGGTGACTCGGTGTCCGTTCGCGAGACTGTCGCAATCCGAGCGAGTTGCTCTTCGAGATCTCGAGCCTTCTCTCCTTCGCCGTACATCGACTCCTTGTCATTTCGCAAACACAGATTTATGCCGATCCTGGCCTCCTCCGAAGTGAAGCTCCCAATAGCTCTTGTGACAACGTCGGGTGCGAGCGAAATTTTGACCCCAGGAAAGAGTCCTCGCCCAATCTCCTCTGATCGCTCGTCACGTGCAACAATAAGCAACTTCGGATGCGCAATTATGGAGCTCGCCAGTTCGCTCATGTCGAAAGTACCGGCAAAATTGATCGTCTGCGGAAGTACTACAACAGGATTCTTGTCGAAGATGCGCAAACATGCAATCTGGACGCGCAACTCGTCTGGGTAGAGATCTGTCATGTGGTACCCGCTGTGCAGAAAGACGCGGTCTCCGGATCGCCCCCATCGCCTCGCGAGCCTAAGGATCGAGTTGTTCCGTAGCGCTGCGGTACGTGTATCTATTGTGATCACGGGGACGCCCGGGAATAGGTCCGCGAGCCACTCCTCAGTGACAAGCGTTTGCGCCTGATCCCCGAGGTTCGAGTGATAGGGCGAGCCGATCAGCAGGATCTTCTCACGGTTGCGTGCCGCGACTAATGCCAGCATCGCCCTCGTCAGGAAGTACAACTTGGATATCTGAAGCCTCACGACAGAAGTTCTATCACTCCTGGGTTTCCGGGCGGTTACCACTCGAGGACGCGACACCTGGTTGGCTCGTTCACACGCTAGCCTCGTCCCGTGACATCTTCCTCGCGCCCCTACGTGTCGGTCGTCATCCCCTGTCGCAACGGGGGGGACACCCTCGCGAGGCAACTCAGGGCGCTTACTCAGCAGGTGACTTCCTTTAGCTTCGAAGTGGTTGTTGCAGACAACGGATCCACAGACCACACCGTTGACGTCGCCGAATCCTTCGGAGCAATCGTGCGAGTCGTTGACGCATCACGCGCTGCAGGCATCAACATCGCCAGAAATGACGGCGTTCGAGGGTCGTATGGTGAGCTAGTACTGCTCTGCGATTCGGATGACGAAGTTCAACAGGGATGGATACAGGCCTACGCTCAAGAATATCGACGTGGAGCGTATTGTATGGCAGGTCCATTTGACAGAGTAGATGACTCGGGTATCTGGCTCGAGTCAGTGGACGCGCTTCAGGTGCACCGCGCTACCCGACGCCGGTATCCGATCGGCGCCAATTGCGCCTTCAGTCGAAGCGCCTTCGACGAAATCGGCGGCTTCGACGAGCGTTTCGCCGGGGGTGCCGACGAGATAGACTTCTTCTGGCGCGCAGAAGACAACGGCTACCCGCTATTATACGTCCCTGCTGCTCGCATCAATTACTACATGAGAGCTGATGTTCGCAGCAGACTACGGCAACATATGAACTTTGGCAAGGGTAACATGCGGCTCGATCGAAAATACTTGTCGCCGGGTCGAGCACGAGTCGAGGTAATCAAATCCGTTGCTCGGATGCCTCGATGGATAATGCAGCTAGCTCTCAATCTAGGTTCCGCGGACGGCCGCTCGTCTGCGCTGCAGTGGATAGCGTACGAGCGCGGCATGATCTCTGAGTTTCTCCGCGGCGGCCACGCTTGACCTCGGGTACACGCCGTGCCGTCATCGCATTTACTGCGCTTGCGTTGATTCAACGCTCACTTTCACTCCTTCTTCTTCCTTTCGTTTCTCGGGCCATGAGTCTCGAAGATTACGGAACGGTGTCCCTTCTGACCGCCAGCGGGCTGCTTCTGGGTACGCTTTTTGGCGTCGCTCCCGAGATGGGAGTATTTCGTGCCGCTGCCCGCCTGAAGATTGACTCGGGTGCGAAGCATTTTCTGTCGGTCGCGTCTCTCTGGTTGCTCCTCGTTGGTCCTGCCTTGATCCTTGTCGCGTCGGTGACGCTCTTTGGCGTCAATGCCACCGTCTTGCAGATGCCTACCTCCTTGCTCGCGCTGGAGATCTTGGCTATTGGTCTGGGATTGTATCCAGCATATTTCGCAATGCCTATGCTGCGTGCTTCGATGCGCATATCCTATTTTTTCGCACTTTCGATCGTGACCATATTGGTGTCACTCGCTCTGAAGATTTTGCTTGTGATTGTGCTCGGCTATGGCCCGGAGGGCTGGGTCTACTCTGACCTGGGATCATCAGGCGCGGCACTGATTACTGCACTCGTGCTCGTTCGCCCTCCCATCACCCGCTATTGGCGACTTGGTGTCCATCCATTCTTAAAGTTCGTCGGCCCACTTGTTCCCCATGCAATGTCGGTGTGGGTCATTTCGCAGCTGACGCGTCCCCTTATGGCGACGTTCTTAAGCCTTGAGGAAGTTGGCGCCTACTCGGTTGCATTCAATGCGGCGAGTATTGGCCTACTGCTCCTAAACGAGGTCAACCGAGTCTTTCTTGTCGATTACTCGGCGACTTCATTTCCCGCACCCGACCGTCGTCTTGCGCCTAAGGCTCGATTTCAACTGCTTCTCGCCGTTGCCGTTCCGGTTGCTGTCTCGTCGGCATCTATTCCGTTCAATCTCATTGCACTTCCGTCAAGCTATGGATTTGTTGCACCGATCGTTTCGGTTCTCGGTATGGGGGGGCTATTTTGGTCGATTTACATTCTAGCGATGAATTTCGTGACCAATACGGCCGGTGACACACGTTGGAGCTGGATTACGACGCTGTTCGGAACGGTTGTCCTCGTGGGAGGAACCTTTGTACTTGGCGATCTACTGGGCGCGATCGGCGTTGCCATTGCGTACGTCGCGTGCTATGCAGCGATGGCGGTGGGGTCCCATCTCTTAGCTCGACGCATGCGACTCGAGGTCTCGTGGCGCGACGCTGGCTTTTCTGCCGGATGGACCGTGTTC
Organism: Microbacterium sp. 67-17; assembly: GCF_001898325.1. Taxonomy (GTDB): domain Bacteria; phylum Actinomycetota; class Actinomycetes; order Actinomycetales; family Microbacteriaceae; genus Microbacterium; species Microbacterium schleiferi. Next base: position 180,582 of record NZ_MKTR01000014.1, read on the forward strand.
GCCTTGGTGACCACGACTACCGCGGCGGGAGCCACAGCTCTCTTCGAGTTCGCTCCCGTCGCGTCAGTGTTCGTACTCATAACTTGTCTGGTCGCCGCAATGGGTCCGATGCTTATACCGATTGTGCGCAATCGACGCTCAGAGTCCTAGAGGGGCTCTTCACGATTGTGAGGGTCAAGGTGGGTAGGCCTGCGCGGGCAAGGAGCCAGGCTTCCTGGATGATGGGAGTTCTTCGAGTCCTCGGCCACGAAGACGCCTGGACGTTCTCAGGTTGGTACGTGGCGCTCACGGTAGAGCTTGATAAGGATCTCGACCATCTCCCTGCGATGGTGTCGGCGCCGTGAGTTCGTGTCCGTCGACGATGATCGTGATCTCGCGCAACGGCCACAGCGTGAGGACGATGCGTCGGACGGTGAAGTCGCTGCTCCTGAAGGGTATTGGGTGATCGCGAGGCGATGACCATGCCGGTGAGGTGCGTGGGATCGAGTCCGGGGGACGCGCATCTCGGTCGCGCTTAGGTCGGTCTTTGGCCATCTGGAACCCCGCATCGACCCCGAAGATTTCGCAGTTGGCCGATACCATCTCCGAGGCGCTGGCCGCGGCGATGGCGAGGCCGGTTACGTATCCCTTCCGCCCCGGTGCGCGAGCGGTGTTCTCGGCACTGTTCGGGTTCACGCCAGGCTTCGCGCCCAGGGTCACGAATCAGTTCTGCTTTGCCGGGCGGATACTGCGTTGATCTGCTCGGCGTGTTCGACCTGCCTACTCAACGCGATCCTTGTCGCAGCTCTTCCGCTTGTGACCCGCACCCGCGGCGCGAGTGGCCTCGATCGTCCCCGTCGATGGCGACACTCTCGACCGTCGCGTAGTGCTCGGCGAGGCTGTATCGGTCGACGAGGTTCGCGATCCGACAACGAACCCGAACCCGGCGTCCGCCAATCGATTCAAGTTCACCGCCGACTACATTCCTGCGTCGGCGAGAACACCGCACCTCTGTCGCAGAGCGGCTCTCCCGAACTGGTCGATGATGAGCAGTAGGGTGAGCGCGTCCCCTCTGTTGACTGCGACTCGTGGACCGCGGTTGACAACCCGCCCTGATCGACAAGGATGTCGTCGAGCAGCCGCAGGCCCACACGGAGTTCATTGCTCATCCCGACCTCGCGGACCGCTGTTAGGCCCGGGCCTCACCTGTCGGCGGACGTGGGACCCCCCACGCGCAGTGGATCAGATCGTCGCTGTGCTTGCGCGCTGACGGTCCGTCCTCGTCTTCGCTCTTGGTGGCGGTAGGTACGTCGTCGCAATGGGTTCGGCGGCCGAACTACTTCTTGTCGGAGTGGCCGTAGCCGTAGCCGTAGCCGTAGCCGTAGCCGTAGCCGTACATGTACGAGTCAGGTCCCTTCGTCGGTGCCATCGTCATGACGAGGCCTGCGACCTTCGCGCCGACGGTCTCGAGAGCGTCGAGAGCTCCGTCGAGTTGGTGGGTCGACGTGCGCCCAGCGGCCGTGACGACGATCGCGCCAGCCGTAAGTCTCGACAGAACCGCGGCATCCGTCACCGGAAGAAGTGGAGGAGCATCGCAGATGACGACGTCGAAGGTGTTCACGAAGTCTTCGAGGAGTGCTTTCATCTGCGACGACCCGAGCAGCTCGGACGGGTTCGGCGGCACCTTTCCAGCGGGCAGCACGTACAGCGGTCGGCGGCCCCAGGGAAGCATGACATCGGTAACCTTCGCGCGACCGATCAAGACATCCGTGAGTCCGACCGCGCCCTCGATGCCGAGGTAGTCCGCAACCTTGGGCTTGCGCAGGTCGGTGTCGATGAGGGCCACCCGCTTGCCGGCATCCGCGAGCGCGATCGCCAGGTTGACCGCCGTCGTCGACTTGCCCTCGCTGGGAATGCTCGAGGTGATGACGAAGCTCGTGCCGCCATCCATCTCGATGAACTGCAGGTTCGTGCGCAGGGCGCGGAACGACTCGGCCCGCTGGTTCGTCGGGTCGGCCTCGAGGATGATCGGTCGCTCGGCAGCCTTCGGGTCGAAGGGGATCACGCCGATCATCGGGCGATCGGTCAGCTGAGCGACATCACGCGGCGTTCGCACCTTCGTGTCGAGCACGGTGCGCAGGATGGCTACCGCGATGCCCAGTGCGAGACCGATGAGGCCACCGAGAGCGAGGTTCAGGGGAACGTTCGGGCTGACCGGCGTCGTACCTGGGAGAGCCGGGCGGATGACCGTTGTCTTCACCGGGCTCGCGGTCAGGTCGGCTGTCGTTTCAATGTCTTCGACAGCGTTGCCAAGGCTCGTAGCCGTGGCGTTGGCGATGTCGGCGGCGAGCTGCGGATCGGCATCCGTCACCGTGATGTTGATCGCCGTTGTGTTGAGTGGAGCCGACACTGAGACCATCTCGGCGAGCTCGTCAGGAGTTAGGTCAAGGTCGAGATCATCAATCACCGGATCGAGCACGAGCGGCGACTCCGCGACCACGACATACGTCGCCACGCGAGCCTGCGTGAAGGTGGAGCCCTGCTGCAGCTCTTGGATGGCGCCAGAGGTTTGGGTCGATACCGCGACGGTGCTCGTCGACTCATACAACGGCGTGCGCGTCAGGGAGTACGCCGCGGCGGCACCGACACCGACGAGCGTCAGCGCAAGGATGATGAGCCAGTTCTTGCGCAGGATGTGCAGATAGTCGCGGAGCTCCATGGTGCCTCTCGGTTGGGGATCCTCGAACTATCCTCACACACCCGGTATTTCGCGCTGGTATCCGGCTGGTATCCGTTCAGGGTTGCGCCGCAGCTACCCGTCGAGGAAGTCGACCATCAGCTCCCGGATTTTCTGCCATGAGATCTGGTCCATCCTCATGTTGTGGTCGGTGTCGAGGAACTCGAGCCGACTTGCTGCGGCCAGCGGATATGCCTCTGCGGCACCTCTTCCGCCGTACTCGTCATTGACTCCCTGGAGGATGAGGAGCCTGCTCTCCAGGGTCGCGAGGTGCAGATATCTGTCTGGGTTCGGGCCCTCTTCCGGGTTCTCGAAGGGGTAGCCAAGCGCGATCACTCCTCGAACGCCTGCAGCATCCGCGATTAGCGTCGCAACTCGGGCGCCTGCTGACCGAGCCACCAGAAACACTTCCTCGTGGCTCACCTGCTGGAGTGTGGTCAGGAGGGCATCAGCGCGAGCTGCGACCGAGGCGGCTCGCGCCCAGTTTCCCGGAATGAAGTACTGCCATCGACTTGGGTGGAGTAGCAACAGTGGTCCGATGATCAGCGCTCGGGCCGGGCGAGGCCACGACAGAACGAAGGGTGGCATCGTCAGCCTGCGAGTCTCCTCGTGGCGTGAGAACCAGTGGCCGACCGACCAGCCTTCGTCACGAAGAAGATCGATGAGGCCGGTAAGGAGCAGCTCGTCCCGCGGGAAGTCATCGCGGCCTACCAGAATGACCATCCGGCTATCGCTGGGATCCCCGAAGTAGTCGATATGACCGCCGGAAGGGCGGGGCATGTCGACCCGGATTGCCCGCTGGCCGGGTCGTGTTCGTCGAGCCACAGACGTTCGAGGGTCAGGTGAGAGCGGCGCGGATGACGCGAGCCACTTCTTCTACCGCGGGAAGCAGCTGGCTCATCGAGGTCTCGTAGGTGTTCCAGCTGCGACCCGCCGGATCAAGAACGTCATCCTCGGTCGGATCGCCCGGGGCATCGACCGTGCCGCGCACCGCGATGACTCGTGCGAGTGCGGCCTGGAACCGCGCTCGCGGATCGTCGCCGGCATCCGTCGCGGCCTCGTGGATCTCGGCATCCGTCACATGCCGTGACAGCCGCGCGAACTCGAGGATCGTGAACGCTCTGCGCAGCAGCGACGGATCGAGTTCGACCACCGCCTTACGGTGCGCGCGGGTCATGGCCAGCACGAGGTCGCGACCGGCGAGCACCGGTTCGGTGAGGCGCTGGGCCTGATGAGCCTCGATCTCTGGCGCCGGGATGCCGAGCTCGGCCGCGATCTCGCACGCGTTATCGGTCATCGCCTCACCCGGGCGCGGCTGCGTGCCTGCGCTTGCTACCTCGACCGGGAGGTCGGCGAGGAGGAGGCGCAGGTACAGCTCTGAGAGGGGGGAGCGGACGATGTTGCCGGTGCAGACGGTGAGGATCTCGATCGGCATGCATCGAGGGTACCTGGGGGCGCTTCGACTCGCTTCGCTCGCGAGGCGGCCGGGGAGGGGTGGCTCGTTTCGGTTCGCGCGCTCAACGAACGCGGACGAGGGGGAGGCGGCGAACGCCTGCCAACGCGGCATCCATCACTGCGACAGCGTCGGGGTCGAGAGTGAAATCGGCCATGCTGGCTCGAGCAGCCTCGAAAGCGTCGACAGCACCCGATCTGATCTCGTGAACGATCGCGGATGCGTCGTTGGGGCGGACCCCGAATCGTGACCCCGTGCGGACCAGGCCTGCCACAGAGATGCGGTCGAGCGCATACTCGCCTTCCACACTCATCGCACTGCTGATGCTCGCTGAGCCATCCCAGTACCCGGCGTACGTCAGCAGATCGTAGAGAGGGGCGAGCTCCACCGAGCGGCCCCGCAGCATGAGGGAGTAATTCTTCGCGTGAGCATCCGCGCACCCCGCAACGACGTTGAAGACGAACGCGCGGAAGAACGCGGCGCCGGTCGCTTCGCGATCCGCGACCAGCGGCAGGGAGCCGATGAGCCGAGCGATGCTGGCCACGCCCGGTCCGCCGTCGCGTTGCTGATACTTCTTCGAGGGCGCCACGCTGAGCGCTTGGCACATGTCCTCTTGGTGGAGTCGATGCCACCGCCCGTCCGTCCACTGGCGGTCGTATCTCTCGCTGATCAAGACATCCCAGTCGCCGATACGGCCGAGCTGCGCGGTGGCGACCTGACATCCAAGATGCGCCGCTGCGCGCAGAGTGAGTTGCTCGACCACGTCGATGCGGCGGAAGGCACCGACGACCGGCTTGAGGATGTGTGTCGTCGGCTGGCTTCCCCCGGGGACTGCCCAGCGGCCATCCGGCATCCGGAACAGCGCAATCTTCGGCTGAGCGCCGGCGATGGTGAAGCGCCCAGCGCCGTTACCGACAGCCACGCCGTCGGTGTACTCGGTGACCACCTGATCGAGCATCAGGGCCACCTCTTCGTCAGTGACCGGCCGCGCGCTCTGCTCGGCGAGCGCGTCGCTCGCCAGCTCCCCGGGCGGAAGGATCTGCACCGCGCCCGCCGCATCTGCTCCGATGTATTCAAGAAGCGCCAACGGATTCGCGGGTGACACCCCGAAGCGGCGTCCGATCGCCCGCAGCGCCTCGTCGTTGTCGGGGAGCAGCCCTTGAAGCCAGGGGAGCACGATCCGCTTTCGGTGTGTCGTCGCGCTCAGCGGCATCGCCAGCGACAGGGGAGTCGCATCGTCACGATCTCGGTAGCCGGCGTCATAGGTGAAGCTGACGTTTCCCGATGCCGACTGGGTGAGCATCCCCGTCGGGGCGCCATCCAGGTACACCGCCAGCTCGGATGCCGTCACCGCAGCACCTGTCCGGTCGCGAGGTCCCGCAGCACGACCTCGTAGCCGAACGCCTGGAAGAGATCAAAGAGTTTCGCTGACTCAACCGTCGGCTTGCCCGACTCGACATCGGCGACGAAGGATCGCGACAACCGCGCTCGTGTAGCGAGGTCCTGCTGCGTCCAACCCCGTTGCGTGCGCAGCTCTCGCACAACGGCCGACGCATCGCGCATCGTCAGCATTCGGGGCTCCCCTCGCTGGTGGTATGTCGCCGTACGGCTCCTTGTGGGAATGTCGCCGTACGGAATCATTCTAGGATGTCGCCGTACGGCTACACAAGGCTCAGGCTTGGGCTGCTTCACGTGAGACTCGCCGCTCTCCGATGTCATTTCGGGAATCAGTTGCACCGTGATTCCCGAAATAACATCAAGCGGGGTATGATGCTAAAACGGGAATCACCGGCGCCAGGGGGTCGTCCCATGCGAGTGCTCATCGACGACCCGAGTGACCTCGGGCGGCTCATCCGTCGCATCCGAGAACAGCACGGGTGGTCGCAACGCCGACTCGCCACAGCTCTCGGGGTCGGCCAGCGCTATGTCCACGAACTCGAAACTGGGCGCGCCAAGAGGTTCGACACTCACTACCTGCAGGTGCTCGCCGCGCTGGGCGTTCGACTGGTCGCCGAGGCCGACGATCCTGACGCTGCGGCATCCGACTCATGATCGACACCCTGCCCGTTCGGCTCTACGACACGAACATCGGAACGCTCGAGCGTACGACCCGAGGCGGGGCAGTTCTGCGCTGGTCGCGCGAGGCGATCGATCGGTGGGGTGAGAATTCCCGCGTTCTCAGCGCCGGCCTGCGCGTCGGAGTTGACGACGAGCAAACCTCCGAAGCGTTCTTCGGGGGGCTGCTTCCCGAAGGCGAGCACATCGCCCGGCTCGCGCTCGCTCAACGACCGGGAGGCGCGGCTCGCTCACCGAACGAGAGAGGCCTCGCGAACGCGGTTGGCGTATGCCACTGCGGCATCAAGCGCCGGGATCATCTCCGCCACCGCCCGGGCGTAGTGCGCACGACGCCGAGACAGCTCAGGGTCGAACACGTCATCGACCGTCGGGTCTCCGGGCGGATCCGTCGTGCCCCGAACCTCGCGCACAAGGTCGGTCGCGGCGCGGACCCGCGCACTCGGGTCCTCGCCCGCACGATCCACCGCACGCTGGAGGGCGTTGTCATCAACCAGGGCTGAGAGCCTGGCGAACTCGCGGATCGTGAATGCGCGACCCAAGGCGCTGAGATCCATCCGCACGCACGCGCTGCGGTGGATGCGGGACGCGCCGAGAATGAGGTCGGCCTGCTCGACCATCTCGCGTGTCAGAAGCTGCGGGCGATGAGACTCGGCATCCGTCATCGACAGACCCAGCGACGTCGCGGCATCGCGAGCCCGTCGCGTCATCCCGTCGCCGGGCGCTGGATGCGTGCCTGCGCTGCGCACCGTGATCAAACCATCCGCGAACTTATCGCGCAGGTACAGCTCGGCAAGCGGCGAACGAATCATGTTCGCCGTGCACACGACAAGGACCTCGACCATTGATCCCCAGATCTCTGTGGCCACCACTTCGGGTGTCGATGCCCCGTCCCCATGTGCACCGACAGGTACAACCATAGGGGGTGAAATGTGAACGGATGGTTTCGTGCCGCGCTGTCAGCGGGTGGAGACAAAGGTGTCGCCCGCCCAGACCCAGGGCACGCCCTCGCCGTCGAGGGTGACGGCGACCGGGGCATCCGTCGGAATGCTCGGGATGCAGGTCGCAGCTCCCGGCTCCGCCACCAGCATCCCGTCGCAGGATGCCGCATCCGCCCGGGCCGTCGTGACCTGGCCGTCGCCGGACACGGTCAGCGCCAGAACCCCGGCCTGGCCGAGGGGCGACCAGGTGGCGGCATCCGTCGACTGGGAGGCATCCGATCCGCAGATGACTGCCGTCGTGCCGTCGCCGGCGCGCACCCCCGTCGGCGCCCCGCAGGGGGCGTCGAGGGTGCCGGCGGGGGTCACGACGGCTAGCGGATTCGCGGGATCAATGTAGGTCGACGAGGCGAGGATGTCGCCGTTGGGCTCCCAGAACTGCCCGTCGGTGAAGGTACGCATGCCCTGCAGCGTGCAATCCGCGCCCATGAGCGCGACCATCTGGCCCTGATCCGCCGCATACGGCGACAGCGAAAGGATCTGCCCGATCCCGAGGTAGCGGGGCGTGACATCCGACCAGGTCTGCCCGGCATCGGTCGAGCGCTCCAGCAGCGGCTCGATCGACCCGCACTGCCCGGCCGTCGCGCGCCACCACACGCCCTCGGATGTCGCGAGGAATCGCTGGGCCGGACCCGCTGCCGCCGCCACGGTCACGGTCGGCGTCGGGGTAGGCGTCGCGGTCGGAGTCTCGACGCCCATCGTCGGCGTGACGCGTGGCGCCTCGGTCGGGGGAGGTGTCTGCGTGCGCGTGATCGCCAGCCAGCTGAGGCCCCCGACGGCGAGGATCAGCACCGCGACGATCACGATCGACACCCACGTGGGCACAGAGCCTCGGGAGCGTCTTGACGTGCTCGAGCGGTAGGCCACGGCGGTCCTCGCGTGTCGGCTGGTGTGCGGCGGGCGGAACAGCATCCGCTCGCTCTAGCGATGCGGATAGAAGCATGTGGTTCTGGCGCCGAACCGGCGAGGAATTCCCCCGGCAGGTACCCTGGCGCCTATGACGGAGTCTAGCGCGGCGACAGTACGTTCACCGGAACCAGGGTCGTCGAGGCGCTCGGACTCGACCGCGGAACCCGGATCCTCGCGGCGATCCGCCTCCTCTCGGGGGTCGGATTCGTCGCGGGGATCGAGGCGGAGCGAGCGGGCTGCACACTCGTGGCGGTCGGGCGGGTCGACAGTCGCTCGCTGGGACTGGGAACTTGTCGGATGGGCAGTGCTGTTGCTCGGCGCCGGCATCTTGCTCTCGACCCTCGCCGACCGGCTCCTGGGCGGCACCCTTGGTTCCGCGCTCTCGCTTGCCGCGCTGTGGGGCGGGATGCTCGCCGCGATCATCCTCGCCTTCGCGCGCTCCCGGCCCCGGATGCTGCTGCGCTTCCATCCGTTCGACCTGATCTACGGCATCGTGCTCGGGGTCATTCTGCGCTTCGCGCAGGGCTTTCTCGAGATCGCCGGCACCGGCACCGCCGCGTGGCCGACAGCAGGGACGATCGATGGGTCGCTCCCGGCATCCTTCTGGTTCGACGGCGTGCTCGCGCCGGTCGTGATCGCGCCGCTTCTCGAAGAGTTCTTCTTCCGCGCCGTGCTGCTCGTGGCGATCTTCACGGCGGTCAGACGGATGACGAACTCGCGTTCGTGGGCAGGGTTCGCCGCTATCGCGGTAACGACCGTGCTCTTCATCGGCCTGCACCTGGTTTTCGACACCTATACCTGGTGGTCGGTGGCGACCCTCGGGCTCGTGGGGATCGTGTGTGCCGGCCTGGTCGTCGCAACAGCGCGCATCTGGGGCGCCGTGCTCACCCACATGGTCTTCAACGGCGTCGCCGTCGCGATGCTCGTTGTCGGCACCGTCGGCGCCTAGGCGGTCGGGGGGAGTGAGACCAGGCCGAGCCGCGTCGCTTCGGCGATGGCCTCGTGGCGCGAGGAGACTCCCATCCGCCGGTAGAGCGAGCGCACCTGCGACTTGATCGTGTTGACCGACACGTGCAGTCGTGCCGCGATCTGAGCGAGCGAGTCGGGGTTCGCCAGAGCCGTCAAGACCTCCTGCTCGCGCGGGGTGAGGATGACGGCAGGGGGCGGGGCTGGGACAGCCGAGTGCGCGAGATGTGGGGGAAGATCAAGCGGAACCTCGTCGCGCACAGTCGCCGGCACCACGGCGAACGGGCGCCACAACCCCTCATCACGGGCAAGTGCCGCCGCGGCGCCGGAGATTCGATCCTCGGCCGGAAGGCCCGCGCGCTGGAGCGCGAGGGATGTCAGCAGCAGCGCCTCGAGGCGCACCGACGGCCCGATTCCGCGGCGCTGCGCGAGCGACCGGGCGGCGTGGACCGCCACCAGCGGGTCGGCGCGAGTGATGAGGGCGCGCACGGCGCCGAGGGCGCACAGCGCCGGGAGGGAGGCCGGGTCGCGCACCGGCATCGTCGGCGGCATCCCGAGCATTTCACCAGCCTTCTCGCGCAGGAACGTCGCAACGCACAGCCCGAGCGAGCCAGCCGGTAGCTGGCGGTTCTCGGTCTCGGCGTCGACCAGATCCATCACGCTCGCGGGGTTGCCGGTCGCCAGACGCCACCGGCCCTCGGCCAGAACCACGAGCGGCCAGAACTCGAAGAGAACGTCGCGGTCAAGGCTCGCCAACACCTGCGGTGCGGACTCGTCCATCCGCTCGACGGCGATCAGCGCCCGCGCCAGCCGGGTGCGCGCACGGATGCGATCGGCGTAGGCGTTGTTCGGTTGACGCTCGGCCTCGGCACGCGCGAGCGCCGCTTCGGCATCCCGCAGCCTGCCCTCCATCGCCAGAACGCACGCCTGTTTGATCAGTGCGTCGCGACGGATGCCGAGCTCGGCATCGCCGTCGGTGGCGGCGAGCGCCGCCCGGTAGTCGGCGAGCGCCGCGGCGGTGTCGCCAGCGAGCAACTCCGTCGTTCCGAGCTGGGAGTACGCGGCGGCGAGGAACTGCGGAAGGTGGGCGGGCTCGAGCGCCGACTCGGCCTCGATGTGCTGGCGCAGTCGCTGCGCGACATCCCGGGCCTCGTCCAACTCGCCGCGCAGTCGGTGCGCGATCATCCGTTGCGCGACACGCCAGCCCTGATCGGTCGGTGCGTCCAGGTGCGACCCCGGCGCGGCATCCATCGGGCGGGTCGCCAGCAGTCGGATGCGCGCGGGGCTGTCGAGCACGGGCAGCGCGAACCGCTTGGCCAACAGGAGTGCCGGTGGTGCGGCATCCTCGGGCACCGGTACAAGCAGCCGACGCAGTTCGGCCGGTCGGTCCAGGAACAGCGGCCAGAGGCCGGCGCTGAGCAGCCGGACCGCGGTGGCCGCGTCGTCACGCTGCCACGCGGCATCCACCTGCTCGATCAACGTCGACAGCACCTCGGCAGAGGTTGATGGCGTGGCTTCCGGCTGTGGTGTCGGCATGAACATGCGGTTCCTTCCCGTCACCACCACAGATGCAGGGAAGGAGAATTCGTGACGCGAACCCGGGAAAGTCGTTGCAGCAGAGGCTGGAGGAGTGGTTCGGTCGCGCCGTGATGCGGGTGTGACGTGACGGATGCCGCAGGATGGCGCGACTGACGTGTGTTGGGCGACGCTACCCAGCGGCGAAGGTGACGAACGACGCGACTCCGTGGCGACCGGTGACCGGATCGATATAGCGGATGCCGATCGTGACCGTCGTGTCTGACTCGGGCAGCGTGAACTCCTGGGTGAAAGAGCCTGACGCATCCAGCACCATCGGTGTCGGGCGGCAGGGCGAGGGGTCTGGCAGCTTGATGCGCTGCACGGACGCCGCCGGGGTTCCCGTGATCGACAGCAGGAAACCGGACCGGGAGACGACCTCGCCCTCGCTCGGTGAGATGAACGCCGGTGGCGCGTCCACTGAGACTGTCACACCGGTCGACAGGGGAGAGATACGCCCGTCGATCGACTGACGGGCGGTGAGGGTGTGATCGCCGGCCGGGAGGTACTCCGACGCGTCGGTGGCGCAGGTGCCGCCCGACAGGTCGGTCACTTCCCACGCACCGGCGTCGTCGGCGACGGTTGTCGCTCGCACCGTGTCGGTTTCGTCGAGGATCTCGACTGTCGCGCCCGGTTCGGCGTTCACGCCAGAGAGCTCGGGATACACCCGTGTGCCCGCACTTGCGTCGACGACGACCTCGGGTGCCGGCAGCGCTGGCACCGTCGGCGTGGGTGACGGGGTGGGGCTCGGGGTCGGCGCGCTCGGGGTCGGGCTGGGCGTCGGCGCGGGCGTGGGAGCGGCCGGGCGCGTCGGTGTGGGCGCGGGGTCGCCGGCGGCCGGCGCCGGTGCGGAAGACCGGTCGGGTCGGGGAGCCGGTTGCGGACTCTCCGAACCCGGAACCGGGGTCGTCGCCCTCTCGTCGGGCCCGGGGTCAGCGACGGTCTCGACGTCGCTCGGGGAGGCCGGCTGCGCAGCCGGAGGGTTCGCGGCGCCCGCACCACCGGCAATCGTGCCGACTGCTGCCCACACTCCTGCGCCCAGAGCCACGGCCGCCACCGTCGCGGCTGCCACGACACCGAGCTGGGCCGACCGGGAAAGCCGTGACCGTGGAGGTCGGAGCCCCGGGGTCGTCGCGCCGGCCGCGACAGTCGCGGCTCCTGCAGCAGCACTGGACTGCAGCCATGCCGCGTAGGTGGCGGCAGCAGGAACCCCCACGACGACCGGCAGCAACGCGAGGGCGAGCCTCGTCGAAACCTGTTGGGCCTCGCTCCAGGCCAGAGCGCACTTCGCGCACGTCGCGATGTGCGCCTCAGCGGTGCGGGAATCCCGGGCGCTCAGGGCTCCGCGGGTGTGTGCGCCGAGCATCGACAGCACCCCGCGGCACTCGTCGTTGTCGGCTGCCAGCAGCTGACCGTTGACCCAGGCATCGCGAAAGCCGCGTCGGGCCCGGATGACCAGAGCCGACGCCGCGTTGGCGGCAAGGCCCAGCAGCGGTGCGAACTGGCGAGGCTTCAACCCCTCGACATCGCTGTACCAGAGAGCTTCCTGCCAGCGCGTCGGAAGAGAGCGGAAGGCAGACACGGTGACGCCTGCTTCCAGAGCGGCCTCGACCGACTGCGCCGTGTCGGTGTCGGCCGACAGATCCGCGACATCCGTGCTCGTGGTCTCGGCCGCACGCGAGCCCCACTCCCGTGCGACGTTCTTGACGGCGGTCAGGAGGTAGGGGCGAAACCCCATCGTCGGGCCCCCGCCATCCTTGATGCGCGCAAAGACCCGGGTGAAGGCCTCGGACACGACGTCATCGGCATCCAGTGTCGTGAAAGCGCGCGCGACAGCGAGCGCCGCGGCGCTGTGACGAAGCCACAGTTCCGCGTACGCAGCCGTTGTGGTGCGGCGTGACAGAGCGACGAGATCGTCGTCGCTCAGGGCCGCGAGCCCGGTGCGGGGCACGATCAGCTCACCTTCCGAGAGGACACGGGTGACAGCCGTTCCCAGAGACGGCTGTCTTCTAGAGTGGGTGGCAGAACCGCTTCGCGCAACCATGCGGTCTCTGTGAAGAGGCGAACATGGCGGCTCAGCTCCGCGAATTCCGTCGCAGGCAGGCCCGCGCAGTCGAAGACAATGACGTGCGGGAGCGCGGTATCGGGAGCCTCGCCAGAGCAGCCCGACCGTACCGGAACGCCGGGCGAGACGAGCAACATCCGGGCGGGAAGGGCTCTGGTCCACGACGCGCGACGCGGCGATGCGCAGGTCACCGCGGCGGTACCACGCTCCCACCGCCACACACGTGAGCCATCAGCCAGCTCGAGCCATCGTCCCCAGAGGCGCGCCTCGGAGAGCCGTGCAATTCCGGCGCGTGGCCGGGTAACGAACAAGCGCCAGCGTCGCGCCCGAAACCGGAACGGCCGCCACGGCCCTTCCGACGCTGCGGAGTCAGAAGGGCCGTGACGGGGGACAGCTGGGGACGTGTTCACACCCCTACAGATGCCGTGTGCTGCATTTCATGACGCGATTTCTCATACGCCGGTCTGCCGACGTGATGCGGCCAAGAACCCGCCACCGGCGATCAGCAGGAGCAGTGTCGCCATGATCAGCCACCAGGGTAGGGATCCACCGGTGCCCGCCAGCGGGTCAGCGGCCACCGGGTTGGTGGTGGATGCCGTGAGGCTCGATCCGGGCAGCTGCTCGGTCGGGGTCGTCACGGTGACGGTGTTCGTCACCTCCGGGTAGGCGGCGTTCCCGACCTTCACCACGAGCGTGATCGATGCCGTCTCGCCGACACCGAGCGGACCGGTCACCGTGCAGGTGACGGTTTGGCCGGATGCGTCGCAGCTCGCACTCGCGCTCGTGGCCGACACGAAGGTCAACCCGCGCGGCAGCACGTCAGTGACCACGATCGGACCGGGATCCTCTGTGGGGCCGTCGTTGGTCACCGCGATCACATACGTGCCCTTCGAGCCGACCTGTAGTCCGCCCAGCGCCGTCTTGGTGACCACCAGGGTCGACTGGGGCGGCACCGTGACGGTGTCATCACTCGTGTTGTCGGTCGGGTCGGTCTCGGGCTGATCGGCCGAGACGACACCGACGTTGATGACCTCGTCGTAGGCCGCAGCCGTCACAGTGACCGTGAGCGACAGCGTCGGGGCATCTGTGGCCGGGGCGAGATCGCCGGTCAGTGTCGCTGTGACGGTGGTCGTGCCATCCGGGGCTACCGGGTCGGCCACGACAGTCCACGCGGGGTCGCTACCTGCGGCATCCACATACACCAGGCCTGCCGGGATCGTGTCGACCACGGTCACCCCCGTCGCGGTGGAGGGGCCGTCGTTGTGCACGGCCAGGTCGAACGGCAGGTTGTCGCCGATGCGGACATCGCTGGCGTCGTGGGTCTTCACGATCGACAGGTTGACCGCCTGGCTGACCTCCAGATCCGCGGTGTCGGTGTTGGAGTGCGGGTCCGGCGCCGGCTCGGGGGTGCCCGAGCTCACCGTCGCGCTGTTGGTCAGCACCGTCGTGCCGGTGATCGGGTCGACAGGGATCGACGGGTCAAGCTGCACGATCAGCGTCACATCCGGCGCGTCAGCCCCCGCCGCGAGCCCGGTGCCCGAGGGCAAACGGGTGAGCGTGACGGTCTGGGTGCCGCTGACCGGATCCACCGGATCGGCCACGGCCGACCAGTCGGTGCCGTCGACCAGGCTGACGAAGGTGATGCCTTCGGGCAGCGTGTCGACGATCGTCACGGGCGCCACCGCGTTCGACGGCCCGTAGTTGTGTACCTCGAGGAGGTACCGCGCCTCGTCGCCCGCGATCGCGGTGGTGACGGGGTCACCCGCCTCATCGACAGCGGTCTTCACGATGCCGAGATCCGCGAGAGTCTCGACTGTGATCGTCGCGTCGTCGGAGTTGTCGGACGTGCTCGTCTCGGGCGTCGAGGTTGCCACCGTCGCGGTGTTGGTCAGGTCGGTTCCCGTCAGAACGGATGCCGACAATGCCGCGGTCACCGAGATCGTGGTCGTACCCACGGGCAGGTCGGCGATCTCGCAGGCCGCCGGGGTCACCGTGACATCGCAGGTCCAGCCGCTGCCCGACATCGCCGTGACGGTCATCCCCACCGGGGTTGCGTCGGTAACCACGACATCGCGCGCCACCGACGGACCCTCGTTCTCGATGGTGAGCGTGTAGCCCACGTCCGTGCCGGCGATGTAGGGCCCGGCGTCCGGCGTCTTGGTGATCACGAGGTTGGTGAGCGTGTCGAGGGTCGTGGGATCCTCGGCGTGGTTGTTGCTCGGGTTGTCGTCGTCGGGGCCGTCGACATCTGCCTCGTTGGTGTACGAGCCGGCGGCGAGGTCTGAATCCGTCGTCGCCGAGAAGACGATGACGATCGTCGCGCCGTTCGCGAGGCTCGAGGAGGAGTCTCCCACCGTCCAGGTGAGGGTCTGACCCGCCACGACCGGTTCGGTCGCCGTCGCCGCGCCGCCGGCGACGCTGACCGTGGCGCTACCGGTCTGGTAACCGAATCCAGATGGCAGGGTGTCGGTGATCTCGATCGGGCCCGACGAGGCGGACGGGCCGTTGTTGGTGACGGTGACCGTGTACTCCAGCGGGTCGCCCGCGTGCACCGTGCCGGTGTGCGTCTTCGCGATCGAGAGGTCAGCCGAACGCTCCGAGTCGGAGGTGGAATCGGTGTCGTCCGGGTCGTTTGTCGCGTTGTCGGCGTGCGCGATGACCGTGTTCTCGATCGTCGCGCCGGTCTCGACCGCCGCATCCAGCAGCAGGGTCACGCGGAAGGATGCCGACCCGCCGGCTGCCAGATCCCCGGTCAGGGCGAAGGTCTGGTCATCGCCGGGTCCGGAGGTGCTGGTGGTGCGAGTCCATGTGCCGGTCACCGAGGTGAGCGACTGGTACGTGAAGTAGTCGGCCACCTCGTCGTCCACCGTGACGGTGCGCGCGTCGGCGGTGCCGGTGTTGGTCACCTCGACGAGGTAGGTCACCGGCTCGCCCGGCACCACCGGGTTCGCCGCCGTCGCGGGAACCCACGCCGAGCCGTCGAAGATCACGCGGGTCTTGTTGATCCCCAGCGTCGTGTCGATCCCGGGGGTCACCGTTTCGGTGTTCTCGTTGTTCGACGGATCCGGATCTGTCGTCTCGCCCGGAGTCACCGTGCCGGTGTTGGAGATCCCGGTGCTGGCCGGCCACGACGGGTCGATCGTGCCGGTGAGGGTGAACGCGGTGACCTGGCTCGCCGTGAGGCGCTCACCGTTCGCGAGGGTGAAGGTCACCGTGTCCCCGGCGTCGAACGGACCGGGCTCCGACGCGGTCCAGCCCGCTGGCAGCGTGCCGAACGTCGTGTTCTGCATACCCGCAGGGATCGTGTCGTTCACCGTGATCGGGTTCGCCGTGCTCGAGAGCGAGTCGGAGGGGCCGTCGTTGGTGACGGTGAGGGTCCACGTCACCGATCCGCCTGCGTTCACGGGGCTGGATGCCGTCTTTTCGATAACGAGATCGGCCTCAGCAGTGACGGGAACTTCCGCGTCGTCAGTGTTGTTCGACGTGTCGGGGTCATGGGTTGCGCCCGTGACGGTCGCCGTGTTGTCGACGGGGGAGTCGGCCACATCGAAGGATGCCGCAGCCTGCGCCGTGACCGTGATCACCGGGAAGCTCGCGCCCGAGGCGAGGGTGTCGGCGCTGTCCGTGCGCGAGCAATCGAACCCGGTCGTCGACACCAGCGCGCAGTCCCAACCGGTGCCGGAGACGCCCGTCACGCTGAAGCCCGCCGGCAGCACACCGGCATCGCCCCACGTGTCGCTGACGGTGAAGGGGCCGACTGCGTCATCCGGACCGTTGTTGGTCACCGTGATCGTCCACGCTGTGCCGGCGGAGCCGCCCGCAACGAGCCCCGTGCCGGGATCTTTCTGCAGCTGCAGATCGGCGGAGTGGATGAACGCCTCAGCCGTCGCATCCGGACCCGTGTAGTCGCCATCTGCATCACCGGTGGCACCAGAGGTGTCAGTGGTCGTCGCGCTGACCGTGTTGGTGTGCGGCGGGTGGACCACCGGGGGGCCGGCCTGAGTCACGCCCGCGTCGACGAGCGCGCTGGCGCGCGGGATCGCTGTGAAGACGATCACGATCGACTGGCCCGGCTGCAGCACGGCGGAGGCAGGGCTCGCAGTTCCGAACGACCACGCCAGCTTCTGCGGATCGCCGGAGTCACCAGTGCCGGTCACGGTCGGATCAGGAGCCGGCGATACCGCGCTGCCGGCGACGGTCACGCTCGTCACGGCATCCATCTCCCAGTTCACCGGCAGTGTGTCAACCACGTCCACGGTCTGTGCCGGACCGTCACCGTTGTTTGTCGCGGTGATCGTCCAGCTGAACGGTGTGCCTGCGTAGGCCAGGTCACCCGCGGTGACGGCCTTTGTCAGGGCTACATCCGGCAGCGCCGGGTCGACGGTCGCGGTGTCATCGACATCCGTGGGGTCGTAGTCCCGGCCATCGGTCGGGAACGATTCGTAGTGGTCGACGGATGCCGTGTTGGTGAACGTGTCGGCATCATGCAGGTTCGCACTCGCCGTCAGGGTCGCCGAGTACGTGAACTGCACGGTGTTACCGGGTGCGATGTTGCTCAGCGGACCTGGCAGGTCGGCCTCGTCCCAGGTGATCGTGCCGCCGCCGAGCACGGGGTCGGCGCCGGTGAGCGCGCCGCCCCCGGTGATGGTGGTCGGATCGACAACGACGCCCGTCGGGATGTCATCGCTCACGATCATGTTGTAGGCCGGGGTCGTGCCCGAGTTGGTCACCGTGACGGTGTAGTCGAAGGTCTCACCCGGGTTCGGGGTCGCATCCGAGACGGTCTTGACGATTCCCAGAAGCGGGTTCAGTACGGTGACGGTTGCGCCGTCGTCGATCGTGGTCTTGGTCGAGGGGTCGTCGTTCGTTGTGTTCCAGGCGAACGCCGCGGTGTTGGGGAGGCTCGTGATGTTCGCCGCCACCGCGCCGCCGTCGAGCAGCACCTCGTACGTGAGGGTCAGGACCCGATCGACCGGCTGCGACAGGATGTCGTTGCCACCGCCGTCGCTGTAAGTCCAGGTGGCGGTGTTCGTGCCGGCATCCAGCGCGTAGTCCCACGTGCCGGTGACACCCGTCGACGGGCTCGCCGTCGGACCGCTGATCGTCGCATCCTGCAGCACGACTCCAGCCGGGAGGTCGTCGGAGATCACTGGGTCGTAGTAATTGATGTTGGCCTTCAGTGTCACCTGGACCTGGTACTCGACGGTCTCACCGAGCGGTTCTGAGACGCTGCTCGTGAAGGCGTCAGTCGTTCCGGCGGTGCGCACGCCCTTGGCGATCTCGGCGGTGACAGCGGTCACTGTCGCATCGTCGGTCGAGGTGCGCGTCCCACGCCGGCTCGTGACATCGCCGCCGAGGCTCGTCGGCAGGGTGTATCCGGTCTCGGTCACGGTGTTGGTGTAGCTCTCGCCACCACCGGTGGAGGGGTCGATGCTCGCCTCGTAGGTGAAGGTTGCGGTCGGGGGAATCTCGGCGACGTTCCACGTGATCGTGCCGCCGGCACCGGTCGTCACTCCCACGTCGTAGGCCGCCGGCGCCACGGATGCCGATCCGATGTCCACGATGAGGCCAGCGGGCACCGTGTCGACGATGACGTTGTCATACGAGATCGGTCGGTTCGACGTGTTGGCGACGCTGACTGTGTAGGTGATCGTGTCGCTGGTCGTGAGATCGGATGCCGGCGACGCCGACTTCGTGATCTGCGGGCTCGGCTCGATGTAGACGACCGACGCGTCGTGCTGCCCATTCCAGGTGTCGCTGGTGAACAGTGCCCGGTTGGTGAGGGTCGAGTTCGTGTTCCCCGCGTCGCCGACGTACAGGGTCAGGGTCACGGTGAACACCTGCGCGTCGTTCGAGGTGTTCGAGTACGAGGCAGGGAAGGTGAGGGCCCCCGCGCCCGACAGCGAGAAGTCGCCGGCTGTGGCGCCGGTGAGGGCCGACGCTGTCCAGGTCGGTGTTCCGTGCACGGTGTAAGGAATCGGCGTGCTGCCACGCAGCAGCGTGCCACGGTCTTTCAGGACAGCGTTCGTCACCGTCGTGTGTGCGGGGACGGAGACCGAGTAGTCGAATGTGATGAGCTCGCCCTCGACAGCCTGGTTCGATCCGTTGTTCGGGTCGAGGTTCTGTTCGCCGATACCCGTGTTCGGGCCGACCTCGGTCGACACCAGTTGCTTGTCGACGGTCGGGTCGGGTGTGAACACCGAGGAGTCATCGCGGGTGTTCGCGCCCGGCACCGTCTCGTTGACGGGCCGCGTCGTGTCATCGAGCGAGTCGGCGGGGTAGAGCGTCTGCGTGTCGCCGGTGTTGAGGTCGACGTCGTACTGCGTGATCGAGGCCGTGTTGTCGTAGTCGACGTTCACGCGCGCGTCCGCAGGAATCGTGACGTCGTAGGTGAGGGTCGCCGTGCCCGGTGCGGCGGCAACGGCAATGCCGGTCCACGCGATGATCGAGCGGCCACTGTACGAGGACTCGAGATCGGACGGGTAGCCGGGGTCACCCGGATCGAGTGCGGCGCCGCCATTGCTGATCGCCGTGACATCGCTCTTGTCGATACCGCTGGGGAGGGCGTCCCAGACCGTCAGGTCGGCGTCGAAGTCGCCGCCGGACAGGTCCACGCGGTACGTGACGACGTCGCCGGCAGCGACCTGGATGCCGTCGCGGTTGGAGTCGAAGACCGTGCCGTCGGGATTGTTCTGGCTCTGAGCTGGGAGGGTCGCGTCCCCGTCGACATCGCGCACACCCTTCAGCAAGGTCGGGCCCTGACCGAGCTGGATCTCGGACGCGTCGCGCAAGAAGAACAGATCGCCCAGCACGTTCTCCTGCTGGTACTTCATGAGGTTCTGCGGCTTGTCCAGCGCGGAACTGTCGGACGGCGTGTTCGAGGTCACCAGTCCCAGGACATGCAGCACGAGTCGGGAGTTCAGAGGGACGTAGCGGTCACCGCCAGCGCCGACGGCGCTGACCTGCCATTCCAGTCGCTGCCCGTTCTGAGAGAAGCTGTCGATCGTCACCCCGCCGCTCGTGCCGCCAGAACCGCTATAGATCGCGGAGTCGAGGTAGGAGACTCCCGCGGGCAGGAAGTCGGTCACCAGCGGGTTTCGAACGTCGATCTCATTGGCGAAGACGACCGTCAGTTCGTAGCAGACGACATCTCCGGCGTAGAAGGCGGCGTCCGCGGCATCCGTCTGGTTCTGCGCCCACGGCGCGCCGGGAGCCACATCACACGACGCCGCAGCGGTTGGCGCCACTCCGGGGGTGGGAATCACGGAGTCGCGCGGGAGCACCTGCTTGGAGATCGCCGAGAACGCCGAATCGATCATCGCCTCGGAGTCGTCCCAGACATCCTCCGTGCCGTCGGCAGGAACGCCGCTGCCGTTGGTCACGCCGGTGAGTGCTGCAATCGCGTCAGTCCATCCCGTTATCGTGACGGTGTTGCCCAGGCTGTCGCCCGACGTCGTGGGTCCGACCCACGGGTTGTCGGTGTCGTAGGTGCTGCGCATGAGAGCCGTGTAGGTGACCACGTGCTCGTCGTTCGCGGTGAGCGCTGCCGGGTCGATCAGATAGGTCACCGCGAACGTGCCGGTTGCCGAGTCATAGTCGATGGCCGTCGCGGTAGCCCCGGTGAGAGACTCTCCGCCGCTCGACCAGGGGTATGGGCAGTCAGCAGGCAGGGGATCACCGGTGAGGGCAGCCGTTGCCGGCCCCGGAAGCGCGGGACACAACCCGTTGTCGAGAGTGTCGACGAGTTCGATCGGGTCGGGATCGCTCGGGTCGCCGGCGCTCGTGTACTCGCTCGTCGCGATGTTCAGCGTGTAGGTCGCCAAGCCTCCCGTGATGAACTCACTGCCGGCACCGGTTGTAACGCTCTTGAGCACCCGCAGGTCCATCGCCTGGATCTGCTCGGTGTCGGTGTCGCTTGCCGCCGCGGGAGTGGACGGCGCGAGTGGACCCACGTACGTACCGGCAACCGTAGCGAGGTTGTCGTAGAGGATGCCGTCGCCGAAGCCCGCGCCCTGTCCCTGCCGGGTCGAGGCGCCGTTGTTGTTATTCAGGTTGGATGCCTGCTGGAGCCCGGCGGGATCAGGAGTGCCGCTCCCGGCCGTCGTGACGAAGTCCATCGTGTTCTCGAACAGCGGGACAGCGGCGACATAGCGGATGACGTACGTGCCGGCCACTCCCGGGGCGCTGAGATCAGTGGTCTGCTCCGTGCCTCCGGTGAGGTTGGGGAGGTTCCAGGTCACCTTCGTGTAGACGCCCGGGTCAAGGCCGGCGGGGATGCCGGTGTTCACCGTCTCGACGCTGGCCGGCGTCAGGCAGTCAGCGGGCGAGGCGCCCGTGATCGGGCCCGCGGTCGGGTATTCGAGGGAACCGCCGAGGCTTCCACCGCCGTCGTAGAGCAGCGGCGAGTCGGCAGTGTTGTCAACGCTTGCGCACGCCAGGAACTCAAGGCCTGCGGGGAGGAAGTCGACGAGGGTGACGCCGTTCGTGTCGCCCTGCGGTGAGTTCTCGACGGTCAGTGTGTAGACGGTCTGGTGGTCGTGCACGCCGCGCAGCAGTTCGATCTCGGGGCTCGGCTCGTGCTTGGTCAACCGCAGGGCGTGAACCGGCATGTCGGTCGAGCTGGCACCGCCCGAGGTCTCGGCTGCGCCCGCCGTGCCCCCGACACCGGTCGACCCGTCGAAGACGGGGATGAGGGCGGGGTCGGCGGAGATGTAGCCGGTGAGGGTGATGTCGGGCGCGGCGCCCACCGGGAAGAGATCTGCGTCAGGACGCACGGTCAGCGACGACGGATACGTCGCCGTCCCCGGCAGATCGGCGACGTCCTGGAATACCCACAACTGCATTCCCGCCGGTACCGTCGCAAGCGGGTCGCCGGACTGCGTCTTCGCGCTGTTGGGAAGCTGAGCGCCGCTCGGGTACACGAGAGGGCTGCCCATGCCGCCCGACGAGACGAAATCGATCCCACTCGGCAGCAGGACGGTCAGCGACGCGTTGAATCCGCCTGTCGTCGAGGTGTTCGTGATGGAAACATCGAAGGTCGCATCCTCGCCGGCGAGGATGAATGGTTTGGTATCGGCATCCCCGTATGCGCCGCCGGTCTGCACCAACCCGATCGACGTCGACGGATCGGGAAGCGCAGCAGCAGACGCTGCTGTCGTCGCGCCCCAGATACCCACACCCACGGTGCTGGCGATCAGCGCAGGTGCGAGCAGGAGCGAAACCCGGCGCATCCAGTTCCGACGCCTGCGCTCTCGGGACGCGCGGCGAGTCGCGGGAGCGGCGGATGCGGAGGGCGCAGGGGCGTTCATTACGTGACCGGCTTCTGTCAGGTCGCTCGGGTGATGAGCGAGGGAGGGCAGCACACAATGCCCGCGCAGGCGCAGGCGCGGAGACCACCAGTCCCGCTCGGGCCGCGAGCTGGCTACTCCTCAGCCCGAGTATTGAGGTGTGGGCTAGCACAAAACGGTTCTGCCGCCCGAATTCACCCGGTTCTTCACCCCTGTGCTGTGATGCTTCACACTCACTGTGCTGCCACGGACCGGCGCACGATTCCGCCGCGTCTCACACGTGGAGCCGGCCTCTGTGGCCTAGAGCAGACCGAGGCGGTGAGCCGTGAGCAGCGCCTGGACGCGGGTGGTGGCCCCGAGCTTGCGAAAGAGCGTCCGCTGCTGCGACTTCACCGTGTTCTCCGACACGAACAGGGCCTCGGCGATCTGTGCGCGTGTGAGGTCGGTGGCCAGCAGCTCCAGCACCGCGCGCTCGCGGGGCGTCAGGACCGGCGCGGGCGAGCCGCGCAATAACGTGTTGCCGAAGCCTTCAGGCCAGCCCTCGACAGTCGCGTGTGCGAATCGAGCCACAACCCCCGGAACGTACACGCGTTCGACATCGTCGAGGCCCCCTGACCGCGCGACCAGGCCGCGCAGCAGCTCGGTCGCGTCATCCGTACTGCCTTGGCTAAGAAGTGCAGCGCTCAACAACGTCACCCGAAGGAACTCGAGTTGACGCAGGGGAGAGGTCTGGGCGTGCAGGCCGATCAGTCGACGGATGGCCTCAGCCGAGTCGCCGGATCCCACCGCGACGGCTTCGCGCAGCACGCGATAGATCGCCGGGCGCTCATCGATGCCGCTGAGAAGCACACGGGCCTGCGGGACGTCGCCTCGCAGGAGTGCCGCTGTCGCATGAGCCGCCGCGAACACACTTCCGGGCACGCCCTGGCCGGGAACGAATCCCGAAGCCGCGGGCTGAAAGCGAGCCACGCTCGCCTCGGCCTCATCGAGTCGCCCGCGACGCAGATGAAGTCGGAACAGGACATCCACGCGGTAGGGCCAGAGCTCACCCAGAAGCGGCACCGGGATCCGCTCGACCTGCTCAACCGCATCATCCAGGCCGCCGTCGCCGGCGACGGCTGCCGCTGCCAGCGCGGCGTGCGCGTCGATGACGTGCTCGACCCAGCTGGAGGTGCGCGGCAGCTCCGCGGCCAGCGCGAGCTTGCGCCGCGCTGTCCGAGGATCGCCGTGAAGCGCGTGTACGAGTGCCGGCTTCACATATGCGTCACGAAGGAGCGCGGTAAGCGGAGCCGGGGGCGGCGTCCGGCGCGCGAGCGTGAACGACGCCAGTGCCTCGGCCAGGTCGCCTGTCAGCATCTGTGACAGTCCCAGTTGCACGGCCTGGAAGGTCGCCATCCCGGCTGTCTCATCGAACAGCGCATTCATCCGGGGGGACTCGGAGGCCCGTCGCATGACGTCGGCTGCGTCGCGCGCCTCGCCGCGAGCGCGGGCATCGAAGAATGACGCCGCCATCTCGCTGGGGTCAAGGTCCGTCGTTGAGTGAGCCACAACGGGCCCGTTCAGGAACAGGCGGAACGCGCGCACGGCGCTGCCAGCCGGGATCGAATCCGGCGGGATGGCACGCAGGATCTCGCGCATCTGGTCAGGAGGCACTCCGAACCACGCTTCGAGCGGGGAGCGGGTGATGATTGCGACGACCTCATCCGCGTTGCCGGCATCGTGGGCCGCGAGAAGGCGCACCCCAGTGGTGACCTCGATCTGCGGCTCCATCGCGAACCCTTCACCCCCACCGCCCGCCGGGTATCGGGCGTCACCTGCACATCTTCACGCGCATTCGGCACGAGTCTAGGACGCGGCACCCGTGTCCCCAGCGCATTGGAGAGTGCGCGTCGAACCCCCGTCAGTTCCGCCGCGTGAGCCGCTGAGACGGGTCGAGCGATGGCCGCTCGGGAAAGCGGCCATCGCTCCGGCCCGAAGGCCGCCCCCCCACGCGATCGCGAGCGTGATCTCCAGGTCGCATCGGATCGCGCTCCGCGGCAGAGATCGCTGCCGCACGAGTCGACGCTAGCCAAGCCATCGCGTCCCCGCTCATCCGTGTACTCAGGTTCACCCGTTAGATCACCCCCGCGAGGGGATGGGGGAGGGAGCGAGCGGAGGCGCCGGGGTGAAGATGGGGGCGAATTTCGCGGCGCATGCCTTCCGCATCGATACGCGGATGCTTACGCTCGCCGCGGGACTCCCAGATCCCCCGGCGACGGGCCGTACCTTCCCCGAGAGACGGTCCGTCGCCCGGACCCGTCGGCCGATCACCACCGCGCGAAAGGCATCCCCGACATGACGAATCTGCGCTTGGCTCTCGCGTTCGCCATCCTGCTTCTTCTGGGCACGTGTCTCCTGCTGGTAGGAGCTATCGTGCGCGGCACCATCGCCGCTCCGCTCGCCCTCTTCTGACGGCCCGTATCCTAGAAGGGCGTCGCCACGCCCTTCTACCCCCGCGGCGATGCCGGGGTCGATTCGATGGGTCTTACCGGAGTTCCGCGTCTTCCAGGCGCACTTCTCGATCGCCCACGTCTCGAAGCCGTTCTCGAGGAAGACCACGCCCTGGCTGTCCTGTGTGCACCAGCAGGCATGGGAAAGACCGTCGCGATGGCCCAGTGGGCAGCGCGGACGCCACGCCGCGGACTCTGGCTCCGCGTGGCGGACGGCGGCGGCTCACCGACAGTCTTCGCCGGCCACCTCGCCCTGGCCCTTCACGACTACGGCCTCCTCGACCCCGGGAACCCGCTGTCGGCAGGTCCTGCCGCCTTCCAGTTCGTCGCCGACCCCTGGGACACCCTCCGCCGGGGCCTTGCTCGCCTCGGCGAGATAGCGCTCGCCATCGACGAGAGCGAGTATCTCGAGCCCGACACGATCAGTGGCGTCATCCGGCTTCTCAGCGACCTGCCGTCGCTGTCGGTGCGTACCAGTACTCGCGCGACGAACGGCTTCGCCGAGCCCGCGCTCACCCTCGCGCTCGACGTCATCGTGTTGCGCGATGACGCACTCGCCCTCACGCGCGGTGAGACGGCGGCTCTTCTCAACACCGGTGAGCACACCCCGGTTGTCGGGGACGTCCTCGACCACGGTGGCGCCCCCGGGCTCGCCCGATTGCTGACCTTCGACGAGAGCGCGACGGGAGGGCGCGGTGGAGACCGCACCCTCCGGGAGATCGACTCGTCTCGGGTGTCGGAGATCGTCGAGTCGTTCCTGCGCATCCGGCGACCGTCGTGGGATACGCGGTTCACCGGCTTCCTCGAAGCAATCTGCCTGGCTGATGCCGTCGATGTCGAGCTCGCCGTCCGTCTCACCGGACAAGCCGACGCGGCAGCACTCCTTGACCGTGCCGAGCGGGAAGGGCTCGGGCAGTGGCGTGGCCGCGGGGGTCAGGGCCCACGGCGGGATGCCGTCGCCGTCTTCGAACCGTCACCGTTCGCGCAGCGGGCGCTGTCGGCATCCGCTCGGCGTAACCTGCCGGCGCGCAGGCTTCGGGAACTCAACATTCTGGTCGCGCAGTGGGAACTCGACTCCGGACAGCCGTTCTCGGCGTTGCGCCGCGCCGTGGAGTACCGCGACTGGCCGCTCGCGACCGACACTGTGCGCCGCTACTGGAACGAGCTCTTGCCGTACGGATTGCGGGTCACTGAGCTGTTTCGGGGAGTGCCCCTCACCGTCCTCGGGCGCCTCCCGCTCGTCACGACGCTGCTCGCGATCATCGCCAACGCCCGGCCCGATCACCGATTGCGAGCGATCGAGTACTTCCTCCTTGCCGCGTACGGCTCGCGCCAGCGCTCGGCGACCCGCGATCCCGCAGACCGCGTCCTGCTGCGCGCCATCGAGTCTGCTGCGCAACGGGTTTCGGGACGGGATGGCGCCAAGGCTGCCCGGGAGGCGTTCGACACCCTCGGCGACCTCAGCACCGATGACAGGCTCCGACTGGGGCGAAACGAGCCCAGCGTCTGGAACCAGATCGGCACGAGTCTGCTCTATACCGGTGACATTCCCCGGGCGATCGTCTGCTTCCGCCAGTCGGTAGCCGTCAGCGACGCCGGCGGGTATCGCGCCGGGCTTCAGGGGCTCGCGCTGCTCGCGGGAACACACGCGCTGGACGGCGAGATCGTGCAGGCGCGCGCGATCGCCGCTCGCGCCGAGGAACGGGAGTGGCCGGAGCGCTGGAAAACGGGTTACCCGGGCAGCTTCCTGCAACTGGCCCACGCCGTGATAGCCCTCGAAGACGGAGACCTTGCGGCCGCGACGGCGCACCTGCACGTCCTCGACGACCACCGCGAAACGATCGAGCACTGGGCGCCGCTGCTGCACATCGACGTGCTCATCGAACTGCGTCGCCACCGGCCCGATATCGCCCGGGAGCGGATCCGGAGTGTCGTGAGCGCCCAGCGAGCCCGGCGCGCCGTCTCGCCGTTCACCAGCGCCCGATTGCGGCACACCAGTGCGCTGGCAGCCCTGGCAGCCGGAGATCTCGCTGCTGCCGAACGCGTCCTCGGCCGCAGCGAGGATGCACGCACCGCCGTCAGCCGTGCCCGCATCGCCCTCGCCGCAGGTGACGCCGAACGCGCGTTGCGACTCCTCAACGGTGCGGCGGCCGGGCAGGCATCCGCTCGCGCACGCGCCGAGCACCTCGCGCTGACCGCAGCATCCATCGCCGTTCTCGGCAACGATGACGCCCACACGCGAACGGCGATCGAGCGTGCGGATGCCGCGCTCGCCGAAAGTGGGCAGATGCTTGCTCTCGCGCTGGTACCCGATGCGGCCCTCGCCGCGCTCGCCGCGAGCGCTGGCCGGCTGAACCAGCCTGACTTTGTCCAGCGCGTGGCGCGTGCCCGTGACTGGGCGATGATCGGGTCGCCCGGCGCCGCGCCTCGGCTCACCGCACGCGAGCACGCGGTCGCCCTCGAACTCGGCCGCCACGACGGTGTGG
Organism: Microbacterium sp. 67-17; assembly: GCF_001898325.1. GTDB lineage: Bacteria > Actinomycetota > Actinomycetes > Actinomycetales > Microbacteriaceae > Microbacterium > Microbacterium schleiferi. The sequence continues at coordinate 207,599 of NZ_MKTR01000014.1, forward strand.
CTCAGATCGCCGCAGCGCTCACCGTGTCGCCAAACACCGTCAAGTCGCAACTGCGCGCGCTCTATCGCAAACTCGGTGTGAGCAATCGCGCCGATGCGCTACGAGCGCTCGCCGCGTGGGGGCTCGTGCGGCCCGGCGTCGACACCGACCCCGACGACGGGCTCGCTCACGGGCCGCAGGAAGGGTAGGACCGCCAAGCCCGCGAGACTCACCACTGCTGCGCCCACGCACAGGGTCGTGAAGTTGTCGGCGGCGCCCGACATTGGATCCGGACCGCCGAGGGTGAGCAGCCATGCTGCGACGCTCGGGACCATGATCTGGGGCAGCGTATCGGCGATGTTCAAGGCGCCGAGGTATCGGCCGCCGGCACCGACGGGGATGCGACGGAGCGCTGTCGCAAGATTCACCGCCAGGAACACACCCATGGAGATTCCACCCAGAACAGCGCTGACCACCAATGTCGGTGCGCTCGCGGCACCAGCCCGAACGAGTGCCGCGCCAGCCAGGAGGAGCGCGGAGCCTGCGAGCAGGATGCGGGGATCGATCCGGTCAGCCACCCACCCGATGACGAGGGCGGCGATGACGATCGCCCCGCCACCGGCGAGCGTCGATAGGGAGGTGAGCGCCGTGGCGGCACCCGCTGTTCCCGTGATGCGGTCTGCCACCAGGTAGAGCATGAACGAGCTCACCAGACCGAACGCCACCGACTGGATGAATCGGCCCACCCAGACCGGTGCGAAGCGGCGGATCGAAGCGGCGCCACCAGCATCGGCATCCGGGGTCTGCGTTGCCCCCGCCCGTGCCGGGGCCGCACGCGGTGGAAGTACCGCCGCCGCCACGACGGCGACGGCGACAGCCAGCACAGACATGGATATCGTCACCGTGGCGACGTGATCGGGGAGCACACTGGACAGGAGCAGGGGTGGGACGGTGCCCAGAAACGCAGCAGCCGAGAAAGCTCCCGAGGCTCGCCCACGTTCGGCATCCGGAACGGCGTCAGCGAGCAGACCTGCCGCCGCTGCCAGGAGCGCGTTGTACGAGATCTGCACCAGCACCCACGCGGTGAGCAGGAGCCCGATCGACGGTGCGATCAGCAGCAGGCCCATCGACGCAAGCCCGAAGACGGAGCCGCCGATGATCCACGGATGCCGCGAGCCGAGCCGCGAACGCGTGCGGTCAGAGAGCGCCCCGAAGAGAGGATTGGCGATCGTCGCCGCCACGGCGCCGAGGGTCACAGCCAGGGCAAGGATGCCGGTTCGCTCTGTCGGGGGAGCGAGCAGATCGACCGCCAGTGGCAGACCGGTGATGGCTGGCGCCGTCATGGCCCCGATCCCGACGAGGTTCAGGGCCGCCGGAACCAGTGCCCCCCGTCCGAGTCGAGCACGGGAGCGGTCGGGCATGAGCATCAGGCTAATCTCTCCCGGGGTTCCGGTGTCGATGGGGCGCCGGGCGCGACCGGGATGCTATGTCGCAACGGTGCACCGTTTGGCGCACACGCCGGCGCCGCCGCCACGCCTGCGGCGTGTCGCGGTCGGGGTGCGCCGTTGCGACAGGGCTGGTACCACGGGCACGGCGCGGATGGTTCGCGCGCAGCATCCGGATGCCGTAAGCTATCCCTTTGGTGCTTGCCTCACTGCGGCAGACACCTGCGAACGTGAGCCCTCCACTGGCGTGTTCGGCGGCCTTCGGCCTCGGAACCACCCCGGAGCGGGATTCACGAACTCCTCCGTTCGAACCAGAAAGCAGCACTATCGTGACGCGCACATTCACCCCCAAGGCTGGCGAAATCCAGCGCGAATGGCTCGTGATCGACGCCACCGACGTCGTTCTCGGCCGCCTCGCCTCCCACGCTGCAGCGCTCCTGCGCGGCAAGCACAAGGCGACTTTCGCACCGCACGTTGACAGCGGCGACCACGTCATCATCATCAACGCTGACAAGGTCGCCCTCACCGGCCAGAAGCTCCAGAAGAAGATGGCTTACCGCCACTCCGGCTACCCGGGTGGGCTCAAGGCCGTCGCGTACAGCGAGCTGCTCGAGAAGAACCCCGTCCGCGCCGTCGAGAAGGCCATTCGCGGCATGCTCCCCAAGAACAGCCTGGGTCGCCAGCAGCTGTCCAAGCTGAAGGTGTACGTCGGTGCCGAGCACCCGCACGCCGCTCAGCAGCCCAAGACATACACGCTCGACCAGGTCGCCCAGTAAGCGCCGGACAGACCCAGAAGGACATACTCGTGGCGAACGACACCACCGCAACCGAGCCCACCAGCTACACAACCGAATCCGCCGTCGACGTCGAGGCTGTCGAGGCCGCGCGCCCCGTGCTCAACGTTCCCGGCGCGGCAGTGGGCCGCCGCAAGGAAGCCATCGCGCGCGTGCGCCTGGTTCCCGGTACCGGCACCATCACCGTCAACGGCCGTGCGTTCGAGAACTACTTCCCGAACAAGCTGCACCAGCAGCTCGTGACCGACCCCTTCACGCTGTTGAACCTCACCGGCGCCTACGACGTCATCGCCCGCATCCAGGGCGGTGGCCCGTCGGGCCAGGCCGGTGCGCTGCGCCTGGGCATCGCCCGTGCGCTCAACGAGATCGACGCCGAGAACAACCGCCCGGCCCTCAAGAAGGCCGGCTTCCTCTCGCGCGACGCTCGCGTGAAAGAGCGCAAGAAGGCTGGTCTCAAGAAGGCGCGTAAGGCTCCGCAGTACTCGAAGCGTTAATCGCTTCCCAACCGCGAACCATGCCGCTTTTCGGCACGGACGGCGTACGAGGGCTTGCCAACGGCATCCTCACCGCCGATCTCGCTTTGTCCCTGGCCCAGGCGACAGCTGTCGTCCTGGGCCAGGGCCGTACCGCTGATGCCCGCCGTGCTGCGGGCAAGCGCCTCACCGCGGTCGTCGCCCGTGACCCACGCGTGTCGGGGGAGTTCCTCGTTGCCGCTGTGTCGGCTGGACTTGCCTCGTCGGGCGTCGACGTCCTGGATGCCGGCGTCTTGCCCACCCCCGCCCTGGCCTACCTCGTCGGCGACCACGACGCCGATTTCGGGGTCATGGTCTCGGCATCCCACAACCCAGCACCCGACAACGGCATCAAGATCTTCGCTCGCGGCGGTGTGAAGCTGCCCGACGTCGTCGAGGCGCGCATCGAAGCCGCCATGAGCGGTGACAAGCTGCAGCCGACCGGCGCCGGCGTCGGCCGGATCTCCCGGTTCTCGGATGCCGAGGACCGCTACGTCCTGCACCTGCTCCAGTCGCTGCCGCATCGGCTCGAGGGTCTGCATGTCGTGCTCGATTGCGCGCACGGCGCGGCATCCGCCGTCTCGCCGCAGACGTTCGCGGATGCCGGGGCTCGGGTCACCGTCATCGGCGCCGATCCCGACGGCTTGAACATCAACGACGGTGTCGGTTCGACGCACCTCGATCAGCTTGCGGCGGCTGTCGTCGCGCACGGTGCCGACCTCGGCATCGCGCACGACGGCGACGCCGACCGGTGCCTTGCCGTGGATGCAGCCGGGCGCGTGATCGACGGCGACCAGATCATGGCGATCCTCGCCGTGGCTTTGCAGGAGCGCGGCGAGCTCGTCGACGACACCCTCGTCGCGACAGTCATGAGCAACCTCGGTCTTCACCGCGCGATGGCCGATCACGGCATCCGTGTCGAGCAGACAGCCGTCGGCGACCGGTATGTGTTGGAGCGCATGACCGAGGGCGGGTTCGCCCTCGGCGGCGAGCAGTCGGGCCACGTCATCATGTCGCGGTTCGCCACCACCGGCGACGGCCTGCTCACGGGGCTTCACATCATGGCGGAGATGGCCCGGACCGGGCGCTCTCTGGCCGACCTCGCCTCGATCATGACCGTGTACCCGCAGGTGCTGGTGAACGTGACGGGCGTCGACCGGTCGCTGGTTGCGACCGACGAGGTCGTGCAGGATGCGGTGTCCCAGGCATCCGCTGCTCTGGGGCAGTCGGGCCGCGTTCTGCTGCGCCCCTCCGGAACCGAGCCCCTCGTGCGCGTCATGGTCGAGGCGGCCGACGCCGAGACGGCCCACGCTCACGCCGAGGCCCTCGCCGGCGTGGTGCGCGAACGGCTCACTCTTTCTGCCTGAGCAGTCGTAGCAGGCGCATAGGCTTTACCGTCGGGCGCCATAGCTCGGACCGTCACTCTCGATCCATCGATCTGCACGGACATCTACCCGAGCCTCGACGCGATCACCGATTCGACGACGGCGATCTCGACCACACAGCTTGCGATTCCAGAGTCCGTCGCGACGGCGGTCTTCTCGTTGTCCGACTACACCGGCTCATCCCGCAACCTCGCCCAGGTAAGCCTGGCCAGCGACAACGTCTTCGGTGAAGACGGTGGGGCGCTGCAGATCCCGACAGTGACGGGCTCGGTGGATGCCGGATACGCAGCATCCCTCGTGGTTCGAGTGGACACCACGACGGCCCCCACGAGTGGGTGTGCCCCCTCGGCTGGGGGTGGCCGGCCGTGAGGTCGTAACGGCGCAGAGTTTCGGCGACACGCCGGTGGCCGGAGCCTGAGGCCGGGGTGTCGAGCACGATCTGCGCCGTTGCGCATCGCACGCGGCGGTGCCGCGGCCGTGGCTCGGCGCCGGTCAGCCCCAGGCCATCGACTCGATGTAGCGCAGCAGCACACCCTCGCGCAGCGCCCACGGGCTCACTTCGAGCTCCTCGACATCCATCGCGCGCATCGCCTCGTGCAGGACCACGGCGCCCGCGACGATCTGGAAGGTGCGATCGGCGGTGATGCCGGGAAGCTCCTGTCGGGCGGATGCCGGAATGCGCGCCAAGCGCGGGATCCAGGACCCGAGCGCAGCGCGGGGGAGCATCATCCGCTCGCTTCCCGACCACCCCGGGAGTGGGTAGCCCACGAGTTTGGCAAGGGACCGGATCGTCTTCGAGGAGCCGACGGTGTGATCGGGCCGGGGGAGGGCGCCGAAAGTCTTGGTCAGCGGTTTGAGTGTCTGGCGGGCGTGGGCCCGCAGGCGATCGACGGCCTCCTCGCCGGGCGGATCGTCTGGCAGGTACGCGATCGTCATGCGGCCGGCGCCGAGGGGAACGGATGCCGCCTCATCCGGCAGCTCATCGGCGCCCGCCGCGATCTCCAGTGACCCACCGCCGATGTCGAAGAGCAGGATCTGGCCTGCCGACCAGCCGAACCACCGCCGCACCGCGAGAAACGTGAAGCGTGCCTCGGACACGCCCCCGAGTACCTGCAGCTGCTGACCGAGCGCCTCCTCGATGCGCCCGATCACCTCGGCGCCGTTGGTCGCCTCCCGCACCGCCGAGGTCGCCGTAGCGAGGAACTCGTCGACCTTCTCGCGTTCGGCCACGGCGCGGGCCTGCGTGACGGCATCCACCAGCGCGGCGATACCCTCCTGGCTGATCGCGCCATCGGGCGTGACGTACCTCATGAGGCGCAGCACCGATCGATGGCTCGTGGAGGCCAGGGGCCGACCGCCGGGGTGGGCGTCGGCGACGAGGAGATGGACGGTGTTGGAGCCGATGTCGAGGACGCCCAGACGCACGGGGGTCAGCCTATCGGTGGCTTGAGCTGGGGGCGTCAGGGGAGCGCGCCGGCGGGTGGATCCGCGCAGCCGAGGACCCACGCCTTCGCGAATGCGGCGCTCTGGTAGGCGTAGTTGTAGATCCAGCGCGAGAGGTTCAGGCGCTCGTCAACGGGAATCACTGTCACATCGGCATCCGCGCACGCGTCGAAGATGAAGCGCGTGCGCAGGACGTGCGGAGTGTAGGTCAGGACGATGACGGCGTCGCCGTCGGTCGCGTAGGACTGCAGCATCGCGGCTTCCCCCCTCGTGGTGAACGGGTCGGGGGTGCGGCAGGTCACGTAGGCGCGCCAGCAGTAGGCGAGCTCGTCGGCCGAGTCCGGACCCGACGATGGCACTGACACCAGGACCTCATCGGCGATCCCCTGGTCGCGAAGGCTCTCGGCGTCAGCGATGCGGGTGGCAGTCGGCGGGCCGATCACGTAGATGAGGTCGGCTGCGGGTGCCGGGGGATCGGCAGGAAAGACATACAGCGGAAGCCCGACCGCGGCGACGAGGGCGATGATCGTCAGGATGCCGAAAGCGCCGCGTCGCGCCCACCGGGCTCGAGTGATGATCGACTCGTCGTCCACGCGTGCATCCTCCGTCTCTTGGTGCGGCGACCACGGCGTCGACGTGCATTGACGAGCGCCAGTGTAGTGAGCCATCGATGACAACTCGGCGTCGGGAGGGATACGTCGCGGGGACTACGATGGCCCCGTGCCCAGCGATGCCGCAGCCCTTGACGCCCGCGAGCAACTGAACCCGCAGCTCTACCGTGAGATCTCGCGCCCCGACTGGGCGAGGCTCGCCGCCGACATGCCTCAGCCGCTCACCGAGACAGAGATCGTGTCGCTTCGCGGCCTCGGCGATCGCCTCGACATCGACGAGGTGCGCGAGGTGTATCTCCCGCTCAGTCGCCTCCTGAGCCTGTATGCCGGCGCAACTCGCCGAATCGGAGCAGACACGAGCGCGTTCCTTCACGAGACCGACTCGACCACCCCGTTCGTGGTGGGTGTCGCCGGTTCGGTCGCCGTCGGCAAATCCACCATCGCGCGTCTGCTGCGCGAGCTGATGAGTCGCTGGCCCGACACCCCGCGCGTCGAACTCGTGACCACCGACGGCTTCCTCTATCCCAATGCCGAGCTCGAGCGCCGCGGCATCATGCACCGCAAGGGCTTCCCCGAGTCCTACGACCGGCGCGCGCTCGTGCAATTCCTCACCGACGTCAAGAGCGGCGCACCCGAGGTTCGCGCTCCCTTCTACTCCCACATGAAATACGACATCGTCCCGGATGCCGTCATCACGGTTCGCCGGCCGGATGTCGTGATCGTCGAGGGACTGAACGTGCTGCAACCACCGCCGTCGCCGAACGAGGTGGCAGTCAGTGACCTGTTCGATTTCTCCATCTACGTCGATGCCGATCCCGAACACATCACGCAGTGGTTCGTCGACCGATTCCTCGCTCTCAAACACGGCGCATTCGCCGACCCCGGATCGTTCTTCAACGTCTTCTCGGACCTCACCGATGAGACGGCGGTCGAAACTGCCCTGGGGTTTTGGAACGAGATCAACCTGCCGAACCTGATCGAGAACGTCCTGCCCACCAGGCATCGGGCTACCCTCGTGCTGCAGAAGGCTGCCAATCACGCGGTCGACCGCGTGCTGCTGCGCAAGGTCTAGAAGCGCGATCACCGCCCGATATCGGCGCGGATCGGCGGGATTCTCCAATCGCCGGGGACGTGGGAGCGGTACCAAAGCAGGTGGGACGCCACCGATATCGCGACACGCCGATCGTCATGGTAGAGATGTCTCATGCGGGGTGGTCATCGGGGGCCGTATGAAAGCTCTGCTCCCTAACCGGCGTGGGCGCTTCTTCGGCGTGACGCTCCTGTCAGCGATTGCGGCAGGGGCGATGATCGGCGTGCCCGCCATCGCCGCGGCCGCGCCGGCGGACGTGGCCGGTTCCGCGGCATCCGTCACCCCCGTCACGACCCCTGAGTCGGGCGCATCGGGTGCCGATGGTGGGGTGGATGCGGCATCCTGCGTCGCGGGGATGTCACCCCACCTCGTGCGGCTCACCGGCTCTGATGGGGATCCCGTGCGAAACCCCGTCCTGCTTGTGCACGGGTGGCTCAGCACCGCGATGCCCGAATCGGAGGCAGGACCCCGACCGGTCACGACGAGCACGGGTATCGCAAACTCTCCGTTCTCCAGGCCCGTCGAATGGTCGTCGGACGGCGATCCCGCGGTGGATCTGCGCTCGCTGCAGGAGCGACTGTCCGAACTGCCCGACACCACTGTCTTCGCCTTCGATTACTCGTCCATGGCAGCACTGTGGGTGGGGCACACCGCCACCGCCCCCGCGCTTGCGGGAGTGATCGACTGTCTTGCCGCGGAGTCAGGCGACACCGTCGACATCGTCGCGCACTCGATGGGTGGGCTCGCCCTTCGTTACGCCCTCGGGGGATCGAACGAGGGGGTGGCCTCGCACGTCGGTCAGGTCATCACCGTGGCGACACCCAACGAGGGCTCTCAGGTCGCATCGGCGGTGTCGATCCTCGGGGATGCGACGGAGTCGCTGTTCTCGTCGGCCTCGCTCCTCGCTCAGATCGCTGTGCCCGCAATCGTCGGAATCTGCAATCGCGAGATGGAGTCGGATGCTCGCGTCGGGTGCGACATCCCACCGAGCGTGCGGACCGTCTTCGCGGTCGCGGGTGACGGCGGTCAGGCGCTTCGGGCGGGCTCGGCGGAGCTCTCGAGCGTGCCGGAGTGGCCGAGCAGCGTGAAGGTTCACGCGATTGCCGGCGATTACCGCATTCACGTGACGGCCGGGCTCGTGCCCCCCGAGATCTTCACGGCTCTGCGCGACGCCGCGGGGGTCTTCGGGTTGGATGTGAGGCCTGCTCTCGACGAGGAGATCGAGGCCGGTGATGGCATTGTCGAGGTGAGTTCGGCGACAGCGGATGCCGACTCGAGCTTCATTGCGCGCTGTGACGTGACCGTCGAGCTCACCACCACGGAAGGGTCGGCGACGTTCGGCGATCTCACGGAGCGATTCGGTGGCATCCCGCCGCTTGCGGGTCCGTGTGCACACGATCGCCTGTTTGAGAACGACGACGTCGCGCGGGATATCGTCGCGACGCTCGGGGCGTCCCGCGGGTAGTGCTGTCGCGACGCTGGGGCGTCCCGGAGATAGCGCCGTCGTGTATTCCCGGCGGCGGCGCAGGATGCGGGCGTCCGCGCCCCGTAGCATGTGTGGAATGTGTGGAATCGTCGGCTATGTCGGGCCCCGTGAGAGCCAGCCCATCCTCATCGCCGGGCTGTCGCGTTTGGAGTACCGCGGCTACGACTCGGCCGGCATCGCCGTCATCGACGGTGACGGGAACCTCGGCATGCGCAAGCATGCCGGCAAGCTCAGTGTGCTGCGCAAGGATCTCGCCGAGCATCCGCTCCCCGCGGGCACGACGGGCATCGGGCACACGCGCTGGGCGACCCACGGTGGCCCCACTGACGCCAACGCGCACCCGCACCTCGCCGACGACGACAAGCTCGCGCTGATCCACAACGGCATCATCGAGAACTTCGCCGCGATCAAGAACGAATTGCGCGAAGAGGGCTTCGAGTTTCGTAGCGAAACCGACACCGAGGTCGCAGCGGTCCTGCTCGGCCGCGAGTATCGCGCGCACGGCGGCGACCTCGTCGCGGCGTTCCGTTCGGTAGTCCGCCGCCTCGACGGTGCCTTCACGCTCCTCGCGATGCACCGCGACAACCCGGGCCTCGTGGTCGGCGCCCGACGTAACTCGCCCCTGGTGATCGGACTCGGCGAGGGCGAGAACTTCCTCGCCTCGGATGTCGCGGCCTTCGTCGAGCACACGCGTCAGGCTCTCGCGATCGGCCAGGACGAGATCGTCGCGATCACCCCCGACGGCGTCGAGGTGACCGACTTCGACGGAAACCCTGTCGGTGTCGAACCCTTCGAGGTGCTGTGGGATGCCGCCGCCGCCGACAAGGGCGGATGGTCGTCGTTCATGGCCAAGGAGGTATCGGAGGAGCCCGAGGCCGTCGCCAACACGGTGCGGGGCCGCATCCGTGAGGGGGTCGTGTCGATCCCCGAGCTTGACGGCCTCGACGACCTTTTCGCCGGCATCACCCGCGTCATCGTGGTGGCCTGCGGCACGGCTGCCTATGCGGGGATGGTCGGCAAGTACGCGATCGAGCAGTGGGCTCGGGTGCCTGCCGATGTCGAGCTGGCTCACGAGTTCCGCTACCGCGACCCGGTCATCGGATCTGACACTCTCGTCGTCTCGATCAGTCAGTCCGGCGAGACGATGGACACGCTCATGGCGGTCAAGTACGCGCGCGAGCGCGGCGCCAAGACCCTGTCGATCTGCAACACGCAGGGGGCCACGATCCCGCGGGAGTCCGACGCGATCGTCTACACGCACGCGGGCCCCGAGGTCGCCGTCGCCTCGACCAAGGCCTTCGTCGCGCAGATCACGGCGCTCTACCTCCTCGCCCTGCACATTTCGCACGTGCGCGGGACGCTCAGCGACACCGAGATCCGCCAGCAGGTGCTCGAGCTCGAAACCGTGCCCGAGAAGATCGCGCGCGTCCTGGAGAGTGAGCAGGAGCACATCGAGCAGTTCGCCAGGTGGATGGGTGACACCCAGTCGGTGCTGTTCCTCGGTCGTCACGTCGGCTATCCGATCGCGCTCGAGGGGGCGCTCAAGCTCAAGGAGATCTCCTACATCCACGCCGAGGGGTTTGCGGCCGGCGAGCTCAAGCATGGTCCCATCGCCCTCATCGAACCCGGGCAGCCGGTCTTCGTTATCGTGCCGTCGCCGCGTCACTCGCCGCTCCTGCACTCGAAGGTCGTCTCCAATATTCAGGAGATCCGCGCGCGCGGCGCACGTATCATCGCCGTGGCCGAAGAGGGGGATGCCGCCGTGCTTCCCTACGCCGACGAAGTGCTGCGCATCCCGCTGGCAGACCCGCTGTTCGAGCCGCTCCTGGCCGTCGTGCCCCTGCACATCTTCGCGATGGGACTTGCTACGGCGAAGGGCCTGGACGTCGACCAGCCGCGCAACCTCGCAAAGTCCGTCACGGTCGAGTAGGCCCCGGGGGCGCTGCTTCGGTCGGATACCGCCGCGTCTGTCGGATGCTCCGCCTGGGCCCGGCTCATTGCCTCTCGACTATATAACGTAAGAATGATATAAAGAGAGCATGCACGCTCTCGACATCCTCGGCGATCCGGTTCGGCGCCGACTGGTCGAGGTGCTTGCTCAGGGCCCGCAGCCCGCAGGTGCGCTGGTCGACCTCGTCGGCGGCGAATTCGCCATCAGCCAGCCCGCGATCTCGAGGCACCTTCGGCTGCTGCGCGAGAACGGCTTCGCGGATGCTGACATCGACGGCACCCGGCGGATCTATCACCTTCGCGCCGACGGTCTCGACGCTGCCGCGGCCTACCTCGAGCGGCTGCGCTCACCGATGTCCCAACGTCTCGACGCTTTGCACACCGAGATCGCGCGAGGCCGGTCTTCACGGCGACGCGAGGCGGCGGTCGCCGAGCCCGACCACGAGGCAGCGGCATCCGGAATCCCCATCACACCCGCACAGGAGGCATCATGACCCTCGACGCTCCGCTAATCACGCGCGACGGCGACCGCTACCACCTCGAGTACTCCGAGGTCTACGCGACCGACATCGACGACCTGTGGTCAGCAGTCACGACCGCCGAGCGGCTCTCGCGATGGATGGCGACCTGCCGGGGCGACCTGCGTGAGGGCGGCGAGTGGGAGGTACTGGGATCGGACGGCGAGGTGTGGTGCCGAGGGGTCGTCACCTCCTGTACCCCGCCGCGCGGCTTCACGACCACCTGGCACGCCATCGGTGAGGATCCCACGGAGCTGACGGTGACGCTCGCGCCCGAGGGCGCCGGAACCCGCCTGACGCTCTCGCATCACGGCATCCAGTCGATCTTCTACGGCGCCGGGTGGCAGACCTACCTTGAGCTCCTGACCCGAGGGTTGGTGGCGCCCGATGCCGTCCTGATCGATGATGCCGCGTGGGACGCGCGATTCGCCGAGCTGCGACCCGTCTACGACGAGAAGTTCGCGTCGTTGCGCACCTGACCCCTCGGCCGGGGATGGCGGTGCGGGAGCCGGCAGTCCGATAAGCGAATCACTGCGGGCACCGAGCTCTCACCTGCCCGTCACGGTGCGTTCACCTCGGCGTCGCCGCTGGTCACATCGGGCTCGTAGGTTCGCAGGGTTTGCTCCAGACGAAAGCTGTTGATGTCTCTTTCCACCCCTGCGCGCCTGTTCCGTCCGTTCTCTCTCCTTACCGCCACCGCGATTCTTGCCACACCTCTCGTGGTTGCCGCGCCGGCCGCAGCGGCATCGGAGACACCGCACCTCGTGATCACCGAGATCGTTCCCGACAACGTCGGCTATGACGACTTCGAGTTCATCGAGGTCCACAACCTGGGCGCCTCGGCGGTCGATCTGGATGCAGCGAGCGTCGGGTTGTCGTACATCTACGCCGACAGCGATGACCGGGCCTCCGATGTACCGCTGACCGTCGAGCCTGGAACGGTGATCGACGCTGGCGAGACGATCGTGCTCTGGCTGAGCTACACCACCTCGACAGTCGACAGCTTCGCGAAGAGCGTGGACGACTTCCGTTCCCACTTCGCCGCGACCCAGCCGGAGAGCGACTACGACGTCGTCCGAGTAACCGGACAGTCGGGCATGGCCAACGGCGGCGGCCGCGGTGTGCGTCTGACCGCCGCGGGTGCCGAGGTTGCGCGTGCGTTCGTTCCCGTCGGCGCGGTGAGCACCGACCTGAGTGTGCACTTCCGAGTTCCGGCATCCGGGACCTCTGCGGCAGTCCTGTCGACCCTTGCAGTGCCCACCCCGGGCGTGGTCGTTCCCGAGGCGCTCGTGGCGGAGGCGCCCGAGCCCGTCGTCGAGATCGAGCCCCGCGACCTGATCATTACCGAGTTCGCGCCCGACAACGAGGGCACTGATCGCTGGGAGTACGTCGAGGTCTACAACACCACTGATCACGACATCGACCTCACTGCCACGAACACGACTGTCGTCTACGACTACGTGTCCAGCTCCAAGGCTCTTGCGTTCCCCGCGGGAAGTGTCATCCCCGCTGGTAAGGCAGCGGTGCTGTGGCTCCAGTATTCGCCGAACACCGACGGCTCCACCGCTGACGGCTTCCGCGCGTTCTACAACGCCGACGCCGATCTCACCGTCATCCCGATCACCGGTCAGTCGGGGTTCGCGAACGGCGGTGGCCGCGGCATCCGTCTGGTCTCGGGCGAGACCGTCATCACCGAGGCCTGGTACGCAGCCGGGGAGGTCGGCAGCGGCACGAGTGTCGACTATCGCCTCCCCACGCGGCTCACCGAAACGATGATGGCCGTGCTCGCGACCACCGTGGCGCCGACACCGGGCGTCATCCCGGCCGACACGCTCGTTCCTGCGCCCTTCGCCCCGAAGCCCGACGCCGACCTCGTGACGGCGCCGCTGCAGATCACCGAGGTGGCTCCCGACACCGCGAACGTCGGCGGGTCCGACGCGTATGAGTTCATCGAGGTCTACAACGCCACGAGCACGCCCATCGACTTCTCCGACTACACCCTGAAATACCTGTACCCGCTGGCCGATCTCACCAACTCGTCGACGACCCTGTGGCCCGCGACAGTTCGGGACGCGATCATCCGTGCGGGCGGCACGATCGTCTTCTGGATCAAGAACGGCGCGAACGACGCGCTCACCGCCGCGGACTTCAACGCGCACTTTGGAAGCTCCCTCATCGCCGATGAGAGCCTGTTCGAGATCCGGTCGGGCGGGATGTCGAACTCCGCCGCTCGCGGGCTCGAGATCACCACCAACACCGGCTTCACCGTCAACCGCGCGTACTACAACCTCGGCGGCGTGGACGATACGACCGCCGATCAGCCCATTCAGTACGCCGTCAATCACGACGATCTGACCCTGCAGACGAAGCTCGGCACCGCGGCCGCGACACCGGGAGCCATCGCCCCTGAGCAGGTCGACGACGGACTGATGATCGTGCCCGCAGACACCGCGGCTCCCGAGATCACCGACCAGACAGCATCCGAGATCACCCCGGGCACCGACTTCGAGATCGCTGCCCAGGCGACCGACGACATCCAGGTCAAGACCCTCTCGATCGCTGTCCGCAGCAACCTCGACGCCGAGCCGATCCGCCACGAGATCGTCTCGGACGGCGGGGATCGCTACGTCCTACCGATCGCCGCCGCCGACCTCACCGGCAAGCGCTGGTTCGAGTACACCGTGGTCGCCAGCGACGGCACGAACGAGACAGTCGTGGGGCCGGTGCGGGTCGCCCTCGCCGGCGTCGACACGTCGCCGGTGCGCCTGAACGTGACCGACGAGCAGTGGCTGCGCGGCGAGGTGGATCTGATCGCCGGCGGCGACACCTACCCCGCCGAGGTCGAGGTCAGCATCGACGGTGACCCTGTCACGGCGAGGCCTCAGCTGGAGGCTGCACCGGTCTTCGCGTTCGAAGCGAGCGGCGTCGACACGTTCTTCCGCAACGGCGTGAAGGTCGGGGACGACATCCTGCACATCTTCGACGACGGCATCTACTCGGGCTGGGACACGATCTCGACCGCGGTTGCGCTGGACTACGTCACCGCTGGCCAGAGTGTGACCGTCAGTGTGTGGGCCGGCACCAAGGCGGCCCCCGAGATCAACCTTGACGAGAACAACGACGACTTCTCGATCAAGGGGCTGCGGCTGATCCTGCCCGACGGCCGCACACTGACGCCGACCGGCTACGACGATCCGACAGCCGTGCTCGCGATGGGCGACAGTGCCGGCAAGTACGACTACTACGACGCGACGTTCACCATCCCGGCTGATGCCGCCACGGCCGTCAGCTACGCCTGGGACACCACCGCTGTGACCGACGGTGAGCACCTCGTCTCGGCATCCGACGGCGGTACCGAGGTCGACGCGCAGGTCCGTGTCGACAACACCCGGCCCGAGGTCAGCACCGATCTCGAGGCCGACAAGCTCTACCAGGGCGCGTTCACGATCGATGCGCAGGCCAGCGACCTCGGCTCCGGCCTCGTCTCGGTGGAGACGACCCTCGACGGTCGCGCCATTGCACTGCCGTACGAGACCTCGTCACTGACGCTCGCCGAGGGCGACCACGAGGTCGTCATCACCGCGACGGATGCCGCAGGCAACGTCACCGAGCGGGTCATCGGATTCCGCACCCCCGTCGAACACCCCGCCGTCACGCTCGTGTCGCCGGCTGACGGCGCGAGCCTTCGGCAGGGCTCGGTGACGCTCGAGGCCCGGGCCGTCGACCCCACCGGCGACCTCCTCGACGTGACCTTCGCCGAAGGGCGGGCGCTGAGCGTCGGTGACGGTGTCACCGCAGCGTCCGGCACGGTCGGTATCGCCGACACGACAGACCGCTCGGGGGCGCGAGACCTCACGGCCGACGAAGCCGCCCAGCTCGGCACATTCGACGGCGAGGCGCTGGTCGAGGCATCCGACACCGCGTTCCCTTACCATCTGTTCGACGCGGCGGTGCCCGCCGACGCCGGGGCCGACGCCCGCGTCCGGGTGCACTGGGAGGGTTCGGCCAACGCCAACGCCAAGCTGCTGCTCTACGCGCTCGGCGTCGACGGCGCGTGGGATGAGCTCGATCGCGTTGTTACAACGGCCGGCGTCACGAAGGATGACGTCACGACGGTCAGTCTTGACGCCGTCGTGCCGGTCGCCGACTATGCCGTGGGCGGCTCGGTGCGACTGCTCGTCCAGCACTCCGAAGGGTTCGCAGGCGAGAACCTGTCATCGCGCGAGAGCGAGATCGAGCCACGCAACCCCGAGGACACGCCCCGTTCGGAATACGACTTCACGCTCGCTGTCGAGTCGGACACGCAGTACTACAACGAGGAGTTCCACCAGCACCAGACCGCGATCCACGACTATCTGCTGGGCGAGCGGTCTGACCTCAACCTGCAGTACCTGTTCCACACGGGCGACATCGTCGACGACTACGACCAGCTGTGGCAGTGGAACTACGCCGACCCCGAGTACCAGAAGCTCGACGACGCGGCGCTGCCGTACGGCGTGCTTGCAGGCAACCACGACGTCGGCCACAAGGAGGTCGACTACACCAACTACGGCACCTACTTCGGCGCTGACCGCTATCAGGCAAACCCCTGGTGGGGTGGTGACTACGAGAACAACCGCGGCCACTACGACCTCATCACCGCCGGCGGCATCGACTTCCTCATGCTCTACATGGGCTGGGGCCCCGGTGACGACGAGATCGCGTGGATGAACGAGGTTCTCGCGCAGTACCCCGAGCGGATCGTGGTGCTGAACCTGCACGAGTACATGTTGACCACGGGAGGCCTCGGGCCGATCCCGCAGCGGATCTACGACGAGGTCATCGCCACCAACCCCAACGTGCGGATGGTGTTCTCGGGGCACTACCACGATGCCTACACGCGTATCGACGGCTTCGACGACGACGGTGACGGGGTGGATGACCGCCAGGTCTACCAGGTGCTCTTTGACTACCAGGGCCTCGCCGAGGGGGGACTTGGCTACCTCCGCCTGCTGCACTTCGACAACGAGAGCCAGAAGATCATCGCCCGGACGTACTCGCCCTCGCTCGACGACTACGACGCCGATGACCCCTCGCTCGCGGCCGAGCACCAGGAGTTCACGATGCCGTATGCCGCTCTCGGCATCCATCCTGCTCAGAAGGTCCTGCGCACCGACGGAGTTCGAGTCGACATCCTGACCTCGCACGAGATCGGTGCGGTCAGCGGCGTCGAAAGCGGCTCGACAACGTCGGTGACGTGGGATGCCACGCCCGGCGAGTACGGCTGGTACGCGTCGTCGGTCGACCCCTATGGGGCTGCCGCCGACTCGGAGGTTCGCGCCCTCACCGTGCTCGCAGACTCGGGCCCGGGCGGCGGCGACAACCCCGGCGGTGGTGACAACCAGGGCGGTGGTGACAACCCCGGCGGTGGTGACAACCCCGGCGGTGGTGACGGCTCCGGTGTGCCGACGGAGAACACGGTTCCCGTGAGCGTCGCGGACCTCGACCCGTCGCTCGAAGGCGTCATCGCCCCGTCGGGGACGCTGCGCGTCGGCGACCCGATCACCATCTCGGTGCCGGGCCACGACGGCGAGTGGGTCCAGGTCTGGCTCCACTCCACGCCGACCCTGATCTCAGGCTGGACGAAGGTTGCTGGCGGCACCGTGACGGCAACCGTTCCGGCATCCGTGCCCGCGGGTACCCACACGCTCGTCGTGCAGAACAGCAGCGGGGTGATCGGGTGGGCGACGGTCACCGTGCAGGGCGCAACCGGCCAGGCGGTGCTCAGCGATGGTGTCATGGCGCAGACGGGTGCCGACGGACTGCCGCTCGGGATCGTCGCGGTCATCGCGTTCCTGGCGATCCTTGCTGGCGCGGGGATCGTGGTTCGCCGCCGCATCGCCGCCTGATTGGCGCGGACGTCTCATACCGGCCAGCGGTAGGGTGGCGGATGCTGCGGCATCCGTCACCGCCGCCGGCTGAGGAGAGTCCATGATCGTCGGGATCGGCGTCGACCTTGTCGACATCGAACGCTTCGAACGGACGATAGCGCGCACCCCGAAGCTGCTCGTTCGACTGTTTTCACCAGCCGAACGGATGCTGAAACCGCGGTCTCTGGCCGCGCGCTACGCGGCGAAGGAAGCGCTCATCAAAGCGCTCGGCGGGTCGGACGGTGTGCACTGGACCGAGATCGAGGTGACTCCCGAGGCATCCGGTCGACCGTGGTTCACCCTCACGGGTTCGACCGCCGACGTCGTCGCCGCCCGGTCGATCACGACCCTGCACCTGTCGATGTCCCACGACGCGCACCTGGCCACCGCCTACGTCGTCGCGGAGTCTGCCCAGGGACGCGGCATTGCCGAGGAGGGAGCGGCATGAGCGTCATGCCCGGGTCGAGGTTGCCCGAGGGGATGCTGCGCGAGGCATCCGTCGACGTCGCTGCGATCGCGGCGAATGTGCAGCACCTGCGACGGATGACCAACTCCGAGGTCATCGCTGTCGTGAAGGCCGACGGGTATGGCCACGGTGCGACCCGGTCAGCCGTCGCGGCTCTGGCGGGCGGTGCGACCCGGATCGGTGTCTCGGACATCACCGAGGCACTTGCTCTGCGCCGTGCGGGGATAACCGCCCCGATCCTCGCGTGGCTGCACGCGCCGGGTACGTCGTTCCGCGACGCAGCGCACGCCGGGATCGAACTGGGCATTTCGAGCTTCGACCAGTTGCAGCAGGCCGCCGGCGCGGCATCCGTCGACCGGCCCGTCGGCGTGCATCTGAAACTCGAGACCGGACTCGGTCGCAACGGCATCGCACCGGCTGATTACGGGGTCGTCTTCGCCGAAGCCGCGCGGCTCGAGCGCATCGGCAAGCTGTGGGTGATCGGACTGTTCAGCCACCTCTCGAACACGAGCGACGACGATGACCGGGCGGCGCTGCGGGTGTTCCTGGATGCCGCGGGCTCGGCGGCCGCGGTCGGTCTCGCGCCCCCGCTTCGCCACCTCGCCGCCACCCACGCCGCCATCGCTCTGCCCGAAACACGGCTCGGGTGCGTGCGGCTGGGCATCGGGATCTACGGCCTCTCGCCGTTCGCCGACCGCACGTCGGCAGACCTGGGCCTGCGGCCCGCCATGACGCTGCGGGCGGCGGTCGCCGCGGTGCGCCGCGTGGATGCCGGACACGGCGTCTCATACGGGTACCAGCACCGCACTGAACGCGAGAGCACCCTCGCGCTCATCCCGATCGGGTACGCCGATGGGGTCCCGCGAAACGCGTCCGGGCGCGGGCCGGTCTGGATCGGCGGCAAGCCCTTCGCGGTGGCCGGCCGCATCGCCATGGACCAGTTCGTCGTCGACGTCGGCGACCACCCGGTCGCGGTGGGTGACGAGGCTGTGCTGTTCGGCGACCCCACCCTCGGTGTTCCGTCCGCCGACGACTGGGCCCGCGCCGCCGACACGATCAACTACGAGATCGTCACTCGGATCGGTCCGCGCGTGCCCCGGCGGCAGGTGTCATCGTGAGCGGCCTCGATTCCCTGATCGGCGAGCGCGAGATCACGAGCCCCGCCGACATGCACGCCCTCGGGGTGCAGATGGGGCGGATGCTGCGTCCGGGCGACCTCGTTGTGCTCACCGGCGTCCTGGGTGCAGGCAAGACGACCCTCACGCGCGGGATCGGCGAGGGACTCGGCGTGCGCGGCCCGATCCAGAGCCCGACCTTCGTGCTTGCCCGCACGCATCCCTCTCTCGTCGGCGGCGCGCCGCTGGTGCACGTGGATGCCTACCGCCTGGGCTCCGCCGCCGAACTCGACGATCTCGACATCGACTACGACGGATCGGTTGTGGTCGTCGAGTGGGGGCGCGGAATGGTCTCGGGCCTGCGCGATCACTGGTGGGATGTCGAGATGCAGCGCGAGTGGCACGGCACCGGCGTCGACACCGCCTGTGGCACGTACTCCCGTGCCACGGAAGATCTCGCCGCCGATGCGCCGCGCCTGGTCAGCATCCGTCGCGAACCATCCTGATCCGCGACGCTCCCGAGGGAGCCGGGCTCGCACCCGGTCGACCCGGACCGATTGCAGGATGAACCGGGTGCCACGAGGACAAAGCACGCGGGCTCCGGCGGTTGAGCCTGTACACGGCACACGTCAGGCGTTCGCGGGTTCGGGCCCGGATACCCTGGAGGGGTGATTCTCGGCATCGATACCTCGGTCGGCACCGCAGTCGCGGTCGTCGAGGCCGATGGCGTGGTGCTCGCCGAAGCCTCGAGCGCGAACCCCCTCGGACACGCCGAGGTCATCGGCGACCTGCTGCGGGCTGCCCTGGGCGCGGCGCGCGCTGACGCCCCCGTCGGGCACGCCGGCGCCGGCACCCCGGGCGCGCCGGCGCAGATCACCGCGGTAGCTGCGGGAATGGGTCCCGGGCCCTTCACCGGATTGCGCGTCGGCATCGCCGCAGCCCGCACTTTCGCGCTCGGGCGCGGCGTCCCCGTGGTCCCGGTGGTCAGCCACGACGCTGCGGCCCTCGGCATCCTGCTCGATCAGGCCCTTCTCGGCGAGACGGAAGCCGGCCGCTTCGCGATCGTCACCGACGCCCGTCGCCGCGAATTCGCCTACACGGTCTACGAGGGGATGGATGACGACGGCCTGCCGATCCGGGTCACCGAACCAGCCCTCACCCCCCGCGACGCGATCGATACCGTGCTCGCCGGGTTCGGCGCCGAGCGGCGCGACACGACGGCAGTTTCGGCGGCGATGGTCGCGCTGGTGGCCGCGCGGGCGCTGGCAGCGGGGCGTGAGGTCGGCCCCCGTGATGCGCTGTACCTGCGCTCGCCGGATGTCACCCTCCCCGCCGGGCCGAAGAAGGTGGGCGTATGAGCATCCGCCTCGCTTCTGCCGACGACCTCGCCGCGATCATGGCGATCGAGCGGACCTCGTTTCCGACAGACGCCTGGTCAGAGGCGATGATGGCCGGCGAACTCGCGTCGCCGCACGGTTCGTACCTCGTGGTCGAAGAGGCGGGTCGCATCATCGGCTACGGCGGCGTCCGCGCGGTGAGCGGGGCAGCGGATGCCGACATCCAGACCATCGCCCTCGATGCTGGCGTGCGCGGCGCGGGACGTGGACGGATGCTGCTCGCCGCGCTTCTCGAACGCGCCCGCGGGGCCGGCGCGCGGACCGTATTCCTCGAGGTGCGCGCCGACAACCCGGTGGCCCAGGGCCTGTATCGGCGCGAGGGCTTCATCGAGACCGGACGCCGGCCGCGGTATTACCAGCCCGACGACGTGGACGCGATCATCATGCAGCTCGATCTGGTGGGTTGGGATGCCGCCCGGCAGGAGGCCAGCGGTACCGAGCCCGCAGCCGCGGCATCCGGGGGAGTGTGCACGTGAGCGCCGCCGAACCGCTCGTCCTCGGGATCGAGACCAGTTGCGACGAGACCGGCATCGGCATCGTGCGCGGCCGCACCCTGCTCTCGAACACGATCGCCTCGAGTATGGACGAACACGCCCGGTACGGCGGGGTCGTCCCCGAGGTCGCCGCGCGAGCCCACCTCGAAGCCCTGCAGCCGACGATCGAGACGGCGCTTGCCGAAGCCCAGGTCTCCCTCGCCGAGATCGACGCGGTCGCGGTGACGTCCGGACCGGGGCTCGCGGGGGCGCTCATGGTCGGCGTCGGCGCCGCGAAAGCGCTCGCCGTCGCGCTCGACAAACCCCTCTACGCCGTCAACCACCTCGTGGGCCACATCGCCGCCGACCTTCTCGACGCCGAGGCGGAGCCCCTGGAGTACCCGACGATCGCGCTGCTGGTCTCGGGTGGGCATACGTCGCTCCTGCTCGTGCGCGATCTCACGAGCGATGTCGAACTGCTCGGCGAGACCGTGGATGACGCCGCCGGCGAGGCCTTCGACAAGATCGCGCGTATCCTCGGCCTGCCCTACCCGGGAGGGCCCGAGATCGATCGGGCAGCGGCATCCGGATCTGACGGCCTCGGCGGCACGAGGGCCGGCGACCCGAATGCGATTCGCTTCCCGCGGGGGCTTTCGCGCGCGAGCGACCTCGCCGAGCACCGGTACGACTTCTCGTTCTCGGGCCTGAAGACCGCCGTCGCACGCTGGGTCGAGCAGCAGGATGCCGCGGGCCAGCCGGTCTCGACAGCGGATGTCGCGGCATCCTTCCGCGAAGCCGTCGTCGACGTGCTCGTGACCAAGGCGCTCGCCGCCTGCGCTGACTACGGCGTGCCGCGGCTGCTGCTGGGCGGCGGGGTCATCGCGAACCGGCGGCTGCGCGAGGTCGCCCTCGAGCGCGCGGAAGCGGCAGGGGTGACCGTGCGGATTCCGCCGCTGTCGCTGTGCACCGATAACGGGGCGATGATCGCGGCGCTTGCCTCGGAACTGATCATGGCCGGGCGTACCCCGTCGACGATGGCCTTCGGTGCCGACTCGACGCTGCCGATCACCGACATCCAGGTCGCGGGGGAGGTGGGATGACTGATCGTTCTCGAGGGTTCTCACGGTTCCCGACGGCGCCGGTCGAGGTGCCGACGACCCTCAGTGGCCCCGACTTGTCGTCGGATCGTCCCGGATGGGAGCCGGATGCTGGACCGGTTGAAGCAACGAGCTTCGACCGCGGGTTCGCCGGTTGGGCCCTCGGGTTCGCGATCGTGGGTCTTGCCGTCTCGCTGTTCGTGGGATGGGGCTTTGTCATCGGGATCGTCGCGATCGTGGCGGGCATCATGGCGCTGCGGCATCCGCGCGACAGCAGGCGCGTCGCGGTGTGGGCGATCGTGCTCGCCGGCGTATCCATCCTCTACAGCGCCGGCTGGCTCCTCTACGCCTGGACCGTGCTCACCTGACCTGACCGCACGTCGTGGGCTGCGGTCCGGCGTGCGCCGACTCTTCGGTCGCGCCGTGTTGCGGGTTCGGGGATGTCGCACCCGCAGATTGGCGCGACTGATGGGTGGGGGTGGTTCTTCGGTCGCGCCGTGTTGCGGGTCGGGTGGGCTGGAGGCCGCAGGATGGCGCGACTGAACGAAGGGGGTCGCTCGCCGAGAGCCTTGGCGTCAGGCCGCGGGCGGAACCCGGTCGGCGAGGATCGCGACGCGGGAGCCCGCGATGCGGGTCATGATGAGGGTCGCCGACTCCTCGCCCTTCAGCTTCAAACTCTGACGGAGTGCGGCGGGGTCGACATCCACTCCGCGCTTCTTGATCTCAAGGATGCCGATACCGCGCTCCTTCAGCGCCCGCGCAAGCTTCTTCGTGTCGGCCGGCAGCACCTCGCGCACCCGGAAGCTTTGCACGAACGGACTCGTCACCGCCTCATCACCGGTGAGGTACGCGATCTTCTCCGCCAGCATCCCCGCCCGCAGCGACCTCGCAACCTGTCCGATCAGGCGGGCACGGATGACTGCCCCATCGGGTTCGTGGATGAACTCGCCGAGCGCGCGCACCGGTTCGTCCTCGCTGTCGGCGGGCGCCGTGAGCTCCGCGGCGTGCTGCCCCCGCAGGAGCAGCGCCGACCGTGTCACGCCCTCGCGCGCGAGCGCGCCCGACCACAGCACGAGCTCGATCGTCGATCCGTCGGCGCTGACCCACTGCGCCTCGTACCCGTCGGGGATGCGGTCGCGGTCGAGTCCCGGGCCGAGCTTGACGCCGCCCGGCATCCAGCCGGTGAGTTCGAACACCCACTCCAGCGACGGTGACCAGTCGTCGGTACGCGCGCGGCCCGTCTCGCCGGCCTCGCGCCGTGCCGGATCAAGCCAGACCGCCTCGACCCCGCTGAGGTCCTGGTTCTCGGCCAGGCCGTGGCGCACGGTGACGTCAGCGCCGAACGGCGCAAGATTCACGGTAGCGAGGGCCGCGGTCACCTCGTCGGCGTCGACGGCGTCGACACGGATGCCGAGACTTGCCAATGCCAGCGCATCTCCGCCGATCCCGCAGCCGAGATCTGCGACGCGCTCGATCCCCGCGCGGCGGAACCGCCCGGCATGGTGGGCGGCAACCGACAGACGCGTCGCCTGTTCGAGACCGGCGCGAGTGAAGAGCATCCGTGCCCCGAAGTCGCCGAACTTCGATCGCGCCCGCTCCCGAAGCCGCGCCTGGGTCACGACAGCCGACACCAGGTCGGGGGAGTGCCCGGCGCCGCGCAGCCGCGAGACGGTGCGCGCCACCTCGTCGCTGGAGGAGACGGGGCCGAGGCTGTTCAGCAGGTCGAGTCCTGCCGGCGTCAGCAGCGCCCGCACCTCGGCGATGTCCATCCATCCACCCTAGGCGCGGGCGCTGCTAACTCCTCAACGGCGCCGTCGGATCGAGCTCCGTCGGCCGATTGTCACCGCTGACCCCCGATTCTTGAGGAGTTGCCGACGCGGTCGACGCGGCATCCGTGTCAGGTGCAGCTGCTCACGAGATCCCACGAGGATGCCGAGACTCGCTGCAGACTCGCCACGGTGGCGTCGCCGAGGCCGAGGTAGTCCTGGGTTCCCACCGCGTAATAGGGGTTGTAGGGGTTCACCCCGTACGACGTCGCGCGGCCCGCAGCCTTGTGGGCGGCGTTGGTCGCGGTGATGCAGTCGCTCGGCGGGACCGTCGGCGTCGGTGTCGGCGTGGGAGTGACCGTCTGGGTCGGGGTCGGGGTCGGCGTTCCGGTCGGTGTCGGCGTGGGCGTCGGCTGACCCGACCGATCGACGCGGCGGTTGTTGTCGAAGAAGAACTCCGTCACGTATGCCGGGTAGTCGATGCTGTTCGCGCTGATGTACGAGCCGCCCGAGCCCGCGCCCGCCGGCCAGTTGTGGCCGAGTCCGGTGTTCTGTATGACCGAGACCCGGGGTCCTTCGGCGTCCGCGTACAGCGTGCCCGAGCCCGATGTGTTCGTTCCGGCCAGGCCCGAGAGGCTGAAGCTCGAGGTCTGGTCGGCATCGTAGATGTCGGCCATGATCTGACCGTTGAGCGTGTTGTATCCGGGCGCCACTGTCGAATCGTTGCTGCCGTAGACGACCGAGGTCAGCTGCGTGTCGAATGACCCGGATGCCGAGCCGGCGAAGCCCGTGCACGTCGATATCCCCTGGCTTTTCGAGACCGCGACCGACGAGATCTGACCCGAGGTGGTGCCCACCGTCGGCCCGGCGTTGATGCCCATCCCGGCGAAAACGTCAGGCGCGAGGCATCCCATGACCATCGTCTGCCCGCCGCCGGACGAGAGCCCCGACACATACACCTGGTCGGCGTCGATACCCAGGCTCGCGCGGGTGGTGAGCGTCGAGGCCAGCGAGAGCAGGTTGTCGTCGTGGCGCGACGGCGCGGTGCGCGAGTGATTCGCGTCGTAGTAGTCCCAGCAGCCGAGGATGACGCCGCCGTTCGGGGCATCCGGCAGCGCGACCACCATCCCGTACTCGTCGGCAGTCTGCGCCCAGTTGCCGGCGGACTGCAGATCGGATGCCTTCTGCACGCATCCGTGGAGCGAGATCATCAGCGCCCGGCCGGCGGGGAGAGCGGCAGCCGTCGTCGGCGTGTACAGCCGCACCGACATCCCGGCGATCGTCTCGGTTGTCCAGGCGCCAGTGCCGCCCGTGGATCCGCCGCCGGAGCCGCCCCCGCCGTTTGTGCATCCCGGCAGGGTCTCGAAGCCCGGGGGACAGGTGATTGCCTGGGCGGCGGGGGCTGCTGCGGCCAGGCCCGCCACCGCCAAGCCTGCCGCCAGGAGCGCGCCGACTGCGCGCTTTCGGACACGAGAGATCATGCGTCATCCCTTCGTCGGCGCCCCGGCCATCGCCCCGGGTGCCATCGCGCGGTCGTCCCGGTCGGAGCACGGGCATCCCTCGTCAGCGAGCGGATGCCGAGGTGCGTCATCGCACGCGACTCACGGTAACTGAAAGATGATTCATATACCAGGTTAAGTCGTCGCGCATGGCAGGACTCTCATCGTGCAGGCCGCCGTGATGACTAAGCGGGCACACGGATGTCGAACCCGGCGCATCCGGATTGGCACTCGCGTTGCGTGAGTGCCAGAGCTTCAATACACTTGCGTTAGCACTCTCGGTGTGAGGTTGCTAACGAGTCTTGGTATCTCAAGGAAAGCAGAGGTAGACCCGTGTCGGTTTCCATCAAGCCGCTCGAGGACCGCATCGTCATCAAGCAGGTCGAGGCCGAGCAGACCACCTCGAGTGGTCTGGTCATCCCCGACACCGCGAAGGAGAAGCCCCAGGAGGGCGAGGTCGTCGCGGTCGGACCCGGTCGTATCGATGACAACGGTAACCGCGTTCCGCTCGACGTCGCCGTCGGTGACCGCGTCATCTACAGCAAGTACGGCGGGACCGAAGTGAAGTTCGGCGCCGACGAGTACCTGGTGCTCTCGGCTCGCGACGTGCTGGCGGTCGTCGTCCGCTGAGTCGACAACTCTTCGACGGGGCTCGGATGCTGCGGCATCCGGGCCCCGTCTGTTGTCGTGTCCGGGGACGCACGCCTGCGGGGCATGGCAGGAATCCACCGGGAGTCGGCCGCCCGGCTCTCTGCCTGCACGACAGACGCGCGCCGCAGTGTCGCTGGCGCGCCCTAGGCTGAGTGGGTGACGCGCGAATCGGTTCCGGGGGATGGGACTTCCGTACCCGCAACCGGTGACATTCCGGCATCCGGCGCGGCCGAGATCGCCGGGTCGGATGCTGCGCAGCTCGCCCAGGAAGCGCCAGCAGAGGCCGCGCGCGAGCGGCTCGTCGGCGGTGTCTTCGCGTTCTCGGCCTACCTGCTCTGGGGCTTCCTTCCGCTCTACTTCATCCTGCTGGCCCCGATCACAGGCTGGGAGCTGGTGGGATGGCGGATCCTGCTCTCCCTCGTCTTCTGCATCTTCCTGCTCACCGTCATGCGCGCGTGGCGTCCGTTCCTCGCGATCGTGCGTCAGCCGCGCCTGCTCGGCTGGACGGCGCTGGCGGGAGCTGTCATCTATGTCAACTGGCAGGTGTTCATCCTCGCGACCCTCTCGGGTCACGTCATCGAGACGAGCCTTGGCTACTTCATCAACCCGATCGCCACGGTGTTGCTCGGTGTCATCGTGCTGCGCGAGCGGTTGCGTGTGACGCAGTGGGTCGCCATCGCGATCGCAGGCATCGCTGTGATCGTCACGATCGTCGGCTATAACTCGGTGCCGTGGGTAGCTCTCACGCTCGCGGCATCCTTCAGCGTCTATGGCCTGATCAAAAAGCGCATCGGGCCGTCGGTGGATGCCGTCAGCGGCCTCACCCTCGAGTCGGCGTGGCTCACGCCGGTCGCGATCGTGCTGCTGGTGGTCACGTCGCTGACGAGCGGTCTCGCCGCCGGCGCATACGGGGTCTGGCATGTCGTGCTGGTAAGCCTCGCGGGCGCCGCGACAGCCGTGCCGTTGCTGCTGTTCGCCGCCGGAGCGCGGCGCGTGCCGCTCACCGTGGTCGGACTGCTGCAGTTCATCGCCCCGATCATGCAGTTCATCACGGGGGCCTGGATCCTCGGAGAGCCGATGCCTCCGGAACGTTGGATCGGCTTCGGATTGGTCTGGGTCGCGTTGGCAGTGTTGACCGTCGACTCGATCGTGTTCGCGCGCCGAGCGCGCGGCGTCAGCGACGTCGCCGAATACAGCTGACTCGGCGGCCGCACGCCGAGGCCCGGGTGTCAGCGCACGAAGCGGGCGATGGCTGCCGAGGCTTCGCGGATCTTCTCCTCGGCCTGCTCGTCGCCCTGGCGCGCGGCATCCACCACGCAATGACGCAGGTGGTCTTCGAGAAGCCCGAGCGCGACCGACTCCAGCGCGGCAGTGGTCGCGCTGATCTGCGTCAGGATGTCGATGCAGTACTTCTCGTCCTCCACCATCGAACGGATGCCGCGGGCCTGCCCCTCGATGCGCTTCAGCCGGTTCAGATACCGCTGCTTGTCGCCGATGTAGCCGTGGTGCGCCGCCGGCCCGTGAGCACTGTGCTCGCCATCCGCCGCTCCGCCCTCGTGCGGGGTCGTCTCGAGAGTGTCGCTCATCGCGGGCTCCGTTCGTTCGTGCGTGTGCGTGACGGGGCGACTGCCGGGTCGATGCTCTGGAAGCGGCGCAGTCGCAGGCTGTTGCCGACGACGAAGACGCTGGATGCCGCCATTGCCGCCCCGGCGATCATGGGGTTCAGCAGCCCGAGGGCAGCCAGCGGAATCGCCGCGACGTTGTACGCGAACGCCCAGAAGAGGTTCCCACGGATTGTGCGCAGCGTCGCGCGCGACAGCCGGATGGCATCGACCGCACCGAGGAGGTCTCCGCGCACGAGCGTCAGATCGGATGCCTCGATGGCGGCGTCTGTACCCGTGCCCATCGCGATGCCAAGGTCTGCCTGCGCGAGCGCTGCGGCGTCGTTGACGCCATCGCCGACCATTGCCACGACCAGGCCGCTGGCCTGAAGAGCCTCGATCTGTGCTGACTTCTCGGCCGGCAGCACGCCCGCGATCACCTCGCGGATGCCGACCTCGTCGCCCACGCGCCGCGCCACGGCCTCATGGTCACCGGTCAGCAGGATCGGCTCGAGTCCGAGCGTGCGCAACCGGGTGACGGCCTCCCTGCTCGAGGGCTTCACCGAGTCTGCGACGGTCAGGATGCCGCGAGCCTCCCCATCCCACGCCACGACGACCGCCGTCATCCCTGTTGCTCCGGCACGCTCGATGGCGGCCGCGATCTCGGCATCCGGATGCACTGACCAGTCGGACATCAAGCCGAGCGATCCGACCGCGACGGCGTGGCCTTCGACCACCCCCGTCGCACCCCGCCCCGCCAGGGACGAGAACGAAGCGGCCTCGGGAAGCGGACCCCCTCCGGCAGCCGCGGCCGCCGCGATTGCCTGGGCGATGGGGTGCTCGGATGCCGACTCCACCGCTCCAGCAAGACGCAGCACCTCGGCGGCATCCCCGCCTCGCGCGGGCAGCACGTCGACGAGCGTCATCCGGCCCTCTGTGACGGTTCCTGTCTTGTCGAGCACGATGGTGTCGACGCGCCGGGTGGACTCCAGGATCTGCGGGCCCTTGATCAGGATGCCGAGTTGCGCGCCCCGGCCGCTCCCCACGAGGAGCGCGGTCGGTGTCGCGAGCCCCAGCGCGCACGGACAGGCGATGATCAGCACGGCGATCGCCGCGGTCAACGCCATCGCCGTGCCGCCGCCGAGCAGGAGCCAGGTCACGAGGGTCAGGGCGGCGATCACGATGACGATGGGCACGAACACCCCGGCGACGCGGTCGGCCAGTCGCTGCACCTCGGCCTTACCCGCCTGCGCCTGTTCGACCAGGCGCGCCATCTGCGCCAGCTGAGTCTGCTCGCCCACACGCGTGGCGCGCACGACGAGGCGACCACCGACGTTGACCGTCGCGCCGATGACCGCGTCACCCTCACCGATCTCGACGGGAACCGACTCGCCCGTGATCGTCGAGGTATCAACCGCTGATGTTCCCGACACGACGACCCCGTCGGTCGCGATGCGCTCGCCGGGGCGCACGACGAACTCGTCGCCGACCCGAAGCTGCGCGAGCGGAACCCGCACCTCGGTTCCACCGCGCAGCAGCGCGGCATCCTTCGCGCCGACCTCGAGCAGGGCGCGAACCGCCTGGCTTGCGCGCCGCTTTGCTCGCACCTCGAGGTAGCGGCCCAGCAGCAGGAATGTCGTGACCCCCGCGGCGACCACGAGGTAGATCGTGTTTCCGGCTTCGCCGGGCTGTGCGATCCACGTGAAGCCGTGGGTCATGCCCGGCATCCCGGCGCCCCCGAAGAACAGCGCGTACAGCGACCACAGGTAGGCGGCCGAGACTCCCATGGAGATGAGGGTGTCCATCGTGACGGCGCCGTGGCGCAGGTTGATCGCCGTCGCCCGGTGGAACGGCCACGCCGCCCACACGACGACGGGTGATGCCAGCGCGAGCGATGCCCACTGCCAGTACGTGAACTGCAGCGCGGGGATCATCGCGAGCAGGACCACCGGCACCGACAGCACCGCCGCACCGATCAGACGCTGACGCAGCGAGGCGAGCTCGGGATCGGCCGCAGTGTCATCCCTCTCGGAGGCCGGTGGTGCGGGCAGGGTCGCCGTGTATCCGGTGCGTTCGATCTCGGCGATGAGGGCTGCGGCATCGGCGCGCGCCTCGCCACCGTCGGCCGGGACGTCGTCGACGTGGACGACAGCCTTCTCGGTGGCGTAGTTGACGGATGCCGACACCCCCGGCATCCGGTTCAGTCGCTTCTCGATGCGCGCGGCGCACGAAGCGCATGTCATTCCACCGATCTGAAGCTCGATCGGTGCCGAGCCGCCCCCGCCGAGGGGCATCACAGTCGCGCGGCCTGGTACCCGGCCTCGTCGACCGCGCTCAGCACTGCACTGTCGTCGAGGGTGTCGGCGGTCACTGTCAGGAGTCCCGTCGCGGCGCTGACCTCAATAGCCGTGACTCCCGGGATCTGCGACACTTCGTCGCGCACGGCGTGCTCGCAGTGGCCGCAGGTCATTCCGGTGACGAGGTATTCGTGGTTTGTCATGGCGGGTTCCTCCCGTGCGCGTTCCGTGTTGAGGTATATACCCCCATGGGGTATATACCTCAACACTACGCCTATCCGTGCCCTTCCCGCTCCGCAGATCACGACGGATACCTGCGCCAGGTAACGATCTGATGGCGTTACACATCGTTAACGCACCGCAACACACGCGAGACCAGTCCGCGGATAGGTTATTGGCACTGTGCGGGCGCTTGACGGCCCGCATCCATTCACAGCAAGGAGCATCATGGGCGTCTTCACACGATCCCGCGCCGGCTCGATCCTCGGCGGTATCGCCGTGGTCGGTGTCAGCGCGGTCTTCCTGGCGGGTTGCGCCGGCGACTCCGGTGGCGGGAGCGGTACCACCGAGCCGAGCGAATCCCTCGACCTCAAGATCGGCACGGCGCTGCCTGTCACCGGTAACCTCGCCTTCCTCGGCCCGCCGGAGATCGCGGGTACCGAATACGCCGCATCCGAGGTCAATGCCGCGAACGCGGGCGTGACCATCGAGATGATCCAGGGCGACTCGGGTGACACCGACAACAAGGCCTACGAGACCGAGATCCCGCGTCTGCTCGGCGAGGGCGTCTCCGCCATCATCGGTGCAGCCTCGTCGGGCACGTCGCTGCAGTTCATCGACCAGGTCGTCGGCGCCGGTGTCATCCAGTTCTCGCCCGCCAACACGTCGGCGGCGTTCACGACCTACGACGACAACGGCCTCTACTTCCGCACGGCACCGTCTGACACCCTGCAGGGTGAGGTGCTCGGAAACCTGATCGCCGAGTCGGGCGCGCAGACCCTGGGCATGATCGTCCTCAACGACTCGTACGGCACCGGTCTTGCGAGCTTCGTCAAGGACGCGTTCGAGGCAGCTGGCGGCACCGTCGTTGCCGAGCCCACGTACAACACGGGTGACACGAACTTCTCGGCTCAGGTCTCGGAGGTCGTCGCGGCCAACCCCGACGCGATCGCTCTGATCACGTTCGAAGAGGTCAAGACGATCCTGCCCGAGCTGTTCGCCGCAGGCGTGCCCGCCGACAAGCTCTACTTCGTCGACGGCAACCTGTCGCAGTTCGGCAGCAACGGCATCGACGTGGGTGGTTCGCTCGAAGGAGCCAAGGGAACGCTTCCCGGCCTTTCGATCGACACGATCACCGACTTCACCGATTCGCTCAACACCTTCTGGGTCGATGAGGGCAACGAGGAGCTGACCGAGTTCAGCTACGCTGCCGAGTCGTACGACGCCGTCATCCTGCTCGCGCTGGCGTCGCTTGCCGCCGGCTCCACGGATGGCGCGGCGATCGCCGACAAGCTGGTGGAAGTCTCGGGTGGATCCGGTGACGGTGAGAAGTGCACCACGTTCGCCGCGTGCGCCGAGATCATCAACGGCGGCGGAGTTGCTGACTACGACGGTATCTCCGGTCCGATCACGTTCGACGACGTGGGCGACCCGACCGAGGCGTCGATCGGCATCTACCAGTACACGGCAGACAACGACTACGTCGCGTACGAGTAAGTCTCACGGCTAGCGAGCGGGGCTCCGACCTTCGGGTCGGGGCCCCGCTCTCGTGTGTCCAGCGGACGCTGTGACCGACGACGGATGTCGCGCCAGCCCGGGTCCGTGTGTGAACTCTCACGCGAGGGGTCGCAACACGCCGTATCCCTAGGGAGCGGTGCGGCGTGTTGCGACCCCTCGCGTGGGGCAGGGGCCCTCAGGGCGCCGGCGCGGCGAGTCCGGGCTAGGCGCCGAGGGTGCCGAGGTAGAGGCCGATGACCTTCGGGTCGTTCAGCAGCTCGCGGCCGGTGCCGGTGTAGGCATCCTTGCCCTGGTCGAGCACGTAGCCGCGGTCACAGATCTGGAGGCACCGACGGGCGTTCTGCTCGACCATGATCGTCGTCACGCCGGCCTTGTTGATCTCGGAGACGCGCAGGAAGGCGTCGTCCTGCCGGGCGGGGGAGAGGCCGGCGGAGGGCTCGTCGAGCAGGATGACGGCAGGGTCCATCATGAGGGCACGACTCATCGCGACCATCTGACGCTCACCGCCCGAGAGTGAGCCCGCTCGCTGGTTCAGCCGCTTGCCGAGCTCCGAGAAGATACCGGTAACGAACTCCAGTCGCTCGTTGTAGAGCTTGGGGCGCTGGAACAGGCCCATCTGGAGGTTCTCGGCGATCGTGAGGCTCGGGAAGACGTTGTTGGTCTGCGGCACGAACCCGACACCCTTGGCAACGAGCTTGTTCGCCTTGAGGCCCGTGATCTTCTCGCCGTTCAGGGAGATGTCACCCTGGCGCACCTTCACCTGACCGAAGATCGCCTTGAGCAGCGTCGACTTGCCGGCGCCGTTGGGGCCGATGATGCCGATGAGCTCGCCGTCCCAGGCGGTCAGGGTCGCTCCGTTGAGGATGTTGACTCCGGGCAGGTACCCGGCGTGAACGTCATCGACCAGAACGACGGGTGTGCCCTCGCGGACGGGGGGACGCTCGTCGGTGGCTGCTGCGTCGGTCATGACTTCTCCGTCCCGGTGCTCTCGCCCGACTCAGGTGTCTTGCTGGGGCTGGCATCCGACTCGTGGTGAAGGGTCTTCTCGATCACCTCGTCGAACTCCTGCACCTCCTGCTGCAGTTCGATGGCGGCGGTATTGAGTTCGCCGGGCACACGGCCCGTGACAACGCCCAGGTCGACATCCTGGTGCGACCCGAGGTAGGCATCGATCACCGCGGGGTTCTGCATGACGGTGTCGGGCGGCCCCTCGGCGACGATCTTGCCCTCGGCCATCACGACGACCCAGTCGGCGATGTGACGGACCATGTGCATGTCGTGTTCGACGAACAGCACCGTCATGCCCTCGTCCTTCAGGTCCAGGATGTGGTCAAGCAGCGACTGCGTGAGCGCAGGGTTCACCCCAGCCATCGGCTCATCGAGCATCACGAACTGCGGCGAGCTCATGAGGGCTCGCGCCATCTCGAGGAGCTTGCGCTGGCCACCCGACAGGCTCGCCGCGAAATCGGACTCCTTCGCGTCGAGCTTGAACTTCTTCAGCAGCACGCGGGCGCGCTCTTCGATCTCGGCATCCTGCTTTCGCCACAGGAACGGGAAGAGGGACGCGAAGAAGCTCTCGCCCCGTTGCCCCGTCGCACCGAGCTTCATGTTCTCGAGCACTGTCAGAAGTCCCAGAGCCTTGGTCAGCTGGAACGTGCGCACCGCGCCCATCCGCGACACCTTGAACGCGGGAACTCCCGCGAGCGCTGTGCCGTCGAAGGTCCACGACCCCTCATCGGGCTTGTCGAAGCCGGTGAGCAGGTTGAAGAACGTCGTCTTTCCGGCGCCGTTCGGGCCGATCAGGGCGGTGATCGCATTCCGCGGGATCTCGAGGTGCTCGACATTCACGGCGGTCAGGCCGCCGAACGTGCGCTTCACGCCGTCGGCGATGATGATCGGGTCGACCTTGGCGACACCCGGGCGGATCTCACCCTCATGAAGGCCTGTCGTCTTGGGACGCGCCACCGGCGCGAGCGGCTCATCGGACAAAGCTCAACTCCTTCTTGTTCCCGAGGATCCCCTGCGGGCGGAAGATGATCAGCAGCATGAGCGCGACCCCGATCAGGACGAAGACCGACTGCTGTGCCTGCTCGCGCGAGAGGAAGGGCAAGAGCCCGGCATCCACCAGCGCGGGAAGGAGGTTGGAGAGGAACGCTCGCACGACCCAGAACAACACGGCGCCGAGCACGGGGCCGAAGATCGTCGCCGCCCCGCCCAGCAGCAGCGCCGTCCAGATGAAGAAGGTCTGCGAGGTCACGTAGACGTTGGGGTTGACGTTCGTTCCCATCGCCGTGACGATGCCGCCGGCGGCGATGATGACGCCACCGATGACGAGGGCCTGCATCTTGAACGAGAACACGTTCTTGCCGAGCGACCGCACGGCATCCTCGTCTTCTCGGATGCCCTTGATGACGCGTCCCCAGGGGCTGCGCATCAGCGACCAGGTGAACAGCACGGCTACCGCGGTCAATGCCAGGCCGATGATGATGACCCACCACTGATCGCTCGTGTACGTCCACGGGCCGAAGCCATAGGTCCCCTGCGGCAGCGGGTTTGCCGCACGGAACTCGGCCTGGAAGCCGAACAGGCCGTCAGCAGAACCGGTCACGTCCTTGTAGGCGGTCGAGAGGAACAGCAGCCGCACGACCTCTGCGGCGGCGATCGTCACGATCGCGAGGTAGTCGCCGCGAAGACGCAGCGTCGGGATGCCGAGAATCAGCGCGAACACCGCTGCGAGCACGAAGCCGACGAGCGCCGCCGCCCACCACGGCAGCCCGAACGTCAGGATCGAGATCGCGAAACCGTAAGCACCGACTGCCATGAAGCCGGCGACACCCATGTTCAGCAGGCCCGCGAAGCCGAAGTGGATCGACAGGCCGATAGCCGCCAGCGCGAAGCCGAGGGTGGTGGGGCTGAGGATCTGGCTCAGCGTGTTGCTCAGAATCTGACCGAAGTCCATCGTCGTACCCCCTTCAGCCCACTCGCTCTTTTCGACCCAGGATGCCCTGTGGTCGCAAGAGGAGGATCAGAATCAGGACGACCAGCGCGCCCACATACTTGAGATCGTCGGGAACCCCGAACAGGCTCGTGGTCTCGACGAGGATGCCGACGATGAGGGATCCGACCAGGGCGCCAAGGGCAGTGCCGAGGCCGCCGAGGACCACCGCGGCAAACAGCAGCAGCAGGATGCTCGAGCCCATGTCCCACTTGATGCCGGGGCGGAAGTAGGCCCACAGGACGCCGGAGAGCCCCGCGAGGGAGGCCGCCAGGATCCAGACGATCCGTACGATCGCGTCCACGTCGATTCCGGATGCCGCCGCCAGCGATGGGTTGTCGGACACTGCCCGCGTCGCGCGCCCGATCCGACTGCGCGTGAGCCACAGAGCGAAGACGATGATCACGACGACCGAGATGACCATGCTGAGCAGGTCCATCCAGGTCAGCACGATCGACCCCGGCAGCGGGATGACGCCGGAGAGCGGATTGGGCAGTTGCAGGGTGCCGCCGCCGACGAACATCTGGAAGATGTAGCGGAGGGCCAGCGAGAGCCCGATCGACACGATCATCAGCTGGACGACACCGAGGCCCTTTCGGCGCAGGGGGCGCCAGAGCCCGGCATCCATCGCGTATCCGAATGCTCCTGACACGATCACCGCCAGCGGGACTGCCACGAGCAGCGGCAGACTCAATCCCACGGCGAACAGCAGCGCTATGAGGGCACCGAAGGTGACCATCTCGCCGTGGGCGAAGTTCGAGATCCCGGTCGTGCCGTAGACCAGCGACAGGCCGATGGCCGCCAGCGCCAGCATCAACCCGAAGTTGACGCCATTGACCAGCCGCTCTAGCAACTGATCGATGAAGCTCGTCGTGTTGCGTTCGCCTTCACCGATGAAGAAGTTCGTCGTGACGCGGCCACCCGGCCCGACGGTGACCTCACGGACATTGGGCGAGGTGTCTTCGCCGGTCTCGTCGATGACAGCGATGCCCTCGGGGAGCGTCTCTTCGTTGAGGGTGACTGTGTAATCAGCATTGCGTTCGGGCACCCCGACCGACCACTGCCCGCTGGCGTCTGTCTCGACTGTCTGTTCGCCGCCGGGACCGTCCACCGTGAGCTCGACGCCCTCGAGCGGCTCGCCCTCGAGCTGCACGTTGCCGCTGATACGGTAGGGATCGTCCTCGGCCGCGTGCGCCGCGGTCGGCAGGGCGAGAAGGCCCATGAGGGTCAGTGCCAACGCCAGAAGCGCACCCGCGCGATTGCGCGTCGTCCTGGCTCGGGCATTCGGATGTGTCACTCAGACCTCCCGGACGGCAACGGCCGAGGAAGTCGCTTCGACCGTGATAGACGACCGTACGAGCGTAATGTGTCGGCGGTGTTTCCGGGGCATATTCGGGTGAGAACGATCCCATTCCGTTGCGGGGCTGGCCGCGAGGACGACTCGGGAATGTTGGCGAGCCCGCGAACGTAGAATTCTCTATAAGGCTCGCGACCGCAGGAGAAGCATGGACACTCACGACCCGTTCGGATTCGTCGGACTCACCTATGACGACGTGCTTCTGCTGCCGGGTCACACCGATGTTATCCCGAGCGAGGCCGACACGTCGTCCCGGGTGACGCGCCGCATCACCGTCGCGATCCCGCTCATCTCCAGCGCGATGGACACCGTGACCGAGGCGCGGATGGCGATCGCCGTCGCCCGTGAGGGGGGCCTCGGCATCCTGCACCGAAACCTCTCAATCGAAGAGCAGGCGGCTCAGGTCGACCGCGTCAAGCGCAGCGAGTCGGGCATGATCTCCGACCCCGTGACCACGACTCCCGACGCCACGATCGAAGACGTCGACGCGATGTGCGCGACCTACCGCATCTCGGGCCTTCCGGTCGTCGACGATGAGGGAACGCTCGTGGGCATCGTCACCAACCGCGACATGCGCTTCGTGTCGGGCTTCGAGCGCAAGACCACCCTCGTCAAAGACGTCATGACCAGCGAAGGTCTCATCACCGCTCCCGTCGGGATCGGCGCGAACGATGTCATCGCGACCTTCGCCAAGCACCGCGTCGAGAAGCTGCCGCTCATCGACGACAACGGCAAGCTCGCGGGCCTGATCACCATCAAGGACTTCGACAAGAGCGAGAAGTACCCGCTTGCCACCAAGGACGAGCACGGGCGACTGCGCGTGGGAGCTGCCATCGGATTCTTCGGCGATGCGTGGGAGCGTGCTGAGGCGCTGCGGGATGCCGGAGTCGACGTGCTCGTCGTCGACACCGCCAACGGTCAGTCGGCGGGAGTCATCGACATCGTGCGGCGGCTGAAGGCCGACCCGTCGTTCGCGGGCATCGACATCATCGGCGGCAATGTCGCTACCCGCGAGGGTGCGCAGGCGCTGATCGACGCCGGTGTGGATGCCGTTAAGGTCGGCGTGGGCCCGGGCTCGATCTGCACGACGCGCATTGTCGCCGGTGTCGGCGTTCCGCAGGTCACGGCGATCTACGAGGCGTTCCAGGCTGCGCGCGAGGCTGGTGTTCCGGTCATCGCCGACGGTGGCCTGCAGTACTCGGGCGATATCGCGAAGGCGCTGGTTGCTGGCGCAGACTCGGTCATGATCGGTTCGCTGTTCGCCGGCACCGACGAGGCTCCGGGTGAGATCGTCTTCCAGGGCGGCAAGCAGTTCAAGCAGTACCGAGGCATGGGATCGCTCGGGGCTCTCCAGACGCGCGGCAAGAAGACCTCCTACTCGAAGGACCGGTACTTCCAGGCCGACGTCCCCACCGACGACAAGCTCATCCCCGAGGGGATCGAGGGGCAGGTCGCTTACCGCGGCCCGCTCGCTGCAGTCGCCTACCAGCTCGTGGGTGGCCTCCGGCAGTCCATGTTCTACGTCGGCGCCCGCACCGTCGAAGAGCTCAAAGCCAAGGGCAAGTTCGTCCGCATCACGTCTGCCGGCCTCAAGGAATCGCACCCGCACGACGTGCAGATCGTGGTCGAAGCCCCGAACTACAAGCGCTGACCCGCGGCATCCGTCTGGCTCGCCGCACCCGTCTCGGGTCCGCGAGGTTCGCAGATTCGCGCGGGCCCCGCACTTTCTGGCCTGAAGCCTGTGGGGTTGGCGCGATTCTGCGACGTTGGCGGCTCCTCCCCAGCGCAGCCGCGCCGTCAGGAGCGTGTAGAAGGATGCCGTCCGCGGTCGTTGCGCTCGCTGACGACACAGACTCGCGGTGTGACGTCAGAGCTCGAAGAGTGGTTGCGGGAACGGCGCGGAATTGCGCACCGGAGCGACATCTTGCGTGCCGGGTACGGGGTCGCGGCATTGCGCGGGTTCGTGCGGGACGGGAGGGCACGCGTCATCCGTCGCGCATGGGTGACCCTTCCGGATGCCGCGCCCGATCTCGTCACCGCGGCCACCGCGGGCGGGCGGATTTCGTGTCTGTCCCTCGCGCGCAGAAGGGGGTGGTGGATGCCGCCAGACCTGGACCCGCATCCCCATCTGCATATGGTCCCCGGCTCCGGTTCTGCGCGCCTTCCGGACGGATGGCCAGGACGGCTCCACTGGACGATTCCTCTCTCGCCGCCTGGCCGCGACCTCACGGCGACGGTTGAGGACGCTCTGGCTCACGTCGCTGGATGCGTTCCCCATGACGCGGCTCTCGCCGTGTGGGAGTCCGCGGTTCGTGTGGAAGGTCTTGCGCCCGAGGCGCTCAGGTGCATCCCCTGGACCTCCCGGGCCGCGCGAGAGCTGGCCGGGGAGGTTATCGGGCTCTCCGATTCGGGGCTGGAGACCCTCGTCGTCCTGCCGCTGCGCCGCTGGGGCATTCCGGTGGTGCAACAGGCGAGGATCGCCGGACGGTTCGTCGACCTCCTGATCGGCGAGCGGCTCGTGCTGCAGATCGACGGGTTCGCGCATCATTCCTCAAGCGCGCAGCGCACGAAGGACATCGCGCACGACGCCGAGCTCGCGCTTCGCGGATACACCGTCATGCGCTTGAGCTACGCGCAGATCGTTCACGACTGGCCGGCAGTCGAGCGCAGCATCCGTCGCGCCCTCGCGGCACGTCTGCACCTCGCATCCTGAGCCCGCCCGCGCCGCGCCCGTGCATCATCCAGGTCCGCAGAATCGCGCCAGGTTCGCAGGATGCCGCGGCAATCGTGCGAACTTCGCGTGATTCTGCGGACTTCGTGGTGCCGGGCACGGCCCGGGGGAGGGGTGGTCGAGCCGCGCGGGGCGGGCGTATGGTCGGGGCATGTGCCGGAACATCCACACCCTTCACAACTTCGAGCCGGCTGCGACCTCGGATGAGGTGCACGCGGCGGCTTTGCAGTACGTGCGCAAGATCGCCGGGACGACCAAGCCGTCCAAGGCAAACCAGGATGCCTTCGACCGGGCGGTCCACGAGATCGCCCACGCTACCCAGCACCTGCTCGACGACCTCGTCGCCGTAACGCCGCCGAAGAACCGGGAAGAAGAGGCGGCCAAGGCTCGGGCTCGCGCCATCGCGTCGGGGCGCTACTCGGTCGCGTAGGGCAGCTCGCGGAATCCGGGAGCTGGCCTCTGCCGGTGTGCCCCGAGCCCGCAGAATCGCGCGAGGTTCGCAGGATTGTGCCCCACGGATGCGGAGTTGGTGCGAATCTGCGGAGTCGGCGCCGGCTGCCCCGCGAGGCCCAGGCGTGCTGGCGCGGGGCTAGCGTAGGGACATGTCACTTCCCCCTCTCGTCGCGCCCGTCGATGCGCTGACGGATGCCGAACGCGACCGCACCGCGCGCCACCGAAAACTCTTCGCTATCGGTGACCTGGGTCAGCGCCGCCTCGCTGCAGCTCGCGTCGCGGTCGTGGGAGCCGGTGGGCTCGGGTCCTCCGTCATCCTGGCCCTCGCCGCCGCCGGCGTCGGAACGATCGGCATCATCGACGACGACGTCGTGGACCTGACCAACCTGCACCGGCAGATCATTCACTCCGTTGACACAGTCGGCGAGCCGAAGACCGAGAGCGCCGCGGCTCGTGCGCGCGGCCTCGCACCCGGCGTGCGGGTGATCGAGCATCCGGTGCGCCTGACCGCGGCGAACGCGCTCGAGATCCTGTCTGGCTACGACCTCGTGCTCGACGGGTCTGACACCTTTGAGACCCGCGACATCGTGGATGCCGGGGCCGCAGAGCTCGGACTGCCGGTCGTGTGGGGGAGCGTGCTGGAGTTCTGGTCGCAGGTGACCGTCTTCTGGTCGGCGCCACCCGCCGGCGTGGATCCGGTGCGCCTGAGCGACCTGTTCCCCGTCGGATCGACCGGCCAGGTCGTCACGTGCGAGCAGGTCGGCGTGCTGGCCTCTGTCTGCATGCAGACCGGGTCGCTCATGGCATCCGAGGCGATCAAGCTCATCGTCGGTGAGGGGCGCCCGCTGCTCGGGCGGATCGCCGTCATCGACGCCCTCGCCGGAACGATGCGAGAACTCCCGGTCCGCTCGGCATCCGCCGTTCCTGCGCCGTCACACGCATGAGCTTCACGCGCACTGTCGCCGAGCATCGCGACGCGATCCTCGCGGCGACCACGCCCTTGACGCCGGTGCGGGTCTCCATCACGGATGCCTGGGGTCGCACGACCGCGGAACCTGTCGTTGCGACCCTCGAGATCCCCGCCTTCGACAATTCCGCGATGGATGGCTACGCCGTCCGGACCGGCGACGGAGCCGTCCCGCGAACCGTCGTCGCCGACATCCCGGCAGGCGTTGCCCCCGGCGCCAGCATCGGGCCCGGGGAAGCAGCCCGGATCATGACAGGCGCTCCGCTTCCGGCGGGAGCCGACGCCATCGTGCCGCACGAGCAGACCGCGGAGCCGTTCCGTGACGTCGCGCCGGGATCGGTCATTCACCTCGACGCCGCGCCGACCCCCGGCGCGCACATTCGCGGCCGGGGAGATGACGTCTCGGTCGGGGATGCCGTGGTCGCGGCAGGCGAGCGACTGGGTGCGCTGCAGCGATCGGCGGCGGCAGCGGCCGGTGCGGCATCCGTGCTCGTTCGCCCGGCCCCGCGCGTTGTGGTGATCGCCAGCGGCGACGAGCTGGTCGCGCCTGGTGAGCCCGTCGGGCCGGGGCAGATCCCCGAGTCGAACGGGCTGCTGCTCGACGGACTCGTGCGAGCAGCTGACGGTGTCGTCACCGAGCTCATCCGCGTCGGCGATGACCCGGCGGTGTTGCGGCGGGTACTCGCCCGCGTCGAAGCCGACTCCCCGGACGCGATCGTGCTGACCGGCGGCGCAAGCGTCGGCGCCTACGAGGTGGTGCGCGAGGTGCTCGAACCGACAGGTGTGCAGTTCCTGACGGTCGCTATGCAGCCCGGCAAGCCGCAGGGGCACGGCGCCGTCGGCGGCATCCCGGTCTTCTGCCTGCCCGGGAACCCCGTGAGCGTCGCCGTGTCGTTCGAGGCATTTGTGCGCCCGGCGCTGCTGCGGATGCAGGGCAGACATGACGTGCTGCGCCCGATCGTGCGCCTGCGAGTCTCGACCGGATGGCGCACGCCGCCCGGTCGCGAGCAGTTCATGCCCGTCGCAATCGATCGGTCGGATCCCGCGGTATGGACGGTGCGTCCGGCGACAGCGGGCGGATCCGGTTCCCACCGCGCCGGTGCGCTCGCGCTCGCCGAGGCGTGGGCAGTGGTTCCGGCATCCGTCGAGGCGGTGGCCGCGGGCGATCTCGTCGATGTCATGCTGGT
Source organism: Microbacterium sp. 67-17 (assembly GCF_001898325.1). Classification (GTDB taxonomy): domain Bacteria; phylum Actinomycetota; class Actinomycetes; order Actinomycetales; family Microbacteriaceae; genus Microbacterium; species Microbacterium schleiferi. The sequence goes on from NZ_MKTR01000014.1 coordinate 248,510, forward strand.
GACATGAGTTTCACGCACCTCGACGAGTCCGGTCACGCCCGCATGGTGGATGTCACCGGCAAGCAGCCGACGGTGCGTGCGGCCTCCGCGCGCGCCTTTGTCTCGATGGCTCCCGACACCGTCGCGGCGCTGCGTGAGGGCAGTGTGCCGAAGGGTGATGTGCTCGCGGTCGCGCGGATCGCCGGCATCCAGGCCGCCAAGCGCACCCCCGAACTGCTGCCGCTCGCGCACGTCATCGGGGTGCACGGCGTCGTCGTGGACCTGCAGATCGAGGATGCCGGAATGAGCATCACCGCGACGGTGCGCACCGCCGACCGCACCGGGGTCGAGATGGAGGCGCTGACCGCCGTGACCGTCGCTGCGCTCTCGGTGGTCGACATGGTCAAGGGTATCGACCGCACCGTCACCATCACGGATGCCTGCATCACCGCCAAAGAGGGCGGCCGCTCGGGATCGTGGACGCGTGCGGAGTGATGCCTGACGACCCGGTTTCAGGTCCGGGTGTGTCCGCCCCCCGTCCGCGAGCCCGGATCGGTGCGATCATCCTGTCGGGAGGCCGGGCATCGCGGATGGGCGGTATCGACAAGACCACCCTGGAGGTCGCTGGTCGGTCGATGCTGCGACGTACGACGGATGCCGCGCTCGACGCGTGTGATGGGACAGTCATCGTCGTCGGCACGCCGCCCACGCACCCGGCGACGGGTCGCTACCCTGCCGAGGCCGGGCCGAATGCAGGATCAATGCCCTACGGAGCCGCGCCGACGGGTACGGGTGCGCCGTTCATCCTGCGTTCGGGACAGCCGGCCGCATCGCGCGTCGTGGTGATGCGCGAGGAACCGGCAGGAGGCGGGCCGGTCGCCGCGATCACCGCAGTGATCGGCCGCGTGGATGCCGACGAGGTGCTGCTGTTGGCCGGCGACCTCGCCGCAGGCGATCGCACCGTGGCGGCCCTCGTCGCGGCGGGTCGGGGCGACTCCGCAGGCGTGGACGGGATCGTGCTCGTGGACGGTGCCGGTCGCCGCCAGTGGCTTTGTGCCCGGATTCGGACGCAGGTGCTCGCCGAGGCCACTGCCAGACTGACGAATCCGGTGGGGGCGCGGATGAGTGATCTGTTCGCCGACCTGCACTGCCGAGATCTGCCGGATGCCACCGGGGTGACGACCGATGTCGACACGTGGCAGGATCTGTCCCGTGCCCGGTCTCGAGAGTCAGGAGCCCGCATGAACGACCGCACCCTTCCGCCCGAGGCGCTCGATGAGTGGTCCTCGATCCTGCGCGACCGCTTCGGTCTGGATGCCGAGCAGGTTCCGATTGCACTCGTTCTCGACCTCGCGCGCGATGTCGCGCATGACGTCGCGCGCCCCGCTGCGCCGTTAAGCGCTTTCGTCGCAGGGCTCGTTGCCGGCCGTGCGGGCGGCAGTCCCCACGACACGGCGGCTGCCCTCGCCGAAGTCGTTGCGCTCGCCGGCGCGTGGGCCGAGGGTCGTGCTCCTCGCAGCGACGGGAGCGGAGTCTGATGGCGACGGTTCGCTACTTCGCCGGCGCAGCTGACGCGGCCGGTGCCGAGGAAGAGATCCGCGGCGAGGTGACGCTCGACGCCCTGCGCGCTGCGATCGTGCGTGACCACGAACGCCTCGGATTCGTGCTGCCGCGGTGCGCGGTGCTCGTCAACGGAGAGCGCACGGATGCCGATATGCCGCTGTCGGCATCCGATGTCGTCGACATCCTGCCGCCCTTCGCCGGCGGCTGAGCGCGTCCGAACTTCGCAGATTCGCGCGAAGTTCGCAGGATGACGCAGTGGCGGTGCGACGTACGCGCGATTCTGCGGACTTCGCTCGGGCACGTCGCGGGGGCGTGGATGCCGGGGGTCAGCCGCCGATCGCGCTCATGGGGCGCTGGGGCTGGAGGAATCCGGGGTCGTCGATTCCGTGACCGGCGCGCTTGCCCGCGATCGACCGGCGTAGCAGCTCGGCTATCGCGTCGTCGTCAGCCGGCCCGACGCCCTCGCCCCCGCGCAGTAGCGGCAGCAGATCGGACTCCTCGCGGGCGAACAGGCAGTTGCGAATCTGCCCGTCAGCAGTCAGCCGCACGCGGTCGCACGCGCCGCAGAACGGAGCTGACACCGACGCGATGAGCCCGACAGTGGTCGGCCCGCCATCCACGAGGTAGTCCTGCGACGGCGATGAACCGCGCTCGCCGATCGGTGTGAGCGTGAAGCGCTGCGTGAGCTTGTCGAGAATCTCGCCGGCATCGACCATCTCGGTGCGCGACCAGGTGTGCCCGGGATCCAGCGGCATCTGCTCGATGAACCGCATCTGCGCGCCGTTGTCGACCGCGAACTGCACCAGGTCGACGATCTCGTCGTCGTTGACGCCGCGCATCGGCACCGCGTTGAGCTTGAGCGGTGAGAACCCGGCGCGGCGGGCCGCGCGGATGCCGCGCAGAACGTCATCCAGGCGATCGCGGCGCGTCAACTCCGCGAAGCGGCCCCGCCGCAGCGTGTCGATCGAGACATTCACCCGCGCAAGACCCGCCTCTCGCAGCGGCTCGGCAAGCTCGGGGAGCTTGAGTCCGTTGGTCGTCATCGACACCTCGAGCGGGCCCGCGACCCCCTCGATCGCGGCCACGCGACGCACGACATCCACGATGTCGCGGCGCAGCAACGGCTCACCGCCGGTCAACCGAACCTCGACGATGCCGAGGCTTGCGAGAACGCCCGCAACCCGCACGATCTCGTCAGTCGTCAGGATGCTGCTCTTGGCGAGCCACTCCACACCCTGCTCGGGCATGCAATAGGTGCAGCGCAGCGAACAGCGATCGGTCAGCGAGATCCGCAGGTCCCGATGGACCCGGCCGAACCTGTCGACCAACTGCCCGCGCGAGCCGGGTGCCGCACGCTCGCTGGGCGCCGCATCGACGCCGCCGGGCCGGGCGAGCGTCGTCGGCAGGGGCAGGGGGACCGCGCTCATGCGTCGAGTCCCACCCAGCTTGCGGTGCCGTCGTGTTCGTGCTGACGCTTCCAGATCGGTAAGTCGGTCTTGATGCGCTCGATCAGCGCCCGGCACACCTCGAACGCGGGAGCGCGGTGGGCGCTCGAGACTGCGACGACCACGGCGAGGTCGCCGACAGCGAGCTTTCCGATGCGGTGCGTCACGGCGATGGCGCACTCGGCGTCAGTCTCAGCGAGACAAGACGCCGCGATCTCGCCCAGGATCCGCTCGGCGTCCGGGTGCGACGAATACTCGAGAAGCGTCACCTCACCGTGCGCGCCCGGATCGTGGTCGCGGACCGTGCCGATAAAGGTCGCGATCCCGCCGACGGTCGGGTCCGACACCGCGGCGAGGTGCGCCGCGAGGTCGAGGGGCACGTCGCTGATCCGTGCGACCCGCACGGCATCCTGTGTCATCAGTGATCACCGCCCGTGAGCTGATCGAGCACGTGCGGCAGCAGCGGCAGTAGCGTCTCGAGGCCCTCAGTGGCACCGCGCGTCGAGCCGGGTAGATTCGCGATCACCGAACCGGGCCCGTCGACGACGCCGACGATGCCGCGCGAGAGCGCAGCCATCGGTGTGGATGCCGCCCCCTCGCGTCGCAGCAGTTCGGCAAGGCCAGGAATCTCCCGGTCGATGACTGTGTGAGTTGCCTCGGGAGTGCGATCGCGCGGCCCTACCCCCGTGCCCCCGGTCGTGATGATCACGCGGGCGCCGGCATCCAGTGCCCGACGGATGCCGGCGGCAACCGATTCCTCACCGTCCGTCACAACGGACGCGGCCTCGCACGCATACCCCGCTTCGACAAGCCGCTGCACGAGTCTCGGCCCTGTCGCATCCGGACGCTCCCCGGATGCTGCCCGATCGGATGCCGTCACGACGGCAGCGCGAACCTCCGCCCGGCCCGGGGGCGCAGCTGCAGCATCCGTGGCGGCTGTCACGAGCTCGGCCGCCCCGCCACCGTGTCTGTCCCTGCGACCGAACCCCGACGCTCGAGACGGATGATGACGGACTTGGAGGTCGGCGTGCCCGATCCGTCGGCCGTCGAATCCAGCGGAACGAGGACGTTCGTCTCGGGGTAATAGGCCGCGGCGTTGCCGACGGGGGTGTCGTAGTGCACCACTCGGAACTCCTCGGCACGCCGCTCGGTTCCGTCGGTCCACACCGAAACGAGATCGATGATCTCGCCGTCGGCGACGCCCGCGGCTTCGGCATCCGTTCCGTTGACGAGCACGACGCGGCGCCCGTCACGGATGCCGCGGTACCGGTCGTCCTTGCCGTAGATCGTGGTGTTGTACTGGTCGTGGCTGCGCAGGGTCTGCAGCAGCAGGTGTCCCTCGGGGATCGTCGGGTACTCGAGCTCGTTGGCTGTGAAGAGCGCCTTGCCGGTGACTGTCGTGAAGCGGCGCTCGTCGCGGGGGCCGTTGGGGAGGAAGAAGGTGCGCCCCTTCGCGATGCGCGCCTCGTAGTCATCGAAACCCGGAATGACGGCCTGGATGTGCGCGCGCACCGTCGCGTAGTCGGCCTCGATGGCTTTCCAGTCGGCCCGGGGAGCATTCGGTAGGGCGTTGGGCCCTGCGAACAAGCGCTCGGCGATCCGAGCGACGATCGCCACTTCCGACAGCATGTCGTCGGCGGGGGGCTTCAGACGCCCTCGCGATGCGTGGACAGCGCCCATGGAGTCCTCGACGGTGACGCGCTGGTCGATCCCGCCGCGGTGGTCGCGATCGGTGCGGCCGAGAGTCGGGAGGATGACGGCGCGCGTGCCGGTCACGAGGTGCGAGCGGTTGAGCTTGGTCGAGACCTCGACGGTGAGTCGGAGGTTTCGCATGGCGGCTTCCGTCACGGCGGTGTCGGGGGTGGCTGAGACGAAGTTGCCGCCCATCCCCATGAAAAAGCGCGCTTTGCCGTCGCGCATGGCACGGATCGCTTCAACGGTGTCGTAGCCGTGCTTGCGGGGGGCCGCGAACGAGAACTCCGCGTCGAGGGCCTCGAGGAACGGTTCGGGCATCTTCTCGTAGATGCCCATCGTGCGATCGCCCTGCACGTTCGAGTGACCGCGCACCGGGCAGACCCCGGCGCCGGGCCGACCGACGTTCCCTTGCAGAAGTAGCAGGTTGACGACATCGCGCAGCGTCGCGACCGAGTGCTTGTGCTGCGTGAGTCCCATCGCCCAGCACACGATCGTCGCGGGCGATGCGATCACCAGATCGCCGATCTCCCGCATCCGTGCCTCGCTCAGGCCCGTCGCCGTTTCGAACTCGCTCCAGGATGCCGCCTGAATGAGGTCGGCGTAGGCGGAGAAGTCGCTCGTGTGCTGGGTCAGGAAGTCGGCATCCAGGATGCCCGGCTCGCCAGACTCCACGCGACGCTCGTGCTGCTCGAACACATGCTTGGCGAGCGCCTGAAACAGGGCCTGGTCACCGCCCATCCGGATCTGCACGAACTCATCGGCGATCGGGGTGCCATCCCCGATGACACCGCGCGGGATCTGCGGATTCTTGAACCGCATGAGCCCGGCTTCGGGCAGAGGGTTCACCGCGACGATCGTCGCGCCCTTCATCTTCGCCTTCTCGAGGGCGCTCAGCATGCGGGGGTGGTTTGTGCCGGGGTTCTGCCCCGCAACGATGATGAGGCTGGCGTTGTGGATGTCTTCGATCGATACCGTGCCCTTGCCGATACCCAGCGTCTGCGACAGCGCGACCCCGCTGGACTCGTGGCACATGTTCGAGCAGTCGGGGAGGTTGTTGGTGCCAAGGCCCCGCACCAGCAGCTGGTAGAGGAAAGCAGCCTCGTTCGAGGTGCGGCCGGAGGTGTAGAAGATCGCCTCATCGGGGCTGTCGAGCCCGCGCAACTCGTCGGCGATCAGGTCGAGGGCCTCATCCCAGCTGGCCGGACGGTAGTGCGTGGCGCCCTCGTCGAGAATCATCGGTTCGACCAGGCGCCCCTGCTGCCCGAGCCAGTAGTCGTCGTGCTCCAGAAGGTCGGCGACCGAATGCCGCGCGAAGAAATCGGCAGTCACGCGGCGCACCGTCGCTTCTTCGGCAACGGCCTTGGCGCCGTTCTCGCAGAATTCGGCGATGTGGCGCTTGTCTTCCTCGGGCCACGCGCAGCCCGGGCAGTCGAACCCGTCCTTCTGGTTCACACGCAGCAGCGTCCGGGCGCTGCGCACCAGACCCATCTGCTCGATCGACATCTCGAGGGCGTGCATGACGGCGGGCACGCCGACGGCTTCGGTCGCTGGCGCCGAGACACGGAGCTTCGACTCGTCGATATCTGCAGTGGGGGCGGACTTTGCCATGGTGGATTCTCCGGGTGGACTCTCCGGCGGGAGCGGGTGACCTCTCCACGCCGCCGGTCGACGTCGACCTGTTCTCCCGAGACTAACGCCGATCCTCGGCATCCGGCCCCGTCGCGCGGGTGCGGGGCACAATGGGAACTGAACGAAGGGGTCCGAGATGGCAACAGGGATGACGCGGCATCGCGTGACCCGCGTGCGGTGGAACGAGGGCGCGGATGGTGCAACGACGTCGACGCGGGAGGATATCGTGGCCCGCGAAGAGCCGCTGGAAATCCGGATCGACGGCACCTCGTGGTCGGTGACGATGCGCACTCCCGGCGATGACTTCGACCTCGTGGCCGGCTTCCTCGTTTCGGAAGGCGTGATCGCGGCCAGGGATGAACTAGCCTCACTGCGCTACTGCGCCGGATTCGACGAGTTCGGTCGCCGGGAAGAGAACACCTACAACGTCATTGACGCCGTGCTGGGGCGTGGCGCGGTGCCCCCGACGGATGCCCACGCTCGCCACTCCACGACGACCTCGGCCTGTGGAATCTGCGGTACCACCTCGATCGAGGCTGTCAGCAAGCAGTCGCGCTTCGAGGTCGCAGACGACGGCATCCGGATCGATGCCGGCATCCTCGCGCGTCTGCCCGACGTGCTTCGCGAGAGCCAGGCCCTGTTCGACCGGACCGGCGGTGTGCACGCCGCGGGCCTGTTCACCGCCCAGGGGGAGTTGCTGTGCCTGCGCGAGGACGTCGGACGCCACAACGCCGTCGACAAGATCGTCGGGTGGGCCGTGCGCGAAGACCGTCTGCCGCTCTCAGGAACAGTGCTGCAGGTATCGGGGCGCGCCTCGTTCGAACTGGTCCAGAAGGCGCGGCTCGCCGGCATCCCGGTGCTCGCCGCCGTCAGCGCGCCCTCGTCTCTCGCGGTGGATCTGGCTGCGGCATCCGGGATGACGCTCGTCGGCTTCAGCCGCGGTGCGAGCCTCGCGATCTACACCTGCCCCGAGCGGGTGCTCGTGCCTGCGGCAGCAGGCGCCACTGCGCGCTGAACCCCCACGCGAGGGGTCGAAACACGCCGCAGCGCTCCGCGCCGTTACGGCGTGTTGCGACCCCTCGCGTGTGAGGCTGCGGAACGACCCGACGGCAGCCACAGGGCGACAATCGCGCTGATCACCAGCACGATGCCTCCGACGAACACCGCGGGCCGCGCCGCCTCGACGTACAGGTCGGGAACCAGCTCCCCGCCGGCGCCGAGGAAGATCGCCGTGAGCACGGCAGTGCCGAGGGCCAGTCCGATCTCGCGCACCGTCGAGTTGACGCCGGATGCTTTCGCGTGATCCACGATCCCCAGAGTCGCCAAGAGTGCTGTCGCCGACGGTGCGAAGACGAGCCCCATCCCGACACCGGCGATGACAAAAGGCGCGACCATCGCCGCGTACGGAGTGTCAAGACCCAGGATCGCGGCGAGCCAGATCAGCGCCGTCGCCTGCATCACGAGCCCAACGACCATCAGGAGGCGGGTGCCGACGCGGGGGGCGAGCAGACCCGCGAGCGGCGCGATCACCATCGGCGCCAGCGTCCACGGCGTGGTGCGCACTGCCGCCTCCCACGGTGAGGCGCCCTGCACAACCTGCATGTACTGGATGAGCAGGAAGATCGCGCCGAACGTGCCGAAGCTGAAACCGAAGCCGGCGATGTTGGTGACCGTGAAACTGCGGTCGCGGAACAGGCGCAAGGGCATGAGGGGCGCTGACGCGCGGGCCTGCCACGCGACGAATCCCGCCAGGAGCGCCAAGCCTGCCACGAGCTCCGCGATGACCCCGAATGATCCCCAGCCGTCGTCGTTTCCGCGAACGATCGCGTGGACCAGCAGGACAACGCTCGGGGCGATCATGACCGCGCCGATGAGGTCGAGACGCACACGCGCTCCGCGGTCGTTACGCAGGGCCCACAGGGCGAAGGGGATGGCGAGGATCGCGATCGGAACGTTCAGCCAGAAGATCGCCTGCCAGTTCCAGCCCTCCATGATCGCGCCGCCCACGAGCGGGCCGACGGCGACCCCGAGACCCGAGACCCCACCCCAGATCCCGATCGCGAGCGGACGGCGCTCGGGGGCGACACCGCCCGAGAGCAGCGCGAGCGACAGCGGGAATATGCCGGCTCCGCCGAGTCCCTGAACGGCGCGGGCGACGATCAGCTGCGAGGGATCGGTGCTGACAGCGGCGAGTACCGAACCGATACCGAAGACGGCGATTCCGATCGCGAAGACCGTGCGACGCCCGAAGCGGTCGCCCAGGGCGGATGCCAACAGGATCGCACCGGCGAAGGCCAGCGTGTAGGCGTTCACGAACCACTGCAGTTCCTCGACACTCGCGCCGAGGTCGCGGTGGAGCACCGGGAGCGCGTTGGTCATCACGAGGTTGTCGAGGGTTGCCATGAACATCGGTACGGACGCTGCCGCCACCACCAGGCCGAAAGCGCGCTGCCGCGGCGCGGTGCGTTGCGAGGGCTGCACGGGAGCCGGGTCGAGCGTGGTGCTCACGGGATGCCTCCACTGAAGTAATCGAATGATTACATGGACTGTAGTAATCGACTGATAACATGTCAAGCATGGCTCATAACGGCACGCAACGACGCATGAGTTCTGACGAGCGCCGTGCCGAAATCCTGCTGGCGGCTCACGCCGTCTTCGGTGCGCGCGGGTACGAGGGAGCGACGACGGACGAGGTAGCTCGCGCCGCTGGCGTCAGTCAGCCCTACGTGGTCAGGTTGTTCGGCACGAAGGAATCGCTGTTCCTGGCCGTGTTGCATGACGCGGTCGACCAGTTGCTCGACGGATTCCGTGCCGAACTGACCTCGGCCGATGATGAGAGATCCGTCCAGGACCGCATGGGTGCGGCGTACCTCGAGCTGCTCCAGGTGCGGGGGCTTCACCAGACGCTCTCGCACGCCTTCCTTCTCGGCGGCCATCCGGTGATCGGGCCCGCAGCCCGCGAGGGTTTCGTCAGGGTGTGGCGGTTCCTGCGGGACGACGTCGGATTCGACGCCGACACCGCCCAGGCGTTCCTCGCCGAAGGGATGCTGATCAACACGATGATCGGGTTGCGCCTCATCGACGAGGTCGACGCGGATGACGGCATCCATGAGCTTTTCGACACCTGTTTCCCGACCACGATGCGCGCCGTGCAGGATGTCGCTCCGCGCAGCACTGAACCCTGGTGAGCCTCGTCCCGCGTGAGGCGGGGGCCGCGGATGCATGAGTCCGCGCCACCGGTAGGCTGGGGCGCGTGACCATGGAGATCGAGATCGGCCGCGCCAAGCGCGCTCGCCGCGCGTACTCGTTCGACGACATCGCCGTCGTCCCCTCGCGCCGCACCCGCAATCCCGAGGATGTCTCGACTGCCTGGTCGATCGATGCGTTCCAGTTCGACATCCCCGTGCTCGGCGCTCCGATGGACTCGGTCGTGAGCCCCCGGACCGCGATCATGCTCGGCCAGCTCGGTGGACTCGGCGTCCTCGACCTCGAGGGACTGTGGACCCGGTATGACGACCCCGAGCCGCTGCTGGCCGAGATCGCCTCGCTCGATGAGGCGACGGCCACGTGCCGGATGCAGGAGCTGTACTCCGAGCCGATCAAGCCCGAACTCATCCGTGAGCGCCTGCAGCAGATCCGTGACGCCGGCGTCACGGTGGCCGGCGCCCTGACTCCGCAGCGCACGCAGCAGTTGTACGAGACCGTCGTCGCGGCCGGCGTGGATCTGTTCGTCATCCGTGGCACGACGGTGTCGGCCGAGCATGTCTCGAGCGTCGACGAGCCCCTCAACCTCAAGAAGTTCATCTACGACCTCGACGTCCCCGTCATCGTCGGTGGCGCCGCGACCTACACGGCAGCCCTGCACCTCATGCGTACGGGCGCGGCGGGTGTGCTCGTCGGCTTCGGCGGCGGTGCGGCCTCGACGACGCGCGGCGTGCTCGGCATCCATGCACCCATGGCCACGGCAGTCGCCGACGTCGCCGGCGCGCGCCGCGACTACCTCGACGAGTCGGGCGGGCGCTACGTCCACGTCATCGCCGACGGCGGTGTGGGCACCTCCGGTGACATCGTCAAGGCGCTCGCCATGGGCGCGGATGCCGTCATGCTCGGCGTTGCGCTCTCGCGGGCGACCGACGCGCCGGGCCGCGGATACCACTGGGGCCCGGAGGCTCATCACTCCAAGCTTCCGCGCGGACGTCGGGTGAAGGTCGACCAGGTGACGAACCTCGAGTCCGTGCTCTACGGGCCGGCTCCGGTGGCTGACGGAACCGCGAACCTCATCGGGGCGCTGAAGAAGTCGATGGCAACGACCGGCTACTCCGACCTCAAGGAGTTCCAGCGCGTCGAGGTCGTCGTCGCGCCGTATACGGGCGGATGACAGACCAGACAGTCTTTCCCCCGACCCTGCGGGAGGTCATGCTCCGACCCCGCTGGATCGGCGTCCTGCTGCTCGCGCTCGTCGTCGCGGGAGTGTTCGCGTGGCTCGGGCAGTGGCAGCTGGGGCGCGCGATCGACACCGATCCGCTCCCACCCGGCGCCACCGAGGAGGTCAGGCCGCTCGCCGAGATCGCAGCGCCGGGAGAGTACCTTTCCGAGCCGCTCGTCGGCCAGCGCGTCGAGGTCACGGGCGCGTGGGTTCCCGAGGATTTCCTCATCGTTTCGTCGCGTTTCAATGATGGCGTCGAAGGGTTCTGGGTTACGGGTCAGCTGCGTATCGCCGATAAGGCGGCACCGACATCCGTGGCCGTAGCCGTCGGCTGGGCGCCGACGCTCACCGACGCCGAGTCCGCGGCCGAGTCCCTTGAGCAGACCGCTGTCGCGGGAGAGCCCGTGACGATCGTCGGCCGGTTGATCTCCGATGAGGGGCCGGTGCCGCCGCCGCGCGGCGAGCCGCCCTTCACGATGACGCGGATGTCTCCCGCTGCCCTGCTTGCCCAGTGGCATGACACCGCAGGTCTTGACGTCTACCGCAGCTACATCGCCTCGCAGTCAGCGCCGGCGGGCCTCGTGGACATCGCTTCACCCGCGCCGGATGGCGGGTCCACGGTGAACTGGCTCAACATCTTCTACGCGGCCGAGTGGGTGGTCTTCGCCGGGTTCGCGTTCTACTTCTGGTACCGCCTCGCCAAGGACGCGTGGGAGAAGGAAGTCGAAGAACTCGAGGATGCCGCCGCTGCGGCATCCGGCTCGGGAAGCGCCGGCGCGACCGGCGACTAGAATGGGCCCATGCCCCGCGAGCCGAAACCGTCGTCTTTTCCGGCCATTCGCGGAGCCCTGACCTTCTACCAGGTCGCTTCGATCATCACCGGTGTCATGCTGCTTCTGCTGCTGGCCGAGATGATCCTCAAGTACTCGCCGCTGCACGTCGAGCTGTTCGCCGGCGGCTCCGGAGGCTTCCTCTGGTTTGCGCCGGTGCTGGTCGGCCCCGGATGCGAGTGGTATTCGCTCTTCGTTCCGGGCGGGCTCGGCTGCGATCTCGAGTCGGCGGGCGATGGTGTCAACGTGTCGCTGTCGATCCTCGTCGGCCACGGCTGGTTCTATGTCGTGTACCTCTTCGCGTGCTTCCGCATCTGGAGCCTCATGCGGTGGCGGTTCGGCCGGTTCATCGCCCTCGCGCTGGGCGGGATCGTCCCGCTCCTGTCGTTCTTCATGGAGGCCCGGGTCGCGCGCGAGGTCAAGGCGTACCTTGCTGCACGCGAGTCCGAGAGCCACAACCTGGCCGAGCACTCGACGCTGACCCGCCAGAACCCCACAGTTTCCTGACCCACGCTCCTGGATCCCAGGGGCGCCGACCGAAAGCATCCGGTGACAGAACAGACCGAGACCTCGCAGCGACCCGTCCTCGTCGTCGACTTCGGCGCGCAGTACGCCCAGCTCATCGCCCGTCGCGTGCGCGAAGCAGGCGTGTACAGCGAGCTGGTCCCGCACACCGCGACCGCGCAAGAGATCGCCGCGAAGGACCCGATCGGCATCATCCTCTCGGGCGGGCCGTCATCGGTATATGAGCCGGGCGCACCAACCCTCGACCCGGGCGTGTTCGACCTGGGCGTGCCGACCCTGGGGATTTGCTACGGCTTCCAGGTCATGGCCCAGGCGCTCGGCGGTGTCGTTGCGAACACCGGCCTACGTGAGTACGGGGCGACGGATGCCAGCATCATCCAGGACGAGAACGTGCTGTTCGAGGGCCAGCCCGCCGAGCAGAACGTCTGGATGAGCCACGGCGACCAGGTGTCCGAGGCGCCCGCCGGGTTCGAGGTGCTCGCCCGCACCGATGCCACCCCGGTCGCTGCGTTCGGGAACGACGACCGTCGCATGTACGGCGTGCAGTGGCATCCCGAGGTCAAGCACTCCGACCACGGGCAGCGCATCATCGAAAACTTCCTGCACAAGGCTGCGGGCCTTCCCGCGGACTGGAACAGCGGTAACGTCATCGCCGAGCAGGTCGATCGCATCCGCGCGCAGGTCGGCTCGGGTCGCGTGCTTTCGGCGCTGTCGGGAGGCGTCGACTCCGCCGTCTCGACGGCTCTCGTGCACAAGGCGGTCGGTGACCAGCTCGTTGCCGTCTTCGTCGATCACGGGCTCCTGCGCAAGGGTGAGCGCGAACAGGTCGAGCAGGACTACGTCGCCTCGACCGGCGTACGGCTCGTGACCGTCGACGCGCGGGAAACGTTCCTCACGGCGTTGGCCGGTGTCAGCGATCCCGAAGAGAAGCGTAAGATCATCGGCCGCGAGTTCATCCGCGCCTTCGAGCGGGTGCAGCGCGAACTCGTCGACGAGGCCAAGGCCGACGGCGAGCCCATCCGCTTCCTCGTGCAGGGCACCCTGTACCCGGATGTCGTCGAGTCCGGTGGTGGCACAGGCACCGCGAACATCAAGAGCCACCACAACGTCGGCGGGCTTCCCGAGGACCTGCAGTTCGAGCTCGTCGAGCCGCTTCGCACCCTCTTCAAAGACGAGGTGCGCGCCATCGGGCGTGAGCTGGGGCTTCCCGAGGTCATCGTGGGCCGCCAGCCCTTTCCGGGGCCCGGTCTTGGCATCCGCATCGTGGGTGAGGTCACCGCTGACCGCCTCGAGATCCTGCGTGATGCCGACGCCATCGCCCGCGAAGAGTTGACCAAGGCGGGGCTGGACGGCGAGATCTGGCAGTGCCCGGTCGTCCTCCTCGCCGACGTGCGGTCGGTCGGCGTTCAGGGCGATGGGCGCACGTACGGGCATCCGATCGTGCTGCGCCCCGTCTCGAGTGAAGACGCGATGACCGCCGACTGGACCCGGCTGCCGTACGACGTGCTCTCGCGGATCTCGAACCGCATCACGAACGAGGTGCGTGAGGTCAACCGTGTCGTGCTCGATGTCACCTCCAAGCCCCCGGGGACTATCGAGTGGGAGTGACGTGGAGCGGCGCTCATACTCGGGCGATGGTGTTGTGTGTCGCTCGACCGCGTGGCGGGCGAGTGGGAGTGACGTGGAGCGGCGCTCATACTCGGGCGATGGTGCTGTGTGGCACATGACCGCGGGAGCGGGCGAGTGGGAGTAGCTCCCACCGCTGGGGGTGCGTTGCCCGGGGCGCGCTACCTCGTCCTTGCGTCGCGGCTCGTTCCCGATCGCGACGGTGGGTTCACGATCTCGGTGCTCCGGCGGGCGCTCGATATGGCGGCCGCGGGCGCGGAGATCACGCTCCTGACGGTCGATCCGGGGGAAACCGCCGACCACGACACTCATCGAGCCGAGTGGGTGCGGCGTGGTCTCCTTGGCAGTGAGGGGAGTCTTCGGAATCTGTTCGATGACGCGCGCTCGGATCCGTCGTGGTTGCGGCGCTCGGCGATTCCGGGGCCGGTGCCGTCCTCCCCGTGGCCGACGCGGGTCATCACCGACGGCTCGGGCGCGGCGGTGCTCGACGTGCCGGTGGTGAGCGGCGATGCCGCGTGGCATCTGACTGACGCTCCGGTTCGTATCTACGACGGCGACGGAGACGTGATTGGGTGGCTGCCGGGGTTCGGTGGCCTCTACCGCGCCTGGCTGAACGCTGTCGCAGCCGAATCGGCGGATGGCGGCGCGGAGCGCGCCCCGGTTATCGTGCTGTGCGAGGCGCGGCAGATCGGCGAGACGCTGGTCGCGTCTGGCGGACCTGCGCTGGATGCCGGCATCCGTGTGCTGCATACGACGCACGCCTGTCATGTCCTCTCCCCGTTCCAGTGGGACTCGCCGATGGATGCCGCATGGCAGCGGTGGTTCGAGATCGCAGACCGGTTTGACGGCGTGTTGTGGCTCACGCCTTCGCAGCGCGACGACGTCGAGCGTCGGTTCGGCGGCCGACTGCGGTCGTTCGTCGTGCCGCATCCTGCGCCGGTCGTGTCGGCGCCGAGCGATCCCGTTGCCGGCCGCATCGTCATCCTGAACTCGCTCATTCCTCGCAAACGCGTCGATCACGTGCTGCGGGCGCTTCCCGCGATACGTGCCGCGGTCCCCGCCGCGCACCTGTGCGTGTACGGTGACGGCGGGTCGGGTGCGCAGCTGCGCGCTCTGGCGACGGAGCTGGGCGTCGCCGATGCTGTCGAGTGGCTTGGTCACGTCGCCGATCCGGCGACGCAGGCCTGGGCATCCGCCGACGTTCTCGTGCTCGCGAGCACGAACGAGGGGCAGCCTCTCGTGATTCTGGAGGCGCTGGCGGCCGGCGTTCCCGTGGTCGCCTACGACATGCCCTACGGGCCCCGCGACACCCTCGCGTACGGTGGAGGGGTGCTCGTCAGCGATGGCGACATCGACGCCCTCGCCGCGGCGCTCATCGACGTGCTCTCGGACCGTGGCCTCCGTTCGGAGCTTTCAGCCTCGGGACGAGCAGCTGCGGCGGCGATGGATGCCGCGGCATCCATGCGCGCCCTCGGCGACGCGGTTCGCACTGCCCTGGTCGACCCCGTCAGCAGCTGACCCCTAGCGCCGCCGGATGCTCGAGTCGCAACGGCGCACAGGATGTCCGACGCGCCGGGCGTCTTGGGTGTGCGCACGGCGTGTCGGGTAGCGGATGCGCCGTTGCGACAGGGGTGAGGGGTCAGGCGCGCGCCGGATGCGGGGCGCGGGCGGTGCGACGAATGCGGAAGGGCCGCCCGACTCCGAGGAGTGGGCGGCCCTTCTGTAGATCGGTGCGTCAGTTGCTGCCGCGCAGGATCGCGAGGATTCGCAGGATCTCGACGTACAGCCACACGACAGTGACCATGATGCCGAAGGCGCCGAGCCAGGCGTACTGGCGGGGGGCGCCGTTACGCACACCCTGCTGGATCGAGTCGAAGTCGAGCACCAGCGAGTACGCCGCCATTATGACCACGAAGACACCGATGATCAGTCCGAGTGGGATTCCGAAGACCTGCTGACTCAGCAGACCGAATGCGCCACCGGCGATCGGGACATTGAAGATCATCAGCATGACGTTGATGAGCGAGAAGACGAGGTAACCGATCATCGCGATCATGAAGACCTTCGTCGCCTTCTTGGAGGCGCGCACCTTGCCGCTTGCGAACAGGGCCAGGGTGACGCCGACGACAGCGACGGTCGCGAGCGTTGCCTGGATGACGATGCCGGGCCAGATGAACTCGAAGAAGGCCGAGATCGCGCCGATGAACAGGCCCTCGAAGGCCGCGTAGCCCCAGATGAGAGCCGGGCGGATCTTCTTACGTGACGTGAAGATCACGACCATCGCAAGCACGAATCCGCCGAGTGCACCAATGATCCACGGCGCCATCGTCGGGCTCGGGTTCGCCGCGGTAACCGGGGCCATCGTCCACAGCCACCCAGCGACAGCCGTCACCAGCAGGATCGCGAACAGGCCGATCGTCTTGATGACGGTGTCTTCGACAGTCATCCGCCCGGTCTCGATCGCGCCGGCCGACGGCGCTGCGTAGGCACCCTCCAGCTGGGCGTTGACCGCGGCGTCCGTTGCTGCAGCCGGGGGCGCGTACTTCGTCTGCGCCCCGGAGCCGGTCTGGCCGCTCGTCGGGAAAGCGCGGCCCGCGCCCTGCTCCTGGAACGCGGGGTTGTTGAATGCGGGGTTGTTTCCAGCCGCCACGAGTTCACACTCCAAAGTTCGTGAAAAACAGCCGTCTGCTGTTGATCAAGGCTATCGGACGGGGGCACCTGAATGACCCGTGGCCGCTGTGAAGCCGCCATGAACGGCTAGCCTGAGCGCGTGAGCAGGCCCCTCATCATCGGCCACCGCGGTGCGCCCGGCTACCGTCCCGAACACACGCGCAGCTCGTACGAGCTCGCGATCCAGATGGGGGTGGACGCCGTCGAGCCCGACCTCGTCGTCTCCCGGGACGGGGTTCTCGTCATCCGTCATGAGAACGAACTGTCAACCACGACGGATGTCGCAGACCGTCCCGAGTTCGCCGGCCGGCGCACGATCAAGCGGATCGACGGGCTCGACCACTCGGGGTGGTTTGCCGAGGACTTCACCTGGGATGAGCTCGCGACCCTCCGCTGCCGGGAGCGGATTCCGGGCATCCGCCCGGGGAGTGCTGCCTTCGACGACCAGGAACCGCCGCTGCGGCTTCGGGACCTGCTCGCGCTGCTGGATGACCATCGCGCGGGTGGGCGTGAGGTCATCCCCGTCATCGAGATCAAGCACGCCGCCTACTTCGCGTCGCTCGGTCACGATATGGCGCGCCTTGTCGAGTCCGAGCTGGCAGCGAGCGGGTGGAACGAACGCCGCGTGGTCATCGAGTCGTTCGAACTGGCCATCCTTCGCCACCTGCGCGAGCGGGGCACGAGCGCTGAGCTGGTGTTCTTGATCGACGCCGACGGCATCCCTGCCGATCAACTCTCTGACCCGACCGCGCGAACCTACGCCGACTGGATGACGCCCGACGGACTGGACATCCTCGCCACCGAGGTCGACGGGATCAGCCCCGACAAGATGATCATCCTTGCCCCGGATGCCGAGGGCCGCGCAACCGGTCCGGCGCCGCTGGTCGACCGGGCGCATGCACGGGGGCTCGCCGTCTTCACGTGGACGTGTCGGCCCGAGAACGCGTTTCTTCTTCCCGAGTATCAGACGGGCACTCTCGCGGAGTACGGCGATTGGCGAGGCGAGTGGGCGGTGCTGCAGAGGGCCGGTCTCGACGGCGTTTTCGTCGACCACGCCGACCTTGGCGTCGAGGTCTTCGGCGTCTAGGCCGTCGGTGAGGGTGTAGACGCCACGAGCGATGCGCGGGGGCCTCGGCCCCGCCATGGCCGTGATCGCGGCGCCGCTCGCTCTGGCGCGTGCGAGGGCAATCCCGAGCTGGCCCGGCGTGCTCGCTCCAGGACTCCCGCGGGTCTGCTCGAAGCCAACGACCCCCTGTCCAATGCTTGACAGACGGCGCCGGGTAAGCGAATCTTTGTGGCAGGGGTGACCTGAGGTGGATGGACCTGTGCAGCGCGGTGAACGGGGTCTGCAACCCACAGATCCCGGCGTGCGCGCGGAATCTGCGTCTGCGGAGCGCATTCTGCTCTCGCTCCAGATCCAGCCGTGGACGCAGTTTGCGTTGCTCGCCGCCACGGTCGGGGTCATGGTCACCGCCCAGATCTACGGCGACAGTGCGCTCACCCCGGCGGCCTTCGCCGGGTTCGGCTTCATCCTCGCCGGTGCTATCGCCATCGGCATCCTGGCCCGGTCGCGGCCCCGCACCCATACGGCGTGGATTGCGTTGGTTCCGCTCGCGGCGCTCGTGGGGATCCCCCTGATTCGGAACGAAGCCGTCGACGTGGTCGACGGCATCGGCTTCATGATGGTCTTCCCCCTCGTCTGGCTCGGCGCCGCGTTCTCGCTGCCGGCGGTCGTGGTCGGTATCGTGCTTGCGGGGGCCATTCCCCTGATGCCGGCGATCGGTGCGGGCCGGGTGCCCGATTCTGCGCCCGAGTGGATTGCGTTCGGTGTGTTTCTCACCTTCGCTGCCCTCATCGCACTCTCGGCGTTCGGGACCGGTCATCAACTTCGACGGGAGGTCGCCAACCGTGAGGCCGCCCTTGCTTCCTCGGAGGCAGCAGCCGAGGCGAGGGAGCGACTTTCGGCCATCCTGCAGGCAGTTTCCGAGGCCACCGAAGACGCCGTTCTGGTCTTCGGCCCTGATGGGAGCGTCCTCACGGCGAACGACGCCGCCCGTCGCCTGGCCCGACTGGCCGGAATCGACTTGACCGGAGAACCCGCGCTGGCCGGTCGAAAGATCTACTCCGCAGATCGAAGGACGCCGCTGTTCCCCTCGCCACAGACCGTGACGGCACTCGCCCGCAGCGGCGAGGTGCGGGGCCGCATCGCGTGGCTCGGCGACACCGACCAGGTCGCGGTGAGCTATTCGGCCAGGCCGATCTTCCGGGGCGGTGAGCCCCTGGGCACTGTCCTCATCGCCCACGACGTCACCGACCTCGTGGAGGCGATCGAGGTGCGCGATCGCTTCCTGGATGCCGTGAACCACGAACTGCGGACCCCGCTGACCGTGCTCATGGGAGAGACGGAACTGGCGCAGACCGAGGAGGTCTCTCCCCGGGTGGCAGCCCGCCTCGAACGGGTGGATTCGGCCGCACAGCGCCTGTTCACCACCGTCGAACACTTGCTCTCGGCTTACCGGCACTCGGTGCGGGCGCTCTCGCACACGACAAGCGTGGCCCTGGCGGTCGGGGATGTGATCGAGCGCCAGTCGGGCCTTGCCCAAGAATCCGGGGTGAGCGTGGTCTTCACCGATCACGGCGCCGAAACGACGAGCGTAGACGCCCGAAGCCTCGGGGGCATCGTCGAGGAACTCCTGCGCAACGCGGTGCTCTGTTCCCCCCGAGGCGCAACCGTTTCCGTGGAGACACGACGTGAGGGGGACTGCCCGACGATCGAACTCACGGACTCTGGCGTCGGGATGAGCGACACGGAGCGTCGCCGCGCCTTTGATCGGTTCTATCGCACGGACTTCGCCCGCCAGCAGGCGCTACCGGGTGTCGGCCTCGGCCTGTCGATTGCCCGCAATCTGGCAGACGCGAACGGCGTTTCGATCGAACTCGAACCCGCCTCGACGGGTGGAACGTGCGCGCGGCTCACCCTGCCGCCAGCGATTTCTCCCGTGGATGCGACGGCGTGACGACCTCCGCCGGAGGGGCCGCGAGAAGCCGCCGTCCTCGCATAGGGTGGCACCATGGATGCCGCCTCTGATCCACCCGGCGCCGCTGCAACAGGCATTGTCGCGACCGGTCTGCGTCGCTCGTTCGGCAAGGTCGAGGCGGTTCGCGATGTCTCACTGCATGCGCGCGCCGGCGCGGTTACGGGGCTTGTCGGCCCCAACGGGTCGGGCAAGACGACGCTCTTTCTCATGCTCGCCTCGCTGCTTACCCCGGATGCCGGAACGATCCGCATCGGTGACGTCGATCCGATCGAAAGGCCGCACGCGGCCCGTGCCCTGCTGGGATGGATGCCGGACTCGCTCGGCACGTGGGGGGCGCTCTCTGCCCGAGAGACACTCATCGTCACCGGTCGGCTGCACGATCTTCCGAAGGATGCCGCGAGAGCCCGCGCCGACGAGCTTCTCGAACTCGTCGACCTGACCGCGCTCGCCAAGGCTCCTGCCCGCGTGCTCTCGCGTGGACAGAAGCAGCGTCTCGGGCTTGCCCGCGCGCTGGTGCACGACCCCCGCGTGCTGCTGCTCGACGAGCCCGCATCAGGGCTCGACCCGGCTGCCCGCGTCGAGCTTCGACACCTGCTGCGCCGATTCGCCGCCGAGGGACGCACCGTGCTGGTGTCCAGCCACGTGCTCGCCGAACTCGAGGAGGTCATCGACGATGCGGTGTTCCTTCTCGAGGGGAGTTCCGTCGACTCGGGCGCAGCGATCGCGGCACGACGCACGCGCGACTGGCGCATCCGACTGCTGGGGCAGCCGACGGATGCCGCAGCATCCGTTGCCGCAGCGCTTGAGTGGCCGATCGAGGCAGTTCGAGTCGACCGTTCGGACGTGCTGATCCCGCTCGCGACAGACGAGGATGCCGCCGGGGCGCTGCGCCGACTCGTCGAGCGCGGCATCCCGCTGACGGAGTTCGCCCCCGCCGTCGGTGATTTGGAACAGACCTTCCTCGACCTGCGTGGAGGTGAGGGAGCATGAGCGGGACCCGCCTGTGGACGCTCGTCCGTCTCGACCTGACCCAGCGGGTGCGCAGCGTCGCCTGGTACGTGATGCTCGGCGTGTTCGCCGCGATTCTCGTCGTGGTGACTGCCCTGTCTTTGCTCTCGTTCTCATACGCGGGAGGTGCTGGCGCGGGCGCCGGTGTCTACTCCGTGGTCGTCTTCGTGGTGCTGCTGCTGGCCGTTCTCGTCTCGCCGACCCTGTCGGGAAACGCGATCAACGGCGACCGGGATGCCGCAAACCTTGCGCCCGTGCAGGTGACGCTCGCCACGACGGCCGAGATCGTGCTCGCGAAGTTCCTGGCGGCGTGGCTCACGGGTCTCTCATTCGCCGTGATCGCGGTGCCGTTCATGCTCGTTGCCGCCGTCAGCGGCGGAGTCGACCCGCTCGTCGTGCTGGTCTCTCTCGTGGTGCTGATCGTGGAGATCGCGATCATTGCCGCGATCGGTGTGGGTCTCAGCGGCATCGTTGCCCGTCCGCTGTTCTCCGTAGCCGTGACCTACCTGGTGGTGGCGGCCCTCGTCATCGGCACGCCGATCGCGTTCACGCTCGGTGGCGCGGCGATCCGCACCGACGTCACGCAGTCGTACCGCAGCTACATCTACGACGACGAGACCGGCACGACCTCGAACCCGCCCGAGTGCGGCCCCTGGGAGAGCACCACGTACGAGGTGCCGAGGTTCGACACCGTGTGGTGGATTCTCTCGGCGAACCCGTTCGTCATCCTTGCTGACGCCACACCGGCACGCTTCGACACGAGCGGGTACCCCGAAGACCTCTTCGGAAACTTCTCGTACCTCGTCCGCAGTGCCCAGATCCCGCCGCAGGACACCGTGACCTGGGACGACTGCGCGCGGATGCCGCAGCCGACGCCCACGCCCGAGGAGATCTACAACCAGACGACGCCGAGCTGGTTCGTGGGCCTCGCCGTGCAGCTCGTGCTCGCGGGGGCGCTGCTGTGGTGGGGCGGGGCGCGCACCAGGACGCCGTCGCGCACGCTGCCGCCGGGCACGCGCATCGCCTGACCCGAATTCCCAGTAGCGTGAGGGAATGGGTTCGGCGGTGCGGCGCAGCATCCTCGCTGGTGCCACGGCAGTCGTTCTGCTTGCCCTCGGCGCTGGCGTTGCCGTGGTCGTGACCGACGCCCTGGGCATCCGGACCGAAGCCGCTGCGCAGATGCAGCCGCAGCCGCCGGCCGTTGCCCCCGCTGTGGATGTCGTCGTGCCGCCGCAGTTCACGAGCGTTGATGCGCCCAGCGGACCGCGCTACGAGGCTGCGCTCGACGAGCTGTTCGATGCCGTGACCGATGCGCCGAGCACAGGTGCTGACGCGACCCTGACGGTCAGCGCGGGCGATGACCCGGATGACGAGTCCTATCGCCTCGAGCGAGACGCGGCAGCGCTCACGATCGTGGCCGCGGGGGAGGCGGGCGCGGTTCGGGGCCTCTACGACATCGCGGCCCGCATCCGTGCCGGAGAGCCGGCGGTCGTGGACGTGGGCGTCGAGGTGAGCTCTCGTCTGCCGTTCCGGATGGTCGACCTCGGGGCTGTTGGGGTGGTTCCGGACGCCGAGGCCTGGGCCGTCGGGACCGACTACTCTCACGCATCCCGGGCCTTCGAAGACGTGATTCTGCCCGAGGCTCCCTACATCGACGAGGATGCGCTCGCCGAAGCGTACGACGAGTTCGACGCTTTCTTGCGGCATGTGCTCGCCGATGGATACACGGCCGTGGCCTTTCCGGGATTTGTCGAGTACGTGACGTTCGACGGCGTCGACGGTGCGTATGCCGAGGGCGACGATCACACGGCGCGCGCTCTGGCCCTGCGCAAGGCGTTCACGCCGTTCTGGGATCGGGCCGACGAACTGGGCATGGACGTCTTCTTGCGGACCGACATGCTCGCCCTCACGACACCGCTCGAGCAGTACCTTGTGGGACGGTTCGGATCGCTCGACACTGCCAATCCGGAGCTCTGGGATGTCTACACGACGGGTCTCGATGAGCTCTACGCCGCGGCGCCGGCGCTGGATGGCATCCTGATCCGCATCGGCGAAGCGGGTGAGGTCTACGACGTCGACGGCTGGGACGTGTCCTCGAAGCTGGCCGTGACCGAGGCGCCCCAGGTACAGGCGATGCTCGAGGCGTTCACGGGGCAGGCCGAGGCATCCGATCGTGAGGTGATCTTCCGATCGTGGAGCGTCGGGGTAGGCGCCGTCGGTGACATGCACACGAATGTGGAGTCGTACGACGAGGTGCTGGCGGGCATCGACTCGCCGGCGCTGATCGTGTCGACGAAGTACACGCTCGGCGACTTCTATAGCTGGTTGCCTCTGAATGACACGCTCGCGCAGGGTGATCAGCGCCGCATCATCGAGTTCCAGAGCAGGCGCGAGTTCGAGAACTTCGGGGCTTTTCCGAATGATCTCGGCCCCGAGTATCAGTACGCGCTGCAGACCCTGCTCGCCGAGAACCCGAACATCGAGGGTGTCTGGGTCTGGACGCAGGACGGCGGGCCGTGGCGGGCCGGCCCGATGACCCTGTACCTGAAGACCGGCTTCTGGCAGCTCTACGAGCTGAACACGCAGCTTGCGGGAGTGTTGGCGCGGGATCCGGATGCCGACGTCGCGGCGGTGACCGCGGGATGGGCGCGCGAGTGGTTCAGCGACGACCCCG
Organism: Microbacterium sp. 67-17; assembly: GCF_001898325.1. Lineage (GTDB taxonomy): Bacteria > Actinomycetota > Actinomycetes > Actinomycetales > Microbacteriaceae > Microbacterium > Microbacterium schleiferi. The sequence continues at coordinate 271,618 of NZ_MKTR01000014.1, forward strand.
CCACCGTGTCGGCGATCGCCGAGGCGATGGCGCTCTCTCGGGAGGCGATCACGCAGGGCCTGTACATCGAGCCGTTTGCCGAGCAGCGGGTCTTCGCGATCGGGCTCGAACCGCCGCCGATGATGTGGATCTTCGAGTGGGACATCCTCACCGGTGATTCTGCTGTTCTCGATGTCATCTACGAGGTCTCGCGCGACCAGATCGACGAGGCGATCGCGGGTGGTGAGCGGGCGGCCGCCGCAGTTGATGAGATGCAGGCGTTGGTTTCGGGGACGGATGCTTCCACCTGGCGCGACCCCGCGATGCGCGAGGCGTTTGTCGGCACTCTCGCGTACGAGGCGGATGTGCTGCACCTGCTCTCGTCGTACCGGGCGATGATCCTGCATCAGGCGCAGTGGCACGACACTCTCGCGGCCGACGCGTATGCCGCGTGGCAGAGCGACAGGGATGCGTTCGTTGCGCTCGCGGCCGAGCACACAGCCACCTACACCGGCGATGTCGACTACCCGGCATATAACCTCACCGCCGCCCAGCTCGGTGTCGAGCGCGCGGACCGTGACCCGGCGATGGCGTGGCTTGCCCGCATCCTGCTGGTGCTCGCGGTGGCGTGGGTCGTCATCGGGATGCTGGCGGCGCGGACGCGACTTGTCGGCCGGCCAGGTGCCGCGGCGGCGCGGGCTGCGTGGCTTGCAGCGACAAGGCCGTGGCGGGCACGAGAATCGACGCTCGGGATGCTGCCGCTTGACCGGTGGTTGCTGATCATCGTGCCGGGCGGTCTGCTCGTGGCGACTCGCGCCGTGCAGACCTCGTTCCTGTCGTGGACCCACCTGGTCGTCGTGCTCGGTGCATGGCTGGTATTCCTCATCGTCGTGCGCCTCTTCGTGCGCGAGCGCTCGCCGTGGCCGGTGATCGCGGCCGTCGGTGGTGTGCTGGTGTTGCGCAGCATCCTGACCCTGCTCGCGCTCTCGTTCACGGGGCCGGGCGGATACTGGTTCGCCTTCTGGACCGATCCGCTTCGCCGCTCGATCTACATCACGATCGCGTTCGCGCTGTTCGTGTGGCTGTTCGTCGCGGCGGGGTGGGCGCTCTCGAGCCAGTTCGGCGCCCGCCGCGCGACGGGCATCGTGCTCGCCGGTGTCGGGGCCGGGCTGGCGGTTCCCGCGGCGGTGATCGGGCTCGTCGGTCTCGAGTCGGCGCTGACGCTGTGGAATGACGAGATGGGGTTGCTGCCGTGGGGTCTCGCGCGGATCCTCGGCATCACGACCTATCTCGACATCCCGCCCGATATACCGTGGTTCGCGGCGGGCTTCGGTGCTGTCATCGCGCTGATCGGCGTGTTCCTGGCGTTGACTTGGCGGCGCGACGCTGTGACACGCTGACGACCCTCGGCACGTCAGATCGGTCGCGGAACAGCGCTGTAGTGCGATCCGGACACAGCAGGCTCGGCCGGCGCCGCCCCGGGCTGTGCAGGTGGCGAAGACGGGGTACGCCAGGGCGGGCGTTCAGGCGGTGGAGGTGGATCCCAGGCCCAGGCCCACGGCGCTTTCGTGCGAAGTCTTCGGGGCGGTGTCTCCGTGCCCTCCGGTGATCGGTGCCCGGGCGGCGGAACGAGGATGAACGGGCCGAGCCCGTCGCGGACGATGCGCCAGCCGTTGTTGTGCAGCTGCATGTGGTGGAACCGGCACAGCAGGATGCCGCGGTCGATGTCGGTGCGGCCGCCCGCTGCGACGTGGTCGATGTGATGCGATTCGCAGTACGCGGCGGGCACCGGGCATCCGATTCCGGCGCAGCCGCCGTCGCGGATCGCGAGCGCAAGCTTCTGCTTCGCACTGAAGAGGCGTTGCTCGCGTCCGAGGTCGAGGGGGTTGCCCCGGCTGTCGACCGTGACATCGACGGAGCCGTGCTGGCACAGGGCGCGGTCGATGATCGCCCCGGGAAAAGCGTCTCCGCCATCCTCTGCGTGGCCCGTGGCGATCATCCGGCCGAGCGGGTCGCGGGCGCCCGCCTGGTCTTTGACGATGACCATGCGAACTCCAGGCTGGCGAACACCGAAGACGTCGGCGGCCTCAGCCACGGCGCCGGCACGCAGCACGTCGACGAGAAGGTCGTACTCGAGCTGCTCGTTGGTGCGCGGGTCGGCGATGAGGTCCGCAGCTGCGGCACGTTCGGCATCCGTGACGAAGCGCGGTCCGCCGCGCCGGGGTCGGAGTGCCGCCGCAAACATCGAACGCACGAACAGCGCCATCTCGTCGTCGAACGCGATGTGGCCGTGATGCTGGCCGTGCTGGTCGATCCACATCCGAATGGAGCGCTTCTCGTAGCGGTTCTGGAACCGGCACGCCGCCCCTGTCGGGTCGAGGATGTCGCGCATCTGCCGTGCCCGGCTTCGCAGCTCCTCGACCGATGCTCCCTCGACTGCCTCGTCGACGAGTGTTTCCGCCGCAACCGACCAAGCGAGAGCGGCCGAGGCCGGGTCGATGTCCTCGGCTTCGGGCTCCCCGAGTCCGCCGCGGATCGCGTCGTGCTGGGCCGGTGTGAGTCGGCCCTCGAGCAGTGCCACCCGCAGCGGCGCGTGCCACGGCTCTCGTGCAGAGGCGGCAGCGCTCGGGAAATTCGCGTCGAGCAACAGCGCGTTGTCATCGCCAGCAGGGTCGCCGCTCTCGGCGTCCATCGGCGCCGCGGATGCCCCGCCCTCATCGAGCATGGCCGCCCCGACGCGGAGCTGGCGCAGCGCGTCAGCACGGCTCCCGCCCGTGATCGACTGGATCAACGCGGCAGGCGACGCGTGCCCCTGGCCCGCCGCCAAACCCGAATGCCCCTGTTCGCGTCGGGACCTGGTTGCCGCGACACCGGCGATCACGGACTGCAGCCGCTCGGCATCGTTGGCGATCGCCGTGACGTGACGCAGCACCTCCAGCACTGACGCGTCCGACAGTGCCGCTGCGCCAGCGGGCAGCCCCGTGGGCTCGACATCCAGCTCGGCGAACACAGCGAGCTGGTCGAGCCGCTCGCGCATTGCCGTGAGGATGTTCATGTCTTCACTACATCACCAACCTCCGACATTGGCAGGCCCGTCGCCATCACTCGAAAAGCAGCTGTGGACAGGGCTTTGTTTCAGAATCCTGGGGAGGAGACGACCGCCACATCGGATGCGACGCGCGAGGACTGAGGGTGGCACCCGATGGTCCGCCTACCACGACCGACCGGGCTGAGAGAGATGTCCGAGCATGCGACGATGGGACGTTCGATCGAAGCGGGGCTCATGAGCGACAGACGGCTGACGGCGCGTCGGGGATGCTGATCGGCGAGCCAGCGCAGCGCCGCGGCGGGGCGAAGAACGTAGAAGAAGCGCTTCAACGAGGGCGCACTCGAGCGCTGCTGAAGCGCGACATGTCGACAGTGGCGGCCGACGCTGGCGCGTTCCGCGACGGCCAGCGCCGGCGTCAACAGCCGATCGCGAAAGTCGGGGTCGCCGGAGTAGATGATCGGGGACCGCAGCCATTCGATCGCGGTGGCATTGCCTTTCGCGATCAGTCGCACAGTTTTCGCCAGATCCCAACCGTTGACATCGAAGACCGCGTCCAGAGGCGTCTCGATGACATCCCGCTCGGGCCACAGCGAGAGGTAGCGGTCTGGGGACCGCACGAAAATGAACCGACAGTCGTCGTCGCTGTCAGGCGAAGGGAAGCCCCACGCGCGGCTGCCGCTCTCGATCGTCCAGTGGATGCGCACGTCGTGCTCGACTGCCACAGCTGACAAGCGAGCGTCGATCTCGGCTACGACACGCGGATCGAGGCTCGGTGAAATAGCGCGCACGGCTCGACGATACGCGCCGGTGAGCCCTGATCGACGCGACGGCGGGAGTCGAACCCGCTGCGCGACCGGGTATGAACCGGTGCCCGGAACCATCCGGTCCGCCGCGATGAGGACCCCACGCTAACCGCCACCCCTGACGTGCGGCTGCTGTGTTTCTGACCGTGACGTCACATGTCGTCATCCGTCGCTCGCGTGGCGAGCAGATGCTGGTGGGCGAGCCGACGCAGGGCAAGGATGGCGGGTTCGTACATCGCGGTGCCGAGCACGGCGTACGAGACCTGCTCGCTCTCGCTGAGCTCTGCCAGCGGGAGCAGCTCGGCCGCCGCGACCCGCAGGAGCGGGCCGGCGTAGCGGGCGGCGGTCTCGGCATCCCAGGTGAGCCCCGCCGCTTCGATGCCGCGGATCGCCGCCTCGAGTTGCCCGACAGCGGCGAAACGTTCGTCGTAGGTGAGCCCCAGTCGCTCGATCGTCTCGCGCGCGCGGTCGGTGTTCGTCTCGTCGGCGTACGGCGGCAAGGCGCTCACAGCCCTTCCGAGCGTCGCGTACGGCGTCTCGTCGGGCGCATCGATGAGGGACAGAATCTCCTTCACCCGCGCGAGCGGCAGCGCCCGAACGTCGCTGAGGGCCTGGATGACGCGCAGGCGCGCGAGGTGCTCGTCGCCGTAATCCGCGCGGGTTGCGGAGGTCGCGGTGCCGCGGGGGAGCATTCCTTCCCGGATGTAGAACTTGATCGAGGCGACGGGGATGCCGCTGTGTTCAGACAGTTCAGAGATGCGCACGCTGCTCCTTGCTTGGATAGTGGCACTATCCTATATTGGGTAGTGAAACTATCCAATGCGCGCCGGCGGCGCGGAGAGTCGAAGCGGAGCATCCATGTCCCCGATCCTGTCGATCGTCGTCGGCGCCACCCTGCTGACGGTCATCACCATTGCCTACGGCGGCACCTTCGTGCTGCGCACGACGACCGGCGGTTATCCGTTCAACGGTCTGCAGAAGACGTTCTTTCGCGCCGGCCACGCGCACGCCGGCGTGCTCGTCATCCTCGGAATCGTCTGCGCGCTCGCGCAGGCGTCGGCGGGCGTGACCGGCGGATGGGAGTGGGCCGCGGTCGGCGTGCTCGCCTCGGCGATCCTGGTTCCCGCAGGATTCTTCCTGGCGGTGATCGGTCGCGATCCGCAGAAGCCGGGCAAGGCCATGGCGCTGCTGTGGGCCGGGGTCGTCGTGCTCGCGATCTCACTCGCCGTCGTCGGGGCATCCGTGATCGCGGCCGGGGTCGCAGCACTCGGCTGAGCCGCGGCACATGCCCGCCCCGAACGGAGCGACGATTCGTGGCGGGCAGCTGTGGGAAGATCGTCCTGACCCGCCGAGCCCGTCACCCGTTGGTTCTCGCAGCGGCGACGTGAGAGCGGAGAGTGGCGGCATGGCAGCCGTGGACAGCACTGCCGGGGGACCCGGCGCCGTGTCGCGGCGTCTGCCTGTGCGGTATCCGCTGACGTCCTACGGGGATACCGCTGATATCAGCGCGAGAACGAGTCGGCGGCTCGGTCGAACTGACCGCCGCGACGCTTCTCGACGATCTCTTTGCCCAGCGGCATGAGCGACACCGGCACGAGCTTGAAGTTCGCGATCCCCAGCGGAATGCCGATGATCGTGATGCACAGCGCGAGTCCCGACAGGATGTGACCGATCGCCAGCCACCAGCCGGCGAGGATGACCCACACGACGTTGCCGAGGAACGAGAACACCCCCGAGCGCGGGTGGTCGACGACCTCGCGCCCGAACGGCCATAGCGTGTAGAAACCGATCCGGAACGAGGCGATGCCCCACGGGATCGTGACGATCAGCACGCACAGGATGACGCCCGCGAGCATGTAGCCGAGGAACAGCCAGAACCCCGACAGGACGAGCCAGATGATGTTCAGGAGCGTGCGCATGAGGTCCATTGTGGGAGTCGCTCCTGTGCGCGAGGTGGGATTCGGGCGAGCCGTGAGGATCAGTCGAGGCTGCGGCGGCGCTGGGTGCGGCGTAGGAGGCCGGCCGCTCCGGTGACGAGGAGGATCACGCCGAGCCCCAGGATGAGAATCGCCACGCCGGTCGCGGCATCCAGCGTTGCCGCCCACTCGACGGCGGCGCTCGGGCGCGACGGCTCCGACAGGAGCCACAGGCCGCCGATGGCGACGGCGGCGAAGAACAACCCCCAGACAACGGCTGCCCAGCGTGTTCGCGGAGCTTCGACGCCGGGGTGCGCGGGGGTGAGCTCTGCAACGCGCACCGGCGCCGCGGGTTCCTCTGCCGCCGGGGGCGTGAGGGGGACGGATGCGTCGCCCGACGTCGACGCGAGTGCTTCAGGCTTCTCCGGCGCGGGGGCCCGGAACAGCGGTGGCTTCTCGGACGCGACGACCTCGAGGGTCATCGTGTCGTCGCGGTCGTCGATGTCGGCGTTTTCGGTGGGGGATGCGGGGGTGGAGTTCTCTGTGGACATCGTGGTCACCTCGAAGTGGGTCGGGGCAGCGCCCTACGGGGCGGGAAGTGGAGAAAGGGTGGGAAGCGGCTCGGGCGATGACTCGCTGAGCGGGTCGCCACCAACGAGATTCGTGAAGGAGAGATAGACCTGGCCGCTGTCCTGGTCGAGGACGACGCGCTGTGTGGTCTGTACGGGGGTCTGGGGGTAGGCGAGAACCATCTGCAGCCTGCCGTTATCGTCGGTGGGCACTCGTTGGGGACCCACGTGCTCCTGGTTCCCCTCATCCCAGCGGTCGTACCAGACTTCGGTGGTCCCCAGGGACGCGTTGAGATCCAGCGCGACGCCGGGGACCACCGTGATGGTCGTGTAGCCGTCGCCCTTGCGGATAAGCAGCGGCGGCGGTTGCTCCGTGGGGAGCGGCTGAATGGTGAGGTACAGCTCGCCGTCCTCCTGCGAAATGACTCCCTGAGGCTCCGTCGAGTTCTCGATGGTGATGTGAAAACGTGCCTGGTACTCGGAGGCATACGTCACGATGGGTGGAATCGTGGCTGCCACCGTCCCGCCGAACAGTGCGACCACTGTCGCAAACGCCAGGAAGCCGCTACGCCGACGCATGAGCCCGGCGACGATCATCGACACCGCGAGCACGAGCGCTGCGACAAAGAGTCCGTACGCACCCGCAGTCTTGACGTTCACCGAGGTGATCGCTGTGTGCCAGATCGCGGTTCCAGCTCCGGCGACGAGAGCGACTCCGAGCGCGGACACCACGAACGCGCCGCTGGCACGTGGACGGGACAGTCGACGGATGCGGCGCTTCTCGTTCGCGGCGGTTGCGAATGCTGCAGCCTCGGCCTCGCGCTCGCGCCGAGCCTGGTCGCGGGCGAGGCGGTCGGCATCCTTCTGCGAGCGCCGCCACGCGTCGTTCTCGGCGCGCCAGGCGTCGTGGCGGGCGCGCCACTCGGCGATCTCGGCGTTGCCGGCGCCCCGCTCGGGAGGCAGCGGTTCGGCCGGGGGCGCAGTCGGTACGGCATCCGTTGCAGGAATGTCCTCGCTTGCCGCCTCGGATGCCGAGGTCGGCGAGGCGCCACTGCCTGTCGCTGGCCGAGCGCTCGCCCGAACCACCAGGATGACGAGCGCGACCGCCAGCACGGAGCCGACGATCCAGCCGATGATGGCTAGCGGACCGGTGTTCCATCCCGGCACCATCCACCCGAACCACGGCACGACCGGAACGAAGCCGACCACCAGCAGGATGATGATCGCGACCATCGCCGGGTCGAAACGCCCGCGCGTGGCCTCCCGCAGATGGATGCGCCCACCGACATCGGGCAGCAGCGCCCACGCGATCGCGTAGAGCAGCAGCATCGGGAACCCGAGCACGGCGGCGACGACGACAATGCCGCGCACGATCGCAGCGTCGACACGGATGCGGGCAGCGATTCCGGCGCAGACTCCGCCGAGCCATCCATCGGCGCGCACGACGCCGAGCCCGCGCACCCAGGCGAAGAACCGGTCCGCCCCGGTGGGTGCTCCCGTCGGTCGCGGGGGAGGTGGACCCGGATCGGTCGCGGGAGGTTCCGTCGAAGTGCTCATGGTTCGATCGTGGCGGACGGGTCGATCCCACCGCGATGGGGTGATCCCCTGAGCGCACCCTGATTCCGGCGTCCGTGGCTCCCGATCTCGGCATCAGGGTGATTGGATGGCGGCATGTCGTCGGCCCCCGCCTTGCCCGCGCGCCCGCCCCTGCAGCGCCCGCGCGAGTGCCTTGTCTCGGGCACATCGGCCGCCGTTGCCGAACACCTCGACTGGAGCGTGGTCGCGGTACGGATGCTGTTCATCGTCCTTTCTGTGGCATGGGGCGCAGGCATCCTGCTGTACGTCTGGATCTGGGCCTTCACACCCTGGCGAGAGGGCGACGAGGCACCCTCGCGCCGGGCACCGGTCGCGTGGATCCTCGCGTCGCTGTCGGTGGGTGCCGTGATCATCGCGTGCGGTGTCGCGGCGACCATCTCCCGGTGGGACGTCGTCTACGCCACTCGTCCGGAATGGTGGACGGCAATGCTCGCGGCAATCCTGCTCGCCGTGACTGCGGGGCTGTGGGCAACGCTCATCGACGGATCCGATCCCGCACGCGGTCCGCGCCACGCCCTGGGGGTGCGGATCGCGGCATCCGCAGCGCTCGGCACGCTTCTGATCGTGCAACTGACGACCCTGCAGCAGGGAGGTGTCGTGTCGTTCATCGGCGCGCTCGCCCTCATCGGCGGGATCGTGTTGGTCAACTCCTCGACGTTCGTCGAGAAGTGGCGGGAGTTGTCGGGGGAGCGGGTGCGCCGCATCCGCGAGGAGCAGCGCAGCGAAATGGCCGCGCACCTGCACGACTCGGTGCTGCAGACTCTCGCGCTGATTCAGAACCGGGCAGGTGCCTCGAGCGAAGTGGCTCGTATCGCCCGCGCCCAGGAACGCGAGCTGCGCGGTTGGCTCTACGACGGCGACGAACCCGCCGACAGCGACCTGCCGACCGACCTGCGCGATTACGCGGCAGCCCTCGAGATCGACTACCCGGTGCGGATCGACGTCGTCGTCGCGGGGACCTCGGCCGAGCGAGCCAGCGGCGAGATGGCGGCTGCGGCGCGCGAGGCGATCCTCAACGCGGCCCGCCACGCCGGCGGCGAGGTCTCGGTGTACATCGAGGGCAGCGCGGCATCCGTCGACGTGTTCGTCCGTGACCGCGGTCCCGGCTTCGAGCTCGACACGGTGCCCGCAGATCGTCTTGGTGTGCGTGAATCGATCATCGGACGGATGCGGCGCGCGGGCGGTACCGCGACGCTGCGGCGCGGCGCGGGAGGTGGCACCGAGGTGCACCTGCGGCTGGGAGGGGCGGCATGAGCGGCATCCGCGTCGTGATCGTCGATGATCATTCGATCTTCCGGTCAGGGCTACGCTCCACGCTCGAGGGTGTCGAGGTCGTGGGCGAGGCGTCGGACGTCGAGTCAGCCGTCGCGGTGATCGCTGCGGAACAGCCCGAGGTCGTGCTGCTGGACGTCCACCTCCCGGGCGAGACAGGTGAGGTCGCCGCGGCGACGGGCGGCGAGGCCGTCATCCGCCGAGCCGCCCCCGCCGCACCGTCGACCCGATTCCTGGCTCTGAGCGTCTCGGATGCGGCCGAAGACGTTGTGCGCGTCATCCGTGCCGGCGCCCGCGGCTACATCACCAAGGGTTCGTCGGTCGCCGAAGTGAGTGCCGCGGTGCGCGCCGTCGCCGACGGGGATGCCGTGTTCTCGCCGCGCCTGGCGGGCTTCGTGCTCGACGCGTTCGGCGCGGTCTCGGGTGAGACTGCGGCAGCGAGCGACGAGCTCGACAGGCTCTCGGCCCGCGAGCAGGAAGTCATGCGGCTCATCGCCCGAGGCTACGCCTATAAGGAGGTAGCAGCCGAGCTGTTCATCTCGATGAAGACCGTCGAGACCCACGTGTCTGCCGTGCTCCGCAAGCTCCAGCTGTCCTCGCGGTACGAGCTGACGGCCTGGGCTTCCGCCCGCCGCCTGCTCTAGAGCGAACCTCCCCGCGAGAATCCGATCGGGCGCCGATGCGCACGGCTCCCGCTCGGATTCTCGGCGCCGGATCGGATTATCGATTGATGACGCGGGCGGTTCGGTTCAGCGGACGAGGCGCTCGCCCGCACGAACCGGCACGTCCCAGCGGTTGGTGGGTGGGGGAAAGACGCACACGTAGCCGTCCGAGAACGCGCAGGGCGGGAGATAGGCGCGATTGAAGTCGACGGTGACCGATCCGTCCGGTTCCGGTGCCGGCATCCGCAGGAACCGGAATCGGTAGCTTTCGTTTCCGCTGGTCGCGTCGGAGAACGCGGCGAACAGGGAGCCGTCGTCGAGCAGTTGCACGCACAGTGCCACATCTCCGTCTGGCAGCGCGAGGTGCAGGAGTCCCTCGTAGTCATCGGTGCTCTGGTAACCGTCAACCGCGAGGGTCGGCACATCGCGGCGTGGAGTGAGCTCCAGTCGCGCGACGAGCCGCATCCGATCGTCAACGGACCAGCGCTCGATCTGTGAGATCCCTCGCGCCGTGGGCGCCGACGGGTCGTAGACGCGCAGCGCCACCGCGCCGTCACGCTCGAAACCTCGAAGTTCGAGGCCTCCGGATTCCCAGCGCTCGCCGGGCGCCAGGTTGACGAATCCAGACTGAATTGACCCGATGGCCCGTCCGTCCTCGGCGTGCCAGTCGCCCGGAACGCCCTCGAAGGAGCGTGGTGTCGGGTCCAGCCAGTGCGTCGCCGCGAGCGTGGCGATTCCGCCGGGCGACCAGACGGCGGCGTCGCGGTGCGCGCGCCACTGCTCGGTGGTTGTCATGACGAGCCTTTCGTCGCGGGGAGTGTGCAGCAGCGCCATCGTCGCAAGGAGCGCCGTCAGAAACATATTGTTACACCATCGAAACCTGGCCATGGATAGCATCTCGCTATGGATCAACGAGGTGACATCGACATCGATGCGCTCACTCGAGCACTCGATGTCCATTCCCTCCGCATCCTGGTCGCGATCGACCAGACGGGCTCAATCAGCGCCGCCGCCCGATCGCTCGGATACTCCCAGCCGACGATCACCCAGCACGTGCAGCGGCTCGAGGCTCGCCTCGGGGTCGCACTCGTTGTCCGCACCGCGCGCGCTGCGCGCCTGACCCCGACCGGTGCGCTGCTTGCTCAGCACGCGCCCCGGATCGACGCGAGCCTGACGGCGGCAGCTACGGAGCTGGCGAGGATGCTGGGGCGTCGAGCTGATCTCGTCCGGATCGCAGCCTCCGCCGACGCGGTAGGCACGGTCGTCGCGCCGGCCCTCGGACGCCTCGCCGCGCAGCAGCCCGAGATCGATGCTTCGTTCGTGGAGGCATCCGATAATGCGGCTGCCCTCGCTCTGGTGCAGGACGGCCGCGCTGACATCGCGGTCACCCTCACTCTTGCCGTCAGCGGCGAGCGCCACGCGATCACCAGGCGCAGCGGGATGCGCTCGACGTTCCTGTTCGCCGAAGAGATCGTCGCGGTGAGCACCGCGAACCTTGCTCCCGTCGGTGGGCGCATCGATCCCGCGCTGTTGGCCGACGAGATGTGGATTCGCGGCGACGGATCGCCGGGTGACCTGCTCGCCGAGCGACTCGAGCGTCCGCGGGCCGGGGACGACATGCAGGTCTCGAATGCCGCGGCAGCTGTAGCTCTCGCCCGCCACCGCGTCGGCACGACCTTCGTCGCCGAGAGCGCTCTGGCGGGTATCGACCTTCCGGATGGCGTGCGGGTGTGGGGACTGACTCCGGCACTCACTCGGCGCGCGACCGCGACGGTTCTCGTCGAGGCTGCGACGATCCCCGCCGTCGAGGCGGCGCTTCGCGTGCTCGCCTCGCTTCGCCCGTCACCCGTCGACGTCGAGGTAATTCTCGATGCGAGACGGCGCAGCGCAAGCCACCGTGCCCGATTCAGCTCGTCCCGCACGACATACCCCACCCGAACCACACCCCCCGAGGAGAGTCCCATGCCCTTCCCGTCCACCGCCCGCCTCGCCCAAGCGGGCGCCGTCGTCGCTGCGGGAGCCCTTCTGCTCTCCGCGTGCAGCGCCGACCCGGCACCGTCGGCGAGCACCGCCCTGGCTGACAGTGGTGAGCAGATCGACGGCCGCGTCCGTTTGAGTGGTGGTCTTTCGCTTCGTTGCGATGATCAGCTGTCGTTAGTTTAGGCGGCGGTGATCTCGGGGAGTATCACCGCCTCGTC
>NZ_MKTR01000015.1 GCF_001898325.1 Microbacterium sp. 67-17
GACCCCAGGCGCCCAAGCTGCCCGAGGCCGCCTGGATCAACCAGCCCTCACAGGAGGCCCTCATACAGACCGCCTGACGGAATCTGTCTCACCCGCCTTGACACTTTCCGGCCAGCTCGTCAGGCACGCTGATGCGCACGTGACGGGTCTGCCCTTGCAGGGCATACCAGTCGACGCGTGCGAGTGCCTGGCGGGCGCCGGGCACCTGAAGCACCTCACGCTGCGCCCACCGTGCGCGCACCTGCGTACCGACCATCACATCGACGATGTCGTCCTCTCGAACGAACCGGTGCAGGGGCCCACCGCCGACAGGTTCGAGAGGGCGGAAGCCGAGCTGCTGCAACGGCCCGGCGACTGCGCTGATCTGATGTACGCCCATGTTCATGAGGAGGTCAATGTCACCCGTCGGGCGCGGTGGGTTCACACCGGCACGGATCGCATGCGCGTGGACCATCAGCCCGCCGACGAGAACCCACGCTTTCGAGTCGGTGGCATCCGCGACTTCGAATACGAGGTTCCACGGGTGGATGTTGTCCGGGACGACGATCAGGTGTTCCGCGTCAGCCATTCCGCTCTCATCTGGTCAAGAGCTCGAACACCGGCGCTGTGCACGCGGGTCGGCGCGGCGCGCGCGCAGTCGACGGCGACCAGCGCCCTCTGCGCAATCCCTGTCGAAACCCACGTACTGCTGCCGGAGCTGGGTGTGTAGATAGCGACGTTCCCATTGAGGTCGTCGACGAGACCGGCGTCGTCGATGAGGTCCTCCAACGTGCAGCCGGTCAGGTAACCATGAAGCGTCGACGACTCGCCGACGAGACGCTCACCGAGGACATCAATCGCGCTCTCCCCCGTCAGGGACACCTGGTTTCGGACCAGACCAATGTTGCGGGTCGAGAATCCGCGGATCTCTATCGTTTGAGCGATCTTCCGCCACAGCTCGCCTGTCTCGGTCGTCATGATCCTGCGTTGCGTCTTCGCGTCCGCGCCGGTGCCGTAGGAGAGTGCGGCGATGACATACTTGACGGTCCGCTCGGACCACGGCCGGCCGTGTGGGAACCCGAGTCGGGCTCGCTCCTGAACGGATCCGAGGTCAACGATCCAATGGCCGGCCAGCTGCCGGCCGGTGAGCTCGCCGGAGCGGAGCATGTCGCGGACACGTTGGTCACTGACCTCCAGCCGCTTCGCGGCTTCACGGACAGCAATATCGACCATGTCAAAAACCTTTCGCGCTCGAAACGTTTATATCACCGACGTGCACGGTGCGTCCTGAGCGCGACGCGCGTCACGCACGAGGAGGCATCCCGCGGGTACGCGCGGGTCTGAGCGGCGGGCGCATAGTTCGCGCGCGCACCCAGCCTCGACGATCGCTACCCCGCGGCGCGCACGTCCCAGGTCAGCTCCAGCCCGAGCGCAGCAGCGACCTGAGTGATTGTGAGCAGCGCCGGGTAGGACTGCCCCGTTCGATCCGGCTGATCTTCCCCTGCGGGACACCACTGGCGGCTTCCAGCTCACGCTGCGTCATCCCTTGCGCACCGGCGCCTCCCTCAAAAGCGCCCCCAGGGAGGCCCTGTCGCTTGCTGGAAGGTGCGCAGGCAGCGGCGGCGGCGGCGGCGGCCACTGCAAGGACATCCAGCCCGGACCTTACCCGCACCGCTGGGAGGACGACAACGATGCTGCGCTCCGCAACGCCCCACCGACCTCTACACCGCGGGCCTGGAGCTCGACGCCACTGCGATGTCGGTCACCAACATTCTCGATCCTGCGGGCGCGAAGCGCGATGAGGTAGACAGTTCGCTGCTCAAGCTGCACGTCTGAGCGGATCTCGCCCTTAGTCAGTAACGCCCCGAGGTGTCGGCGTCAGTCAAGCGCAGCCTTCCGGGGCATAGATTGTAGGTACGTCACCCACGGTGATGTTTATGACGACGCCGTCTCTCACCCCGATGGACATGCCCCGGCCCGCGCCGTTCTCCACTTCGTAGAGCAGGAGGCCCATGTCCAGTCTGTGAGCGCGGGGCAAGACGGCGGGGTAGGCGCCCTCGACGTCAGCCTGTGAGGATCCCAGCTTGATCCCCTCGAGAGTTGCCGCTGGCACAGTCGCGGCGATGCCCGTCCGATAGTAGGAACCCAGGGAGATTGAGTTCAAGTCGCTGCTTCCCGGGCTGGGAAGGTTCATGTCGTGCGTCAGCACGCTCATCCCGTCGTAGATGGTGCCCTCGCCGAACCAACCGCCAGCTGCGCAGCCGCTCTCCCAGCGGCCGGTGTCCCCGGTGAATCCCGGGAGAGAGGACACGTCGTCCCACGTCGTGCTTCCCACCTTGAGCGGGCCGATTCCGTCCGCAGTGATTACCCACGGGATGACGTTGCGGATCACATCAACGCGTACAGTCCCCTGCCCTGTTATCTCGTTGAAGAGTCCTATGAAAGAGCCCGCGAATAGGGCGGGAATCGCGCCGATAAGTCCTAGGGCCAGCCGGATGGGGTAGGACGCCGCGGCAGCCGCTGTGCCCACGCACGCGAGCGTGATGCGAAGGAACTCCGCAGCCGTTGACGCATTGAACGTGTCCGCTGCCGCGACGCTTACGACGCCGGACAGGCAGTCGAGCTGACCCACCTTCTCCATGAACGCCGCGCCGCCGCCCAGCGGGTTGATGATAATCCCGATGAGGTTCAGCAGCACAGCCCCGATGACCATGCCCGCGTCCTGACGGGCTTCGAAATACTGGGGCGGGTCTGAGCTGCTGAACGAGAACTGGGCGGATGCTCCGCCGCCCATCGCAACTCCGCCGGACGGAGTCGGGATCCACCTGTTGACCAACTCGGTCAGAATGCCCTGGCCGTCCGGGCTTGCGACCGTCGTCCCGGTGACCTGTGGCGTGGATACCACGCGGTAGGGCATCACGCTGGCTGCATAGAGGTTGACGGTGATGGTGTCCCCGTCCAATGAGATGCACGGGTGGACCCAGCCGCGGTCGTCGATGCGGTATTCGAATGTCGAGGCGATGGTGACGGTCTCTCCCACGCAGTCTGGGGCTGGCATCTCGATTCCAAGCGACTGCATCACGAAGTCGCGAGCCTGGCTGAGGGCCTTGCCGAAATCCATCTGAATGGGCTGGAACAACGACAGGTGGTCCGTGGTGGCGGCGAGGACATCGCCGTCACGGGCCGTCTCGAGGAGCCCTACTGTGCCATCCTCCGACTCCGTCAGGATGAGCAGCGTCTGATCCGACGACCACTCCTCACCGGAGATAGCAGGCTCGTGAATCTCGAACCGCAGGTCGACGGGTTTTGCCGGCTGCAATCCATCGCCGAGGGTGAGCGAAATGGACTTGCCAAGCTCTGTCACTGTCGCTGCCAGGCCTCCGCCTGTCGCCTGGCCCACAAGCTCGAGGGTGACCTGGGTGCCCTCAGGTGCCACACCGCCAGTCCCGGTCGCGGTCACACCGTCCAGCGCCAGCTCGAAGCCGTCAGCGCCGACCGTGGTCGTCGCCCGATCTGGTGGCTGCGGCGTACAGGCGACGAGGGCAGACACGACCAGTGCTGCAATCGCAGTCGCCGTCAATGATCTGCGCATTGCGCCCCCCAACAAGACAGCTGCGGCCCCGCGCCCCCGAGCCTGTTCACGCTCATCGAACCACAGCAGATGCACTAGTAACAAGACGCGACAGGATGGCGTCCCACGTGCAGATCGCGGCTATGTGGCGCGATCTGCTCACGAGCGAGGACCGACCCGCCTGAATGACGATCGGTCGCGCACTCCGCAGCCCAGCCCTCCGCGCGAAACTACGTACCACGAAGCCCAGCATTGTTGCCGCTGAGGGACCGCCCTTCCTTCAATTCGTCTTGCGCTACGCTGGTGCCGACCCGAAGCCTGGGTATGCGGAAGGAGCTCGCCTCAAATCCGCCGCTCGGCGCATCGACGCGCGGGGCGGCGGCGTTCTACACGCGCCCGGCGCATACTGAGTTCGTGACGACGCCAACTGCCACCCGGTCGCCACCGGCCGGGCGATCATGGCGCGCGCGGCGGAGCGGATCATTCCGCTTACACTCGAGCTCGGTGGCAAGTCTCCGAACATCGTTTTCGCAGACGCTGACCTCGAAGCGGCAGCGGCCAGCGCCTATGCGGGGTTTACCTTCAAGTCAGGGCAGGTCTGCTCCGCCGGGACGCGCCTGCTCGTGCACGCCGACGTCCACGATCGTCTCATCGATCTGCTCACCGAGCGCGCCCGCGTTGCACGCGTCGGCCCTGGCATCCAGGATCTCGACATGGGGTCCATTGCCAACCGTGCCCAGTTCGATCGTGTCTCCGAGTATCTCGCCCTCGGACAGGCCGAGGGCGCGACCATCGCGGCGGGCGGCAGAACCCTCGACATGGGGGACGGCGGCCGAGGCCTGTTCGTGGCCCCCACGATCTTCACGGACGTGTCGAACAGCATGCGCATAGCCCGCGAGGAGATCTTCGGACCCGTTCTCTCGGTCATCCGCTTCTCCAGCGACGAGGAGGCGGTGGACATCGCGAACGACACTCCCTACGGCTTGGCCGCCGGGATCTGGACGCGGGACGTGTCCCGCGCCCACGCCGTTGCACGTCGCATCGACGCCGGTCAGGTCTACGTCAACGAGTACTTCGCCGGCGGCGTGGAGACGCCCTTCGGCGGGTTCAAATCCAGCGGCGTCGGCCGTGAGAAGGGCTTCGAGGCCCTCAAGCACTACACGCAGACCAAGACAATCACTGTTCGGCTCTGAACGCCGACGCATCCACCCCTTCCCAACAGGAGACCTCCCGTGAGATTGACTTCCAAAACCGCCCTCATCACCGGTGCCGGCAACGGCATGGGGCTTGCTGGCGCGCAACTGTTCGCAGCTGAGGGCGCCAACGTGCTCCTCACCGACGTCAATGAACCCGCGTTGGTCGCAGCAGTCGAATCGATCCGCAACGACGGCGGCTCGGCTGACTACATCGTGGCCGACGCCTCCAGCGAGGCCGACAACGACGCGGCGGTCGCCGCAGCCATTGACCGGTTCGGCGGACTGGACATCGTTTGGGCCAACGCCGGCATCCCGCAGACGTTCACGTCGATCACCGACACCACCGTGGAGCAGTTCGACCGGCTGATGGCGATTAATGCTCGCGGTCCGTGGCTCGCCGCCCGCTCGGCCAAGGCGGCGCTCGTGGAGCGCGGCGGGGGCTCCATCGTGATCACCGCCTCGCTGTCCGGCCTGAAGGCGCGCGCCGACCTCGCCGGCTATCAGTCGTCCAAGGGGGCTGCGGTGATGCTGACGCGCTCCCTGTCCCGAGAACTCGCGCCTTTCAACATTCGCGTGAACTCCGTGTGCCCGCTCGCCGCCAACACGCAGATGTGGGGGCAGTTCCTCGGAGAGGGGGCCGACATCGAGGCCGCCACCGCCGCAGCGACCGCCAATGTGCCACTTGGCCGTCTCACCGAGGCATCCGATGTCGCCTACGCCGCCCTGTTCCTCGCGGGCCCAGAGTCAGCATTCATCACGGGCGTGAACCTGCCGGTCGACGGCGGATCCCTGGCGTAGTCCGCGTCCGGACCCACCTAACCCAGGGAGCGTGTCTTCTCTTCGCCAGGCCGGTTGTGGATCACTTCACGATCAGCCAATGAGGGCGTCGCTAGTAGCGTGTCGCGTCTAATGTAACGGGTATTGCTGGTTGGCTTGTCTCGATTGATACTTGATCGGGAGGAGAGACTGTCATGCCGAGGCCGAAGGAACATGTCGTCACATTGACGGTTGCTGATCGGGTGAAGCTGACCCGGGTGATTTCGCGGGGCTCGAATCCTGCGCGGACGATCATGAGGGCCAGGATTCTGCTGGAGTTGGACGAGTCCGCTGGGCCGGTGTCGGATCGACGGGTGGTAGCCGAGCGAGTCGGGGCGTCGGAGGGCACAGTGTATCTGGTCGCGAAGCGGTTCACCGAGTCTCACGGGAACGTGGATGACGTGATCGGCCGCCGCAAGCGGGCCACGCCGCCGGTGCCGGCGAAGGTCACCGGAGACGTCGAGGCGCGAGTGATCGCGCTGGCGTGCACGAAACCACCGGCAGGGTTCGACCGGTGGTCGCTACGGTTGCTGGAGAAACATGTGCTGCTCACCGACGGGCTCCCGCCGCTGGATCACTCCACGATCGGTCGGACCCTGAAAAAGGGGGGCTTCGTCCTCATCTGAAGAAGTGCTGGACGATCCCGCCGCACGCGAACGGCGAGTTCGTCGCTCGGATGGAAGACGTGCTGGAGGTCTACCACCGTCCCTACGACCCGCAGGTGCCAGTCGTATGTATGGACGAGAAGCCCTACCAGCTCCCACCAGCACGGCACCAACCTGCCGCGCACCACAGGGGGCCGGTTCGAATTACATGAATCTGTTTGCTGAGCCGGACGATCATGCGGTTGGACGGTCCCGGGGCGGATTGAGCACCAAGATTCACGCCTTGGTTGATGGCAAAGGCAGGCCCTTGGTTCTGCTAGTCGCTCCGGGCCAGGGCGGGGACGCGCCGATGTTCGCCCACCTCATGAACCAGCTGAAGATCAACCGGGCGGGTCAGGGCAGACCCAGAACCCGCCCGGACCGCGTCCGCGGTGACAAGGCCTACTCCTCGAGAGCGATCCGAACCCACCTCCGCGACCGCGGTATTACCGCAGTCATCCCGCAACCGTCCGACCAGATTGGCCACCGAAAGCGACGAGGTTCCACCGGTGGCAGGCCGCCTGCCTTCGACAAAGAGGACTACAAGGGCCGAAATGTCGTCGAACGAAACTTCAACATCTTCAAGCAATGGCGGGCCCTGGCGACCCGCTATGACAAGCTCGCCCTGACTTACCGCGGCGGAGCAGTTCTCCGGGCAATCATCATCTGGCTGACAGCTTTAGGAGACACGCCCTAGCGAACGAGGAAGAATTCCTGCGCAGCGTTCGATCGTGTGAATCACGGGGCCGGGTAAGGATGAAAGCGGTGGCGGCGTCCTGGTTGGGCGTTCACCGGCCCAGCTCTTGATGTTGCAATAGCTCGAGGGCGCCGCAACTATCCGTCAGGGACAGTTCAAGCCGTTCCGATTCGGGGTAGCGCACCACAGGGTTCTCGCCGCCCCATATCTGTACCGACTGGTCTGGGCCCCACTGCGGCCATCCCGGGTTTCCGGTTGCGGCGAAGCGGGTCCATGCGCTGCGCATCCGGATGCCGGATTCGATCACTGAGTCAGTTGGCTCCGGGATCAGCGCTCCCATTCCGGTGTCCAGGGTGTTGAAGGTCAAGGGCACGTCAATGGCGTGCGGGGAGCCCATGCCCCCTACCGGGTCGATGCACAGCTCGTAGACGAACACGTGTCCCCCGGCGTCGGCGGCGGCCATGGCAGCCTGCAGTGTAGGGGCGAGGAACAGGTAGTCGGTATTGACCTTTTCGTAGAGCTCCCCGGGTTCTGCTTGCGGCATAATGGCGCGGTAGCCGTCGGCGTCTCCGTTGGGTGCGAAGATGTGCAGGGCGGTGTCCGCTTCTTCCGTGGTGATGCTAAACCGCTTTCGTAGGGCGGTGAAAAGACGGTATTCGTCGCGGTTATGGCCGGTGATTATGGGTATTTCGCGGGCGGCGCCATTTCGAAGCGCCGTCCATGGGTCCTCCGGCATCGTGTCTCCGTCCACGATCGGCCCAAAGATCGGCCCAGACGACGAGGAAGTGTAGGCGAGGGTACCCCATTCGTCGGCGCGGTTTCCCATGGTGCTGATGACCAGCCGCGTTGCGTCGGCCAGCGTCTGAGGAGTCAACGTCGCAAGGGTGCGTGCATCTGCTGTTCCTTCGATGCCGGCTGCGGCGGCGACGGCCTGGGTGACCGAGTGCGCGAGTGGTGGGGAGAAGAACATCCGAGGAATACTCTGGGCGATGGCCCGATGGAACAGATTGCGGGCGCGTGGCATGGTTAGCAGGGCCAGGACACATCCGGCGCCTGCGGATTCTCCGAAGATTGTGACCTTTTGCGGGTCACCTCCGAAGCCGGCAATGTTGTCCCGCACCCATTCCAGTGCCGCGATCTGGTCGAGGATCCCGCGGTTGGAAACGGCGCCGTCGATCTGTCCGAAGCCGTCCACACCCATCCGGTAGTTCACGGTGACAACCAGGACGCCCTCGCGGACCAGTGCGGTCCCGTTGTACGCCCGTTCTGAACCTGCCCCGGCGAGGTAGGCTCCGCCGTGGAACCACACCATGACCGGCAATGCCTCTGGAGCTGCACTCGGGGCCCAGATGTTGAGGGTCAGACAGTCAGGTGCCGGATCGGTTGACGGCGGGATCTCCGAGCCAGGCAGTTGCAGGACCTGGGGCGCCGGGGGCCCGTACGAGGAGGCATCGCGAACAGAGCTCCATGGAGTAGGGGCCTGGGGCGGTGCGAATCGGTGCCGGCCCCAGGGCGGCGCGGCGTAGGGGATCCCGAGCCAACTGCGCACCCCGTCATCTTCACGGCCTTGGACTGGACCTGTTTGAGTTAGCACCGGGTTGAGCATGGAACCGACCTTTCATAATTTGCAGAGAATATTTCTGTATTCAAGAAAATGACTGAAAATGTGACGTTCGTCAACCCCTCTGACATGAAAATTAGGTGAGTGCGGTGGGGTGCGTGGGGTGAGCGGTGTTATCCGGTCTGTTGCAGGGGTTCGAGAATGACTTGATAGCCGAGGGATTCTAGTTGTCTGACGGCCCGGGCCATGGTTTTAACGGGTGTCTGCCGGGTGAAGTAGTCGGCGCCGGGGTCGTTGTAGAGTTCGCCGGTGGTGAGCATGTGCCACGCTGCGGTGAGGATGGAGTGTTCGACGGCGACGAGGGCTTTGGCGGGTCCGCGCCGGGAGGCAATGCGCCGGTATCTGGCACCGAGGTAGGTGTTCTTCGATTTCGCGCAGGACAGAGCAGCGATGCCCAGGGCACCTTTGAGGTACCGGTTGCCGGGCCGTGTTTTGGTGGATTTGACCCGTCCGGCGGATTCGTTGGATCCCGCGCTTGTGCTTCATCCGGCGCCTGCGCCGGGCCGGCCCGGCGCGCTGAGCGCAACCGGCACACCAGCCCGGGCAACAATTCCCTCAACCGGGTTCGTCCGGGGAGGACGGAGCCACGGGCGCCGCGATCTCTTTCACGGGCACATCACGCCCAGCCGAAAACCGCCGCTGTCTTCGGCCCCTCTCCCAGAGCCCACCGTGGTCGCCGGAAACCGGACACGAACAGGGGGGCCACTTCAAGAGATACAGGCCAGTTTGTCCGCGATCGCGGTGTTCGACTCGCACGCCGAAGCCAGCAGCACGATCTGGGCGCGCTGCGCCAATCCGGCACGGACTCGAAGACCCCGTCAAGCGGGATAGTTCCCCAGGATCACCATCAACGACGCGTCGCATAGCTGGCGCTGCGACGGCCTGCGTAGTCCGCCAGGATTCGAACGAAGTCCTCGGTTCGCTCCGCGAAGACGTAGTGGCCCGCGGTTCCCAGGATGTGCAGGCTCGTGGTCTCCGAGACGAGGGCGAGCTTCTGGTAGAAGGCGATGCCCAGGTCAACCGGCGCCGAGCGATCGTCGCGGCCCCAGACGACTTCGACGGGAATATTGACCTCGCCGGCGAAGAGGCGAGCGCGGATGTCGTCCTTCGCCGCCTGAAGACTCGGCTCCCAGTATTTCTTCTCAACCATCGGGTAGGTCTTGAGGGCGTTCTGGTGGTTCTCCTTGACGTACTTGGCGGCGGCCGCATTGATTTGTTCCTGCGGCACCGGGGTCACGTACAGCGCACGGAAGAAGGCTCCGCAGATCTCCTCCGGAGACGCGTCCGCCGGAAGCGAACGCGTGATCGCGTCGTAGAACTCAACGTCGCGGAACTTAGGGTCGGTGCCAGCGAGCGTCGCGCTCGACACGATGAAGAGACCTTTGGTCGACTCCGGCATGTCAAGAGCGAGCTTGCTCGCCAGCAGGCCACCGCGCGAGTGCCCGACCAGAATCATGTCCTCGAGTCCCAGAGCGTCGATGAAGCCCCTGGCGTGCTTGACCACCGCATCGAACGTCCACTCGGCATGCGTCGGCGCGAGGTCAGTCTCTCCCTGCCCCAGCTTGTCGAAGGTCACGACGCGGAAGCCCTTGTCGACCAGAGGAGCGATGACGGGAGCCCAACCATCCCCGCCGCCCGGCATGCTCATACCCGAGTGGCCACCGTGGATCAGGAGGATGACCGGACCCTCGCCCTGATCGATATAGCGCGTCCTGATTCCGCCGACGGATATGTAGTTCACGGACAGGTCTGTGTTCAACTCAAGCCTCCTGATCAAAGCAACTGGCTCGCCTATGGGGCGAGTATCTGCCATTTCTGTCACACAGAGAAGCCTTCTGTCAAGAGGGATCCGTGATTCAACGCCGGTGACAAGTTGAACGCCCGCGATCGCCGTCGACATCCCGGTCGTCGGTTGACGCTCGTTGTGCGCCAGCTGCTGATGGGGCCCGCCGAGCCCATCCCGATTGGTACGCCTTGGTTGACGTGAATACACGCCGATACAACAGCAACCACAACCGGCTGGCCCCTGTGCGTCAGGATGGGGTGAGACACCAGCACTGCTGACCTTCGCACTGCACGGGGCGAGAACGGACCAATACTGAGATGACGATGACGGTTGCT
>NZ_MKTR01000016.1 GCF_001898325.1 Microbacterium sp. 67-17
CACCTACGCCGACTGGCTCGAGGAATACAATCACCGACGACCCCACACCGCCCTCGGAGGCCACACCCCCACCTGCCGCCTTCACAACCTCACGGGTCGCTACACCTAGACTGCGCGTGTGACAGCATCCGTTCCGCCGGCATCGCCGCCCGCACCCACTGCCCGCCGCATCCCCATCCTTGGAATCATCGCGTTCGTCGTCGCCTTCATCGCCCTTGCGCCTTCGCTTGCGATCTTGCTCATCGGGTTCCTCCCCGAGATGGCGACGATCTGGTGGCTGCTGATCGTGACAATGCCTTTCTCGATCATCGTGGGGGCCATCGCCCTCGTCCTTGCCGTCATCGCGCTGATTCTGGACATCCGCGCACGTCGTGTGCTCGCGTGGTCGATCGTGTCGCTGGTTCTCTCCCTGATCACGGTTCTGGTGCCGCTGTGGCTGATCACCGGTGGCTTCAGCACTGGAGACTATGTCGCGAGCTTCTGAGCCCGAGGCTCTCGCGCATAGAGTGAAGGCGACCACTGAGCGACGAGGAACGAGAGCGGATGTCGGCGATTGCCCCCGGCTGGTATGACGACGGTCACGGTGCCCTGCGGTGGTGGGACGGCCAGCAGTGGACCGAGCATGTGCAGCCGCACCCGCAGGGGATGCCCGACCCGTGGCAGCGCCCGCGCACGGTGCCGACGCCAGAGCTTTCTCTGCAATCGCCGGAGGCGGCAGGCGACGCGGCTCCATCCGACGGCGGTCCGGCAGACCAGGGCTCCCCATCGGGGATCTTCGTGGCAGCCACCGCCCCTCAGCGCAGCCGGACCTGGATCATCTGGGTGATCGTCGGTGTCGCGATGCTCGTTGCGGTAGTTCTCGCGGCGGTGCTCATCCCGCTTGCGATCCTCGGTTTTGGACGGGTGAGCGCGCCGGCCACGGTCGAACCGACGAACGATGATGAACGCGGCGCCGTCGAGGCTGTGTACGAGTTCGACGAGGCCTGGCAGACCGCCGACTGCGATCTCTTCCTCGGGGTCACGACCGAGCGCCTGCGCGAGATCGTGCAGATCAAGGACTGCGCGACCTTCACGGGTCAGTCCGACGCCTTCACCGAGTGGTACTCGGACTACGAGATCGTCGTGACCGACATCCGTGGCCCGGAATACGAGTACACCGTCGCAACCCAAGAGAGCTACATCGCGCACTTCGACCAGGACGGCAACCCGATCGAACCGGGTGTACGGGAAGTCGTCGAGTACGAATACACGGTGGTTCCGGATGACGACGGCTGGGCAATCTACGACCTCGTGAGCGTGGAGTAGCCCCGAACCCGTCGCGTCGGGGCGGCTGCCCCAGACCAGTAGCTAGCACAGACCAGTAGGCTGGCACGGCCGGCGTTCCGGCGCCGACGAGAGCGAGCACATGACCACCACACCCCAGCCGCGCACCGCGCGCTTCTACATCGTCGCGATTCTGGTGGGTTTGGCTGCGGGCCTGTTGTCGGGTCTGTTCGGCGTCGGTGGCGGCACGGTCATCGTGCCCGCACTGGTCTTCTTTCTGGGGTTCAATCAGCGACTCGCTGCCGGCACTTCGCTCGCGGCCATCGTTCCGACGGCAACGGTCGGTGTCATCTCCTATGCGATGACCGGCTCGGTGGCGTGGATCGCCGCGATCATCCTCGCCGCTGGGGCGATCATCGGTGCTCAGATCGGCACGTGGCTGCTGCACCGACTTCCTCTTCCGGTGCTGCGCTGGGGCTTTGTCGGGTTCCTCGTGCTCGTGATCATCAGCCTCTATCTCGTGATCCCCTCGCGGGACGCTGAGATCGAGTACACGATCCTCTCGGTCATCGGCCTCATCGTGCTGGGCCTGATCACCGGCATCCTGGCGGGCCTTCTCGGTGTCGGCGGGGGCATTGTGGTCGTTCCCGTGCTCATGATCCTGTTCGGGGCGAGCGACCTCGAAGCCAAGGGCACCTCGCTGCTGATGATGATCCCCACTGCCATTTCTGGCACCGTCGGAAACATCCGGCGCAAGAACGTCGACCTGCCCGCGGCCATTGCCATCGGTGTCGCGGCGTGCACGACGACCGCGTTCGGCGCCTGGATCGCGACGCTGGTCGATCCGTTCGTCGGCAACGTGCTGTTCTCGATCTTCATCGCATTCATCGCAGTTCAGATGGCGCTGCGGGCGATTCGCGCTCAGCGCTCCGGTTCCTGAGCGGCCGGATGCCGAGCGTCACCAGCCCGTGGTGAGGACCCGGTCGAGCGAATCGACGAAGTAGTCAACCGACTCGAGTGACACGCATAGTGGGGGTTTGATCTTCAGCACGTTCAGGTAGTCACCGGTGGGCTGCATGATCACCCCGAGCGTGAGCAGTCTGTCGCAGATTGCCGCGGTCTCGTCGGTCGCCGGCTCCAGGGTGATGCGGTCACGCACGAACTCGACGCCGAGATACAGGCCCGCGCCGTGCACTGCTCCCACGATCGGGTGGGACTCAGCCAGGCGTTCCAGACGTCGCTTCAGATGCGCTCCGACGACCCGCGCGTTCTGTTGCAGACCCTCCTGCTCGATGACATCGAGAACAGCCAGACCGATCGCCGCCGAGACCGGTGAGCCGCCGGTCGATGAGAAAAAGTACCCCTGGGTGCGGTACCGATCGGCGATCTCCCGACGGGTGATGACGGCGCCGAGGGGGTGGCCTGCGCCGATCGACTTTGCGACCGCAACGATATCGGGCACGACCCGCTGCTGCTCGAAACCCCAGAACCATTCGCCGAGCCGGCCGAAGCCCACCTGCACCTCGTCGGCGATGGCGAGGCCACCGTGGCGGCGAATAGCTTCGTAGACCTGCGCGAGATACCCCGGCGGTAGCGCGACACCCCCGGCGTTTCCGAAGAAGGTCTCGCAGATGAGCCCGGCGGGAGCGTGTCCGGATGCGGCGAGGTGATCGATCACCGCAACGGCTTCCGGTCCGTACCGCTCGGCATCGTCGCCGCGATGGATGCCGCGGTAGGGATTGGCGGCGGCCACGGTATGCACCCACTCCGGGCGCGTCGCCAGCGCGTTCGGGTTGTCGGCGATCGACGTCGACACGGCATCGCTCGCGAAGGTCCACCCGTGGTAGGCCTCGCGCATCGCGACGATGTCGGTGCGGCCCGTGGATGCCATCGCCAGTCGAAGAGCGAGATCCGCTGCCTCCGAGCCCGAGTTGACGAAGAAGACTGTGTCGAGCTCCGCGGGCAGCGTCTGAGCGATGCGCTCGGCGTACTCGGTGATCACGCCGTAGTGGAAGCGAGAGTTCGTGTTGAGCAGGTTGAGCTGTCGGGTTGCCGCATCCGCGACGCGGGGATGCGCATGTCCCACCGAAGCGACGTTGTTGACCATGTCGAGGTAGACCCGACCGTCGACGTCGATCAGATACTCCCGCCATCCGCGCTCGATCCTCGGTGGCGTGTCGTAATAGTGCTCCTGAACCTCTGCCAGGACTCCGTGGCGACGAGCGAGAATATCGTCCCCGCGCGGGAGCGCCGGCGCCATCCCGAGCGCGTCGGAGACGTCGCCGACCACCTCGCGCCAGGCCTCGGCGAGATCCGCGGTGACCCGGGGAGGTGGGAGTTCATCGCCCGTCGCATGGCGCTGCACGAACAGGCGCGTGCGTGCCGGTAGCACAGCATCCGAGCTGTCGGGAACCCCGGTGATCGTGACCACCTCGTCGCCGCTGCGCCAGGTGAGGGCCCCGGCGCCGCTTGTCCACTGGCCATCGTCTCGACCGAGCGCGAGCGGCTCAGCCAGCCAGAGCGTCGTGCCGGTGGGGATCGTCGCCGGAGCAGTCGGGGTTCGAAGCGGCGCCCCGCTCAACAATGCATGCCACGCCGCAACGACGACCGCGCCGGCGCCGGCATCCAGCGTGCTCAACGCAGCCCGGTCGAGCGCCTCCGGGTCGAGCCAGGCACCCCGATCGTTCACGGGTGAGACGGTGCCAGCATCGAGAACGACAGTCTCAGCCGGGAGTGTCACCACGGGAGCGCCCTCCCATGCGCGGGTCGGCGCGGAACTGTCGGGATCCAGCGCCCGGCGTATCGCCGCGGTCATGACGGATGCCGGCACCGAGGTTGCCACGTCGAAGATCCGGCGCTCGCGATCAAGCGCCTCAGCCGCGTAATCATTCGCGTCGTCGAGGCGCACCTGCGCGCGCCCGCTCAGCACAAGCGTCGCTCCGCGCACGATGATGAGTGGCCACAGCGCCGTGACCTCGTCGTCGGTGAGGGGACACCGTGCGTGGAAGGCACGAATCGCGGGAATGACCGACATCGGGTCCGCGCCATCGTGGTGCAGGACGCAGGATGCCGTGACCGCAATTTCGGCGACGCGCCACGAGCGCATCACGTCACCGAAATCGATCACGGCGTCGGGGAGGAGCTCGCCCTCGCCGCGCAGCACGTTGTCGTCAGTGATGTCGAAGTGCCCTACCTGCAGAGGAAGGCGGGATTCGACCCGATCGAGCGCCGCGCTGGCCTCGCTCACCGCCTGATCTATCGCGGCGCGAACCTCGGCATCCGGCTCATCAGGCAGCAGGGCGCCGATGACCCTGCGTGCATGACGCAGATCCCACTGCAGGGTGCGGCTGCTCGCGGGATGCTCGAAGCTTCCGAGTGCCGCGCTGACCCGCCCCGCAAGGTCTCCGAGGCGTTCGATGGCAGCGGGGGGAAGGTAGCGCGACCCGGTCAGGGTGTGACCGGAGATGTTCTCCAGCACGCGAGCGTGAATGCGCCCCTGCGAGCTGTCCCACCAGGCCCAGAGAGCCCCCCGAGGTCCCGAGAGGACGCGAGGAAACCGTAGGGAAGGCTCGACCATCGCGACAGCATTCGTCGCCTCATCCTGCATCCGGATTTCGGTCTCGCTGAACACCGGATTACTGAGCTTCAGGACGCCGAACGGCACGTCGGAGCCTCGCGGGAAGAGACGGAAGTTCTGATCCTGCTGGCTCCCGAGAGGAATCGCGACGACGTCGATGCCAAAGGCCAGCGTGCAGAGCTTTTCGACCTCGTCGACGCCGAGGGTCGGAGTCGGCAGTTCGACGTGGTCGAAGTAGTTGAACAGTTCGGGCATGGCGTCTCCTTGGCGGCCCCATGATGGTGGAGTGGATTCTCTCACCCCCGACGATGTTCTGCCGCCTGCCCGAATCGTCTTGCCGTGGCGCCCGGCGCCGTCGCGCATCGATGCGTTCGAGCGTGTGGTCGCCTGGTATCGGGAGAATCTCCCCGAGGTGCCGCTGACGACCGTCGACACCGGTGACGTTCCGTTCGTCCTGGCAGCCTGTCGAAACCAGGCGATGGCGGATGCCGACCCCGACGAGGTCGTCGTGATCGGTGATGCCGACACGATCCCCGAGGTTCAGTCGCTGCGCGAGGCGATCCGCGCAGCGGCGACCAGTGGTGTCGTGCACCTTCCGTATACGGAGTACCGGTGGCTCGGTGCGACGGGCTCCGCCGACTATGCGCGGGGCGTGCCGCTACCCGAGTGCACCGTCGAGCAGTTCGTGTCGGGTGCCTGCTCGGGCGTGTACATCACGACACCGCGCACGTGGGCCCGCCACGGGGGACAGGATGCCGGGTTCCGCGGGTGGGGATTCGAGGATGCCGCCTGGAACCTCGCCCATCACACCCTGCTCGGTGAACCGCCGCGCCGCCACGAGGGGCGGGTGTACGCGCTTCACCACGTCGGCGAGGTCCGTGCCGGCGCGGGCTACGAGGCCAATGCCGCGCGGATGCAGCAGTACCGGGATGCCGCGGGCGACCGAGCCGCGATGGCAGCGCTCGTAGGCCTCGCGGACGAGAGCCTATCGCTCGGCTGACGTCGCCTCGGCGAGCGCCCGGTAGGCCCGCTCGGGGCCCGGATCGGCCAGTTGATCGGCACGGATCGCGGTGAGAGTCCTTCGACCCGCCCAGTCCGGATCCAGGATGGCCACGAGAGCCGACGCGAGATCCTCGGCGCTTGCCGCATTCGGGTCAAGGCTGCGTCCGACATCCTCACGCTCGATCGCTGCCGCCCCCGCGAACTGGTCGGTCGAAAACGGGAGCACCAGGAGCGGCACGCCAGCTCCGACCGCTTCGGTGACGGAGTTGTTGCCGCCGTGGGTGACGGCAGCTGTGGCGTGATCGAGTAGTCGCACCTGCGGCAGGTACTCGCGCACGAGCCAGCCTTCCGGGATCGTGCCGAGCTCGGCCGGGTCAGTGGCCCCCGTCGAGATCGCTGCGCGGACGCCGACGCGGCGCAGTGCCTCGGCGACGCGCGCGAGCACGTCGCCGCGAACGGATAGGAAGCTGCCGAAGCTGACGTAGACGAACGGTTCATCGACGGCGAGCCATGCTGCCACCGCGTCATCCTCGGGCTCGGTCCGCCGAGTCGAACCGAGAAAGACGTGCGGGGGCAGCGCCCTCCCATCGGTGCGGGCAAGCTCACCGGGATAGTTGTAGAGCACGCGCTCGCCGTGGGTAGCGAATGCATCGTCGACGCCGCGCGATCCGGCATCCAGTCGCTGTGCAACCTCGTTCCACTGTGCCGTGAACCGCGCCGAGACTTCCCCGCAGACGTCCCGGAGCGTACGCAGCTCGTCGGGGTCTGGAGAAAAGGATGCCGGCCACGCCGGAGGGAAGCCATAGACCTCACCGGCAACCGGCAGGGCGCTCGGATGGCCGAGCACCACATCGCCGTACGGGATGCCTGCCGTATGGAGCGCGAGGCGAGCGCTGAACGCAAGGTGATCGACGAGGATCGCGTCGGGTGCGACATCCTCGATCACCGCGAGGGTTGCCCGGGCACGATCCTCGGGCTGCCACATGAGGTCGGTGAGGCGCTCCCGGGCTTGATAAAGGAGCGTGGGGATCATCCCGTGACGTGTGGCGGCGAAGAACCCCTCGAGAGACGCCGCCTCGTCAGCCTGCTGCTGCGCCGTGCGGATGATTCCCGCGTTGGCGCCGCGACCAAGCGGCAGATCGACCCGCCGATAGCCGAAGCGCTTCACGATCGGATCGGTCGCGGGGCCGGTCGCGACGACGACCTCCTCGCCGCGCTGCTGCCACGCAGTCGCGAGTGTTGCGAGGGGAAGCAGGTGCGAGGCGTAATCGGGACTGATGACCAGCAGCGTCATGCTACGCCCGCTGCCCGCACGAGCTCGGCCTCCTGCTCAGCGACCTGTCGGTACACCGGAGCGAGCGCTGCCGCCATGGCCTGGATCGTGAACCTCTCGGCGACCATCGCTCGAGCTCGCTCGGCGATCGCGGGGTCGGCCAGGGCCGCGCGGTCCAGCGCGCGGTGGGTCGCCTCTGCCAGCGCGTGGACATCCCAGGTCGCGGTGAGAAACCCGGTGTCCTGGTCGGCCACGTAGGTCGCGGGTCCGCCACCGTCGGGGGCGACGACAACAAGTCCCGTCGCGAGGGCCTCCAGCAGGGCGATGCCGAACTCCTCTTTGATGCTCGCGCACACGTACACCCCGCGCCCGGCTACCCTTCCGGGGATGCCGAGCCGCGCTGCCGCTACCCAGCGGGCCGCGACGTCATTGGGGCGGTGTCCGGCGAGGATGAGGCCGCGTGCCGCGCGCTCGGCGGAGGGAACCGCGACCTCGATGCGGTCGAGCTGCTCGCGCTCATCCAGCGAGGGGTTCTCGAGGTCACCGCCGATGATGAGCAGATTCGCGCGCTCGGACAGCGCGCTGCCGGCCCACGTCTCGGCGAGCGTCGCCATTCCCTTCACGCGGTGCATGCGGCCGACGCTGACGATCAGCGGCAGATCACGCCGATCCGGCGCCAAAGCCCCGACCAGGTCGGCAAGCTCGCGCAGCGCGGGATCGGCATCCGTAGCCCCTCCCGACGCGAGGGCGACGGATCGATCGACGACCTCAAGGTCGACACCCTCGGCGACGATCGTGTGCCTTTCGGGGACGCTGTCGATGTCGACGCCGACCAGTGATCGGATGTCGTCGGCAAGGTTCTGGCGCGGGAACAGCACGCTGTGCGAGGCGGAGCCAGCAAGCGAACGCACCAGACTCGTGCGGAACCAGAAGTGCTCGGCGAGGTCGGTGTCGCCGAAGTTCTCGCGCGTGAGGGTTCCCGCCCGGTCGAGCGACTGGATGACCGCGTGGGGGTCGGGTGCGAGGGTGAAGACCGTCGGGATGCCGAGTTCGCGCGCGACGTCGGCGGCGGCGAGCGACCCGACGTCGGCCATCCGCAGGTGCAGCACGTCGATGTGGCCCGCCGCGCGCAGGAGACGACGGATGCCGCGCCGTGCCCGCACACGCAGAGGCCATGCTGCAGCCGACGGCGTGGGGCGCGCCGCGAGCGGAACATGGCCGTAGACGTGCCCCCTGCTCTGGGAGGCGACATCGAGGAGGTCAGCTGTCGCCTGCGAGATCGAGCCGCGCGAGAGTGTCAGCACGCGCTCGACGGCGCCGGGCTCGTGAGTGAGGGCGTCGCCCAGGCGCACCAGGAGGGTGGCAATCCCGCCGTTATCCCCGGCCCCCGCGGCGCTCAGCGACGGGTCGATATCGGCGTGCAGGAAGAGCTGGGCGACGGTGAGTCCGCTCGAGGTGTCGCGGGTGGGGTGAGCGAGAGCCGGCTCGAGGTCGATGACGGCCACCCGTGCGTGGTCAGACAGGGGTCCATCGGCAGTGACAAGGTCCTCGAGCGCACGCCGCACCCCGGGTTCGCCCGAGCGCTGACCCAGCGCCGCGACGGCGGCTTCGCGCACCTCCACGGCTTCTGTGTCGGTGCGGGCAATGGTCAGCAGCGTGCGCGTCGCGGACGACTGGCGTACGAGTCCGAGCGTCTCGACCAGGCGGGCCCGGCCCGCGGCATCCGTCGCC
Organism: Microbacterium sp. 67-17; assembly: GCF_001898325.1. Taxonomy (GTDB): domain Bacteria; phylum Actinomycetota; class Actinomycetes; order Actinomycetales; family Microbacteriaceae; genus Microbacterium; species Microbacterium schleiferi. Next base: position 8,847 of record NZ_MKTR01000016.1, read on the forward strand.
TCAGTCGATACGGCCAGCACCGACTCCAGCGCGACCGCCAGCACGTCTCCCGCGGCGACCGACCACTTCTCGAGCGTGCGCTGCGCGAGCATCCCGGTGAACCCACCGCGCCCGACCAGCGCGATCAGGCGTGCGATCGCCGAGAACCGCGGCAGCCCCTGGCCGAGCGCCCAGGCTGCGTGTTCGTGGATGAAGGGGCGGGGGTCATCGAGCAGCGAGACCAGGCGCGCCGCTGCCTGCTCGTCGAACATCTCCGACAGGGCGTGCACCGCGGCAATCGCGGCGATGTCGTCGTTGCCGGCCAAGGCTGCCGAAAGCACCCGGAGCGTACGCACACCCGGATCGCGGCCCGCCTCGAACGCCAGATCGTCGGCAGCACGCAACGCCTCGACGATGGTTGCGGCGCCGGTCACCCGGTCCATCGCTGCCTGAATCCCCATGGCGGTCCTTTCCTCGCGCGTCCCGGCGCCGCCACCCGGACAGGGTGATCGTACTGCCCGAAGGCGAACGCTGTGCCACATGCCCTTAGGGTTGACAACGCCACCGATCTGTGGCGTCTTCCCTCGTCCTGGCAATGCTGGAGAAGCCCGTGTCTGTTCTCATCATCGGTGACGTCGGCGTGCTCGATGGCATGTTCCATATCGGCGACGAGGCGATGTTCGAGGTCGCCGTGGGTGAGCTCGCTGAGCGCGGTCTCTCGCCCATCGGGGTGAGCTCGAATCCCCCCGAAACGGCGGCACGCTACGGCATCCCGGCACTTCCGCGGCTCGGGTTCGCGGGGCTCGACCGTGCCGACGCCGCGCGGCGCGCCGACCACCTTCTCGCGGTAGCCGCGGGCTCGGCTGAGCTCTCGCCGGACGACCCGGCGGCTGAGGTCTTCGCGACCCTTGATGGGGCGCGGTTGCTCGTCAACGCGGGCGGCGGAAACCTCGCGACCCGCTGGCACAGCCACGTGTTCGAACGCACGACCCTTGCACGCCTGGCTCGTGCGAAGGGAGTGCCGGTCGTGGTCACGGGGCAGACCCTCGGCCCCGACCTCGACGCACCCGATGACGCAGCGGTGGCACGGATGCTGCGCGAGGCGGCTCTCGTCGGCGTGCGAGAGCCTGACACTGCCGCTCTCGTCGACTCCTGGGGACTGAGCGCGACCCTGAATGTCGACGACGCATCCTTCCTCGGCCTCGGCCTCGGCGCAGAGGGGGAGGCCGGTGAGTCAGCGCCGCGCGGGGGAGTCGTCGTGAGTCTGTCGGGCTGGTTCGCGGGGCGACCAGCCGACCAGGTCGAGCAGCACATCGCGGAGCTCGCGGATGCTGCAGCACGAACCGTCGGGCCGGTCTCGTTCCACGCACACTTCGGGCCGCTCGATCCCGCCGCGCCCGCACGGGGCGACGCAGCGCTGCACGAGAGGATCAGGCAGCGGATGTCGGAGCCCTCGACAGTCATCCCCACCGGAACGTCCCGTGAGGCGGCAGCGCTCGTGCACGGTGCCGACCTTCTCATCACGGGCCGCTATCACCCCGCTGTCTTCGCAGCGCCGGCAGGCACGCCCGTGCTCGCGTTGTCTGCCGACCGGTACACGCGCATCAAACTCGGGGGAGCACTCGGACACTGGGGCCAGACCGGCGTGCTCGATCTCGACGAGCTGCCGGACGCGCCGCGCCGGCTCGAGACGCTTGTCGCCGACACCGCCGCCATTCGTGATGAGGCGGCCGCTCGCCTGCCACGGCTGCGCGCGGCATCCCGGCAGTGGTGGGACCGCATCGCGGCATCCGCCCGGAATTGACCCGTCGACCGCCGCCCCAGGACACTTCGCCCTCGCTCGGTAGGATGGCCTCGTGCCTGTGAACCCTGAACTGGTCGGGCGGGACTTCCCGCCGACCGCCCCGTATCTGGTGGGACGAGAGAAGGTCCGGGAGTTCGCGAGAGCTGTGTTCGCTGACGACCCGCAGCACACCGACCCCGACGCTGCCCAGGCGCTCGGATACGCCGATGTCGTTGCCCCGCCGACCTTCGCGATGGTCATTCAAGACCTCACGCTGCAGCAGCTGCTCGCGGAGCCGGACTCCGGAATCGAGCTGCACCGCCTCATCCACGCCGAGCAGCGTTTCGCCTACACGCGTCCGATCGTCGCCGGCGACGAGCTGGTTGCGACCCTCGCCATCACGCAGGTGCGTCCGTTCGGTAAGGGCGCGATGGTCACGAGCGAAGCCACCATCACGGATGCCGATGACGCACACGTCGTCACGGCCACCTCCGTGCTGCTGGTGGGAGGGGACGACCAATGAGCGCGCACACCATCGACTCTGCCGAGCTTGCCGTCGGCGATATCGTCGCGGAGCGCACGGTGCACCTGACGCGCGAGTCGCTCGTGCGCTACGCGGGAGCATCCGGCGACTTCAACCCGATTCACTACCGCGATGACGTCGCGGCATCCGTCGGTCTTCCCGGCGTGCTCGCCCACGGGATGCTGACGATGGGCCTGGCCGTCGAAACCGTCGTGCCGTGGCTCGGCGATGCGGGCCGCATCCTCGAGTACGGCGTGCGGTTCACGCGGCCTGTCGTCGTCGACCCGGATGCCGGCGCCGACGTCGCCGTGCAGGGCAAGGTCCTCGCGCTCGACGAAGAGTCCGTGACCATCGATCTGAGCGTGACCGCCGGCGGCACGGCGGTGCTGGGCAAGGCGCGCCTGCGCGCCCGCCGAGGCTGATGCCCGAGATCGCACCCAGGCCGCTGTCGAGCCTGACAACACTGCGCACCGGCGGCGAACCCGCCCGGATGTGGGAAGCCCACGATCGGGACGAACTGGTCGCGGCGCTCCGAGACACCTGGGCGAGCGGGGAGCCGTGGTTCGTCCTCGGCGGCGGTTCGAACCTGTTCGTCGGAGATGAACCCTTCGAGGGCACCGTGATCCGCATCCTGACCCGCGGTATCGAGAGGTTGCCCGCGCCGGCGCCGCAGGTGGCGCGGCTGCGCGTCCAGGCCGGTCACGACTGGGATGACCTCGTCGCGTACACGGTGGCCGAGGGGCTGTCGGGGATCGCCGCGATGTCAGGCATCCCGGGCACTGTCGGTGCGGCTCCCGTGCAGAACGTGGGCGCGTACGGTCAAGAGATCGTGCAGACACTCGTCGAGGTCGAGCTGATCGACGAGAGCACGGGCGAGGTGTCGACGGTTCCCGCTGCTGAGCTGGGGCTTGGCTTCCGTACGTCGGTTCTCAAACATCACCACGGCTCCGAGCCGCTTCGGCGCGCCGTCATCCTGTCGGTCACTCTCGATCTGCTCGAGGTGGGGCCAGCTCCCCGACGGCTGCGGGGTGCCCAGTTGCGGCAGGCGCTGGGCCTTGAGCAGGATGACGAGGTCACCCTGCAGTGGGTGCGCGATCACGTCTTGGCAACCCGCGCCCGCAAGGGCATGGTGCTCGATGACGCCGATCCCGATACCTACAGCGCCGGTTCGTTCTTCCAGAATGCCGTCGTGTCGGCATCCTTCGCCCGAACGCTGCCGCCCGAGTGTCCGCGGTGGCCCGTTCGGCCCGACGGCGCCGATGCGAGCCCGGAACCGGTTCGGATCATCCCGCTCGACACCTTCGACGGGTACATCCCCCCGGCTGCGGTCGAGGATCCGGATGTCAAGGTCAGCGCCGCGTGGCTCATCGAGCATTCCGGCATCCGCAAGGGCTTCCATCTGCCGCGTTCGCGCGCGGCTCTGTCGAGCAAGCACGCGCTGGCACTGACCAACCACGCCGGCGCGACTGCCGCCGAGATCGCGGAGCTCGCCCGCTTCATCCAGGGCCGGGTTCAGGCAGAGTTCGGACTCCTGCTGCAGCCCGAGCCGGTCCTCGTCGGCGTCGACCTGTAGGACCTGCTCGGCGTCCGGCCTGCCGCCCGGCCCGGTCCCGGAGCCCCGTCGCAACGGCGCATGGATTCGGCGACACCCCGGTCTGTGGTGCTTTGGCCCGGCGTGTCGGCAAAAGGGTGCGCCGTTGCGACCACGCGGGGCGGGCCGCGAGGGCCGCGAGGGCGGACCGGCGGGAAGCGAGAGCGTCAGGAGCGGCTAGGAGAACAGGCCCTGCATCCGGCGCACGCCCTCCAGCAGCGCGTCGTCGCCGAGCGCGTACGACATGCGGAGGTACCCGCTGGGACCGAAAGCCTCGCCCGGAACGACTGCCACCTCGATCTCATCGAGGATGAGGTCGGCAAGCTCCAGCGAGGTCTCGATGCGCTTGCCGTGCCACTCGTGTCCCAGCAGACCCTGGACGTCGGGGTAGGCGTAGAACGCGCCGAGCGGTGTGGGAACCGTGACCCCGGGGATCTTCGCCAGTTCCTCGACGATGACGCGACGGCGCCGGTCGAAGGCCTGTCGCATCTGCTCGGCTTCATCCTGAGGCCCGGTGAGTGCTGCGATCGCCGCCCGCTGAGCGATGTTGTTGACGTTGCTCGTCAGGTGCGACTGCAGGTTCGCCGCGAGCTTCATCGCGTCGGCGGGGCCCACCATCCAGCCCACACGCCAACCTGTCATCGCATACGTCTTCGCGACACCATTGACCAGGATCGTCTGCCCCGCGAGCTCCGGCACGGCGTGCACGATCGAGACCGCGGTAGCCCCGTCATAGACGAGGTGCTGATAGATCTCATCGGTGATGACCCAGATGCCGTGCGCGAGCGCCCATTCACCGATCGCGCGGGTCTCCTCCTCGGTATAGACCGAGCCGGTCGGGTTCGACGGTGAGACGAAGACGAGCGTCGTGGTGCGCTCTGTGCGCGCCGCCTCCAACTGCTCGACAGTCACCTTGTAGTCCTGGTCGGCACCGGCGAACACCTCGACCGGGATGCCGTCAGCAAGCTGGATCGCCTCGGGATACGTGGTCCAGTACGGCGCTGGCAGGAGCACCTCGTCGCCCGGGTTCACGACTGCCTGGAAGGCCTGGTAGACGGCCTGTTTGCCGCCGTTGGTCACGATCACCTGGGATGCCGCGACCTCCAGCCCCGAGTCGCGCCGGGTCTTCTCTGCGATCACCTCACGCAGGTCCGGGAGGCCGGCGGCCGGCGTGTAGCGGAAGTTCTTGGCGTCTTGCAGCGCGGCGGCTGCGGCATCCACGATGAACTGCGGCGTCGCGAAATCCGGCTCGCCCGCCGCGTAGCTAATGACCGGCCGGCCCGCGGCCTGGAGCGCCTTTGCCTTCGCGTCGACCTTCAGGGTCGCGGACTCGGCGATAGCGGACAGTTTGCGAGACAGGGGAGCACGTTCGGTCACAGAATCACATCGTAGTCGGGGCGCATGAGCGACACCCGGATGCATCGCCAGCCGGGCGGAGGGGGTGCGGCATCCACCGAATGGGGGATGCCGCACCCGACCAACGGCCGCTGTTGTGGCAGCCGCCGCCAGGGCACTCTGGAGGCATGGAAAACGCTGCGGTGCGGGTGCGGAACCTGCGCAAGACCTACGGATCGCGGGCTGCCGTCGATGACGTGTCGTTCGACATCATCCGAGGTGAGACCTTCGCCCTGCTCGGCCCCAACGGCGCCGGCAAGTCCACCACCGTTGAGATCCTCGAGGGATACCGCCGTCGCACCAGCGGAGAGGTGACGGTGCTGGGGGACGACCCCGGACACGCCGGCTTGGCGTGGAAGGCGCGGCTGGGCATTGTGCTGCAGACCACCGGCCAGGCGGGAGCCTTCACCGTGCGCGAGCAGTTGCGTCAGTTCGCGGGCTACTATCCCCGCCCCCGCGACGTGGAGGAGGTGATCGCTGCAGTCGGACTCGAAGAGAAGGCGAACACGCGAATCTCCAAGCTCTCCGGCGGGCAGCAGCGACGCGTGGACGTCGCGCTCGGCATCATCGGAAACCCTGAACTCCTCTTTCTCGACGAGCCGACCACCGGATTCGACCCGCAGGCGCGTCGGGAGTTCTGGAGTCTCATCCGCAGGCTCCAGGGCGAAGGCACCACGATCCTGCTCACGACGCATTACCTCGATGAGGCGGCGCAGCTGGCCGACAGGGTCGCCGTCATCGATCGGGGACTTCTGCAGGCGATCGGGCCCATCGCCACGTTCGGCGGCGAGGACGCCCGGATGCCGCGCGTCACATGGCGCGAAGGTGGCACGCTGCACACCGAGAGCACCCCCGCGCCCTGGGCCTTCGCCCGGTCGCTCGCCGAGCGCCTCGGCGGTGAGCCCGACGAGCTCGAGATCCGTCGCCCCACCCTGGAAGACATCTACCTCGGCATGGTCGACCCGGACGCCGCGGCCACCCCGGACGAGGCAGTCACCCCGGCATCCTCACCCACCTCTTCGACCTCGGAGACACTGTCATGACCGCTCTCACCCTCGCTCCGGCCCGGCTCAGCCCGATGCACGCGGTACGCCACGGCATCCGTCGTATCGGGTTCGAGATCCGCGGCTACACCCGCTCACCCGAGACGATCTTCTTCACGTTCCTCTTCCCGATCCTGATGCTCGCCCTGTTCAGCACCGTCTTCGGCGGTGACGGAGATCAGAGCTATGGGCAGGGGCTGCCGGCTCTCTCGGCGGCACAGATGTACCTCCCGGGCATGCTCGCGGCCGGTGTGCTGCTGTCGGGCCTGCAGAACCTCGCGATCGATATCGCCCTCGAACGGCACGATGGCACCCTCAAGCGACTGGGCGGCACACCGCTGTCGCCGGTGAGCTACTTCATCGGCAAGCTCGGGCAGGTGCTGGTCACCGGTACCGTGCAGGCAGCTGTGCTGCTCGTGTTTGCGGGGCTCGTGCTGGGCGTGCCGCTGCCGTCCGACGTGGAGTCGTGGCTGACCTTCGCGTGGGTGTTCGTCCTGGGACTTGCGACCTCAGCGTTCCTCGGAATCGCCATCTCGGCAATCCCCCGCAGCGCCCGGAGCGCCTCGGCCGTCGTCATCCCCGTAGCCCTCGTGCTGCAGTTCATCTCGGGCGTCTACATGTTCTTCTGGCTGCTGCCCGAGTGGCTGCAAAACGTTGCGAACCTCTTCCCCCTGGCGTGGATGGCCAAGGGCATGCGGGCGGTCTTCCTGCCACCGGAGTACGCGACCCTCGAGCAGAGCGGAGCGTGGGACCTCGGCGGTGTCGCGATCGCGCTGCTGATTTGGCTTGTCGTGGGCCTCATCATCAGCCGGCTCACCTTCCGGTGGATCCGACGCGACGCGTAGCCTGGGGCGGTTACGCGTGAGCCGGGCGAAGGGGTGATGATGAGCGAATCGCGATGGTGGGATCTCGTCGTCCCGATCGTGGCGGCAGCCATCGTCGCCCCCATCCTGATCCTGTCGGAACTCGACGGTCTCGATCGGATGCTGGTCGCTGCCTCCGCGGCGCTTCTGGTCATCGCCTACTTCGGCTTCGGTCGGAGGCTACGGCAGCGCAGCAGCACGCCGCTGGCCGTCGTATTCGTCGTCCTCGTGACCATTTCCATCGGAATCGGCGTGACCGCTGCCCCGTTCATGGCGATGCTCCAGACTCTGGCGTATCCCCTCGTGTGGGTCTCGGTCGACACCCGACGAGGAGGCGTTCTCGGATCCATCGCCATCGGTTTCGGTGTCTTCGTCGGATTCGTGGCTCACGGCGGCTTCACGATCGAGTCGCTCTGGGAAGGCATCCTCTCGGGGGGTCTAGCAGTCGTCTTCGCTACCGCTCTCGGCCTATGGATCTCGAGCATCGCCGAGTATGGGAAGGAGCGGGCACGTCTGGTCACGGAGCTGACCGCGGCGCAGTCCCAGGTCGAGGCGCTCAGTCGGGACCGGGGTGCGGCGGAGGAGCGGGAGCGCATCGCTCGTGACATCCACGACACGCTGGCGCAGACCCTCGCGGGCCTCGTCCTGTTGAGCGAGCGTGCGGGCCGGCAAGCGCGGGACGGGCGAACGGATGCAGCGGCCGAGACGATCGCGACGATCGAGCAGACCGCGCGCGAGGCGCTCGCTGAGTCCCGCGCGCTCGTGGCGCGGATGGCTGCCGTTCCCGCCGATGACGCTCTCGCGGCAGCGATCGAGCGGCTGGCCGCGCGCTTCCGGGCAGAGGTCGGCCTCGCGATTGATGTCGAGGTTTCAGCCGGCGTGGATCTCGATCGTGAGCAGCAGGTCGTTCTGCTGCGCTGCCTGCAAGAGGCTCTCGCCAACGTCCGAAAGCACGCGCGGGCAACCGTGGTCCTCGTGACCGTGGCCCACGATGGCGAGGGGATCCGGATGACTGTCCGCGACGACGGAGTCGGCTTCGACCCGTTGGCCGCCCGCACTGGATTCGGGCTCGACGGCATCAGCGACCGCGCGACACTCGCGGGAGGGGACGTCGAGGTGGAATCGGCACCCGGCCACGGCGCGACGCTGACGATCCTGCTCCCGCCGGCCGGAGTCGCGGCATGATCCGACTCCTGATCGCCGATGACCATCCCGTCGTGCGCGCGGGGCTCGCCGGCTTGTTCGCCGATGAGGAAGGCTTCGAGGTTGTCGGTCAGGCGGCCGATGGAGCCCAGGCGGTCGAGCTGGCAGCACGCGAGAAGCCGGATGTCGTGCTCATGGACCTGCGGATGCCCGTGATCGACGGTGTTGCAGCGACGGCTCGCATCGTCGCCTTTGGCGCCGACGCGCCGCGCGTGCTCATCCTCACGACGTATGAGAGCGACGATCAGATCCTGGCGGCGATCGAGGCGGGAGCTGCCGGTTACCTGCTCAAGGCAGCGCCGCAGGACGAGATCGTCGCGGGGATCCGCCTGGTCGCGACGGGGCAGACGGCGCTCTCGCCGGCTGTGGCGGCGCGGCTGGTGTCGCGGATGCGCGAGCCTGCGGCATCTGTCACGCTTACTCCGCGCGAGATCGAGGTCCTGCAGCTTGTGGCGCGTGGTCGCAGCAACAAGCTCATCGGCGCTGATCTCGGCATTGGCGAGTCGACGGTCAAGACCCACCTGCTGAAGATCTTCGACAAGCTCGAGGTCGCCGACCGAACCCACGCCGTGACGGTAGCCATGGAGCGCGGCATCCTCTAGCGAGGCAGGGCGTCCACTCACGCGCAATGAGACGCAGTGTCATCTATGATGAGTCGCAGTCCCACCTCTGAAAGCGAGTTCGTCATGGCTGACACCTCCGCCTACGTTCCTCCCGTCGATGACTACGCGTTCCTGTTCGCCGAGGCATTCGGCACCGATCTGGTGGCGCGCGCCACCAGCGGAGCCCTGAGCGCAGAGGATGCCGTCGACGCGCTGTCTGCGGCGGGGGAGCTCGCATCCGAGGTGCTGGCGCCGCTGAACGCATCCGGCGACCGCGAGGGAGTGACGGTCTTCGACGGCCAGGCGAAGACGCCAGCCGGGTTCCCCGAGGCCTATCGCGCGATCGTTGAGGCGGGCTGGATCACCGCCGAAGCGCCCGAGTCTGCCGGCGGCGATGGCCTGCCCGCGCTCGTACAAGCGGGACTCGGCGAGATGTGGAACGCCGCCAACACCGCGTTCGCGCTGTGCAGCGCCCTCAACACCGGGGCGATCCACGCCCTGGATGCCTATGCCTCCGACGACCTGCGCGAGCAGTACCTCACGCGGCTCGTCAGCGGCGAGTGGACCGGCACCATGAACCTCACGGAGCCCCAGGCCGGCACAGACCTCGGCGCGATCCGCACCATGGCGACCCCGAACGACGACGGCACCTGGGCGGTCAAGGGTCAGAAGATCTTCATCACCTGGGGCGACCACGACGTCGCCGAGAACATCGTTCATCTCGTGCTCGCTCGCACGCCGGATGCCCCCGAGGGTGCGAAGGGGATCTCGCTGTTCGTCGTGCCGAAGTTCCTGCCCGACGCTGCTGGAAACCCCGGGGAACGCAACGCCGTCACAACGGTCTCGGTCGAGCACAAGCTCGGCATCCACGGCAGCCCGACCTGCGTGCTCGAGTATGAGGGAGCGACGGGCTTCCTCGTCGGAGAGCTTCACGGCGGTCTTGCCGGAATGTTCGTCATGATGAACTCTGCCCGTGTCGGCATGGGGCTCCAGGCCACGGGAATCAGCGACCGCGCCTACCAACGCGCGCGGGCATATGCGCAAGAGCGTATGCAAGGTGCTGTGCTCGATCGTCCTGCCGGGACCCCGATCGCCGAGCACCCCGACGTCCGTCGCCTCCTGCTGTCGATGGCGAGCGAGATCAGTGCGATGCGGGCCCTCGGCGTCCACGTCGGCGACCTGTTCGACCGGGCGACGGATGCCGACAGCCTCCGCCTAGCCGAACTGTTCGTCCCGATCTTCAAGGGCTGGACCACCGAAGAGGCTCTGCGGATCACGTCCGACGCGATCCAGGTGCACGGCGGCATGGGCTTCATCGAGGAATCCGGCGCGCCCCAGCACTACCGCGATGCCCGGATCATGCCGATCTACGAGGGCACCACGGCCATCCAGTCCAACGACCTGATCGGCCGCAAGGTCATCCGTGATGGTGGCGCGACAGTCGGCCGCGTCCTCGGCGAGACCGCCGAAGCGATCGCCACGCTCGAAAGACTCGACCACCCCGTCGCTGCACGGACCGCGGCGCGACTCGAGCGGGCCCGTGCATCTGCTGAGGAAGCGACGGCACAGCTGATCGCGTTCGGGATGACGCGCGACGCATATGCCGTCAGCGTCCCGTACCTCATGCTCCTGGGCTTCGTGGCTGGCGGGCTGATGCATGCACGGATTCTCGCGGCAACCCTCGCGCACGACGCGCAGACGGATGCCGATGCGCGCCGCATCCGTGAAGCAGACGCGTACGGGGTCTACCACCTGTCGCGCGTCGCGGGTCTTGCCGAGGTCGTCGCCGCCGGCGAGATCGCCTGAGGCCTTCCGTCCCGGGTCAGCCCCGGGCGGGAGCGGTGGCCGGCGCGGTGATCTCCGCGATCCAGGAGAACCAGTCGGCGAGGCCGTCGCCTGCCTTCGCGCTCGTGAGGATGATCCGTGCTGTGGGGTTCACGGCACGGACGTTCGCGAGAAACAGGTCGAGGTCGAAGTCGAGGTAGGGCAGGAGGTCGGTCTTGTTCACGACGACCACGTCCACCGACCGGAACATAACCGGATACTTCAGGGGCTTGTCCTCGCCCTCGGTGACGGATGCGACCATCGCGCGATGGTGAGCCCCGGTGTCGAACTCGGCGGGGCACACGAGGTTGCCGACGTTCTCGATCACGACGAGGTCGAGGTTCTCGAGCTCGAGACCGCGCAAAGCCCGGTCGACCATCGGGGCGTCAAGGTGGCACTCGCCGCCGAACCCGTTTCCGGTGTTCAAGAGCGAGATCTGCGCACCGTAGCCGTCGAGGCGATCAGCGTCGAGGGCTGTCTCGATGTCGCCCTCCACGATCCCGACGCGCACGCGCCCTTCCAACTCCGCGAGCGTCCGCTCCAGGAGCGTGGTCTTGCCGGCGCCCGGAGATGACATCAGGTTGATCGAGACGACGGATGCGGCATCCAGGGCCCGGCGGTTGCGGTCGGCCGCAGCATCGTTCTCGCTGAAGATCCGCTCCAGCACGTCGATGCGCTCAGCGCCCGTCTCGTAGCCGGAGTGATCACCGATGTGGTCGTCGTGTTCGTGATCATGCGGGTGGTCATGATCGCCATGCGAATGCTCGTGCGAGTGCCCATCATCGTGGTGATCGTGAGCGTGCACGGTTCCGTCATCGTGGCGGTGAAAGCGACCCATCGGTCTTCCCTTCCTTTTCGCCGACCTCCATTGACCGGACGAGGAATTCCTCCCCAGATCGTACGACCACCGATCCACTTCCGCATGACGCGCACACGAGGATCGGCACGCCCTCGATCGTCGAATCCGTGGAGCACTCGCGGCACGTGACGATGGCCGGGATCGAGGTCACCTCGAGCCGCGATCCGGACAGCGATGGCGAGTTCTCGCACACGATGCCCCAGCAATACACGAGAGTGTCGGGCACCACCTGGCGGAGCTGACCGACATCGAGCTGGATCGAGAGCACGGGGCGGCCCGCGCTCGAACGCTCAGCGATCGCAGCGATCGATCGGCACAACGACAGCTCGTGCATCCGGCCCTCCGACCCCACCGGTGGGGATGCCCTCACCCTAGATCCAATCGGCGCTCCGGCGGAACGCGCCAGGGTGATCACGCGCCGCGAAGGGTGCGAGACGGCGATTCTCCGAAGCGGTCGCGGTACTCGTTCGCGAACCGGCCGGCGTGGGTAAACCCCCACCGCTGGGCGATCCCCGCGACTGTCGCGCCGCGCCTGGGGTCGGCATCCGTCAGATCGATGCGCACCCGCTGCAGTCGCTGGTCGCGAACGTATCCTGACGGCGTTGTGCCCAGGCGGTCGCGGAAGGTCTGCTGCAGATGGCGCGGAGAGACATGCACCGCGTGGGCAAGGACCGCCAGCGAGAACGGCTCGGCCAGATGCTGCTCGATGTAGGCGAGGGCGTCAACCATGAGACCCGACGTTGCCTGTCGCCTCAGCGAGCTGGAATAGTTCGAGGGCTGCAGCAGGAGCAGGGATGCGACCAGGAGGTCGGCGACGCTCTGTCGACCCAGGGGCAGGGTCAGCAGCGACGAATCGGTCATGGATTCGGTGCTCAGCAGCTGCACCGCGATGCTCCACCGGATGCTTTCGGGAGAGCTCAGATCGAACAGCGGCTCAAACCGCAGCGGTTCGCTGACGCGCCGGCCGAGGGTGCGAGCCACGGCTGCCTCCACGGCATGACGTTCGAGGCGGACGAGGAGCTGGGGAGATTCGGGAGTCATCTCCAGCCGCACCGCCGTGCGCGGTGAGAGCACGATCGCCTGAACCGTCGTCGTGTGCACCGTGACTCCGTCCACGCGCGCCGCGAGCGCTCCGCCCTGGTTCATGCAAACCGTGACGGCGTCGGCGGTGACCGGGATGTCGATCGTGGTGGGGGTCCCGATATCCAGGTAGCCCAACGAGATCGTGTCGAAGCTCCGCGTGAACAGCGCGCCGTCGAGACTCGCGCGGTTGTCGTGGACGGCGACGGTGCCCTCCCCGAGGAGAGTCCCGAGTTCGCCGGCGAGACGCCGGGGGTCGTCGGTGCGCACCGAGGGGGCACTCGCCAGCGCCGGCGGCGTGCGCAGGGGACGGGCCATCTGTCCTCCAGGGGATCGCTCTGAGGATAAACCCTGCGCATTCCGGATGCTACGCAACACCTGGCGGGGATACATTCGTGCCAGGACACCTCGTCGCGGAGTGTCCCGATCGGAGGACGCCGTATGAGCACTGTGCTCTCGCCGGACGACGCGAAGATGATCACCGGCGCCGACATCGAGGCCGAGCGCCTTCGCCAGCGGCTCGGTGATCCAGAGACCGTCGCTGCCCTCAACCACCTGCTCGACAACGCTGAGCTCGTCGCGGGTCTCCTCGATGTCGTCGGCGGCTTCTTCGCGCACTCCGACAACATCGTCGAGAACGTCGCGACCAGCTACCACGAAGCCGTGGCGATGGTCACCGAGAGCCCGGTCGGAAAGCGGGCAGTTGCGGCAGGTCCTGCGCTCCTGAAGGTCGCCGACCAGGCGATTCCGGTTCTGGAGCACGTGGCAGATGCCGACCTCGTCGAGAAGATCGGATCCTCGGGACTGCTCGACCCGGCGCTTCTTGATCTGCTGACACGGGTGGCCGGGGGCGTCAGCCGTGCCACCGAGCAGGCGCAGGCCGAGGCTGAGCAGAAACCGCCGAGCATCATCGCGATCAGCGGGATGACCCGCGACCCCGACGTCAGGCGAGGGCTTGCCTTCGCGCTGCGGATCGTCAAGGAACTCGGTCGCTCCCTCCGTGAAGAGGGAGAGGCCACCGCAACGGAAGGAGAGCAGGCATGACCAGCGTGCTGTGGTTGCAGGGCGGGGCGTGTTCGGGGAACACGATGTCGTTCCTCAACGCGGATGAGCCGAGCGTGGTCGATCTCATCGTCGACTTCGGGCTTGAGATTCTCTGGCACCCGACGACGGGCCTTGAGATGGGCAAGAACGCCCAGAAGATCTTCAAGGACTGTGTCGAGGGCAAGCGCCAGCTCGACATCTTCGTGTTCGAGGGGACGGTGATCGAAGGCCCCGACGGCACGGGCCGCTTCGATATGTTCGCCGATCGACCCATGAAGGATTGGGTGACAGACCTTGCCGAGGCGGCATCCATCGTCGTGGCCATCGGCGACTGCGCGTGCTTCGGCGGTCTTCCCGCCGTCGCGCCCAACCCCAGTGACTCGACAGGTCTGCAGTTCCACCGCAAGGCCAAGGGCGGATTCCTCGGTGCCGACTGGCGCAGCAAGTCGGGACTTCCCGTCATCAACATCCCCGGCTGCCCCGCCCACCCCGACTGGATCACGCAGATCATCGTTGCGCTGGCCACGGGCCGCGTCGGAGACATCGCGCTCGACGACCTCAACCGGCCCCAGACCTTCTTCACCCAGTTCGTGCACAACGGCTGCACGCGCAACACGTTCTTCGAGTTCAAGCAGTCCACGATGAGCTTCGGGGAGGGCACGCGCACCGGATGTCTGTTCTATGAATTCGGATGCCGCGGGCCGATGACCCACGCGCCGTGCAACCGCATCCTGTGGAACCGCCAGTCATCCAAGACCCGCGCGGGCATGCCGTGCCTCGGGTGCACGGAACCCGAGTTCCCGTTCGCCGACCTGATGCCCGGCTCCGTCTTCAAGACGCAGCTGATCGCCGGCGCCATCCCGAAGGACCTCCCGCCCGGAGAGGACCACGTCACCTACATGGCCATGGCTGCCGCGGCGCGGATCTCCGCGCCCAAGTGGTCCAAAGAGGACATGTTCGTCGTCTAGCCCGAAAGGCCCAGCACATGAGTTCTACCGTCGATCTGCACGTCAGCCCCCTCGGCCGCGTCGAGGGCGACCTGGACGTGCGCGTCACCATCGAAGACGGTGTCGTGACGGATGCCTGGACGCAGGCCATGATGTTCCGCGGGTTCGAAACGATCCTGCGGGGCAAAGACATGCGCGCGGGTCTGATCATGACGCCCCGCATCTGCGGGATCTGCGGCGGCAGCCACCTCTACAAGGCGTGCTACGCGCTGGACACCGCGTTCCAGACGTTCGTGCCCCACAACGCGACGCTCGTTCGCAACATCGGTCAGGCAGTCGAGACCCTGCAGTCGATTCCGCGCTACTTCTATGCGATCTTCGCGATCGACCTCACGCACGAGAAGTACAAGGACTCGCCCCTCTACGAGGAGGCGTGCCGGCGGTTCTCGGCCTACGTCGGCACGAGCTACCAGCCGGGTGTCGTGCTCAGTCAGAAGCCCGTCGAGATCTACGCGATCTTCGGCGGTCAGTGGCCGCATTCGTCGTTCATGGTGCCCGGTGGCATCATGGGCGCTCCGACCCTCAGTGACGTGACCCGCTCGCACGCGATCCTCGATAACTGGAAGAACGCGTGGCTCGAGAAGCAGTGGCTCGGCTGCACCGTCGACCGGTGGCTCGAGAACAAGACGTGGGAAGACATCCTGGCCTGGGTCGACGAGAGCGACGCCCACCGTGACTCCGACTGCGGCTTCTTCATCCGCTACGCCCTGGACATCGGGCTCGACCTGTACGGACAAGGGTGGGGCAACTACATCGCCGCCGGTACCTACTTCGACCCGGCATCCTACGATCACCCCACCATCGAGGGACGTAACGATGCACTTGTCGTGCGCTCGGGTGTCTACGCGAACGGCGCGCACCACGAGTACGACCAGGCGCGGGTGAGCGAGGATGTCGCGCACTCCTTCTATCGCGGGGATGACGTCGTGCATCCCTTCGATGGGGAGCAGAATGCGATCGACCCCGAGCTCGGTGCCAAGCAAGACAAGTACTCCTTCGCCAAAGCTCCGCGCTATGACGTGCCCGGGGTCGGCCGGCTGCCACTGGAAGCCGGGCCGCTCGCGCGGCAGGTCGTGGCAGGCAAGCCGCAGACGAAGGACTTCCAGGACTACGACCCGCTGTTCACCGACGTCATGGCCAAGAAGGGGCCCTCGGTTCTGGTGCGTCAGCTCGCGCGGATGCACGAGGCCGCGAAGTACTACAAGCTCGTGAAGAACTGGCTGAACCAGATCGACCTGCACGGCTCGTTCTTCGCCGAGCCCACCGACCCGGTGTCGGCGCGCGGCTACGGCGGCACGGAGGCTGCTCGCGGCGCGCTGCAGGACTGGATCGTCATCGAGGACGGCAAGATCGCCAACTACAACGTCATCACCCCGAGCGCGTGGAACATCGGGCCACGCGATAAGGATGCCGTCGTCGGTCCGATCGAGAGGGCCCTGATCGGCGCCCCGGTGTACGACCTCGAAGACCCCGTCGAGCTCGGTCACGTCACCCGCAGCTTCGACGCGTGCCTGGTGTGCACGGTGCACGCCTACGACGGCAAGACGGGGCGAGAGATGTCGTCGTTCGTCATCAACAACATGTGTTGAGCGAGGGACAAGAGGTGAAGGCGGGCGCGGCCGTTCATACCGACGAGGCGGTCGAGCCGTGGCGGTTGATCGACGACGGTGACGAGAGTTCGCGCGTCGAGCTGTTGATCATCGGGTGCGGCAACATCCTGCGTGGGGATGACGCGGCCGGACCGGTCTTGATCAGACGCCTGTGGGACTCCGGGCCGGTTCCGGAGCGGATCCGGATCGCCGACGGTGGGACGAGCGGAATGGGTGTCGCATTCGAGATGCGCCACGCCGACCGGGTGCTCATCATCGACGCGTCGAGCACCGGGGCCGAACCGGGGACGCTGTTCTCGGTACCCGGCGATGTCGTCGCGGAGCTCCCGCCGGCTGGTGCGATGGGAAGCCACGACTTCCGATGGGATCACGCGATCGCCTTCGGTCGGTGGCTCTTGGGGCCGCTCATGCCTGCCGACATCGATGTCCTGCTCATCGAGGGCGGTTCCTTCGCCTTCGGTGCGCCCCTGAGCCCCGCCGTGGACGCGGCAATCGAACGGGCGCTCGGAATCGTGCGTGAGCGCATCGCCGCCCTGGAGGAGCAGATCGATGACTGAGGACGTCGAGCAGGTCACCGTCGAGTTCACTCCCGAGGGACACCTGCGCCTTCCCGCGGAGTTCGCCCGCGCCCACTTTCCGGATGACCGGATCGCCGCCCTTCGTGCGCCCACCGGCGAGATCGTGGTGATGCCGGTCGGTGTGGCCGCGTCGGGTGGGCTGATGCTCAAGCAGCGCAATGTCGCGGGCGACCGCAGTGTCCTCCTTCGCGAAGCGCTCGCCGATGACTACCCGGTGGGTTTCGTGGGAGCACAATGGTCGCGAAAGCGTCGCCGCCTGACCATTACTGAAGAGGGTTCCCGATGACCGAGATCGACCGCCCACAGCCTCTCGGAGCGTTCGCCCTGCCGGCCGGTCTGCTGCTGATAGCCGGCGCCGACACGGATGCCGCGCGGCAGTCTCTGCTTTCCGGTCACCTGCCCGAGAGTTGGCCGTCAGCGCTTGAGGGTGTGCGTCTGGCTTACGAGGGGCGGGTCGAGGATGCTGCCGCGGTCTTCGCAGCATCCGACCGACCCGTCGACCGCTACAACCTCTTCGTCGTCGACCCTGACAGCATTGCGCGAACCGATGTCACTGCCGCGCTCGGGGACCAGTGGCGGCCGCTCGTCGATCATGTCGCCTTCACGCTCGGGCAGACCAGCATCCCGCCCGAGGTCGGTAGCTCCACCGGCGAGGTTGCCGCACTGATCCTCACCGCGCAGGCAGCCCACGCGCTCGATGACGGCGACGAGAACGAGGCTGTCGAATGTCTGCGCGCCGCCGCCGACCACGTCCGGGGCGTCGCTCCCGCGTTCGCGGGCGTCATCCTCAGCGAGCTCGCCGGTCGTGGACACAATCTCGCCGATGCCGACGAGGCAGTCGCGCTGCTGAAGGGCACCGACCTCCGCGCCGCGTACGCCGAAGCCCTCTACCACCGCGCGGGGCTTGTCCACGGAATGGCGATCGAGGGGCGGCGCTCTCTCACCGAAGCGATCCAGGGCTACACCGAGGCGCTCCGGCACCTCGATGAGGGCGAGAATCGGCCCCTGTTCGCCCGCGTGCACCTCAACCTCGGCACCGCGTACCTGGCGGCGCCCGTCATGTCGGATGCCGACATGCTGCGGGTGGGCATAGCGATCCAGTCGCTGCGTACCGCTGCACGGTTGCTGGACGAGAAGGACGACGCCGAGGAATGGGCCAGCGCTCGTCTGAATCTCGCCAATGCGTTGGTCTATGCGCCGTCTGCGCGCCAGCGTGACAACCTCATGGAAGCTGTGGACCTCTACGAGGTGGTGCTTCGCACCAGGTCGCCGAAGAAGGACGCTCTCGGGCGCGCCCGGGTGCTCTCGAACCAGGGGAATGCCCTTGCCCATCTCGGGCTCCTCGAGGATGCGCGGGGGCGCTTCGACGAGGCGGAGTTCCTCTTCGCTTCGAAGGGCGACGAGAACTCGGCTGCGATCGTGCGGGACCTCCGCGATCAGCTGGTGGCGGCGGGGAGCCCGGCATGACGCCCGCACGCCGGAACGAATGGGGAGGTATCCGATGACGATGCTCGACGCTGACACGCGAGACTCTGACGCCCTCGAGGCTGAAACCCTCGAAACGACTGCCGCGAGACTGGACGCGGCGGTCGCTGCCATCAGCCGGCTCGATCCCGACAGTCGTGCCGTGGCCGAAGAGTTCGCGCTGGCCCTCGACGCCCTCTCGAAGGAGGCGCTCACCACGATCGTGCGGGCTCTGCGGGAAGATCCCCGCGGCAAGGAGCTCCTCTTCGACCTCGTCGACGATCCGGCAGTGCGGATGCTGCTCGGCATGCACGGAATCATCCGGATGCCGGACCCCGCCGCCACCGCCGAGGCGACGGCGCCCGCGCCGGTAGCGAGCGCTCGTCCCGTTGCGTTCGTGAGTCTCGAATCGCTGCTGCGCGGGCCGAGCGCCGCCCCGACGGGTGCCTGCGGGACCGGGGCCAGCGCATGCGGCCCCGAGGGCTGTGGCTGCGGCGGGCACTGACACGGCGCGCCTGCGCGCCGCCGTCGTGCCCAGCGTCCGCGTAGCCGCGACGGTGCGCGGTGTCGTGCAGGGCGTCGGGTTTCGCCCGCACGTTGCGCGAGTCGCTGCCGCGCACGGCGTGACCGGGTGGTGCGGCAACGACGACGAAAGCGTGTTCATCGAGGCGCAGGGGACGGCCGCCGCCGTCGCGGGCTTTCTGCGCGAGGTGCGTGAGCAGGCGCCCGTCCTGGCTGTCATCGACGAGGTGACCACCGCCGATCGCGACACCATCCCGGGAGAGAGCGACTTCCGGATCGTCGAGAGTCGTCGCGCGGACGGCGTGCGCACCCTCATCCCGCCCGATGTCGGATGCTGCGACGACTGCCGCCGCGAGCTCCGAGACCCAGGCGACAGACGCTTCGGCTACCCGTTCATCACGTGCACGAACTGCGGACCACGGTTGAGCATCATCCGTGACCTCCCCTACGACAGGCCGCTGACGACCATGTCGGTCTTTCCGATGTGCGCAGCATGCCGCGCCGAGTACGAGGACCCGCTCGATCGGCGCTATCACGCCCAACCGATCAGCTGCTTTGACTGCGGACCCACGCTCACGCTCACGGATGCCGCCGGAGGTTCCCTGTGCACCGGAGCGGAGACGCTCGCCGCCGCGCGACGTGCTCTCGCGGACGGGCGCATCGTGGCGGTCAAAGGCCTCGGCGGCTACACCGTGATGTGCGATGCCCGCAGCGAGACTGCTGTCCGCCGGTTGCGCGAGCGCAAGCGCCGGCCCGGCAAGCCCTTCGCGGTGATGGCCGGCTCGATCGAGGAGGCTTCGCGCATCGCGCACCTCGATGCGGCCGCTGCCCGCGAGATGACGGGGCCGGCCCGCCCCATCGTCATCGCCGACACGGCGACGGATGCCGATCTCGCGCCGTCCGTGGCTCCCGGGCTGTCGCGGGTGGGCATCATGCTTCCCTCCGCCGCGGTGCACGAACTCCTGCTGAACCCGGCCGACGTGGTGGTGGCAACCAGCGGCAACGTATCAGGTGACCCGCTGTGCTTCCGCGAGGATGACGCTTTCGAGCTGCTCGGCGGGATCGCCGACCTCTTCGTGACCAACGACCGCGGCATCCACGTTCCCGTCGAAGACTCCGTCCTGCTCGCCGGTGGCGCAGGCGGCGACCTGATTCCGCTCCGGCGCAGTCGCGGGTACGCCCCGCTACCGATTCGTCTCTCCCCCTCGTCCGGTGGTGGCGTGGTCCTCGCCGTCGGAGGTGAGCTCAAGAACACGTTCGCGATCGTGCGCAATGACCGGGCGTTTCTGTCGGCGCACGTCGGAGACATGGGTTCGCTCGCGTGCCAGGAAGCCTTCGAGCGCGGCGTCGCACAGTTCGAAGGGCTGCACCGCAGTTCGCCGGCTCTTCTGGTCGCGGATCTGCACCCCGATTACGCGACGACGCGGTGGGCCCAGCGGCATGCTGATCGGACCGGCACCGCCTTCGTGCAGATCCAGCACCATCACGCTCACGCCCTGAGCCTTCTCGCCGAACACGACGCGGTCGGCACGCGGGTCGCGATAGCCGCTGTCGACGGCACCGGGTGGGGTGAGGACTCCACCATCTGGGGTGGCGAGATCCTGCTCGTCGGGGCTGACCCGCTCGAGTACGAGCGCGTCGCGCACGTCCCATGCTTCCGGCTGGTTGGTGGGGACACCGCTGCCCGCAGCCCCTGGCGCGTCGCTGTCGGGCTGCTGCGCGACTGGGGGATCGATGGCACCGGCATCCCCGTGGCCGCCGATGCTCCACCCGCGGAACTGGCTCTCGTACGTGCACAGCTGGATTCAGCAGAGCCCGTCGGAGTGATCGCCACCTCAAGTCTCGGGCGGGTCTTCGACGCTGTCGCGGCGATTCTGGGCATCCGTCACCGCATCACCTACGAAGCCCAGGCGGCGATGGAACTCGAGGCTGCTGCCGGCGCCTGCGAGCACGGCGGGCATCCGGATGCGGCAGCCGAGTTGCCCGCGCTGGTCGCCGACGTCGTTGAGCGGATGCGCGCGGGACAACCGGTCGCGTGTCTGGCGCGGCGATTCCACGACGGCGTCGCTGCCTGGATCGCCACGGCGCTGACCGACCTCGTCAGCTCCGGCCGCGCCGACGTGGCGGGTCTTACCGGCGGCGTCGCACAGAACCGCGTGCTGCTGAACGAGGTCGGATCTAGACTGTCCCGCGACGGGGTCCCGACGATGCTCCACCGTCGGGTTCCCGCCGGAGACGGTGGCCTGAGCCTCGGGCAGGCCCTTGCCGGACACCTGATGCTTGCCGGCTCATCCGGCAGAGGGGAGTGAGCCCGATGTGCCTTGCGATTCCGGGCAGGATCACCGACCGCTGGGTCGAACCCGACGGCGCGATCGTCGCCGAGATCGACTTCGCCGGCGAGAGCCGTACCGCCAAGCTCAACTTCCTTCCCGACCTCCAGGTCGGCGACTACGTCATCGTGCACGCCGGGTTCGCGCTCACCCGCGTTCCGGCCGATCAGGTCACCCAGGTGATGAGCGCGATGCAGGATGCCGGTGTCGTGGACGCCGACGGTGCGATCGCCCACGACGCAAGGATCGGGCTGTGAGCGCCGCGCCCGCAAGCGACCTGCGGATCGCCGCCGTCCACGTGGCCCGCGCCCAGGTGCTCGGCGGCACCGTGCATGTCGTCGGCGATGACTCTGCAGCGCTTTCCGGTGTCCGGGCCGCGGGGCAGGGCGACGCGGTCGAGATCCTGCGAGCTACCGCGCGATCGGGGGATGCCGCGATCATCGTCGGCGCCTTCGCCGACCGGGATCGGCTCTTGGCGCGCCTTCCCGCATGGGGGGTCGCGGGGATCTGGGTGGGGGATGCTCAGCGTCCCGCCGATGGCATGGCCACCGTGTGCGTCGCCGGCGACGCCGAGGTCGTCGTGCCCGGCATCCTCGCCCTCGCCGACGACCTGCGAGAAGACCCTGCCGCGCTGCAACCGGCCATCGTGGAGTGCACCGACGAGGTCTGTATCACCTGCAGCGACGAAGGTCGGCTCGGAGAGGTCCTCGCGGCCCCACCCGTCCTGTTCGCTCCGGCGCGCGTGCGTACCGCGGATGGCCAGGAGGATGTCGATGTCACGATCCTTGGACACGTCAGGCCGGGCGATCTCGTGCTCATCCACGCCGGGATGGCGATCGCGACGGTGCCGTTACCACCCGAGGTGCCCGTCCCGATCGCCGCGGAGGTGATGTCATGACGACCGACGCCACGGCAGCTGACACGGGTCGCCGCGGAAAGAACCGGCTCAACGAGTCAGAAGACGAGGTCCTCGCGCGCATCGAAGCATTCCGCCGGCGCCGCCCGCGGCTGATCGACGAGGTGATCACCCTGGCACACGGAGCAGGGGGCAAGGCCTCTGCGGCGCTGGTGGACGCCGTCTTCTTCGAAGCATTCGGCTCTCCCACACCGGGCGACCCGGGCGACGCCGCGGTCCTGGAGCGGCCGGCGGGACGCATTGCGATGACCACCGACTCCTACGTCGTCAACCCGATCCGCTTCCCCGGCGGGAGCATCGGCGATCTTGCCGTCAATGGCACCGTCAACGACCTCGCCGTCAGCGGTGCGGTGCCCACCGCTCTCACCGCGGCTTTCGTCATCGAAGAGGGTCTTCCCGTCCAGACACTCCGCGAGATCGCCGCCGACATGCGGGCTGCAGCTGACACGGCCGGCGTGGCGATCGTCGCCGGCGACACCAAGGTGGTGCCGCGGGGCGCTGCCGACAAGCTCTTCATCACGACGGCCGGCGTCGGGGTGCTCCCCGCGGGCCGTCGACTCGGAGCCGACCTCGTCGAACCGGGCGATCGCATCCTCGTGTCGGGACCCATCGGCGCCCACGGAATGGCCGTCATGCTTGCGCGGGGGAACCTCGCCATCGACGCCGAAATCTCATCCGATTCCCGTGCCGTGAATGGACTCGTCGAGGCTCTGCTGGATGCCGCGCCGCAGACCCGCTGGATGAGAGACGCCACGCGTGGGGGCCTGGGGACCGTGCTCAACGAGCTCGTGCAGGCATCCGGGCGCGGAGTGATCGTCGACGACGAAGCAGTGCCGGTTGCCCCGGTCGTTCGCGGCGCGTGCGACATGCTCGGGATCGATCCCCTCTACGTCGCCAACGAGGGGATGTTCGCTGCGGTCGTTCCCGCCGATGTCGCGGATGCCGGGCTCGCTGCCCTGCGGGCGCTGCCCGGGGGCGGGAGTGCCGCGATCATCGGCGAAGTTGTCGCAAGCCCCTCCGACATCGTGGCAGTGCGCAACGCCTTCGGCGGCACCCGCATCGTCGACATGCTCGTGGGCGACCCCCTTCCCCGAATCTGCTGAAAGAGAGGTCAGCCATGTGTCTCGGAATCCCCGGTGAGATCGTCGAGGTCGTCGATGCCGACGAACACCTCGCGTCGGTCGAGGTCAGTGGTGTTCGCCGCGTCATCTCCACGCGGCTGCTCGCCGACGAGCATGTCGGAGTCGGGGACTGGGTGCTGGTGCACGTCGGCTTCGCGATGAGCAAGATCGACGAGCACGAGGCCGATGTCACCCTCGATCAGATCCGAAAACTCGGGCGAACCTACGACGAAGAGCTCGAGGCCTTCATGGAAACGGAGATCGTCTGATGCGCTTCGTCGATGAGTTCCGCGACCCCGCCGCAGCCCGGTCGCTGCTCGGCGTCATCGAGGCGCAGACGCAGCGACTCGGCCGCACGCTGTCGTTCATGGAGGTGTGCGGCGGTCACACCCACACGATCTATCGGCACGGGCTCGAGCACCTCCTTCCCGAGGCCGTGCAACTCGTGCACGGACCCGGATGCCCGGTGTGCGTCATCCCGATGGGGCGCGTCGATGACGCGGTGTGGCTCGCACATCGCCCCGGAGTGATCTTCACGACTTTCGGTGACATGATGCGCGTGCCCGGCACCGAGGGCAGCCTCCTGCAGGCGCAGGCAGCGGGCGCCGACGTTCGCTTCGTGTACTCGCCGCTGGATGCCCTGAAGATCGCGATCGACAACCCCGACAAAGAGGTCGTGTTCTTCGCTGTCGGTTTCGAGACGACTGCCCCATCGACCGCCGTGACGATCGCCCGTGCTGCAGCGCTGAATGTCACGAACTTCTCGATCTTCTGCAACCACGTGCTGATCGAGCCGCCGTTGCGCGCGATCCTGGATGCCGACGACCTCGACCTCGACGGCTTCATCGGCCCCGGACACGTCTCGACGGTGGTCGGAACGACGGTCTTCGACTTCATTCCCGCCGAGTATGGGCTTCCCATCGTGGTGACGGGCTTTGAGCCGCTCGACATCCTGCAGTCTGTCGAGATGTTGCTGGCGCAGTTCGAGGACGGCCGCTGCGAGGTGGAGAACCAGTACGCGCGGGTGGTGCGGCGCGAGGGGAACCCTGCCGCACTGGCGCTCATGCAGCAGGTTTTCGCGGTGCGCGACACCTTCGAGTGGCGAGGCCTCGGCTACATCCCTCGGTCCGGGTACGGCATCCACCCCGACTACGAACGATTCGACGCCGAGAAGAAGTTCGCGCTGCCCGGTGTGCGGGTGGAGGACCCGCCGGCCTGCGAGTGCGGCAGCGTCCTGCGGGGCGTGATCAAGCCCTGGGAGTGCAAGGTGTTCGGCACCGCGTGTACCCCCGAGACCCCGATCGGTACCTGCATGGTCTCGCCCGAGGGGGCCTGTGCCGCGTACTACAACTTCGGTCGGCTCCACCGGGAGGCGGCCCAGGCCGTGGCCCGCGTGTGAGCGCCGACTCGAGACCGCACGGGGAACGACTGTTCGCGCGGTACGCGTACCACCCGAACGAGAAGGGCTACTGCGGCCCCGATGGCGCACCCCTGCTCGCGGAGGTGGCGCGCGGTGAGGGGGCTGGGGTGGACGTCCGGGGGGCGGCTACCCGCTTCTCGGGTGCCTGGCCGTATCTGACGGTCATCGGGAGCCTCCTCGCGTGCGATCCGCTCGATGAGAGGGCGGTGCGGGCGTACTGGACGGGTTCTGTCGAGGGAGACGCCATCGATCCCGCCGTCTTCTGGCGTGAGCTGCTCGCGATCATCGGTCCGCGCGCCGGATCGTACTGGGCATATCTCGACGAGTCTCTGGCGGCCGAGGCGGCTCCTCACCACGCCTTCCACGTCTTTGGGGTCTACCCCTGGACACGGTTGCTCAGCACCGGTCGGCCAGAGCCCGTTGAGGTTCTGGAGTCGTGCGCGATACTGCCTGCCACGGTGCTGCACACGGATGCCACGCACTGGCGCGTACGCGGACCGCGGTTGGTCTACCGCGAAGGGGTTCTCGTGCTCGATGACTCCGACGAGGCTGACGCCGAGCGCGATGTCTCGGTACCCTTCGATGACACTGCGACGGCGGGAGAGAGCGTCGCCATCCACTGGGGCGCGGTAGCCGAAGTCCTCGACGGCGACACCGCCGGCGGGCTCGAGGATCGCGTGGGTGCCCAGCTCGCGCGGGTCAACGCTCGGCTCGCGGCATCCTGACCTGTCCTGGCGCCGAGCCGCGCCCGGTCACGGCGTCACGGGGTGGACGCGGCGCTCGCGGATCGAATCCCCACGGCAGCTCGAGGCCGTGCGCGCTCAGGAGGTCGGCGTCGGAGAGGATGTCGACCGTCGAGCCGTCGGCGACGATTCGGCCCTCGTCGAGGATCACCGACCGAGGGCACAGCTCGAGGGCGTAGGGGAGGTCGTGGGTGACCACGATGATCGTGGCGTCGAGTGCATCGAGGGTCGCAGACAGGTCGCGCCGGGCCCTCGGGTCGAGGTTGGAGGTCGGTTCATCGAGCACGATGACCTCCACATCCATCGACAGGATCGTTGCGATAGCCGCGCGGCGTCGCTGGCCAAGCGACAGCCGACCGGGCGCCGTGTCTCGATGGTGCTCGAGTCCAACCTGGGTCAGAGCCTCGGTGACCCGCGACTCCAGCTCGGGTCCGCGCACGCCATAGTTTCCGGGGCCGAATGCGACATCCTCCCCGACCGTCGGGAGAAACAGCTGGTCGTCGGGGTCTTGGAAGACGACGCCCACCCGGCGGCGGATCTCGGGCAGCGCCCCTCGACCCACCGGCGTTCCGCCGATCTCCACGACTCCACGATCGGGAAGGTGGATGCCATTGAGGTGGAGCATGAGCGTCGTCTTGCCCGCTCCGTTCGGTCCGAGTACCGCGACGCGCTCGCCGGCCGCGATCTCGAGGTCGACCTCGTGCAGCACGCGAGCTCCGGAGGGGTAGGCGAAACCGACCCCGCGCACCGATACGGATGCCGAACTCATCCGGCTCCACCCCGCGAGAGCATCGCGAGGTGGACGCGCTCGCCGCGGGCGTGGGAGCGCACGATGACCGATCCCGCGGCCTGCGCGATGATCCGCCACGACGCGAGGCCCCGAGCGCGGAACCCCCGCGATTCGCGAGCGATGCGCATCCGCCGGGTCTCCTCGACGATGAGATCCAGGTAGCGGATCATGAAGCCGATGATCGAGGTGAGGACCGCGGGGAGGCGGAGCTGACCCAGCGCCTGCACCATCCGCCGTGGCTCGGTGGTCGAGATGAGGACGGTCGCGGCGCCCACGGCGAGGGTCGCCTTGGCCAGGAGCGCCCATGCGCCCCAGAGCCCCTCAACAGCCAGCGTGAAGGGACCAACCTCGATCGTCGGCCCTGTGGCGATGAAGGGAAGCAGCAGCGCGAACACGACGAAGGGCAGCTCGATGGTCATCCGTCGTGCCACGACCCGGGGTGGCACGCGCGCGATCACCAGCGCTGAGAACACCAGCAGCGCGTACACCGCGAAGGCGAGGAACCAGTCACGGGGAGTGGCGACCACGACAGCGGCGAAGGCCACCGTCCCGACTAACTTCGTCCGTGCGGGGGCGCGGTGCAGGAGGGAGGTTCCCTCGCGATGCCCCCAGTCCAGCGTGCTCACCGCATCGCCCTTATCCGGCGCACTGTGTCAGCCGCGCCGTGCGAGACGGCCGAGAAGCCACGCCAGAGCGAAGGTGATGCCGCATCCGACGACACCGACGATGAGGATCGACAGCCAGTTCCCGTCGAGTCCGGCCACTGTGTAGTCGGCCAAGGGTGAGCCCGCCGTCGCACTGTCTTGCGCGGCGCTGCTGAAGCCGACGGCCTCCGCGACGAACTCCAGCCCGTCGGGGTTTGATGAGGCCCAGATGCTGACGACCGTCGCGATCACCAGCGCGATGCCTAGAGCCCAGAGAGTGAAGGTGCGTGTGGAGATCCGGCGCCCTGAGGGGGCGGAGGAGGTGCTCATACCAGTGCCGCCTCTCGGGTCGGGGTCGCTCCGGATCGCTGGAAGCGCGCTCCATATACGAGGTCTGGACGAGTAGCGAGTACGGCGGCGACGATGAGTCCGGTGATGATCGCCTCGCCGATCCCGATGAGAGCGTGCCAGCCGACCATCGCAGCAAAGACTGCCTCGATCGGCACTGCCACCTGACCGCCGATCGCGAACAGGCCGACGAACGCGATTGCCGACGCGGGGACAGAGAGCAGGCCACCGATACCTGCGGCCACCGCGATGGCCCATCGGTGTGCAGGCAGCACGCGGACAAGGCCCCGGAACACCCACCAGCCGACGGTGATCGTCACCAGCCCCATCAGCGTGATGTTGGTCCCGAGGGCCGTCAGCCCGCCGTCGGCGAACAGAAGGGCCTGGACGATGAACACGGCACTCAACGCGAGCACCGCTGTCCACGGACCCAGCAGCACGGCCGCCAGCGCACCGCCCAACAGGTGGCCGCTCGTTCCCGCGCCCACGGGGAAGTTGATCATCTGTGTGGCGAAGATCACCGTGGCGACGATTCCCACCATCGGGGCCTTGCGGTCATCGGCCATCTCGGCGCGTGAGTTCTTGATCGCCAGGGCGATGGCTCCCGCCGCCACGACCCCCGTAGCAATCGAGACCGGCACGCTGAGGAATCCGTCGGGTACGTGCATCGGCCCTCCTCGGGTGACCATGCGGTTTGGGATTGCGCTCACACTATTGCGACTCAGTCGCATTACACAAGAGTCGAAATCTCCGCCGTGCCGCCATTCGGAGGGGCGTGTGCCACGATTGCCGAATGGGTGCGCCACACGACCACGAGCACCTCCACGCGGAGGCTCCCGTGAGCCTTGCCGACGCCGCGCTGGCGCAGCTCTCCGAGCGTGGCGAGCGCATCACGGCAGCACGTCGCGCCGTCATCGGGGTGCTCGCGGCCGAGCATGAGCACCGCACGGCGGAGCAGATCGCGGGTGCTGTCGCTGACCTCGGCATCCATCGGGCTACGGTCTACCGCACGCTCGAGATGCTCGACAGCCTGGGGGTGGTCACCACGCGTCCGGTTGGGCAGGGTTCGACCGGCTATCACCTCGCCACCGGGGAAGACCGGCACGCGCACCTTCACGGGGTCTGCCGCTCGTGCGGGGTCGTCGTCGCGCTGCCAGCCGATTTGCTTGCCTCGGCGGCTCGATCGGCCCGGAACGCGAACGGCTTCGCGCTTGAGCCCGCGCAGAGCTCGCTCGTGGGCACCTGCGCGGACTGCGCTCGCGGCGTCTCCTGAACGGGACGGCGCCCCACGAATGACGGATGCCTCGGACGGCGTCGTCCGAGGCATCCGTGTCTTCTCGATGATCAGCTGAACTGGTTCATCGTGTTGTGCTGCCCACCCGCTTTGAGGGCAGCGTCGCCGGCGAAGTACTCCTTGTGGTTGTCGCCGATGTCGCTTCCTGCCATGTTCTGGTGCTTGACGGTCGCGATGCCCTCGCGGATCTCGCGGCGCTGCACGCCCCGCACGTAGGCGAGCATCCCGTCGTCGCCGAAGTATCCCTTCGAGAGATCATCGGTCGACAGGGCCGCTGTGTGGTAGGTCGGCAGGGTGATGAGGTGATGGAAGATTCCGGCCCGGGCTGACCCATCCCGCTGGAACGTACGGATCTTCTCGTCGGCCAGCCGGCCGAGCTCGGTGTCGTCGTACTCGACGCTCATGAGCTCCGCCCGATCGTAGGCCGAGACATCCTTCCCTTCCGCGGCGAGGGTGTCGTAGGCCTGCTGACGGAAGTTCAGCGTCCAGTTGAACGAGGGGCTGTTGTTGTAGACCAGCTTCGCGTTCGGGATCTCCTCGCGGATCGCATCCACCATGCCCGCGATCTGCTCGACGTGGGGCTTCTCGGTTTCGATCCACAGCAGGTCTGCGCCGTTTCGCAGCGACGTGATGCAGTCCAGCACGCAGCGGGCCTCACCCGTCCCGGGGCGGAACTGGTAGAGGTTGCTCGCCAGGCGCTTGGGACGCAGGAGCTTGCCATCCCGCTTGATGACGACATCCCCGTTGCCGAGGTCGGCATCCGAGATCTCCTCGACGTCGAGGAACGCGTTGTACTGGTCGCCGAGGTCGCCGGGCGCGTGCGTGACCGCGAGCTTCTGTGTGAGCCCTGCGCCGAGCGAGTCGGTGCGCGCCACGATGATGCCGTTGTCGATGCCTAGCTCCAGGAACGCGTAGCGCACCGCGGTGAGCTTGGCGATGAAGTCCTCGTGGGGAACCGTCACCTTGCCGTCCTGGTGACCGCACTGCTTCTCGTCCGAGACCTGGTTCTCGATCTGGATCGCGCAGGCACCGGCCTCGATCATCTTCTTGGCCAGCAGGTACGTCGCCTCGGGGTTACCGAATCCGGCGTCGATGTCGGCGATGATCGGCACCACGTGGGTCTCGTAGGTGTCGATCTGGGACTGGATGAACTCCGCCGCTGTGTCATCGCCGGCCGACCGCGCGGCATCCAGCTTGGTGAACAGCAGGTCAAGCTCGCGCGCGTCGGCCTGGCGCAGGAACGTGTAGAGCTCCTCGATCAGCGCGGGCACCGCGGTCTTCTCGTGCATCGACTGGTCAGGCAGCGGCCCGAACTCCGAGCGCAACGCTGCGACCATCCACCCCGAGAGGTAGAGGTAGCGCTTGTTCGTGCTCTTGAGGTGCTTCTTGATCGAGATCAGCTTCTGCTGCCCGATGAAGCCGTGCCAGACGCCGAGCGACTGCGTGTACAGCGAGGAGTCGGCGTCATACTCGGCCATGTCGCGGCGCATGATGTCGGCGGTGTACTGGGCGATCTCAAGGCCGGTGCGGAACCGGTTCTGTGCCCGCATCCGTGCCACGGACTCGGGGCTGATGGCATCCCAGCTGGAACCGTGCCGGTTCTTGAGCTCCCGGATGGCGGCGATGTCGTCCTGGTAGGTGGTCATGTCTTGTCCTTCGTCGTCGGTCTCGGGCGCAGTCAGTCGGTCTCGACCAAGTAGCGCGAATAGGCGGGGAGGGTGAGGAAGGCGGGGAAGTCGCTTCCGAGCGCCACCTCGCGGAAGATCGCCGCCGCGTCGTCGAATCGGTCGCCCTCGAAGCGAGTCACCTCACCCCGCACCTGTGTGATGAGGCCCTCGACGTACTCGCGGGTGATGGGCGTGCCGTCGTCGGTGGTGCGGTCCTGGTGGATCCACTGCCAGATCTGCGAGCGGCTGATCTCAGCCGTTGCGGCATCTTCCATGAGGTTGTCGATGGCGACGGCACCGAGCCCGCGCAGCCACGCTTCGATGTAGCGGATCGCTACCGACACGTTGCCGTAGACACCGGATGCCGTGATCGGGCGACCGATGTGCACGTCGATCAGGTCAGCGGCGCGTACCGACACCTCGGGGCGCTGCCGGTCGAGCTGGTTGGGCCGGTCGCCGAGCACGGCGTCGAACTCGGCCCGAGCGACGGGGATGAGGTCGGGGTGGGCCACCCACGTGCCGTCGAACCCGTCGCCGGCCTCGCGCTTCTTGTCGGCGGCCACCTTCTCGAAGGCACGCTCGGTGACCTCCGGGTCGCGGCGGTTGGGAATGAACGCGCTCATGCCTCCGATCGCGAACGCTCCCCGCTTGTGGCAGGTCTTCACGAGCAGCTCCGTGTAGGCGCGCATGAAGGGCACCGTCATGGTCACCTCGCTGCGGTCCGGAAGGACGAACCGTGCGCCACGGCCGCGGTAGTTCTTGATGATCGAGAAGATGTAGTCCCAGCGCCCAGCGTTCAGGCCAGCGATGTGGTCCCGCATCTCGAAAAGGATCTCCTCCATCTCGAACGCGGCAGGCAGGGTCTCGATCAGCACCGTTGCTCGGATCGTGCCGTGCTCGATGCCGAGGTATCGCTCGCTGAACGTGAACACGTCGTCCCAGAGCTTGGCTTCTTCCGCTGACTCGAGCTTGGCGATGTAGAAGTACGGACCCACGCCGTTCTCGATCAGCTGCTTCGCGTTGTGGAAGAAGTAGAGCCCGAAATCCACGAGCGAACCCGAGGCATCCATCGTGCGCCCGGTGCGGTCGGTGTAGCGCAGGTGCTTTTCGATCAGGTGCCAGCCGCGCGGGCGCATCACGATCGTGGGGGTCTGTTCGGCCGTGACCTCGTACGTCTTTCCCTCGGGATTCGTGTACCGCAGTTGCCCGCGGATCGCGTCGTACAGGCTCAGCTGACCCTCGATCACGTTCTTCCAGGTGGGGCTGGTGGCGTCCTCCTGGTCGGCGAGCCACACCTTCGCTCCCGAGTTCAATGCGTTGATCGTCATCTTCGGATCGGTGGGGCCGGTGATCTCGACGCGCCGGTCTTCGAGGCCGGGGCCGGCGCCTGCGACCCGCCACTCGTCGTCGTGACGGATGTGCGCGGTGTCGTCGCGGAACTGCGGGTCGTGGCCGTTGCCGATCTCGAACCGGCGGCGCATCCGGTCGGCCAGGCGGTCGTGGCGGCGAGCCGAGAACCGGGAGTGCAGCTCGGTCAGGAACGCGAGGGCGTCGGGCGTGAGGATCTCGTCGTATCGGTCACGGATCGGCCCGACGACCTCGAGCACCGCCGCGGCGCTCGAGGTCGGCACGGGAGCCGTCCGGGCGGGCATCGGGGTCGTGGTTGCAGTCATGGCGCATCCGTCCTGTCTGATCTCTCATCCGCCGGCTTCGTCATCCGGTGGATCGACGCCGGTCTTGGTCGTCGTGCACCTACTCTCCGTGAAGTTTCAGTGCTCAGTAGGCCAGAATCCGTGTGAAGATCGCGCGAAATTCTGCATATGTGACAGAATTGGCGACATGACCAGCCTTGCTGCGTCGGAAGACTCCGTTCCGACGACCACAACGGATGACGACGATGTCATCGACACCCTCACGATCGGCAGGCGCATCCGCCAGTTGCGTACCGAGCGGGGAATGACCCTCGACGACCTGGCGGCGCTGGTCGACCGTGCCCCGAGCCAGCTGTCGATGATCGAGAACGGAAAGCGAGAGCCCAAGCTCACGCTGCTGCGCACGATCGCGCGCGCTCTCGGGACGAATCTGGACGCGCTGCTGGAATCCGAGCCGCTGGATGAGCGCGCAACGATGGAGGTCTCCCTCGAGCGGGCGATGCGGGGGCCAACCTTCCAGGCGCTCGGAATCTCCCCCTTCCGCATCGGTCGCTCCCTCCCCGACGAGGTGCTCGCGGCGATGCTTGCGTTGCAGGGCGAGATCGAGCGGTTGCGGGACGAACGGGCAGCCACACCGGAAGTGGCGCGCCGCGCGAACCTGTCCCTGCGCCGACTCATGACCAGTCAGCAGAACTACTTCGCTGACCTCGAAGCTCACGCCCGCGACCTGCTTGCCGCCGTCGGGCACACCGGAGGCCCGCTCACCCAGCGCACGGCATCCGACATCGCCGCCCACCTCGGGTTCACGATTCACTACGTCTCTGATGTGCCCCTCACCACCCGCAGCGTTCTGGATCTCAAGCACGGCCGGCTCTACCTATCGAGCACGATCGCGAGCAAACGGGATGCCCGCACCGCGGTGCTGCAGTCGCTAGCGAGCCGCATCCTGGGGCACGACGAGCCCGCGAGCTACGGCGACTTCCTTCGCCAGCGCGTGGAGATCAACTATCTGACGGGGGCGCTTCTGATGCCGGAGGCCGACGTCGTTCCTTTCCTGCAGGAGGCCAAGTCTCACCGAGCCCTCTCCATCGAAGACCTGCGGGACGCGTACTCGGTCTCGTACGAGACTGCCGCTCACCGCTTCACCAATCTCGCGACGGTCCACCTTGACCTACCCGTTCACTTTCTGAAGGTTCATGAGTCGGGCACGATCACCAAGGCCTACGAAAACGATGACGTGAACTTCCCGACCGACCGGTTCGGCTCCATCGAGGGGCAGATGTGCTGTCGCAAGTGGACGAGCCGCGTCGTCTTCGACATCCCCGACCGATTCAATCCGTACTTCCAGTACACCGATACCGGGAACGGCACCTACTGGTGCACGGCCCGCGTCGAGCCCTCCTCCGAGGGGCTCCATTCGATCAGCGTGGGCGTGCGCTTCGACGACACCAAATGGTTCATCGGGCGCGAGACCACCAATCGTGGCGTCTCCCGGCACTCGGTGGAGGTGTGCTGTCGCCGTGCGCCGGCAGAACTCGAGTCATCCTGGCGCGGTCATTCCTGGCCGAACGTGCGCACCCCGCGCACGCTGCTCGCCACGCTCCCCACCGGGGCATTCCCGGGCGTGGACACCACAGACGTGTACGAGTTCCTCGAGGCTCACGCACCCGACTGAGCCGGGCGGAATCAGCGCCCGGCGATGAGGTCGGCCACCCGCGCCAGAACAGATGTCCGTGATCCGCCGCGGGCTTCGAGCCGGTCGGCGCCGCGGTATGCGGCATAGATGGCGTTCACGGCTGTCCACCGCAGCGGTTCGATCTCCCACCGCTTTGCGCGATGCCCCACCCAGGGAAGCCGCGTGAGATCGGTGTCACGGCGCAGCACCAGGTCGGCGAGCGTGCGTCCGGCGAGATTGGTTGCCGTCACGCCCGTTCCGACGTAGCCGCCTGCCCAGCCAAGGCCCGTCGCCAGGTCGAAGCCGACGGTCGCCGACCAGTCGCGCGGCACGCCGAGCACACCGGCCCACGCATGGGCGAGGGGCACACCGCGGGTGGCCGGGAAGAAGTCGTGCAAGAGATCGGTGAGAGAGCGGATCGTGCGCTCCTGCGTCAGTCCGTTCGTATCGACGCGGGATCCGTACCGATACGGGACGCCTCGACCCCCGAACGCGATGCGATCGTCAGCAGTTCGCTGCGCGTACATATAGACGTGGGCGAAATCCCCGAGAGTTTCTCGCCCCGACCAACCGATCGCGTCCCATGCCCCGGCAGGCAGCGGCTCGGTGACGATCATCGATGAGTTCATCGGCAGCCACGTGCGGTGCTCGCCACGCAGGTTCGCGGTGAAGCCTTCGGTGGCGCGGATGACCGCATCCGCGCGGACCGTGCCCCGGTCCGTCTCGACGCGTCCGGGTTCGATCGATCGAGCTGTCGTCTGCTCGAAGATCCTCACCCCCGCCCTTTCCGCAGCCTCGGCAAGGCCCGCCGCGAGCTTCGCGGGGTGGATGCGTGCGCAGTGCGGATGCCAGATCCCGCCCAGTGCGCCGGCGACGTCGATACGGGATCGCGTGGCCGCGGCATCCAGTTCTTGCACGTCGGTGTGCGGCCATGACAGTTCTTCGGCAGCCCTCTTCCGAAGCCGGGCGAGCTGCGCGGGGGTGCGGGCGATCTCGAGTTCGCCGCCCCTGATGATGTCGGAGTCGATGCCCTCGCGGCGTGCGATCTCGATCACCTCGCTAACGGTGTCGTTGAGCGCCCGCTGCTGCGCGATCGCGGCATCCCGTCCGTAGCGGGCGACGTAGTGCCCCCGCCCTCCCGTGACCGAGTTCGTCAGCCAACCACCGTTGCGGCCCGACGCTCCGAAGCCGGCGAAGCTCTGCTCGATCACACCGACGCGCAGGTCCGGCTGGGCCTGCTTGAGGTAATACGCCGTCCATAGTCCGGTGTACCCGGCACCGACGATGCAGACATCGAGCGCGAGGTCGCCAGGAAGCGGTTCACGCGGCGGTGGCGTCCCGCCGATGTCTCGCCACCACCACGACACGCCGCCATTAATCACGCAATGATTCTCCCACGACGGGAGCCGTCGCGTAAGTGGCCATCGACGACGGATTCCGACGTTCGAGTTGCACGGGTCGCGCGCGATCGATCGTCCAGCTATCCTCACGACATGAGCCAACTCGATAGCCTCACGGTCCCGCTCGGCGGCCCCTCCCTCCCGCAGGAGCGGCGCCTCGTCACGTCCATTCCGGGACCGCGCTCGCAGGAGCTCATGACCCGCAAGGCGGCTGCCGTGTCGGCGGGCGTGGGGCACACCGCACCGCTGTCGATCGTCGCGGCGGGCGGCGGCATCCTGCTGGATGCCGATGGGAACTCGATCGTGGACCTCGGCTCCGGAATCGCCGTCACCTCGATCGGCAACGCGCACCCCGCCGTGGTCGCGGCAGTGCAACAGCAGGTAGCCCAGTTCACTCACACGTGTTTCATGGTGGCGCCCTACGAGCCCTACGTTGCCGTGGCCGAGGCGCTCAACCGCATCACTCCGGGCGATCACGAGAAGAAGACCGCACTGTTCAACTCGGGTGCTGAGGCCGTCGAGAACGCGGTCAAGATCGCCCGCAAGCACACGGGGCGCCAGGCCGTCGTCGCCTTCGATCACGGTTACCACGGCCGCACGAATCTCACGATGGCCCTCACCGCCAAACACATGCCCTACAAGGCAGGATTCGGCCCGTTCGCTCCGGAGATCTACCGGGCGCCGATGTCGTACCCGTACCGAGATGGGCTCGACGGTGCTGCGGCGGCCAAGCGGGCGATCGGTGTCATCGAAAAGCACGTCGGGGTGACGGATGTCGCGGCGATCATCATCGAGCCGATCCAGGGCGAGGGCGGGTTCATCGTTCCCGCAGACGGCTTCCTTCCCGCCCTGCAGGAGTGGGCGAACGCCAACGGGGTCGTCCTGATCGCGGACGAGATCCAGACAGGCTTTGCCCGCACCGGCGCGATGTTCGCGAGCGACCTGTTCGGTATCGTCCCCGACCTCATCACGACGGCCAAGGGCATCGCCGGTGGGCTGCCGCTTGCTGCCGTCACCGGACGGGCCGAGATCATGGATGCCTCGCACACGGGTGGCCTCGGCGGGACCTACGGCGGCAACCCCGTTGCCTGCGCCGCCGCCCTCGCTGCCATCGAGGTCTACGAGGCCGAGGACCTGTCGGCCCGCGCGCGGCACATCGGTGAGGTTCTCGAACGGCGGCTGCGAGAGATCCAGGCATCCGACCCGCGCCTCGGCGACATCCGGGGGAAGGGAGCCATGATCGCGGTCGAGTTCGTGGACCCTGCCACGGGGGACCCGGATGCTGCCCTGACCTCGCGTGTGGTGCGTGCGGCCCTCGATGAGGGCGTGCTCATGCTCACCTGTGGGACCTACGGCAATGTGATCCGTTTCCTGCCACCCCTGGTCATCGGCGATGACCTCCTCGAGGATGCTCTGGACGTGCTGGCGCATGTCCTGTCATCGTCGTGACCAACCGACCACCGTTCGCTGCCGACCGAGGAGGACCCATGAGTACCTACGCCGTCGTCAACCCTGCCACCGGGGAGACGCTTGCCACCTACCCCACCATGACGGATGCTGAGGCCGCCGCTGCGGTTGCGGCAGCTGACGATGCCTACCGCACGTGGGGTCGCGCCTCCGCTCCTGCCGAGCGGGCGGAGCTCGTGCGGCGCGCGGCGCAGCTGCACCGCGAGAGGCGAGAAGAGCTGGCCGAGATCGTCGTGCGCGAGATGGGTAAGCCGCTGTCCGCGGCTCTCGGGGAGGTCGATTTCGCTGCCGACATCACCGAGTACTACGCCGACAACTACGAAAAGATCACCGGTGACACGCCTCTCGACATCCTCGCCGAGGGAACTGCCGTCATCCGCCGTTCGCCACTGGGTGTGCTGCTGGGCATCATGCCCTGGAACTTCCCGTACTACCAGGTCGCACGTTTCGCTGCCCCGAATCTGGTGATCGGCAACACCATCCTGCTCAAGCACGCACCGCAGTGCCCCGAGTCGGCAGCGGCGATCGCGGCGATCTATCGGGATGCCGGGTTCCCGGAGGGAGCCTACGTCGATGTGCGGCTGACCAACGAGCAGGCCGCGACGGTGATCGCCGACCCTCGTGTTCAGGGTGTCTCGGTCACCGGTTCGGAGCGTGCGGGTGCCGCCGTCGCCGAGATCGCCGGTCGCAACCTCAAGAAGGTCGCACTCGAGCTCGGCGGCTCCGACCCGTTCATCGTGCTCTCGACCGACGATCTCGACGCCACAGTGGGGATGGCGGTCGAGGCGCGGCTCGACAACAACGGCCAGTCCTGCAACGCCCCCAAGCGCTTCATCATCATCGACGAACTGTACGACGCGTTCCTCGAGAAGTTCGTGGCGGCCATGGCTGCGGCTCCCCTCGGTGACCCCTTCGCCGATGACACGGTGATCGGCCCCCTCTCGTCGCTGGCTGCGGCCGAGCGGCTCGAAGATCAGGTGAACCGCGCCGTCGCGCAGGGAGCCACGGTCGAGCTTGGTGGCGCCCGGGACGGTGCGTTCTACCCCGCGACCGTGCTCACCGGTGTCACTGCCGACAACGACATCTACCGCGAGGAGCTGTTCGGTCCAGCGGGGGTGGTCTACCGGGTCGCCGACGAAGCCGAGGCGGTCGCCGTGGCCAACGCGACAAGTTACGGACTCGGCTCCTACGTGTTCACGACCGACCCCGCGCAGGCCGAGCGGATGGCCGACGCCATCGAGGCCGGCATGGTGTACGTCAACATTGTGCTCGCCGACAGCCCCGAGCTTCCCTTCGGTGGCGTGAAGCGCTCTGGCACCTCGCGGGAGATGGGCCTGCTCGCCGCTGATGAGTTCGTCAACAAGAAACTCATCCGCGTCGCCTGAGCCCTTCGTTGCGGGCGCCGCCAGGGCCAAGGGTCCCTAGCGTCGCCCGCGACGCGCGCCCACAATGAGGGCATGGAAGAGATGATGGACGATGTCGTCGCCACTCTCAGCGATGCCGAGTGCTGGCAGCTTCTGGCGGGCGAAGAACTGGGGCGCCTGGTCACCCGGGTCGGAGATGTCCTGGACATCTTCCCCGTCAACTACGTCGTCGACCGGGACACTGTCGTGTTCCGCACCGCCGCGGGAAGCAAACTCGTCGAGCTCACCGTCAACGACGAGGTGCTCTTCGAAGTCGACCACTACACCGATGCTGCGGCGTGGAGCGTCATCGTTCGCGGGCGCGCTCAGCGCCTTGCGACCGAGGAAGAGGTCGAGGACGCCGACAAGCTTCCGCTTCGGCCCTGGTTGCCGACGTTGAAGTATCACTACGTCCGCGTGAGCGCCGAGTCCATGTCTGGCCGCAGCTTCCGCCGCGGGCCCGAGCCCGATCGCTACGGTATCGCCGACTACTGAGCAGGGCGCGCGGTGTGCGGGCGGCGTGATGCCCGATCATGGTGAGGTGAACCCCGCGCGGCTGTGGATTCCGGTGCTCGCCGGAGCTGCCACCGTCGCGCTCGGAATCTCCGCGGTCATCGGGCTGGAGTGGCTGACATCGGACCGCAGGCCCACCGCGGTCACGGCATCCCAGTCGGATGCCATCGCCGACGTGTTCGCCGAGAGCAGGGCCTTCGCTGCCGAGATCCGTGGCGCCCGCGGTCGGTACGTCGAGGCTGCTGCTGC
Organism: Microbacterium sp. 67-17; assembly: GCF_001898325.1. Classification (GTDB taxonomy): domain Bacteria; phylum Actinomycetota; class Actinomycetes; order Actinomycetales; family Microbacteriaceae; genus Microbacterium; species Microbacterium schleiferi. Next base: position 47,449 of record NZ_MKTR01000016.1, read on the forward strand.
ATGGGAGGCTGACGCAGCGTGGATCACGCAGTGGCGGGAGCAGGATGCTGCCCCGCAACCTGCGGCCCCCAACCCGGGTGGGCAGGCCTTTCCGGGCGATGACCCGCAGGGGCGTGCGTTCCTGGATGCGATCGGAGCCGCTGACGTCACGGTGATCTTCGATGCCGGCCCGGAAAATTGCGGATACGCCGGGCAGGAGGACGGCCCGCGAGTGCTCGTGGTCGGTGGCTGCTATCAAACCGGCTACCCCGGCTGGCTCTTCGTTGCGTGGGAGCCGGGAGTCGAGGACCTGGCCTGGCCGATCTTCGTGCACGAGGCCATGCACTGGTACCAGTACCAGAACTACTTTCCTTACCTGCTGGCGGCCGAGCGTGCCGGAATCACGCACGACGACTATGAGTGGGCGCTGGAGACCGATGCGAGCTGCCGCGCGGTGTACGAGCACGGCATCGACCCATCCGCCTTCGAGGGCTCATCGTCGCCGTGCGACATCGGCGACTGGCACGACGGGTGGTTCGTCGACCAGCTCGCTGGGCTCGGGGTGCGCACGAGTGCTCCGACGTCCGAGGAGTTCGAAGTCAGCGCGGTGGTTCGCCCATGATCGGGGGTCAGCGTGCGCTGCGGGCGCGGAGTACAGCGATCCTCGCGGTCGGTCTGCTGTCGGCATCCGTGCTGCTCGCGGGGTGCGCTGGGCCTGATATCGCTGAGCTCGAGTCGGATGCCGAGTCTGCCTTCGACGCACTGGTGGCTGCGGCGGGGGCGGTCGAGGAAGGGGTCCTTCGTACCCTCGAGTTGACGGGCCCGGAGGAGCAGGCCTGCGGCGAGCAGGATCGCGGCATGCAGCGTGCGTTCACCGCCGTCGGCTCCGTTTCGGTGGGGGCGGACTATGCGGCCGAGGATGCTCTCGTCGATGCCGTCACGGCGGCGATCGATCCCGAAGAGTGGACGCCGATCGACGCCGACGGGGTCGCGGGCAAGGATGGCGCCTGGGTCGACGAGGGCGGCATCGTCGCAACCGTCAGCTACGACTCACCGCTTCTGGTGATTGCCGTCTTCACGCCATGCCTGGACACCCCGTGAGGCTCGGGGGCAGTTCGCCCGTCGGGAGGGCATGCCGTACACTGGACCTGCAGTAGAAATCTGCATTCTTTCGCCGTGCCCGCGATCGGGCGACCCCCTTCTTTCACGTCGCGGCAGAAGACTGCAGCACCTAAGGTCCTCGGGCCTTTAGGGCGGTAGCTCAATTGGCAGAGCAGCGGTCTCCAAAACCGCAGGTTGCAGGTTCGATTCCTGTCCGCCCTGCGCGTCAGCGCAAGCTGGCACAACAGAAGCAACCAGGTGGGATACATGGTCCAGGATGACGGCAAGGGCGAGATCGTTGCCAGTGGCAGCGCTCCTCGCGAGAAGAAGCTGAACGTCTTCGCGCGGATCGCCCTGTTCATCCGTCAGGTCTTTGCGGAGCTTCGTAAGGTCGTCACCCCGACGCGCCAGGAGCTCCTGAAGTACACGGCAGTCGTGCTCGGGTTCGTCGTCATCATGATGGCGCTCGTGTACGGGATGGACTTCGTGTTCCTCTGGGTGACGACACAGGTCTTCGGCGTTCCCGCCTGACCTGCTCGTCCTCACGGTGCGGGCAGGATGCTGCGTCGCGCCCGATCAAATGGAAGTGAACGAAACACGTGTCTGAACGATTTCTCGACGACGCCGACTGGGCGCCCTCGGCCGAGCAGTCCTCCGAGGAGGACGAGGCCCAGGAGGGCAACGAGCTCGCGCGCGAAGAGCACCAGAGCGATGCGGCCGAGCATGTCGCCATCCACATCGAGGATGAGGACGACGACGTGGACTACTCGGACGACGATGACGTCGAGGTGAACGACCCGGAGGCTGATGCGATCGTGAACGATGCACTCGAGATCGACGAGGCGGCGGAGGCTGAAGCTGCAGCCGAGGTCCTCGCCGACGACCTCGCTGAGGAAGAAGCCGAGCGTGCCGCCGAGGCTGCCGAGGAGATCACCCCGTACGACGGGCCCGAGCTCGAGGACGATGCCGACCAAGACGGCGACGAGACCGAGGAAGACCCGTACGAGGCGTTCCGCGCCGAACTGCGGGCGCTGCCGGGCAAGTGGTACGTCATCCACTCCTACGCCGGCTTTGAGCGCAAGGTGAAGGCCAACATCGAGCAGCGTAAGTCGACGCTCGAGGTCGAAGAAGACATCTACCAGATCGAAGTTCCGATGGAAGATGTCGTCGAGATCAAGAACGGCCAGCGCAAGATGGTCACCCGCGTGCGCATTCCCGGCTACGTGCTGGTGCGTATGGAACTGAACGAAGACACCTGGTCGGTCGTTCGCCACACCCCCGGCGTCACCGGGTTCGTCGGCAACGCGCACAACCCGACTCCGCTGCGTTTCGAAGAGGCCTTCACGATGCTGAAGTCTCTCGTCGAGGTCAAGGAGACCGCTCCGGCCAAGGGCGGTGCCGCCAAGAAGGGTCAGCCGGTCGCTCGCGCGATTCCGGCGGAAGTCGACTTCGAGGTCGGCGAGACCATCACGATCAAGGAAGGCTCGTTCGCGGGTCTTCCCGGCACGATCAGCGAGATCAAGCCCGAAAGCGGCAAGCTCACGGTTCTCGTTTCGCTGTTCGAACGCGAGACTCCGGTCGAGCTGTCGTTCGACCAGGTGACCAAACTATAGAGTGACCAAGCTCTAGCGGTCACCACCCAGACCACCGCTCCCGGAACGGCCGGGCTGCGGGAGAGAGGATGCCGACGGCATCCGCTCGATGAAAGGAAAGAAGAATGGCACCGAAGAAGAAGGTGACCGGCCTGATCAAGCTTCAGATCAACGCCGGTGCAGCCAACCCGGCGCCGCCGATCGGGCCCGCGCTCGGTCAGCACGGCGTCAACATCATGGAATTCTGCAAGGCGTACAACGCCGCGACCGAGTCGCAGCGCGGCAACGTCATCCCCGTGGAAATCACCGTCTACGAGGACCGCAGCTTCACGTTCATCCTCAAGACCCCGCCGGCAGCTGAGCTGATCAAGAAGGCCGCGGGCGTGCAGAAGGGTTCCAAGACCCCGCACACCGTCAAGGTCGCGAAGCTCACCAAGGAGCAGGTGCGCCAGATCGCCGAGACCAAGATGCCCGACCTGAACGCGAACGACATCGAGGCAGCCTCGTTGATCATCGCCGGCACCGCCCGTTCCATGGGCATCACGGTCGAGGACTGAGGGGGATAACGACAATGGCTACCAAGTCCAAGGCTTACAACGAAGCAGCTTCGAAGATCGAGGCCGGCAAGTTCTATTCGCCGAGCGAGGCCGTGAACCTGGCGAAGGAGACGGGCTCGAAGAAGTTCGACTCCACCGTCGAGGTCGCCCTCAAGCTCTCGGTCGACCCGCGCAAGGCAGACCAGATGGTGCGTGGCACCGTCATCCTGCCCCACGGCACCGGCAAGACCGCACGCGTCATCGTGTTCGCAACCGGTCCTGCTGCCGAAGCGGCGATCGCTGCTGGTGCTGATGAGGTCGGCGGCGCCGAGCTCATCGAGAAGGTCGCCGGCGGCTACACCGCGTTCGACGCTGCAGTGTCGACCCCGGAGCTGATGGGCCAGGTCGGGCGTCTGGGTAAGGTCCTCGGTCCCCGAGGCCTCATGCCCAACCCCAAGACCGGCACCGTGACCCCCAACCCCGCCAAGGCGGTCGAGGAGATCAAGGGCGGAAAGATCGAGTTCCGCGTCGACAAGCACGCCAACGTGCACTTCGTCGTCGGCAAGGCCTCGTTCTCGGCCGAGCAGCTCGACGAGAACCTGAAGGCTGCGCTCGACGAGATCGTGCGCCTCAAGCCCTCGAGCTCGAAGGGTCGCTACATCCAGAAGGGTGCAGTGTCGACCACGTTCGGCCCCGGCATCCCGCTGGATGTCAACAGCATCGCCTGAGCAAAGCTCTCAAACGACAACGGCCTCCGCTTCGGCGGGGGCCGTTGTCGTTCAGGCACCCAGAACGAGACTCACACCGAGGGTGATCATGACGAGGGCGATGATGGCGTCGAGGATGCGCCAGGCTCGCGGCGTGGCGAGCCACCGCCCGAGATACCGTGCTCCGAACCCGAGTGCGCTGAACCAGAGGACACTCGCGGCCACGGCACCGAGCGCGAAGACCCAGCGGTCTTCCCCGTGGGAGTTGGCGACCCCGCCGAGCAGAAACACTGTGTCGAGATAGACGTGCGGGTTGAGCCACGTGAGGGCCAGCACCGTGAGCAGAGTCGTCGATAAGCGCGTTCTCGCGGTCATGACGAGAGCACGTCGGTCGCCGGGGGCGACGGGTGAGGCGGTGCCGACCGGGTCCACGACGACGAGGGTTTCGGTCGAGGGGCGCCAGGCCCGTTTGGCGGCGAGCAGACCATACCCGACGAGGAACGCGGCGCCTGCCCATCGGACGGCTGTGACCAACCACGGCAGGGCCGCCAGTGCGAGCCCGACCCCCGAGACACCCAGCACGATGAGGGCAGCGTCGGATGCGGCGCAGACGACCACGACAGCGAGGACGTGCTCGCGCCGAATGCCTTGACGCAGCACGAACAGGTTCTGCGCGCCGATCGCGACGATCAGCGAGAGGCCGAGGCCGAGGCCTGCCAGCACGGGAGTGAGCACCTCTTGACGCTAGCGAGGCCGACGGGTTCACTCCAGCTCAGGATTCTTGTCTGCCATTAGCATCACTTCATATGAAGATCGACTTCGACCTCGCTGACACCGTCGCGATCATCGCCGAGGAGGGAACCCTCGAGGCTGCAGCGCGACGCATGCGCATGACGCCGAGTGCCGTGAGCCAACGCCTGCGTGCGATCGAAGACCAGCTCGGACGGGTGCTGCTGGTTCGATCGAAGCCCGTTCGGCCGACGGACGCGGGGGACGCCGTCATCCGGCTCGCCCGTCAGGCGCGCGTCCTCGAACACGACGCTCTTGCCGGCATCGGTGGCGCCCGCGCTGATGACGGGGCCGACGAGGGCCCGGTGTCGGTGCCATTGGCGGTGAACGCAGACTCGCTCGCGACCTGGTTCCTGACGCCGCTGGCGCGCCTGAGCGCGCGGCATCCGGTCGTGTTCGATCTCCACCGCGACGATCAGGACTTCACCGCCGCGCTCCTCGAGGGCGGAACCGTGATGGGTGCTGTGACGTCCCGTGCAGAGCCGGTAGCCGGATGCCGCGTGACTGCGCTGGGTGTCATGCGCTACGAGGCCGTTGCAACCCCCGATTTCGTCGCGCGCTATCTCACCACCTCACGGGACGACACCCGTGCGCTGGCTGCAGCTCCGGTCGTTCAGTTCGATCGTCGCGACGACCTGCAAGACAGGTGGTTGCGGGAGCAGGGGATCTCGGGTTCGGATGCCCCGAGACACTACGTCCCCGCATCCCATGATTTCGCCCAGGCGGTCGGGCTCGGATTCGGGTGGGGGCTGCTCCCGGGGTTTCAGTCCGATGTTGGGCTCGAAGCCGGTGCGCTCGTGCGCTTGGGAGGTCCACCGATTGACGTTCCGCTGTACTGGCAGCAGTGGAACCTGCGCTCGCCGCTTTTGGATGCCGTGGCCACCGCGATCGTCGAGGAGGGGCGGCGCGTGCTTCGGCCCGCGTCCAGCCTCAATCGTCGCTGACGCGCAGCACGATCTTGCCGCGCGTGTGTCCGCCCTCGATCTCGGTGTGGGCCCTCGCCGCGTCGGCGAGGTCGAGAACGTGGTCGATGTAGACCTGGATCGACCGCGAGTCGAGCAGGCGGGCGATCGTCGCGAGTGTCGCGCCTTCCGGAATGACTTTATAGCTGGTGGCGCGGACGCCTGCCGTTGCCGCTGCTTCGCGGTAGTCGGGCCAGGATCCGGTCGGTACGAGGATGTAGATCCCGCCGGGACGCAGGACCGAGAGGGAGCGTGTGCCGATCGAGTCGGTGACGTTGCCGACGAGGTCGATCACGACATCCATGTCGTGCACGACCTCTTCGAAGCGGGTCGAGGTGTGGTCGATGACGACCGACGCGCCGAGGTCGCGCAGCCAGGGGGCATTGGCGCCGGACGCCGTGGCCGTCACATGAGCACCGAAGTAGGCAGCGAACTGCACGGCGAAATGCCCCACGCCTCCGCTTCCCGCGTGGATGAGAATGCGCTGACCCTCATGGGCGTGAGCGGTTTCGACCACCAGCCCCCAGGCTGTGAGGGCGGCCACCGGAACTCCCGCAGCCTCGACATGCGAAAGGGAGGCCGGCTTTCGCGCGATCGACAGCGTGGGTGCGACGACATACTCCGCGTAGCTTCCTGGCGTTCGGGGAAACCCTGCCATGCCGAACACCTCCGTGCCGACAGGGAACGGATGCGTCTCGAACGGGGACTCGACAACGACGCCGCTGAAATCGAACCCGAGGATCCCGGGGAGGTCTGAGACGGCAGGAGCGAGCCCTTTACCGGCGCGGGTCTTGGCATCGATCGGGTTCACACCTGCAGCGACAACGCGTACGAGCACCTCGCTGAGCACCGGGCGTGGTACGGGGACGGTAGCCTCGGTCAGGACGCGGGGAGCGCCCCACTGGGCGGCGGTGACCGCCCGCATCACCTCCGGGACCTCCGCGGGTTCGGTCGAGAATGCCTGAGCTTCGTGGGATTGGCGTAGCGGCCGGAATCGCATCGGTCGCTCCTTCCGCGAATACGTCGTCTCAAGGTCGTGCACATCGGCGTCGACGTGACACTGGACGACCAGTGGAACCCCGCCCTCCGCGAGGTGATCTCAGTCAACCGCGCGATTGTCTCGCTCGTGTTACGTCGGTGTCACCGCGCCGATAAGACGCGCCAGTCAGCGCTTCGGGATGTCGCCCGACGCGAAAGCGGTGAGCAGATCGGTGAGATCATCGATCGACTCGGTGGGCCACTCCGCGAGGGTATGAGAGAGCATCCGCTCGTACGGTGCTCGTGCGGCATCCAGTCGCTTCCGTCCCTCCGCGGTGAGGGAGATCAGCCGCGAACGGCGGTCGTCGGGATCAGCGGTCCGCTCGATGAACCCGAGGCTCTCGAGCTCGCTGATCTGCCGGCTGATCATTCCCTTGTCGGCCGTCAGGCGGTGGGCGAGAGTCGACGATGTCGTGGGTCCGATGCGGCCGATCGTGGCCAGGAGTTTGAATGTCCCGGGGAGCATTCCCGGGCTCACCTCATCGGCGATCTGCGCATAGAACTTTCGGATGCGCGAGATGAGCTCGGAGATCGCCCCCTCGAGCCGGTCGACTGCCGCGCGATGCTCGCGGGCTGCGGGGTCGAGGTCCTCGGGAGCTGCGGGTTCGCTCATCGTGGCGACCCCGGGCTGGATGCCGCGCGAGCAGTCTCGCCGCGGCGGGAACCGTCGGCATCCGTCGAGAAGTCGGCAGTGGCGGTGAGAGTGTCCATGCCCTCGGCGACTGACACGGTGGCGAGGTCGGCTTCGCTCGCTTCCAGCCGCTCGCGGTTCGTCATCCGAGTCAAGGGGACGTTCGGTAGGAACGCGATGGCGATGAGGCTCACGATCGCGAACGGAACGAGGATGAAGAAGGACTGTGAGATGCCTTGAGCATAGACGTCTTCGAAGATGACCCGCAGACCTTCGGGCATCGCAGAGACCTGCGGGAGGGATCCCGACTGCAGCTGCGAGGCCCAGCTCGAGGCCTGGTCGCCGAGGGCCCCGAGCGCGGCGGTGATGTCATCCTTTCGTCCCCCCAGCAGGTCGGTGACGCTGCTGGCAAGGGCTGCGCCCATGACCGCAACGCCGACGCTGCCACCGAGGCTTCGGAAGAAGGTGACGCCGGAGCTTGCAACGCCGATCTTCGTGGGCTCGGTCGTGTTCTGGACGACGAGCACGAGGTTCTGCATCGTCATCCCGATGCCGGCGCCGAGGAGGAACATGTACAGCGACACGAGAGCGAAGTTCGTGTCGTAGTGGATCGTCGTCAGCAGGGCGGAGCCGGCGATCAGCGAGATGCTGCCGGCGATGAGGTAGGGCTTCCAGTGCCCGAAGCGGGTGATCAGCTGGCCGACGCCGACGGATGCCACCAGAAGGCCGGCGATCATCGGGATCGTCATCAGCCCGGCCTCGGTCGGTGTGGCGCCCCGGGCCAGCTGCATGTACTGGCTCAGGAACACCGAGGCCCCGAACATGGCGATGCCGGTGGCGATCGAGGCGAGCACGGCGAGCGTGAACGTGCGGCTCCGGAACATCGAGAGCGGGACGAGGGGTTCGCGTGAGCGCAGCTCGACCACGATGAACGCAATGGCTGCGAGGATCGCGCCGCCCACCATCAGCAGGGTCGTCAGGCTCCACCAGTCAAAGGAGTCCCCGGCGAGGGTCACCCAGATCAGAAGCAGCGAGACGGCAGCCGAGAGCAGGACGATGCCGAGGTAGTCGATCGAGACCTTGCGTGCGGTCAGAGGCTTCAGGTGGAGGGTCCGCTGCACGATGATCAGCGCTGCAACGGCAAACGGGAGGGCGACGTAGAAGTTCCAGCGCCAGCCGATCCCGTCGGTGATGACGCCGCCGACGAGGGGACCGCCGATGGTCGCAAGCGCCATGACGGCCCCGAACAGACCCATGTAGCGACCGCGCTCGCGCGGGCTGATGATGTCAGCCATGATCACCTGGCTGAGCGCCGCAAGGCCTCCGGCGCCGACGCCCTGCACGGCACGCATGGCGATGAGCCACTCGGTATTCGGGGCGAAGCCTGCCGCGGCGGTGGCGACGACGAAGATGCCGATCGCGAGCTGGAAGAGGAGCTTGCGATTTATCAGATCGGCGAGCTTGCCCCACACGGGCGTCGAGATCGCCGTCGTCAGGAGTGTCGCTGTCACGACCCACGTGAACGCGGCCTGATCGCCGCCGAGATCGTGGATGATCACCGGCAGCGAGGTGGAGACGACCGTCGAGGCGAGCATCGAGACGAACATGCCCAGGAGCAGGCCCGAGAGGGCCTCCAGGACCTGGCGGCGAGTCATCCCGGAGTCGGTGAGGGCGGGAGCTGGAGAAGAAGCGGATGCCATGGGTTGCCTTCTGGACGACGAGGATGTGGCTGCGCTCGTCATCGCGCAGTCATTGACAAATGTCAACTATACGATATTTGGTTGACAGGGGTCAATTAGTTGGTGGACGTGCGTCATAGCGGAGCCCGACGGTGCCGGATGAGGCGAGGCGAGCGGTGGGGCGTGGCTGATCAGTCGGACAGTGCGAGGGCGCGATAGGGCTCGCGTGTCGTGACCGGGGCGGCCGTCAGAGTTCGCGTGCGCTGTGTGCGCACGTACAGCTCATCGATCAGAGCCGTCGCCAGGCTGACCAACCGCGCGATCTCTGTCTCATCGCGGTCAACCCACGCGCACCGCGGCTCGTCGCCGACGGGGACGAAACCGTCATGCTGTTCCCAGGCAACCAGCGTGCGCTCGGCGCCGAGGACGTGCTGCTGCCACCAGACCTGGCGGAGGTAAGAGCGGGGGATGCTGCGCCACTCTTTGTTCGTCGTCTTGATCTCGGCGAGGATGATGCGCCCCTGCGCGTCGACGACCACTCCGTCGGGGGTGGCGAGGTGGCGCTTTTCGACCTCGGCGTGAAAGAGTGCCGACGAGGGCTGGATGCCGTGCGTTGCAGCTACCCAGCGAGCGATCTCGGGTTCGCGCAGCCGCCCGTGGTTCGTATAGGCGTTGCCGGAAAAGCCCGAGCCCATGAGCTTGGCGTCGGCTGCGCGGGCGATGGCCCGCTCCGAGGTGAGCGTCGCGACATCCGTCGCCGTGATTCCCCGCGAGCGTGCCCGCACCCACGCGACTCGGTCTCGCGAGTCGGCGACGATGCGCGCTTGGAGTTCGGGAGTCACCCCTCGACCCTACGTGCGGGTGGCGACCTCGGCGGCCCGTACACGCGAGGAAGCGGAGACCTTCCCCACTGATTTGTCGGGGTGACCGGATGCCGCGTACACTTATTGGAGCCGAAGACCGCCGGTCATCGGCGTGCGCGTAAGCGAACGTCGATCGAAGCATTGGAAGTTGCCCGTCAGGGGAATCTCCAAGGGCCTGCGCAGGTGTCACGAACAACGCCCATCCGGGCCGAAGCTCCGTGCGCTTGCGCCGGAGCTTTTCTTATTTTCCGGGGGTTCGAGGCTCCCGTCCCGCCACCGCGAGACGGGGACAAGACACAAGGAGTGGCCATGGCGCAGAAGGAAGCGACGGTTGCCGAGCTCACGAAGCATTTCGAGGACTCGACTGCCGTTCTGCTCACCGAGTACCGCGGTCTGACGGTTGCTGAGCTCAAGGAGCTCCGCAGCGCGATTCGTCAGGACGCCGAGTACGCCGTGGTGAAGAACACGCTGTCCAAGATCGCCGCGAACAACGCGGGGATCACGGCACTGGACGAGGACCTCGTGGGTCCCTCGGCCATCGCGTTCGTGCACGGTGACCCGGTCACCGTCGCGAAGGGACTGCGCGCCTTCGCCAAGGCACACCCTCTTCTCGTGATCAAGGGCGGATACTTCGATGGTTCCCCCCTGAGCGCGGAAGAGGTAGGCAAGCTCGCCGACCTCGAGAGCCGTGAAGTCCTGCTGGCGAAGCTCGCCGGCGCGATGAAGGCCTCGATGACCAAGGCAGCATTCGTCTTCAACGCACTGCCGTCCAAGGCCGTTCGCACGGTCGACGCGCTGCGTGAGAAGCAGGAGTCCGCGGCCTGAGACGGGCCCCGGCGATAACCACACCCATCAAGGAGAATCATCATGGCAAAGCTCAGCACTGAAGAGCTGCTCGACGCGTTCAAGGAGCTCACCCTCATCGAGCTCTCCGAGTTCGTCAAGGCGTTCGAGGAGACCTTCGACGTCACCGCCGCCGCGCCCGTCGCGGTTGCCGCTGCCGGCGCCCCCGCCGGTGGTGCCCCCGCTGAAGAGGTTGAGGAGAAGGACTCCTTCGACGTCATCCTCGAGGCCGCTGGCGACAAGAAGATCCAGGTCATCAAGGTCGTCCGCGAGCTCACCTCGCTCGGCCTCGGCGAGGCCAAGGCCGTCGTCGACGGTGCTCCCAAGGCTGTCCTCGAGGGCGCCAACAAGGAGACCGCAGACAAGGCGAAGGCTGCTCTCGAAGAGGCAGGCGCCACGGTCACCCTCAAGTAAGTCCCCGCGACTTTCTCGCGAAGGTCTCGGATGCTTCGGCATCCGAGACCTTCGTGCATTTCCGGCACCCGAACCGGCACTCTGCCGGGCCGGGCGTGGCCGCTAGGGTGAACGCATGACGAGCGGTACCGACGTGGCAACGCAGCCAGGGCCCGAGCCGGCCGGGGATGACGAGATCACCGGACTCACGGCTGCCGAGGTAGCCGAGCGCGAGGCCGAGGGCCGAACCAACGCCTATCAGGCCGACTCGAGCCGGAGCATCGGCAGCATCATCCGCGCCAACGTCTTCACGATCTTCAACGCGATCGTCGGGTCGTGCTTCGCCGTGCTCCTGCTCCTCGGGCGTTGGCAGGACGCGATCTTCGGGCTCAGCGCCCTGGCCAACACGATCATCGGTGTATGGCAGGAGTTCCGTGCGAAGGCAGCGCTCGACCGCCTGGCCCTGCTCAATGCGCCGACCGCGCGTGTGCTGCGTGATGGCGTCGAGGCCGAGATCCACCCGACCGCGGTCGTGATCGACGACATCCTGGTGCTCCGCGCCGGCGATCAGATCGCCGCCGACGCCGAGGTCGTTCACGCCCGTGGGCTGCAGATCGACGAGTCGATGCTCACGGGTGAGTCGGATGCCGTCGACAAGCGTCCCGGTGACGAGGCGCTCTCGGGATCGATCGTCGTGGCGGGGGAGGGGATGGCGCGCGTCATCCGTGTCGGTGCCGATTCCTACGCCAACCGATTCGCAGCCGAAGCCAAGCGGTTCTCGCTCGTCTCGAGCGAGCTGCGCTCCTCGATCAACCTCGTGCTGCGCGTCGTGGGCTGGGCGATCGGGCCGATGGCGCTTCTGGTCCTGAACGCCCAGATGATGGTCTTCGGCGGATGGGTCGCCGCCTGGGAGAGCGGCGACTGGGTTCAGGCGGCTGTGAACACCATCGCCGCGGTCACCGCGATGATCCCGCTCGGGCTCGTGCTCATGACCAGCATCGCCTTCGCTGTCGGTGCGGCAAAGCTCGCCTCCCGCCAGGTGCTCGTCAACGAACTCCCCGCCGTCGAAGGGCTGGCGCGCGTGGATGTGGTGTGTCTCGACAAGACCGGCACGCTCACCGCGGGTGAGATCGAGTTCGACGCGGTTCATCCCGTGGGTGGTGCCGCGGCACCCGGATGGGATGAGGCATTGGCTTGGTACGGGGCAGACCCGGCTGCCAATGCGACAGCGCGGTGCCTGCGAGACCCCTACCCGGTTTCGGCTCCCGTCGCCGCAGGGTGGGTCATCCCGTTCTCGTCGGCACGCAAATGGAGCGCCGTGTCGTTCAGCGACGGTCCGTCCGGTGCATGGGTGCTCGGCGCTCCCGAAATGGTCTTTCCGGAGGAGACCGGGGCCGGCACTGAGCTCGGGTCCCTGGTCGCTGAGCTTGCCGCGACGGGGCGGCGCACCCTCGTGCTCGGCCACTCGCCGCATCCGATCTCTGACGAGCAGGCCGAGGCCGAGCGCATCCCCGAGGACCTCGTCCCGATCGTCGTGCTCACCTTCCGCGAACAGGTGAGGCCGGATGCCGCGCAAACGCTGTCGTATTTCCGAGAGCAGGGGGTCGGCATCCGTGTCATCTCCGGCGACAACCCCCGCACTGTCGCTGCCATCGCACGTGAGGTGGGAGTGGATGCGCCCGAGGGGTTCGATGCCCGCCAGCTGCCCGAGGACGACGAGGCGCTCGCTGATGTGCTCGAGACGTACCACGTGTTCGGTCGCGTCACCCCCGAGCAGAAGAAGCGCATGGTCACTGCCCTGCAGTCGCGTGGCCACACCGTGGCGATGACCGGCGACGGCGTCAACGACGCGCTCGCGATCAAGACCGCCGACATCGGCATCGCGATGAACTCCGGCGCCGCTGCCACGAAGGCTGTCGCGCGCCTCGTGCTGCTGGACGGCCAGTTCTCGCACCTGCCCGACGTCGTGGCGGAGGGGCGGCAGGTGATCGCCAACATCGAACGTGTCTCGATGCTCTTCCTCACCAAGACCGCCTACATCTTCGTGCTGTCGATCGTGTTCGGCATCCTCGTGCTGCAATTCCCGTTCTTGCCCAGGCAGCTCTCCATCACCGACGGGCTCACCATCGGCATCCCGGCGTTCTTCTTGGCCCTCATGCCCAACCGGCAGCGCTACATTCCGGGATTCCTGCGGCGGTCGCTGAGTTTCGCGATCCCCGCCGGTGTGGTCGTCGGGGCAGGCCTCACTCTCTACACGCTCGGCGCGCAGTCGCTCGGCGTCGACGAGCAGCAGATGCGAACGGGCGCGACGATCCTGCTCGCCATCGTCGGGATCTGGATCCTCACCGTGCTGTCCCGTCCGATCAACCGCTACAAGGGCCTTGTGATCGGCGCGATGTTCATCGGCCTGGTGCTGATCTTCTCGGTGCCCCTCGCTACCGAGTTCTTCCAGCTCACGGACCCGGGGGAGGATGCCGCATACCTGCTCACGGTAGTGATCGTGGCGACGATCGGCGGAATCGAGATCGTGCGGTTCATCCACCGCCGGTTCGTGGCGCGCGACACGGCCGCCAGGACGGCGGGTGCGAAACCTGTCAGCGCCGGGCGTCAGCGGCGGCGCGGAAGAAGCGGTTCGTCGGCGGAAGCCACAACACCACGAGAGTGAACAGCTCGAGCACCAGCTGCGCGACGGCGATCCAGTCGAAGTCCGCGGTGGCGATGGCCAGGGCGTGAAGCGGCACTTGGATCGCCAGGTAGACGGTGAGGGTGATCCGCGACAGCCGGCTGCCGCGCGCAACGCCGGACGCGATCCCGATGATCAGCAGTCCGATGAGAATGATGGCAGCCCCGATGAGCGAAACGCCGAGCACGTCTCCGGAGCTGGACTGGTCGTAGCGGCTGAGCAGCACCAGGATGCCGAGAAGGATGCTCAGCAGTCCCGTGAGGTAAACGAAAGCGACTGCCACCGACACGATCACCGGGCGACGCGCGGCATCCGGAGTTGCGTTAGCCGTGCCGCCTTCGGCCACCGTGTCGTTCACGGCACCACTGTAGCGGGAGGTGCCGGCCGCACGAGACCCCCCAATTCTGGTGAGCCACCGCGCGCCGCAGGGTGTCTCAGGAGGCCGGGGGCGTCTGGCCCAAGGGGGCGCGTGTCAGGACGTGACGCCGACGCCGACGGTCACCGAGGCGGTGCCCGGGGGCGGGGCGGTCGAATTGCGCACGATCAGGCGGGCTTGGATGCTGACATCCTGCGGAACCTGCGCGGGATCCTCGAGCTGTCCCAGCAGCATCCGTGTGGCATGCATGCCCTGACTGCGGGGTGACTGTTCGAGCGTCGTGAGAGAGAACATCTCGGCGAATTCGTGATTGTCGATGCCGACGACGCTCAGTGCGGACGGCACCGGGATGCCGAGCCGACGGGCAGCGATGATGGCGCCGATTGCAACCTCATCGCAGGTAGCCAGCAGTGCTGTGGGGCGTCGTGCGGGGTCTCCGAGCAGGTCGACGGCAGCCGCATATCCACCGGGCAGGCTCACTTCCGACCGCACGTGCGTCACGGTCAGGCCCGCCTCCGTCATCGTCCGCTGGTAACCGGAGAGGCGCGCGCGATCGACGTGTGGGCCGCTCGACACCGAGACACCCCCAAGGAAGGTGATGTTCGTATGCCCGAGTTCAATGAGGTGCGTTGTCGCGCGGCGCGCGGCATATTCGTCATCCAGTCGCACGACGCCTGCGTTATCGCCGATTGCCACCACGCTGACGACGGGACGGCCGATCGCGACCAGTCTTTCGAGCTCGTGGTCGTCCGGTTCGAGCCCGACCGCGATCAACCCGTCGAATCGCTTTCTGGCGAGGAAATCGTCGAAGACGCGTCTGCGCCCCTCCGTTCCCGGCTTGGCGTCGTAAAGAGTCAGGTCGTAGCCGGATTCGAGAAGCACCTCCTGGATGCCCTCGAGCACCTCGGCAAAGAACCATCGGTTCAGGTATGGCATGACGACACCGATGTTGCGCGTGCGCCCCGTGGCCAAGCTCGCAGCGCTTGACGAGGGGACGTATCCCATCTCGTGTGCAACGCGAGCCACGCGCTCCCGTGTGGCAGCAGCGACGTACCCGTGTCCGGTGAGAGCGCGACTTGCCGTCGCCTTCGAGACTCCCGCAGCGCGGGCCACGTCCTCGATGCCGCTCACGTCGTTGTACCTTCCGGCAGTTCTCTGCGGTTCCCGACACCGCACCTGCGATCGATCGTCGATCTCTTGTAGGGACAGGCTAAACGACGAAGGGCGAAAAGGGGAAACGGTTCCAGACGAATGTTGTGTCGTCAATCACTATCTCGATAGCCAAAGGAGCGCTCCCAATCGCAGTTATCGGCTCGTAATCGTTCATCTGTTGTGCGCGGGAGAAGAGGGCGATACGGTGTCATGGAAACGGTTCCCGAGAGGCTCTTACGAAGGAACCATGTTTGCGCTCAACGAGGAGGAGTCATTCATATGGGTATGACACAGCGTCACAAGGTGCTCGGCGCCGTGGCGATCGCCGGCGTCGCGGGCATCGCGCTTGCCGGTTGTAGTGGTGACAGCGGCGGCAACGGTGGGGGCGGCGACGTCGACAACGTCGTGACGATCTACGGCACGATCTCGGACACCGAGGCAGAACTGCTCGACCAGTCATGGGCCGACTTCGAAGCGGAGTCGGGGATCGACATCCAGTACGAGGCTTCCAAGGAGTTCGAGTCTCAGATCGGCATCCGCGCGCAGGGTGGCAACCCGCCCGACATCGCGATCTTCCCGCAGCCCGGTCTGCTCGCCGACCTCGCGTCGCGCGGCTACCTGGTTCCGGCCCCCGAGGCCGTGCAGCAGAACGTCGCCGACTACTGGTCGGAGGACTGGGCCGCGTACGGCACCGTTGACGGCACGCTGTACGGCGCGCCGCTGATGGCATCCGTCAAGGGCTTCATCTGGTACCAGCCCGCGAAGTTCGCCGAGTGGGGTCTCGAGGTCCCGACGACTCTCGACGAGCTCATGCAGGTCACCCAGACGATCCAGTCGACCACGGGCAAGGCTCCGTGGTGTGCCGGCTTCGGCTCGGGCGATGCAACCGGTTGGCCGGGAACCGACTGGGTCGAGGACATGGTGCTTCGCGACTCGGGTCCCGAGGTTTACGACCAGTGGGTTGCCAACGAGGTCAAGTTCACCGACCAGCCGATCATCGACGCGTTCGACGCGGCCGGTGAGTACCTGCTGAACCCCGACTACGTCAACGCAGGCTTCGGCGACGTGCAATCCATCAACTCGACCGAGTTCGCTGACCCTGCGGCTGCCCTCGTCTCGGGTGAGTGCGCGCTGCACCACCAAGCGTCGTTCTTCACCGGATTCATCGAGGATGCCGGTGGCGTCGTCGCCGAAGATGGCGACGTCTGGGCCTTCATCATGCCGGGACAGGAAGCAGGCGCCTCGGCCGTCACCGGTGGTGGCGAGATCGTCGGCGCGTTCAACGACGAGTCCGACACCCAGGCTGTGCTCGAATACCTCTCGAGCCCGGAGTGGGCGAACAACCGCGTCTCGCTCGGTGGTGTCATCTCGGCAAACACCGGCCTCGACCCGGCTAACGCATCGTCGGGAATCCTGACCCAGTCCATCGAGATCCTGCAGGACCCGAACACCACGTTCCGGTTCGACGCATCCGACCTGATGCCCAGCGCAGTCGGCGCCGGGACGTTCTGGAAGGGCATGGTCTCGTGGATCAGCGGAACCCCGGTCGACGAGGTCACCGCGCAGATCGAAGCCGGCTGGCCCGCCAGCTGACAGTAATGACAGAGGGGCCGCCTCGCTCAGGCGGGGCGGCTCCTCTGTCGTCTTCCTGGCTAGGATTCGAGCGAGTCCGCTGACGTACTCGAAAGGAGCGACGTGACCGCCTTCTTCAACTGGGTCGGCACGATGCACCCGATTCTGCAAGCGATCATCGTGGTCGTTGCATTCCTCGTGGTGATCGGCCTGATCCTCTTCCTCATTGACATTGCTCCCCGTTCGGGACCCGTCTACACCTGGATCCGGCTCGCGATGTGCGTGCTCATCCCGGTAGCCACGGTTCTGCTGTTCAACTCCGTCTGGTGGGCGGCAATCGTCGCCGCTCTCATCGGTGGACTGTTCTTCGTGATCGACTACCGATCGCGAAACGGCAAGGGCTACTTCATCCAGCTCATCGCCTTCATGACCCCGGCGGCGCTGCTGCTGCTGATCGGTCTGATCCTCCCGTCGATCCAGACCTTCGTCGCATCCTTCATGAACGCGGCGGGCAACAAGTTCGTCGGGATAGACAACTTCGTCTGGATCTTCACACAGCCCGAGGGAATCAGGACCGTCGTCAACACGATCGTCTGGGTGCTGATCGCACCGACCGTGTCCACGATCGTGGGACTCGCCTACGCGGTGTTTATCGACAAGACCCGCGGTGAGAAGGTCTACAAGGTTCTCGTGTTCATGCCGATGGCTATCTCGTTCGTCGGTGCGAGCATCATCTGGAACTTCGTGTACGCCTACCGCGGCCCGGAGTTCACCCAAATCGGCCTTCTCAACCAGATCGTGGTCTGGTTCGGGGGAGACCCCGTGCAGTGGCTGCTCAACGAGCCGTGGAACACGCTGTTCCTGATCGTCGTGCTCATCTGGGTGCAGACCGGTTTCGCCATGGTCATCCTCTCGGCGGCGATCAAGGGCGTGCCGACCGAACAACTCGAGGCGGCGCAGTTGGACGGAACCAACGCGTGGCAGCGTTTCATCAACGTCACGGTTCCGGCGATCAGCCCGGCGATCATCGTGGTTCTCACGACGATCTCGATCGCTTCGCTGAAGGTCTTCGACATCGTTCGCACGATGACAGGCGGCAACTTCGGTACCTCGGTGATCGCGAACGAGATGTACACCCAGTTCACGAAGTTCGAGGCGGGGCGAAGCGCCGCGTTCGCGGTCGTCCTGTTCCTCCTGGTGCTGCCGATCGTGATCTACAACGCGCGGCAGATCCGCAAGCAGAAGGAGATCCGATGAGTGAGCTCATGCCCGTAGATCTCCCGAAGGGGGCGATCCAGTGAGTGAGGTCATGCCGATCGATCTACCGATCGACAAGGAGACCGAGAAGGAGCTCACCCGCGGTATGGCGAGGTCCGAGGGCCCCGCGCGACGTGCGCGCAAGGTGCTCTCCAAGCCGTGGGCGACCGTCGCATCGATCATCATCGCGGTGGCGTGGACGATCCCGACTTTCGGTCTGTTCATCTCTTCGTTCCGGCCCGAGCAGCAGATCAAGACGACCGGATGGTGGACGTTCTTCGCCGACCCGCAGGTCACGCTGGAGAACTACATCCAGGTGCTGCAGGCCGGAAACACGCAGCTCACGATGGCCGAGGCGTTCATCAATTCGATCGCCATCACGATCCCAGCCACCATCGTGCCGTTGACGATCGCGGCCTTTGCGGCCTATGCGTTCTCGTGGATCGACTTCAAGGGTCGCGACTGGCTGTTCATCTTCGTGTTCGCGCTGCAGATCGTGCCGATCCAGATGGCGCTGATTCCGCTGCTGAGCTCGTTCTCCCGGGGCCTGAACATCTTCGGACTGCAGATCACGGGGCCCCTCGGAGTCTCCGGCGGATACGCACAGGTCTGGATCGCGCACTCGATGTTCGCGTTGCCGTTGGCGATCTACCTGCTGCACAACTTCATGTCGCAGATCCCAGCTGACATCATCGAGGCGGCACGGGTGGATGGGGCATCGCGCGGGCAGATCTTCTTCCGCATCATCCTGCCCTTGACGATGCCGGCGCTCGCGTCGTTCGCGATCTTCCAGTTCCTCTGGGTCTGGAACGACCTGCTCGTGGCGTTGATCTTCGCCGACGGGCCGGTCGCGCCGATCACGAAGCTGCTCGCAGAGATCACGGGAACACGGGGAAACGAGTGGCAGCTGCTCACTGCAGGCGCCTTCGTGGCCATCATCGTTCCGCTCATCGTGTTCTTCTCGCTTCAGCGCTACTTCGTGCGGGGCCTGCTCGCAGGCTCGACAAAGGGCTGATCGCAAGAGAACCATGGCGTAGGGGCGTTCCGGAAGGGGCGCCCCTACGTCGTCGGATGCTCGGTGCGATGGCATCCGTTATCATGGAGTCGAATCGATTCGACGCCGATCGGGGGCGACGATCCCCGAGCGCCGAGTAATCTCCCCCTGAACGGAACCCGTGCTCGACACCGCCTCCAACCCCGTGACGCCCGACGCTCAGTCCGCTGGCGGTGTGTCTGACCCCGGCCCCGCGACCGATTCCACCCGCCTTCGCGCCGCGACGGGTGCAATCCGCACGCTCGGGACGAACCCCGCCACAGCGCCGATCATGCTGCACCCGGGCGATGCGATCCCCACACGCCGCCGGGTGCTTTACATCATCTTGCTCGGCGCGCTGACAGCACTCGGCCCCTTCACGATCGATCTGTACCTCCCGGCCTTTCCGGTACTGGAGGACGATTTCCAGACCACGTCAGCCGCGATCCAGCTGACCCTCACGGGCACCATGATCGGATTCGCTGTCGGCCAGCTCGTCGTCGGCCCGCTCAGTGACAAGGTCGGGCGACGGATGCCGCTGATCGCCGTGACGGTGTTGCATGTGCTGGCAAGCGCGGCTGCAGCGCTCTCGCCGACGCTCATCACCCTCGGTGCCGCCCGGTTCTTCATGGGAGTCGGCGCTGCGGCGGGAGGCGTCGTTGCGATGGCGATCGTGCGCGACCTGTTCGGCGGGAAGCGCTTGGTGGTGATGCTCAGCCGGCTCGCGCTCGTGAGCGGTGTAGCCCCGGTAATTGCGCCTCTCATCGGTTCGGCACTTCTGATCGTCATGCCGTGGCAGGGGATCTTTGTCGTTCTCGCCGTTTACGGCATCGTGATGCTGGTCTGTACGGTCTTCTTCATCCCCGAGACGTTGCCTCCCGCGCGCCGCCACGACAAGGGAAGCACCACGACCTGGCAGCGTTATCGGTCGGTTCTCAGTGACCGCGTGTTCCTTGGCGTGCTCGTGATCGGCGGGATGAACTTCAGCGGTCTGTTCTCGTATCTGTCAGCCTCGCCGTTCCTGTTCCAAGAGGGCTACGGATTCGATCCGCAGGCCTATGGTCTGCTGTTCGCCGTCAACTCCCTCGGGATCGTCTTCGGTGTGCAGATGGCCTCGCGGCTGGCCGCACGCTTCGGACCTCAGTGGGTGCTGGCCTTCTCGACGGCGGGCACCGTGGTGTTCGGTGCGGCGATCATCCTCGCCGACAGTCTCGGGCTCGGCCTCTGGGGGACCATGGTTCCGCTGTTCCTGTTCATCACCTCGGTCGGCTTTGGCTTTCCGTGCGTGCAGGTACTCGCCCTCGATCGTCACGGCAAGGCGGCGGGGACCGCGGCATCAATCCTCGGGGCGGTCAACTTCGGCGTTGCCGGCGCCATCTCCCCGCTGGTCGGCTGGCTCTCAGCGAGTGCTGGCATCACCGCCACGACGATGGCGTCGGTCATGGTCGGATGCGGTGCGATCGCAGTCATCGCGCTGTGGACGATCGTGCGGCCCCGGACGGTGCAGGCCCTCACTCCGTAGCGGCCGGCCCCGTGGTGTGGCTCCGTACGGGCTGGAGCCGGAAAAGTCGCACGGTGCGGTGCGATTCCCGCTCATAGGCACGGTAGCCGGGCCACTGCGACTCGATACGCGCCCACGCGCTGTCTCGTTCGTCGTCAGGGATGAGGGTGGCGTGCACGAGCATCTGGTTGCCGCGAACGGTGATGGCGGCATCCGGGTGGGCAAGCAGATTCGTCGTCCAGGCGGGGTGGCGCTCGCCGGCGAAGTTGGTCCCCGCGACAATCGCCCGACCCTGCCCGTCGGGTGTGTACATCAGTGGAACATCCCGGGTGAGACCACTCTTGGCGCCCGTCGTGTGGAGAATGAGCGAAGGAACCAGCACGGCGCTCAGCTGCACTCGACCCCCGCTCAGGGCGGCGAAGACCCGCTCGACCGGGGGGAGGAGGCGGGGACCTGCGGCGCGGAAGAGCCGGGTTCTGGTCAGGGGCGCCAGAAGCAAGCGGAGCACGCGGCGCAGTGGCCTGGCGATGCGCTGTGCGATCTCGGACACGGAACCACTGCTCACACCCACGCGTTCGTCCTCACCCAGCCATCCTCGCAGCCTCGTGGCAGCCGAACCACCCCGCGTACGATCGCGGCGTGGCCCGAATTCGACCCTTTCGCCCCGACGATGAGGCGGCGCTGTCGTCGGTGTGCGTTCGCACCGCGGATGCCGGAGCCGATGCGACAGGCATCCTGATCGACGACGAGATCTGGCCCGAGGTGTTCCTCCGCCCGTATCTTGCCCGGCACCCGGATGACGCGTTCGTGGTCGACGCCGACGGTGAGCCCGTCGGGTATCTCGTGTGTGCACCCGATACGCGGTCTTTCAAGGACTGGTTCAGCACGTCATGGTGGCCCGAGCGAGGGGGCGCGGTGGGCTCCAGACGCCGGGGCCGGTGGCCCGCGCGCGGAGCGCACTGCCGGCATCCTTCGCTATGCCGCCGCCAGACGTGCGGGAGCAGAACCCTACGGTGACGCCTACCCCGCTCACCTGCACATCGACCTGCTGCCGCAGGCGCAGGGACAGGGGTGGGGGCGACGCTTGATCGAAGCGCTCATCGAGACCCTCCGTGCGCGCGCAGTCCCCGGCGTGCACCTGGTGGCCGACGCCACGAACACGTCAGCCCTCGCCTTCTATGACCGCCTCGGATTCGTGAGGCTCCCCTCGCACGAGGGAGTTCAAGCCTTCGGAATGTCGCTCGACGGCCCTGAGCGGTCGGGGCCGCGTTAGCCTGCCGGTGTGGAAGACCTTACCGCCCCGACGGGACGCGAACCGGCCCTCGTCGCGCCGCTGCGCGCTGACGGCGGCCAGCCTCGCGCGCTCGTGCTCGGCGCCACCGGCTACCTCGGCGGACGCCTGGTTCCCCGGCTGCTGAACGCCGGATATCGCGTGAGGGTGCTTGCCCGCAATCCGGAGCGCGTGGCCGCCTTCTCATGGGGGGACCGCGTCGAGGTCGTGGCCGGCGATGCGAAGGACCCGGATGCCGTCGCTGACGCCGTGAGCGATGTCGACGTGCTCTACTACCTCATCCACTCGATGATGTCGGGTCGCTCATTCGAGCAGACCGACCGGGACGTTGCCACCACCGTGGCGGATGCCGCAGCTGCGACGTCCGTGGCCCGCATCGTCTATCTCGGCGGGCTGCATCCGGACGACGCTCCGCTCTCGCCTCACTTGCGCAGCCGCGTCGAGGTCGGCCAGATCCTGCTGGCCTCGGGGGTGCCGACGCTCGTGCTCCAGGCCGGTGTCGTCATCGGGTCGGGATCGGCATCGTTTGAAATGGTGCGGCATCTGACGGATGTTCTGCCCTACATGCCCGCACCGAAGTGGGTACGAAACCGCATCCAACCGATCGCGGTGCGCGACGTGTTGCACTACCTGCTCGGTGCCGCGCACGTTCCCGCTGAGGTCAACACGGCTGTCGACATCGGTGGACCTGATGTCTTGCGGTACGGGCAGATGATGAACGGCTACGCGGTCGTCGCGGGCCTCCCGCAGCGCGCTATTGCTGCTCTGCCGGTGCTCACTCCGCGGCTTGCATCGTTGTGGGTCAACCTCGTCACGCCGATCCCCGCAGCGATCGCTCGTCCGCTGGTCGAATCGCTGCAGGTCGACTGTGTCGTCCGCTCGTGGGCGGTCGACGACCTGATTCCGCGACCCGAAGACGGGCTCATGCGGTACCGGGATGCCGTGGCTCTGGCCCTCAGTCGCGAGAAGGAAGACACCGTCGAAACGAGCTGGGCTGATGCCGAGCTCTTGGATGTGCCCTCCAGTCCGTTGCCGAGTGACCCGGACTGGGCCGGTCAGGTCGTGTTCGTCGATGAGCGTTCCGCGACGACGCCGGCGCCGGCATCCGCGCTGTGGCGTGTGATCGAGGGGATCGGCGGGCAGAACGGCTGGTACTCCTCGCCCCTGCTGTGGGCGGTTCGCGGCTGGATGGACCGGTTGGTCGGCGGGGTGGGGCTGCAACGAGGACGCCGGAGCAAAGGCCGGCTGTCAGCCGGTGATGCCCTGGACTTCTGGCGCGTGGAAGCCATCGAGCACGGGAGCTTCCTTCGACTGCGTGCCGAGATGAAGGTTCCGGGCCTGGCGTGGCTCGAACTGCGGGCAGTTCCGACCGGAACCGGATCGCGGTATGAGCAGCGCGCCGTGTTCTTCCCTCATGGACTTGCCGGGCGCCTGTACTGGTTCGCCGTGCTGCCCTTCCACGGGTTCATCTTCAGCGGGATGGCCAACCGGATCGCGGCGACCGCCGAGACGTTCGTGAGCGACCCCGAGTCGGTCGAGGCCTAGACCAGAGCGCCGCGCTCGAGGCGCACGACGCGATCGACCAGACCCGCCGGCACGGTGACGTGCGAGATCAACACGACGCACTGGTGCGGCTCGACGGCAGAGAGCAGGTCGGTGAGCAGAGCATCGGATGCCGCGGGATCGACGCCTGCCGTCGGCTCGTCCAGAACCAGGACCTCGAACCCGCGCAGGAGAGCGCGGGCCAGAGCGATCCGCTGTGCCTGGCCGCCTGAGACCAGTTGCCCGCGCTCTCCAACGCGGGCATCGAGGCCGCCCCGCTCACGGAGCCAGGGTCCGAGCCCGACGCGTTCGAGGGCAGCCGCCAGGTCGGCATCCGTCGCGTTCTCGCGGGCGAAGAGCAGGTTCTGTCGAATGTCTTCGTCGAACAGCATCGGGTTCTGTTCGCACAGTCCGACCGTCTTGCGCAGGTCGTCCGAGGCGATCAGGTGCGCGTCGGTGCCGCCGATACGATACTCGCCTGAGCTGTCGAGGAAGCGCACCAGCACGTGCGCGAGGGTCGACTTGCCCGCCCCGGACGACCCCACGACCAACAGCCTCTCGCCGGGGTGGATCTCGAGGGAGATTCCGCGCAACGCCGCGTCGTCGGTATGCGGCCAGGTCGCGGAGAGATTGCGCAGAATGATGCCGTCGCCGAGTGCGGGGGAAACCCCGGTTGCGGCGGGTTCATCGCGAACAATGCCCGTCGGCGGCTCGGCGGGAAGGGCGGCAGCGATCCGCTCGGCCGACGCGTGCACCTGGCGCCAGGCGGCGGCGGCAAGCGGGACTGCGGCGAAGACCTCGAAGACCGCCATCGGGACGAGTACTGCCACCGCGAGATCCGGGCCTGTGAGGGTTCCGGTTGCGACGGCAGGCATCGTCACCAGGATCGCGGCGAGGGAGGCTGCCCCAGCGAGCAGCGAGATGATGCCGGCAGCTCCCGCCTGTGCCCCGGCACGGCGGACGACGGCGCGGCGAAGCTCGCCGTCGGCAGCGCGGACGCGAGCCCTGCTCTCTTCCTCGGCACCGTAGGCCACCAGCACATCGAGGCTGCCGAGATGGTCGAGGAGGTCGTCGGCGAGCCGGGAGCGCAGCGGCGCGATCGCCCGCTCGGCCCGGGCGCCGGCGGCCCACCCCCAGCCGACGGCGACGACCCCGGCGATCGCGAGGCAGGCGAGGAGGGTCAGTCCCGCGGGCCACGAGATGATCGCCACGAGTACAACGGCACCCAGCGCCACCGTCGCCGATGCGATGAGCGGTTGCACGACGCGCAGGGGCAGATTCTGCAGGTCATCGACGTCATCGACGAGGGCACCAAGCACGGATCCGCGTCTGGTGCGGGTGAGTCCGTCGGGGGCGAGGGGGATGAGACGGCGCACCATGTCGGTGCGTGTGGTGGCGAGTTGACGGAGGGCGGCGTCATGGCCGGCGAGCCGGTCGAGATACCGGAAGACCGACCGGGTCAGCGCGAAGAACCGAACGCCGACGACCGCGACGGAGATGTAGAGCACCGGTACCATCTCGCTGGAGCGAACGATCAGCCAGGCGCTCGTTGCCAGCAGCCCCACGGCAGAGGCCTCGGAGATGAAGGCCGACACCGCACCGGGCCAGAACCGACGCAGCGGCGGCATCGCGCCGCGGAGGATCTCGTTTGCCGTGGTCATGCCATCACCTCGCTCCCGGTCAGCGTGACGACCTGATCGGCGATCGCTCGCGCGCTCTCGCGATGGGAGACCAGCAGAACTGTCGCGCCGGCGTCGGCGAGCTCGCGAACGGATGCCCACAGTCGCGCCTCGGTCTCGGCATCCAGTGCTGCGCTGGGTTCGTCGAGCGCGATGACGCTCGCCGCTTTCCGGAGGTGTCGATAGAAAGCCCGCGCCACCGCGACGCGCTGCGCCTGACCGCCGGAGAGCCCCGCTCCCTGGACCCCGAGTTGCCTCTCGGGGAGGATCTCGTCAGCGCATGCGAAGCGAAGCGCCAGCGCGACGAGGCCGGCATCAGGGTGGGGATCACCGAGGGCGACATTCGCAGTGACAGTGCCGGAAATGAGCCCCGGCTGCTGCCCCGCCCAGGCCAGCCATCCTGCCGGGTCGAGGGCGGCGCACTCGATGTCCCCGTAGCTGGCTGAGCCGGAGTAGCCCGCGGCACCGCGAAGAGCGGCGAGGATGCTCGACTTGCCCGCCCCGCTGGGGCCGTCGATGAGGGTCACGAGACCGGGCCTGGCGCGAAGGCTCATCGGGGGGAGGACGCGCTCACCGCGATGGACGGCGAGCTCATCGAGCACGAGCTCCGCGCCGTCCGGAGCGTCATGTGATCGCTGACCTCCGCCGACGACGGCGGCTGCGGCATCCAAGACGTCGAAGATGTCGTCAGTTGCGGCCACGCCCTCTGCTGCCGCATGGAATTGAACGCCGACCTGCCGAAGGGGGAGGTAGGCCTCGGGTGCGAGGAGCAGGACGAACAGCCCGACCGTCAAGGCGAGGGATCCGTCGAGGAGGCGGAAGCCGATCGTCACGGCGACGATCGCGACGGCGATCGAAGCAAGGAACTCGAGCATGAAGCCCGAGAGGAACGAGACCCGCAGGACTTTCATGGTCTCGCGCCGGTATCTCGTCGTGACGCTCTCGATCGAGTCGGCTGCCCGGTACTGACGGCCGAAGACCTTCAGGGTCGACAGTCCCTGCACGGTGTCGCTGAAGCGCGCGGCGAGCTGGCCGAGCGTTCGCCACTGGCGCTGCTGTACGGCGCGGGTGGCCAGTCCGATCAGCACCATGAAGATCGGGATGAGCGGAAGGGTGAGCAGCACGATCAGACCGCTCAGCCAGTCCTGCCACCACATCACGCCCACGAGGATCGGGGTGGCGATCGCGGTGAGCACGAGCTGCGGCAGGTAGCGCCCGAAGTATGCGTCGAGGGCTTCCAGCCCGCGGCCGGCGGTCACCGCGAGCTGTGCCGTGTTGCGGGTCGCGAGCCATCCCGGGCCGAGCGTGCTGACGGCGCCGACCAGGTGATCGCGCAGTTCGCTTTCGACGCGAGCTGCTGCGCGCGATGCTGCTGCCTCGCGCGCCCAGATCAAGACGGCGCGTACCGCGACCGTGGCGCCGAGTGCGAACAATGTCGGTGCCAGGTCGTTCAGCGGCGCACCGCCGATCGCATCGACGATCCCCGTCGTGAGGAACCAGGCAAACGCGACGATCGTCAGGGTCTGGGCAAAGCCGATGACTGCGATCAGGAAGAAGAAGCCGCGGGAGCTTCGCGCGTAGCGCAGGAGCCGCGGGTCGACAGGTCTCCGACGCGCGGGTCGGTCCTGCTCGGGGGGCATGAATCGAGTCTGCCTCATTTCGGCGGGCGAGCGCCCGGGTCGAACGTGCCAAAGGTCCCGCTTTGGTGGCAATCGCGCCCTGGCGCAGCAGCGGCAAGTATTTGAAGAGTAGTCCGCTGAATCGGAGAATGGTGGCGGAACCGACCGCACATGCGGATGCTATGGTGCGAAGATGCGCACATATCGCATTGCCGATGCTGCCCGACTGCTCGGGGTCAGCGATGACACCGTCCGGCGGTGGATCGAGGCGGGCAGTCTCGCCACGACCGGCGCAAGCCCGGTCGAGATCCCCGGCGACGCCCTCGCCCAGCGTGCTGTCGAGCGCGCGCAGCAGGCGGCCGACACCTCCGACGTGCTTTCGAGCGCGCGCAATCGGTTCGTGGGTCTGGTGACGCGTGTGCAGGTCGACGGTGTCATGGCGCAGGTCGATATCCAGTCCGGCCCGCACCGGGTCGTCTCTCTCATGTCGGCCGAGGCTGTCCGTGAGCTCGAGCTGCAGATCGGATCACTTGCTGCCGCGGTCGTGAAAGCGACCACTGTCATCGTCGAAGCCCCGAAGGACTGATCAGTGCCTTTTCGCGCCGTGCCCCGCGCTGCCCTTGTCGCCGCTTCCGTGCTCATCCTCGCCGGATGCTCGGCGGTGGCCTCCGAACCGTCGCCGACTGCCTCGACGCCCGCTGTGTCTGGCGAGGTCACGATCTTCGCTGCTGCCTCACTCCAGGCTGCCTTCGACGAGATCGCGGAGGGATTCGAAGACGCCTATCCGGACGTGGACATCCGCCCGATCACCTACGACGGCTCGTCGACACTGGCTACGCAGATCGTCGAGGGTGCCCCCGCTGACATCTTCGCAGCCGCAAACGAATCGACCATGGCAACAGTCGTCGAGGCCGGGCTCGCCGAAGCGCCCGAGCTGTTCGCCTCGAACACTCTTGTGATCGTCGTGCCCGCGGGAAACCCTGCAGATGTCTCAGACCTCGCCGACCTCGCCGATCCGAACCTGTCCGTCGTGCTGTGTGCCCCCGAGGTGCCGTGCGGGTCTGCGTCGCAGAAGCTTCTTGCCGGTGCGGAGGTGTCAGTCACGCCAGCGAGTCTCGAGCAGAACGTCACTGCCGTGCTCACCAAAGTCGCTGCCGGTGAGGCCGACGCGGGCCTGGTTTACCGGACGGATGTCGCGGGTCGCTCTGACGTCGACTCGATCGTTCCCGATGGCGCCGAGGCCGTCGTCAACCTCTATCCGATCGCGGCGCTCAATTCGGCCGCCTCGCCCGAGGCTGCCGCGGCCTTCATCACCTATGTGCTCGGACCCGAGGGTCAGGACGTGCTTGCTTCGTTCGGATTCGGCGCACCGTGAGTTCGGGAACCGGAACGCTTCTGCCGCGCTCGCTGATCGTTCCGGCGCTGCTCGGGCTCGCGTTTCTGGTTGTGCCGCTCATCGCGCTCATCGCCCGGGTGCAGTGGAACACCTTCTGGGACGACATCACCTCCACCGAGGCTGTCCAAGCTCTGGGGCTGTCCCTCGGAACGGCGCTTGCTGCGACGGGGTTCTGTGTGCTGCTGGGTGTTCCCCTGGCGCTCCTGATCGCCCGATCGTCGCCGCGCATCGCCGCGGTGCTTCGGGCGCTTGTCACGGTGCCGCTGGTGCTTCCACCGATGGTCGGGGGAGTGGCCCTGCTCTTTCTGTTCGGGCGTCGCGGTTGGGTGGGAGGTCTTCTCGCCGAGGCCGGCGTCGCGCTGCCCTTCACCACGACAGCCGTCGTCATGGCCCAGACCTTCGTGGCGCTGCCGTTCCTGGTCCTTGCCGTGGAGGGATCCCTTCGAGCCACGGGCGCCGATCTCGAACAGGTAGCCGCCGGGCTCGGAGCCGGGCGGTGGATGATCCTGCGTCGCGTGACTCTTCCCCTCGCGGCACCCGGACTGATCGCCGGCGTTGTGCTGAGCTTCGCGCGTGCGATCGGTGAGTTCGGCGCGACGGCGCTGTTCGCCGGTAATGCGCCCGGGACGACACAGACGATGCCTTTGGCGATCTACACGGCCTTCAATGGTGCCGGTATCACGCAGGGGACTGCCGTGGCGCTCTCCCTTCTGCTGCTGGTGACGGCGCTGGCGGTGCTGCTGCTCGTGCGCGGATGGCGAGGCGAGGCCCCGAGACGCGGAGTTCCCGGATGACGGCCGCGCTCTCGGCACGGATGCGCGTCGTCCGTTCCTCGGCTTTCGAGCTCGACCTGGACCTCGAGCTCGCACCCGGCGAGCGGGTTGCGGTGATGGGTCCGAGTGGCGCGGGCAAGTCGACGTTGGTGGCTGCGCTCGCCGGCTTCGTACGCCTGGATGCCGGTCGCATCCAACTCGACGGGGAGGTGGTTGCCGATGCATCCGTCCGCGGCACCACGGTCCGCCGCGGCATCCACGTTGCTCCGATGGATCGCGGGGTCGTGCTGCTCGGCCAAGACGCCCGCCTCTTCCCGCACCTCAGTGCTCGTGAGAACGTCGCGTTCGGCCCTCGAGCGCGTGGCCACTCGCGCACCGACGCTAGGCGCGCCGCCGATGAGTGGCTCGACCGCGTTGGTCTTGCCGGGTTCGGCGACCGAATGCCTGCCCAGCTCTCGGGCGGGCAGCAGCAGCGCGTGGCTGTGGCCCGGGCACTCGCCGTGGAACCGCGGCTCGTGCTGCTCGATGAGCCTCTGACCTCGCTCGATATTCAGACGGCGGCAGAGATCCGGATGCTGCTGGCAGATCAGTTGCGCAGCACAGCAGTGGTGATCACCCACGATCCGGTCGATGCCCTGGCCATCGCCGATCGACTCGTCGTGATCGAGCGGGGGATGGTGGCACAGCACGGGTCGGTTCGCGAGGTGTTGCTGCATCCTGCGACGCCGTTCGCGCAAGCTCTCTCAGACCACGTGCGGATCGCGGGGCGCATCGGCGACGCGGACTGAAAGCGAGGACCGCCTGGCGTAGCGCCAGGCGGTCCTCCACAGTCTCGGTGTGTGACCGGTTCAGTGGCTGACGAGCTCTGCCTTCTCGATCCGCGACCGGGTGACGCGCTTGCGGAACACCCAGTAGGTCCAGCCCTGGTAGGCAAGGACCAGCGGAAGGAAGATCAGCGCCGCCCACGACATGATCGTGAGGGTGTAATCGGTGCTCGACGCGTTCTCGATCGTGAGGCTGAACGCGACATCCGTCGACGAGCGCATCACGTTCGGGAACATCGACATCCACAGCGTGAGTACCGCGAACGCGACGGTGAAGATTCCCGCGGTGAACGCCAAGCCCTCGCGTTCCTTCGTGTGGAAGAACATCGACAGCAGCAGAGCGACAGCTGCCAGGGCCGCAGCGGCGATCACGAGCGGCAGGAGCGGCGCTTCGTGAGCTGCGGCGATGAAGATCGTCCAGATGAGGAACGCCGCAGCGACCACGACGGTGATGAAACCGACCCGGGTTGCGAGGCGCTTGGCATCCTGATGCACCTGACCGTCGGTCTTGAGACCGATGAAGTACAGGCCGTGCAGGAACAGCACCAGCACGAGGGTGATACCACCGAGGAGCCCGTACGGGTTGAGCAGCGTGAGCAGCGACCCGGTGTACTCGTGGTTCTCATCCAGCGGCACACCCTGCACGAGGTTCGCGACAGCGACACCCCACAGCAGCGCCGGCAGTACCGACCCGATGACGATCATCGTGTCGAAGCCCTTCTTCCAGCGAAGGCCCTCGCGCTGGTGGCGGTATTCGAACGAGACACCGCGCAGGATGAGGGCGAGCAGGATCAGGAGCAGAGCGAGGTAGAACCCGCTGAACAGCGAGGCATACCACTCGGGGTAGGCCGCGAACAGGCAGGCGCCGGCGACGATGAGCCAGGTCTCATTGAAGTCCCACACGGGACCGATCGTGTTGATGATCTGACGCTTGCCGACCTCGTCCTTGCCGAGGAAGGGGAGCGACATGCCCACGCCGAAGTCGAAGCCGTCGAGAACGAAGTAGCCGACGAACAGGACTCCGACGATCCAGAACCAGAGGTATGCGAGATCCATGATGATCAGCTCCTAGTAGACCGTCGTCGGGGTGTCTTCGAGGGCAGGCGGTTCGGCGTCCGTGCTGCCGGGCTCAGGAAGCGGGTCTGGTCCCTTGTGCACCGTCTTCAGGATGAGACCGAACTCGACCACCGCAAGCGAGGCGTAGATCGCGGTGAAGGCGACGAGCGAGATCAGCACCGACCACCCGGGAACGCTCGGGGACACACCGTCCTCGGTCAGCATGAGGCTGAACACGATCCAGGGCTGACGGCCCATCTCGGTGAAGACCCAGCCGACGAGCGAGGCCACCAGTGCCAGCGGCGCGGTCCAGATCGCGACGCTCCAGGCCCACCGGGGCACCTCGCGCTTCGCGTTCTTGCGGGTCAGCCACAGGCCCACAATCGCGATGAAGGTCGCGAGGAAGCCGAGGCCCATCATCCAGCGGAACGCCCAGTAGGTGATCCACAGCACCGGGTTGAACACGCCGTCAACCTGCGCGGCAAGATCCGGCCATTGCGCGGCGTACTGCGCGTTCAGGTCGTTGATGCCTTCGACGCAGCCGTCGAGCGTGTGCGTGGACAGCAGCGAGAGCAGGTACGGCACGCGGATCGACCAGATCTCGCCCGTGCCGTCCGGGGTGCCGATCGAGAAGATCGAGAAGGATGCATCGGCCCCGCAGGCGGTGTTGAACAGCGCCTCGGCTGCGGCCATCTTCATCGGCTGGGTGGAAACCATCACGAGGCCCAGCTGGTCGCCGGCCAGGAAGGTGCCGGCGAAAGCGACGATCATGCCCCACAGGCCGAACTTCAGGGCGGGGCGCATCATCTCGATGTTGCGCTTGCGTGCCATGTGCCAGGCTGCTGCGGCGATCACGACGCCCGACGAGAACATGAACGCGGCGAAGATCGTATGTGGGAAGGCTGCCAGGGCGATCGGGTTGAACACGACCTCGAGGAAGTTGTTCATCTCCGCGCGGCTGCCGTCGGCCGCCATCTGGTAGCCGACCGGGTTCTGCATGAAGGCGTTGGCCGCGATGATGATGTAGGCCGAGAGCATCGCGCCGATCGAGGCGATCCAAATGGATGCCAGGTGCAGCCCCTTCGGGAGTTTGTCCCATCCGAAGATCCACAGGCCGATGAAGGTTGCCTCGAAGAAGAACGCCATGAGGCCTTCGAAGGCAAGCGGGGCGCCGAAGACGTCACCGACGAATCGTGAGTAGGACGACCAGTTCATGCCGAACTGGAACTCCTGCACGATGCCGGTCACGACGCCCATCGCGAAGTTGATCAGGAAGATCTTTCCGAAGAACCGGGTCAGGTGCAGCCACTTCACGTCGCCGGTGCGGTACCAGACGGTTTGGAAGATCGCGACGGTGACCGACATGCCGAGGGTCAGTGGCACGAACAGGAAGTGGTACAGCGTCGTGAGGCCGAACTGCCATCGGGCTAGCAGCAGCGGATCGAGCAGATCCATGATCATTTCCCCCCAGATCGAGGTTGGGTACTGGTGGTCACGCTACTCCCGGCTCCATCAGCCGGGGTGAAAGTTGGGGCCGTGAATAAAGCCCCCTTGCTGGTGTCTGACCACATCACGCTACCTCCATGGCGGCGATGCGGACGAGGACCTTGGTCCGCTCAGCTCGCGACGAGCTCCGCGTGGCGCGAGGACCGCGCGGCGAGAAGCTTCACGACGCACCGCTCCGGGTGCACAGACGCCGTCATGCAATCAACCCGCAGCGGCCCCCCTGCCTGGGAAAGCACACTGTCCATCAAGCCGAGGTGCACAGCGCAGAGCGTCTCGCGATCGCGCGCGCTGGCCGAGGCATGGGGGCAGGGGGAGAGGTCGACGGTGAGTGCCGACTCGTCGACGATCGGCTCGAAACCGGCATCCCCGAGATCTTCCACCAACGCGTCGAGCTGATGGACGGCATCCGTCGGTAGGTCATCGACATCGGTCCACGGCATGACCCGACGCATGAGGTCGCCCCGTTGCGCGGCAGCCCGGGCCTTGTGGCGTGCAACGGCGCTGGTTGAGTCTCGGTCCTGTCCGGTAGCCGCCGAATACAGCACGCGGGGGCGGCCGCGCGTCGTGCGGTGCTCGGTCTCGGCTACCACGTAGCCGCCGTCGACGAGCCGCTGAAGGTGCTCGCGCACGGTGTTCGCGTGCAGGCCCGTTGCCTCGCAGAGTTCGGTCACGGTCCGTTCGGGTCGCTCCTGCAGCAGAAACAGGATGCGGACGCGGGAGAAGCTTGAGATCGCACTGTAGGTCACGCGGGTCATAGCAGGATTATGGGTCGCCGATCGGGCTGCCCAACCGGGAATAAGGTCCCGTGCGTGGGGGACGCGTGGATGTTTGCGACAATGGACGCATGTCCCGATCGCGAGCGACGCGCGTCATCCGCGCTTCAGTCGCCGCGTCGATCGCGACCTTCGTCGCGCTGTTCTCGCACGTCGCGGCGGGCGGGACGATGCCCCACTGGCTCGGCATCGCCGTGCCGTGGGTGCTTTCGCTCGCCGTGTGCACCGTGTTCGTGGGCCGCACTCTCTCGCTGCCGCGGCTGAGTGTCGCGGTCGTGCTCAGCCAGCTGCTGTTCCACGTGCTCTTCGTCCTCGGTGCTGACAGTGGAGCCGCGACGGATGGGGCCGCCACCGGTCACGTTCATGGCGTCCCCACCCTCGACCTTTCGGCGGCGTCACCTGTCGTCATCGCCGACGTGTCGATGTGGCTTGCTCACCTGGCTGCCGCCGTGCTCACGGTCGCCGCCTTGTACCGCGGCGAGCGACTCGTCATCCGTCTTGGCGTCTTGGCCCGTGAGCTGCTCGCGTGGCTCCGCCGACGCATCCTCTCGGGCGACATCCTGCTTCCTGTTGTCGCCGAGAAGCCGGGGCTCGTCCGCCTTCCTGCGGAGCCCCTGCGTTCGGCGCGCGTTGTCTCGCTCGTGCGGCGACGCGGTCCGCCTCTGTCCTTCGTGGTCTGACTCTCTGTTTCGACTCCTGCGGCTGCCAGCTCGGCGCCGGGGGAGGCGTATCGACGTTCACTCACGAAAGGCGTTTCTTATGTCGTTGTCTCTTCGCGCGCGCGCCGGGGCCGTTGCGGCTTCGGTCGTGGCAGCCACCGTCGCGCTGTCTCTCGTTGCCGCGCCCGCCTGGGCGCACGACGAACTCGTCGCGAGTTCTCCTCAGCAGAACGAGCAGCTCACGGTCGCCCCGACCAGCGTGGAACTGACGTTCTCCGCCGAGATCATGCAGATGGGAGCAGCCGTGATCGTCGCGGATGCTCAGGAGAACGACTGGGTCGCCGGCGACATCCAGATCGACTTCGACACCCTGACGGTGCCCCTGGACGAGGGGATGCCGAACGGGGCATATGAAGTGCGCTGGCGGGTCGTCTCGTCGGACGGGCATCCGATTTCCGGTCTCATTCCCTTCACTGTGGATGACCCGGCGGCGGCCTCCCCGGCGCCGACGGCTACGCCGACCCCCGTGAGTTCACCCACGCCGACAGCAGATCAGGCCACCGGTGGTCCTTCCGATGACGCGACCACCGCGCCGCTGGACTCCGCGGCAGAGGACGGCGGCATTCCGCGCGTCGTCCTGATCGGCGCGATCGGGGCGGCATCCGCGCTCGCCCTGTTCGGGCTGGTTCTCTTCTTCCTTCGCGGCCGCGCCAGGCGCGCCCGCCGGGGCTCCGATGAGGAGCCCCCGAAGCCCTGAAAGGGAAACCTGTGAACACCCGTATTTCCACTCGATTCGGCATCCTTCTGGTCGCAGCAGCACTAGGACTCGCCGGCTGCGCTTCCGGCAGCACCAGCACCCCGGCTACGACCGAGGCCGACTCCGTCACCATCACGAATGCCTGGGTCAAGGCTGCCGACAGCGGCATGTCGGCGGCCTTCGGAGTCCTTGAGAACTCCGGCGAAACCGACGCCACGATCGTCTCGGTCAGCTCCGACGCGTCCTCGATGATGGAGCTGCACGAGGTCGTCGATGACGGCAGCGGCAGCATGGTCATGCAAGAAAAGGACGGCGGCTTCGTCGTTCCTGCCGGCGGCAGCCTGACACTCGAGCCCGGCGGTTACCACTTCATGCTCATGGACCTCACTGCTCCGCTCGTGGCGGGCGAGGAAGCGACATTCACCGTCACGTTCGAAGACGGCTCGACGATGGAGTTCGTCGCGCCCGTGAAGGACTTCACCGGCGCCAACGAGAACTACAACGGCGGCGACATGGACATGGGAGACGACCACTCCGGCATGGACATGGGCGGCGACGACCAGTAATGACCACTGATCGGAATCGCTCCGATCGCACCGGGTCGACCCGGCGACAGTTCCTCGTAGGAGGAGCTGTCGCCGGCGTCGGCGCGGCGGCTGCGATCGGCATCGACCTTGCCCTGACGTCAGGCATGGATGCTGCGCCTGCGGCATCCGGGTCCACACCGCAGGATGGAGCGGACATCGTTCCGTTCTACGGTGCGCACCAGGCGGGGATCGACACCGCTGCCCAGACCTATGGCACCTTCGTGGCGCTCGACCTGCTGCCCGAAGTCCAGCGCGATGCACAGCGCCGGATGATGAAGGTGCTCACCGACGACGCCGCGCGCCTGACCCGGGGCGAGCCGGCTCTTGCCGACTCGGAGCCCGAGCTGGCGATCGCGCGGGCCCGGCTGACTGTCACGTTCGGGTTCGGCCCCGAGTTCGTCGCTCGGGCGGGAGGCTCCGGGCCGTCGTGGCTGAAGCCCCTCCCCGCCTTCTCGATCGACAGGCTCGAGCCGGCCTACACGGGCGGAGACCTGCTCATCCAGGTCGCTGCCGATGATCCGCTCGTCGTTGCCCACGCGACGCGGATGCTGCTGAAGGACTCGCGCTCGTTCACCACCGTGCGGTGGGTGCAGCAGGGCTTCCGGCGCTCGGCCGGTGCCTACCCCGAACGCAGCATGCGGAATCTCTTCGGGCAGGTGGACGGCACCGTCAACCCCGAGGCGGGGACGGCGGACTTCGACGAAGTCGTCTGGAGCTCGGACGGATGGCTGG
Source organism: Microbacterium sp. 67-17 (assembly GCF_001898325.1). Taxonomy (GTDB): domain Bacteria; phylum Actinomycetota; class Actinomycetes; order Actinomycetales; family Microbacteriaceae; genus Microbacterium; species Microbacterium schleiferi. Next base: position 83,330 of record NZ_MKTR01000016.1, read on the forward strand.
CAGGCGGCACCGGGATGGTCGTTCGCCGCATCCGGATGACGCTCGACACGTGGGACAAGCTCGATCGGTCGGGACGAGAACAGTCCGTCGGTCGCACCCTCGACACCGGGGCGCCGCTGACCGGGACTGCCGAAACCGACGATCCGGACTTCGAGGCACGCAACGCGCTCGGCTTCCCCGTGATCCCGGAGTTCTCGCACATGCGGCGCGCTCGCAGCGACAATCCTCGGGAACGCATCCTGCGCCGTCCGTACAACTACGACGATGCTCCGACAGGGGGTGCGCTCTCGGACTCGGGCCTGATCTTCGCGTCGTTCCAGGCCGACATCGACGCGCAGTTCGTGCCGATGCAGCAGCGCCTCGCGGATCTGGACCTGCTCAACGAGTGGACCATTCCGATCGGTTCGGCGGTCTTCGCCGTTCCGCCCGGATGTGCCGAGGGCGGCTTCGTCGGAGAGACGCTCCTGTCGTAGCTGCTCTCCCGCTACAGTGATGCCGACGGGACGGATGCCGCGCTGGGCGGTCGCCCCGCTGGGAGGGAAACATGGCGGGTAGGCGACCTTTCGGAGTCACCCTGGTGGCGATCATCGCCTGGATCACGGGTGCGCTGCAGATCATCGCCGGAGTGCTGCTGATGATCGGCGGGGAGATCACGCTCGGTATCGTCGCCATGCTCATCGGCTTCATCACGATTCTCGTGAGCCTGGGTCTGTTTGGCGGGAGCAACGGCGCCCGCATCCTCACCGCCGTCGTGTTCGTGCTGAACATCGCAGGCTCGGTGTATCTCATGGTTACCGAGCCTGCCCAGCTCTGGTCGGCTGTGGGGTCGGCGGTGCTGCCGCTGATCGGCCTACTGCTGCTGTTCACATCCCGCGCCAACAGCTTCTTCCGCTAGAGGTACCGTGTCCCGGATCGCCGAGGCGCTCATTCCGCCGTCGCAACGTTTGTCGGCCGATGAACTGCACGAAACGCTGAACCTCGGCGCGGGGGAGGTCGGGCGCAAGCGCTCCGCCTTCCTCATCATGCTCGTGCTCTCGGCGATCATCGCCGCGGCAGGAGTGCTGGGCGACTCGACGGCTACGGTCATCGGCGCCATGATCATCGCGCCGCTTGCCACTCCGATCCTCGGCATCGCGCTCGGGATCGTCGTCGGGCAGCTGCGTCTCGTTGTCAGCTCGCTTCTCTGGGTACTGCTCGGGGTGGTCCTCGTGATCACGATCGGTGCGATGTTCGCCGTGTTCGTCGCCGATCCGTCGGAACTGCAGAGCAACTCCCAGATCACCGGACGCACCTCCCCGGGACTCCTCGACCTCGCGGCAGCGCTCGCGACCGGAACCGCCGGCGCTTTCGCGATGTCGCGCCGCGACCTCAGCACCGTGCTGCCCGGGGTCGCCATCGCGATCTCACTCGTCCCGCCGCTCGGTGTCGTCGGCGTGTGCGCGGGGGTCGGGGAGTGGGATGCCGCGATCGGCGCCCTGTGGCTCTTCCTCTCCAACGTTGTGGCGCTGATCATCGCGGGAAGCGTCGTCTTCACCCTCGCCGGGTACGCCCGCGAGCCTAGTTCGCTGCCGACCGCTCGGCGGAGGCGCGCCTATGTCATCGTCGGGATCGCCGCCGTCGTCGTTGTGATCCCGCTGGCGCTGAACACCGTCGCGTCGTTGTTGCTCACGTCGTGGGGCCTCACGATTCGCAATGCCTCCCAGGAGTGGATCAGCGCCGATCCCACGGCATCCATCTCGGATGTCCATTGGGTCGGGCTGAACGCAACGATCGATGTGGTCACGGATGACGGTGAGATCCCAGCCACTGACGACCTCGCTGCGGCGCTGGATGGGCTCCCGGAGTTCATCGGCGTATCGGTTCGCGTGCAGACCGAAGCCGAATACTCGATTCGCTGACGATCCACATCAGCGGGCTCTCTAGACTGCGAATGAGCTTCCGGATCGGGTAGCCGCGCCAGTCGACATCGACAACGTAAGGAACCGCAATGCAACTGGGAATGGTCGGACTCGGACGAATGGGCGCGAACATCGTGCGCCGCCTCATGAACGACGGGCACGAGTGTGTCGTCTACGACGTGAATGCGGATGCGGTCACCGCGCTCGCGGGCGAGGGCGCGACAGGCGCCTCGTCGTTTGCTGACATGGCGAGCAAGCTCGAGGCGCCGCGCGCGATCTGGCTCATGATTCCCGCGGGTCTCACTGGCGACGTCGTCGACCAGGTGGCCGAGGTGCTTGAGCCGGGCGACATCATCATCGACGGCGGCAACTCCAACTACCGCGACGACGTTCGCCGCGCCGCGAAGCTCAAGCCCAAGGGCATCCATTACGTGGATGCCGGAACCAGCGGCGGCGTGTTCGGCCTCGAGCGTGGCTACTGCCTCATGGTCGGCGGCCCGAACGAGGCGTTCGATCGGATCGAGCCGATCCTCAAGACCATCGCACCCGGCAAGGGCGACATCGAGCGCACGCCGGGACGCACCGGCGACTACGCCCCCGAAGAGCTCGGCTACCTGCACTGCGGCCCATCGGGGGCCGGTCACTTCGTGAAGATGGTCCACAACGGCATCGAGTACGGGATCATGGCTGCGCTCGCCGAGGGAATGAACATCCTCAAGAACGCCGATGCGGGAGTCCGCGAAGCGGAGCACTCGGCAGAGATCGCGCCGCTGGAAGAACCCGAGTTCTACCAGTTCACGATCGACACCCCGAAGGTCGCCGAGCTGTGGCGTCGCGGGTCGGTGATCTCGTCGTGGCTGCTGGACCTCACCGCCGCGGCTCTCGAAGAGAACCCCACGCTCGATGGACTTGCAGGCCGGGTCTCCGACTCGGGTGAAGGTCGCTGGACCGTCAAGGCTGCCGTAGACACCGGGGTTCCCGCTCCCGTGCTCTCGGCGGCGCTGTTCGAGCGGTTCGCTTCGCGTGACGAGGATCACTACGCCAACCAGCTGCTGTCGGCGATGCGTCTGCAGTTCGGTGGCCACCACGAACTCCCCACCGGCGATGTGTTGGAGGCCGGCGCTCGGAAGTCCGATCAGGCCGGCTGACCTTCACGGCTGCGCGGCCTGTGCTTAGGCTGTCGGCATGCCAGTGCTGTTCTCGGTCCTCGTCATCGCGCTGAGCATCGGTGCGCTCATCGACGCGATCGTCATCTCCGAGGACCGCGTGCGCTACCTCCCCAAGGTCGCGTGGGTGATCCTGATCGTGCTCGTCCCGTTGGTGGGGAGCATCTTCTGGTTTGCCCTCGGACGGGAGTATCGGCGTGCGCCGGCTCCGTGGCGCGAGTACACGGACAAAGGGGCTCTGCCGGGGAGCGCCCCGGCGCGGCCCCGCGACACGCGCAGCACCGAGCAGCAGTTAGCCGATCTGGACATGGAGATCGAAGAGTGGCGCCTGCGGGCTGAGATCGAAAAGCGCAAGCGAGATCAGGGCGAAGGCTCAGTCGGCTGAACGTCGAGCGCCGGAAGGCTCGCTTCGAACGTCGTGCCCTGGCCCGGCGCGCTCGTCACGCGCAGGATGCCGCCGTGCGCGCTCACCAGGGCATGGGCGATAGCAAGCCCAAGCCCCGAGCCCGCAGAGTGGCGGGAGGTATCGCCCCGCCAGAACCGCTCGAACACATGCGGTAGTTGTTCGGCAGGGATGCCTGGTCCGGTGTCGTGCACGCGCAGGATGACGCGGTCGGCGTTCATCTGTGTGCTGACGGCGACATCGGCATCCGGGGGAGTGTGCTGCAACGCATTACCCACGAGGTTGCGAGCGACCTGGGTGAGGCGAGGCTCGTCGCCGAGGACCCACGCGGGGCCCTCGGTGTAGACGACGAGACGGCGCTCGGGATGCAGCACGCGGGCGTCCGAGACCACCTCGGCGGCCACGGCTGCGAGGTCAACCGGTGTGTTCTCGAGCGGACGTCCGGAGTCGGTCCGCGCGAGCAGAGACAGCTCGTCGGTGAGGAGCCTCATGCGCCCCAGCTGTCGTTCGACCCGTGCCATGGCTTCCGCGAGGGCGTCGGGGTCGGTCAGGCCACCGCGGAGGTACAGCTCGACCCATCCGCTCGCCGTGGTCAGCGGGGTGCGCAGCTCGTGCGAGGCATCGGCGACGAACGAGCGCATGCGATTCTCGGCATCCTCTTGCACGTCGAAGGCGAGGTTCACGGTGCTGGCCATCCGAGCGATCGCTGGATCACCGCTGCTTTCGACCGGCAGTCGCAGCGTGCGGTCGCCCTCAGCGATGCGTTCGGCGTGCTCGGCCATGGCAGTCAGTGGGCGGAGCCCGCGACCGACGACGATCGCCGCCGCAATGATGAGGATGATGGTCGTCACCACCGCCGTCACCGAGAGCGCCGAGATCAGGAGAACGCCATTGGCCTCGCGATCGGTTGTGCGCACGACGAGCACTGCCGAGGTCACCGGAACTTCGCTCTCGTTCTCGCTGAACGACAGCGAGAGGCCCGTCGTGTCGATCGTCTCGGCGAGGTACCGGCCGTCAATATCTGTCGGTTCGTGAGCCGCACGAGCCACGATCGCGGGAACGTCTGCTTCCGGGATGCCAGCAGCCGTCAGCACACCCTCATTGCCGAGAAGGACGATGCCGAGCGAGTCAGCCGCGATGCGCTGCACTGTCTCGCTGGAGATGACAGCGCCCCCCGTCGCGTCCAGCCCCGCGGTCATCCGCTGCGCCGTATTCTCCAGCTGGGTGAGGTCGCGCTGGCTCAACAGCGGAAAGATCGCGAACGACGCGATGACCGCGCCGCCGAGGACGACGGCCACCATCACCACCGCGAGGGTTACCGTCAGCCGCGCCCTAATCGATCGCACGTCAGCGACCGGCATCCGTGCGAAGGACGTAACCGAAGCCGCGCACCGTCTCGATCAGTGGGTCTCCATGCGCATCGAGCTTGCGCCGCAGGCTCGAGATGAAGCGCTCGACGACGTTGGCCTCACCGCCGAAGTCATAGAGCCACACTTCTCTCAGGATCTGGCTCTTGGACAGGACCTGGTCGGGGTTGGCCATGAGCATCTGCAGGAGCCGGAACTCCGTGGGTGAGAGGTCGATGCGTGTCCCCCCACGCTCGACCAGGTGACGCTGTTCGTCGAGCACGAGGTCGGCGACGCGGATGGCGGCGTCCTCAGGGTCGGGTTCGGTGAGTGCAGTGCGGCGCAGGAGCGTCTCGATCCGGGCGATGACCTCGACGGCACTGAAGGGCTTGGTGACGTAGTCGTCGCCCCCCAGCCGCAGACCTCGGACGCGGTCCTCGACGGCATCGCGGGCCGAGAGGAAGAGCACAGGGAGTGTTGCATCACGCCGGCGGATCAGCTGCACGACTTCGAATCCATCGACTCCCGGCATCATGACATCGAGCACGACGACGTCCGGCGGGCTCGACGTGAGGGCGGCGATCGCGTCAGCCCCGGTGGAGGCCTGCGTGACCTCGAAGCCGCTGAATCGCAGCGTTGAGTCCAACATCGCGCGGATCTCGTCGTCGTCATCGACCACGAGGATGCGGGCGCTCATGTCGTCATCCTGCCACGGGCTGCGTGAGGGCAGCCCCGCCGGCCATCGGGATGGCGGCCCGGTTGCTGCCCGTGAGGGCGCGTCGGCGACGGATGCCCCACCTCACCCCGACGACACCGATGAGGCTCCACACCACCAGCACCGTGATGGCACCGAGCGCGGAGGAGCCGTCGGGGTCGCCGGCGAGGCTCGCCGCGAGGGACGTGAACGCGGTGCCCGGAAGCAGTGTGTTGAGCGTTCCGAACACCGGCGGTGCGGTCTGCAGCGGCAGGATGGCAGAACTGGCGGCCTGCGCGGCAGTGAGGATGCCGAATCCGACGAGTCCCCACCGGCCCCAGGCGGCTTCGAGTGCCGACAGCAGCAGCGCGAAGCACATCGCCGCCAGAAGTGCGACGCCCATGAACCCCACGGCAGCGTTCAGCGAAAGCCCGAACATCGCGATGACTCCCACGGTCACGAGGGCCTGAACGCCAGCAATCGCCAGCCGGGGGCGAAGCAGCAGCCCCGAGAGCCGGCCGGTCGATGCCGGCGAGTCCAGGGATGCGCGTGAGTACACGCGCCGACCGGCAATGAGTGTGGCAAGCGACCCGAGCCACAGCACGAGCGCAGCAACGCTCGCGGGGAGCCATCCGTCTGCCGAACTGGTCGCGTCAGTTGCGACCTCCACGGGGGTGGTCACTACCTCGGCGAGGGTTGCGGCATCGTCGTCGGAGGTCACCGGCACCTGGGCTGCGCCCTCGGCGAGCCCGTCGGCCAGGCTCGCGGTGCCGTCTGCCAGCTCGGTCGCGGCTCCGGCAAGAGTGTCGGCGCCGGACGCAAGCTGTGAAGCTCCCGACGCTGCTGAGGACACCCCGCCTGCTGCCTGGGCCGCGCCATCGGCGACCTGTGCCGCGCCATCGGCTAGCTGGGTGGCCCCTGCGGCAAGCTGCGAGGCTCCTGACGCGACCGAGGCCGCCGCGCTCGCGGTTCCTGCAGCTCCGCTCGCGGTCTGCGCGGCAGAGCTCGCAAGGGTCGCAGCTGCCTGCGCGCTCGCTGACAGTGAGGCGCAGAACTGCGCAGAGCTCGACACGCCTGGGCAGGTCGCGGCAAGTGAGGCGAGACTTGACGAGAGTTGCTGAGCGCCGCCGGCGACTCCCGACGCCGCTGCGCTGACGCTGCTCGAGCCTGACGACAGTTGAGACGCGCCGCCTGCCAGCTGACCGGCCGAGGACGCGAGCGTCGAGGATGCCGAGGCGATCTGCTCTGTCCCGGTGGCAAGTCCCTGGGTGCCCGTGGCAGCCTGCGAGAGACCGCTAGCCAGTTGCTCGCTCGAATCGGCGAGGGTCGTCGTGCCGCCGGCGAGCTGGTCAGCCCCGGATGCGAGTTGCTCAGCGCCGTCGGCGGCATCGGTGAGCGACTGGGCGACGCTGTTCATTCCGGTGATGGTCTGGGTGACGAACGCGTCAGTGACCTGTTCGCCGAGCGCCTGCGTCGCCGCCTCGGTGACGGCCTGCGCTGCCAGCGCTCCGACGGCCGATGCTGCCGGATTGGTCTGGAGCGTCACTTCGGCGCTGACGGGCGTGACGGTTCCCACCGACAGGACCGACTGCGAGAAGTCTTCCGGGATGGTCAACACGGCGTAGTACTCGCCCGCGGCGAGGCCGTCTGCGGCATCCTCGGCGCTCGTGAGCGTCCAGCCGAGACCGAACGTGTCATCCTCCGGGTGCACAAGCGCACTCGAGAGTGCTCGCCCGGCGGCCATCGGGGTGTCACCGGTGACGATCTCATCGTCGTTGACGATCGCCACCGGGACATCTTCCACGCGATCCGCGCGGTCGGTGACGCTCCAGCTCAGGAGCGCCGCAGCGCCCAAAGGAATGACCAGAGCGGCGATGAGGAAGAGGGTGAGGGCGCGGGGACGCGACGCGCTCATGCGGGGGCTCCGATCGATGCGAGAGGGGCGGATGCTGTCAGGGCTGCCGGTGCGACGGTGAACATGATGACCGTGGCGCCGGCGCCACGGAGGTTCTCGGCGAGGCCGTGATCGTCACATCCGGGGAGGAAGACGATCTGCGCCCCACAAGCCAGCGCAACGGCGGCCGCCAGCTGTCGCCGAGCGGACAACTCGAGCTGCGCGATCGGGATGCCTGTGGCGGGCGCGAGACTCATGGCGCGCGCGAGGCGGGCGGCGCGTTCGGGCCGTCTTCCCCCGACAGTGGTGAGGGTCGCGGCGATGTAGTCGGCAACTGTTCCATCGCCGGGGCTGACATCGTCGGCCGTGACGATCGCCGTCGCGCGACGAACTGACTCTGCGCGCTCGGGAAGCACCTGACCGTGCACGGCAAGGGCTCCCGAGACCGGTCGGGTTCTGCCGGCGAGAACATGCGCGAGTCTCATTTCATCGATGCCACCGGGAACGGGGATGCTCGCCACCTCGCCGGCGCTGATCGCAAGGTTGAGAGCAGCCGCGCCGGGATCGACAACCAGGTCATGCGCGCTGATCGCGAGGGCACTGCGTCCACTCTCATCCAGCGCCACCTGGCGTGCGAGCGCGTCGCCCTCGATGTCGACGGCGGGCAGGATCCGCTCGAGCCACGCGGGCAGCCACCACGCGCGGTCGCCGAGCAACGTCATGACGGCGGGAACCAGCGTCATCCGCACGAGGAAGGCGTCGACGAACACGCCGACGGCAAGACCGAAGGCGATGGGTTTGATCGTTGCGCTGCCGGCGGGAATGAACGCCACGAACACCGCGATCATGATCAGGGCTGCTGCCGTGACCACCGGGGCAGAGTGTCTGAACCCGCTCATGACGGCGCCGTGGGCATCACGTGTGTGGCTGTAGTCCTCCCGCATCCGGCTCACGAGGAACATCTCGTAGTCCATCGCGAGGCCGAACAGGACTCCCATCACCAGGATCGGCAGGAAGCTCACGAGCGGGCCGGGGAGAGAGTCGCCGAGGATCGCGGGGAACCAGCCCCACTGGAAGACCGCGACGATCGCGCCGAACGCTGCCCCAACCGACAGGAGGAAGCCGACGGTGGCCTTGATCGGCACCCAGATGGAACGGAAGACGATCATCAGCAGAACGATCGAGAGCCCTGCAACGGTGAGGGCGAAGGGCAACAGTGCGCCAGCCAGTCGCTCCGAGGTGTCGATGTTGATGGCCGTGGTTCCGGTCACCCTGATATCGCTGACCCCGTACTGCTCCTCCAGGTCGGGAGCGCGCTCGCGCAACTCGTGGACGAGGTCCGTCGTGGCCGGATCGTTCTGGCCGCCCCCGGGAATGACGCGCATCAGCCCCGTGTCGGCACCCGCGTTCGGCGATGCGACCGGCACGGCGGCAACGCCCGGGATCTCCGAGATCGCTGCGGACAGGTCGTCCATCGTCTCGAGCGGATCGGTCGATTCGAGGATGTCGACGGTGACGAGCAGGGGAGCGTTCCAGCCGGGTCCGAACGTCTCGGCCACCGCATCGAAGTGGTCGCGGCTGTCGGTGCCGACCGGCTTGGTGCTGGCATCCGGCAGGGCGAGTGCCATCTGCGTCGCAGGCAGGGCGAGCGCGCCGACGCCGACGACCACGAGCACGATGGTCAGCGCGGGAACACGGGTCACGATCCGCACCCACCGGCTCGAGAACCCCGGGCGCCCGCTCGGTGCCGGCGATGCCGAACGTCTCGCGCGGCGAACGCGGGGCGTGAGGCGAGTGCCGGCGAGCAGCGCGATGGCCGGCAGCAGCGTCAGGGCGACGAGGACCGCTGTGGCAACCGCGAGCGACCCGCCGAAGGCCATGACGGTGAGCACGGGGATGCCGACGACCGAGAGCCCCAGGAGCGAGACGATCACCGTGAGTCCCGCGAAGACGACGGCACCGCCCGCGGTTCCCAGCGCGCGGGACATCGCCTCGCGCGGCTCCAAGCCGGCGGCAAGTTCCTGCCGATGTCTGGACAGGATGAACAGGGAGTAGTCGATCGCGACAGCAAGGCCCAGCATCGTTGAGAACGAGGGAGTCGCGGTCGAGATGTCCGCGACGTGCGACGCGAGAGCCAGGATGCTGATCGTCGCGCCCACTCCCGCGATGGCGGCGACGATCGGCATCCCGGCAGCCAGGAACGATCCGAACGTCACGAACAGAACAAGGAGTGCGACCGCGATGCCGATGACCTCTGACAGGTGCGACATCTCGGGGTTACCTTCGCCATAGGCTGAGCCGCCGATGGTCGAGGTCACGCCGGCCTCATCGACAATGGCTGCTTCGTGCACGGCATCCAGGGCCTCGTCGCTGGGTTTCTCGTCCTCGAACTGCACCGTGGCCAGCGCCGCGTCGCCGTTCTCGTCGATCTGCAGGCGGTCCATGCCGCTGACGTTCGCGACGCCCGGGATCGTTTCGATTTCGGCCAGGGCGTCTTCGATGACCGCGGCGGCATCGGCATCCTCGATCGAGCCGGAGTCGGTGCGAAAGAGGAGCTGTGCACTGGCGCCCGCGGCCGATGACCCGAAGCGCTCCTCGAGGACGGTCTGTCCGATCTCAGACTCGGTGCCGGGCACCGAGAAGTTGTCGGCGTACGCGGTGCCGGCCACGCGGCTGGCGCCGAGGAGCGCGAGAATCACGACCAGCCATCCGATGATGACGAGAAGTCGGTGGCGAGCGACCAGGTGGCCGAGCCGGTGCAGGGCGAGTGACATGAGAGCCTTCCGGGCCAGCGGATGCGGTAGTCACCAGTCGAGCCCGTCGACCTGACCGCTCACGCTCGCCGAACCTGACGGGAAGCTGACGATTCAGCCCATACAGCCGTTCAGGGGCCCGGCAAGACCACGCGCGCCGGATGCCGAGGCCGGCGCCGTCAATGACAGCACCAGCTCGTCCTGTGCCAGGGATACCGACGTCACGGCTATCGCGTCCGGGTCACTCGGGAGCTCGATCCCGTCGATGAGAGCGGCAGGGACCGCGTCACCTGCCTGCGAGAGCATGGCCGGTGGTACCTCGAATCCGGCGACGGTGACCGAGCTCGGCACGAGCCGCCACCCTTCGGGTGTGGATGAGGGCAGAAAGCCAATCGTCGCCGGAATCGTCCTTCCGCGGTACGGCATCTTGACCGCCACAGACAGGGCGCTCGCGTCGATCTGTACATCGACCGGCGAATCGAACCGGCACGCGGCCATCGTCGCCATGGCGCTGCTGTCGATTGCGACGTGCAGATCCACTCGACCCGTGAGCACTTGCCATATCGCTGGTGTCGGGCCAGCGGAGACAGAGAGTCCGTCGATGGCTAATCCGGAGGTGGCGGTGTCAATCCTCGCGTCGATGTTCGCCCGGACGATCAGGTCCGATCCCACCGCGGCTCCGAGAACGATTGCAGCGCCGATGGCACCCCAGGCCCATGCTCGCTTGTTCACTCATCCATCGCAGCCGTACGACCTTCCGGATCGCGATCCGTGTGCTGACGGGTGGCTGACGCACCGCCGCCCGCCATGTTCTCGCCCCTCGGTCCCTCGGCTAGAGTGCCAGGATGCGGAGCAGGCGCGAGTGAGCGGAGTCATCCGTTTCGCTCTCCGACGCGCCGCAGCCGCGCGCGCGTCGCTTGTCGCACTGGCAGCGTTCGCGGGGCTATCGGGCGCGCTGGTCACCGCGGCGACCGCCGTGGATGCCGCTCGGGCCGGACGCTCCGCAGCGGACGGGCTCACGATCGGCGGGTCAGGCAGTCTCGCCGCGGTCGCGATCGGGATGCTCGCCCTGTCGATCGCCCTGGGGGTGGCGCTCTCAACGGTCGAGGTTGCGCGCTCACGCGTCGGCGAGACGAGATTGCTTCTGGCCCGTGGCGTGGCGCCGCGCTGGCTGGTGACGATGGCCGTTGCCGAAACTGCCGTCGTCACGACAGTGGCAAGCCTTGCCGGTGCTCTCGGCGCGGCTGTGCTCCTGTGGGCGCTGATGTCCGCCGCACCGCAGATCGTGCTGACGGCCACGGGTGTTGCGGTGATCATCGTCGGCACCGCGGGTAGCGCCGGTGCGCTTGCTGGGCGCGAGAGTCCGCCGACGAGGGCGGTCGCGGTTGCCATCGCTACGATCGTTGTCGTCGCCATCCTCACGGGGGTGGCGACCTGGCGCCTCCTGACTTTCGGTGTGGACCCCCTCTCGTTCCTGGCCCCTGCCCTGCTCCTTCTCGTGGTTGTCGCGGCATCGACCGTTCTCGCTCTTGCTGTGCTCCGGATGCTGAGTCGGGCAGCCGCCCGGAGCCGTGGCCTCATCGTCGTCACGGCACTGCGCCGGCTCTCTCGCCGTCCTGGCCGGTCGGCTGCGTCGATGATCGCCGTCGCCATCGCCGTGGGGATGAGCATCGTGGCAGCCTCCTACATCTCCAGCGCTGACCGGCTCGGAGACGGGCCGGAGGCCCTGCGAGTGGGCGCAGACCTTCGCGTCGTAACGATCCCCGACGATGTCGCGCCCTCCGCCATTGCGGACACAGCCCGGGCAGGGGCCGCGATGGGGGGCCGCCAACTGGTTGCGAGCATGCCCTCTACGCGCTCCGATCGTGACCGTGTCCCGATCCTGGCGCTGGAATCCGACAAGCTTTCTCAGGTGATGACGGCGATCCCGGGTGTCATCGATCCGGGCGACTGGTTCGAACGCCTCAGCCGGTTTTCGGATGCTGGACAGATTCCGGCACTGGTGTCGCAAGACGTCGCCGACGACTTGGGGCTCATCGAGGGCGACTCCCTCGCCCTCGATGCCTCCTCACCCTCGCTCACGGCCGACATGGTGATCGCCGGCGTGGTTCCCGTGATCCCAGGGACCCCGGGCTCGCGCGGCTTCGTCGTAGACCTCGCGCGTCTGGCAGTTGTCTCGGGGAAACCGGTCGAGACCAATCAGCTCTGGCTCGCATCCGACGACCCCGGTGCTTCAGCTGCGCTGGTCGAACGGGACTACCCGCAGGTCGTCGTGCTCACACCCGATCCGGCTGTTGCAGCAGACCGCGTCAGGCAGGGATCCGTCCTTGAGGTATCAGCGATCGGGTCCGTCCTCATCGCCCTGACTCTGCTCGTGTTGCGCGGCGGAGTCAGCGGGGTCGAGGCTCGTGAGGCAGCACTGGTGGCCATTGTGGGAGCTGGCAGGCGTGGTGCGGCCACGGTGGTGGCAGTGCAGAACACGACAGCCCTTGTCGTCGGCTTCGTTGCCGGGACCATCGGGGGAGCGGTGACGGCAGTGGCGACGGTGCCCGCGGCGGTGAGGTGGGCATCCGGTAGCCTTCCCGCTGCCTATCCCGTCGGCATTCAGGTTGATGTCCCCGTCCTCCTCGTACTGTTGGCGGTGCTTCTGGTCGGTGGGCTGACCCTTGCCTGGTGGGTGCGTCTTCCGAGAGCGCTCGCGCGACTGGTCCGAGAGGACGAGTGACGGATGCCGTCGGATCGCGTTTCGGTTCTCCGCCTGCTGCGGCGGCGCTTCGGTGTGCCCCGTGGGGCTGCAACGGTCATCGTCGTTCTTGCTGCGATGACGGCGCTGCTCATCTCCGCAGCGCCGCGCATGCTGGTTCAGGTCACCAGGGACGAGGTTGCCCACCAGGTGGGGCAGCTTGCCCCGACAACGCGCGACCTGACTGGGACTGTGTCGGCGGTCGTGCCCGAGGGGGGCCTCGCAGGACTGGAGTCTTCACTATCGAGCGCGCGAGATCAGTGGCCATCGAGCATTCAGGGCCTCGTCGAAGACGGCGAGGTCGCGGTCTACACCGATCCGCTGCGGGCATCGCCGGAGGTCCTCGGGCCGACCTCGCCCTTTGCTGACGTTCAACTTATGGCCGAGCCCGATGCCCTCGCGCACCTGCAGATTGCCGAGGGGACGTGGCCGAGGGCGTGGTCGGGTTCCGGGCCGATCGAGATCGCACTGTCCGCGGGCGCTGCCGCCACCATGGACTGGCCGATCGGAGAGCAGCGCACGATTCCTACCGCGGCCGCGCCGCTCGAGGTGGTGCTGACGGCGACGGTTCGAGCAACCGATCCAGACGATCCGCGCTGGCTTCATCTGCCTACCGTGCTCACGGCATCCGTCTTCGATGACGGGAACCGGCGTCCGGTGGCAGGTTCTGCCGCCTGGATCGATCCCGGGACGTGGGAGACGCTCGACCCGCCTGGGACCGTGATCGCGTGGTACCCGGTCGACACCGTTGGTGCCGCTGACATCGATGTAGCGCAACTGCTTCCGGCGATTCGCGCCATCGTCGCTTCACCGCTGCCGCTGAGCGAGGGGGGCGATCTGCGTGTTTCGCTCGATTCCGGCCTGGTGGCCGCGCTCGGCGTTGCCGTCGGACGGACCGAGGCCACACGCGCAATTCTCGCGGTGGCGGCGGTGGGCCCCGTCGTCGTGGCCTTCTCGCTCGAGGTTCTCGCCGCGGCGCTCATGGTTCGCAGGCGTCGTCAGCAGCTGGCACTGTTGGCTGCACGCGGTGCCGCGCCGTCGCAACTGCGCCGCCTGCTCGCTCTCGAGGGTGCGCTTCTCGGCGTCCCGGCGAGTGTCATCGCGGCGGCGCTCGGTGTACTCCTCGTTCCCGCGGACGCAGGGTGGGTGCCTGTCGTGCTCGCTATCCTCGCGGGTGTAGTTCCGGCCGCGGCGCTCGCTCTCGCACTGCCCCGGAATCTCCTGGCCGTCGGTCGGGAAGACCTGGGTCACGGGCGGCGGACGTTGCCGCTGCTGGCAACGGAGGCTCTCGTGGTCGTGCTCGCCGCGGTAGCCGTGACCGTGTTGCTGGTACGCGGTGCTGGTCCCGGCGCCCTCGATCCCCTCGCGGTGGCCGCGCCGCTGCTGCTGACGGTAGCGCTCGCGTTGGTCGTCGTACGCCTGCATCCGATCCCCCTCACGTTGGCTTTGCGCCTGCAACGGCGTCGCCGGGGAGCGACGGGACTCGTGGGTGCCGCGCGCGCCGTGCGGGAGCCGGTTGCCGGCACGGCGGCAGTGCTCGCGATGCTCGTGGCTGTCGCGATCGCGGTGTTCTCCTCCGTTGTGCTGGCCACTGTCGACCGAGGAGCCGTTGTCGCGGCTCAGCGCACGGTCGGTGCAGACATCCAGATCTCCGGCCCGTACGTGGATGCCGATCGGCTCGAGGCGATTCGGGGGATCGAGGGAATCGCAGCCGTCGCGGGCCTGCTTCGCGGCGATTATCTGCCGGCCACGGGACCGGGCGGCCGCGTCACTGCCGAGGTCATCGCCACTGACGTCACCGCGCTCGCCGCGGTGCAAAACGGGATGGTGGGAGCCTTTCCCGCGGGCGTCGCTGATGCGGAGGTTCCGATGCAGGTCGTGCCCTCGACAGCGGTGACGGCCGATCTGGGTGGAGCCGTCACCGATGTCTCGGGCGTTTCTGCTGTGGGAGCCACATCGATCGCCGAGATCCTTGGCCTCACCGCGTCTTCGGAGTTCGTGGTCGTCGGAGCCGAGGACTACACGACCCTCACCGGCAAGGGCTTCTTTCCCCGGACGATACTGCTCGACCTCGCGCCCGGGTACGACGCCGCTCCCGTGGTCGATCAGGTCGGCCAGATCCTCGGGGGGACATTCTCGGTGAGTCTGCTGGATGCCTCGACCGATGAGATCCGCAGTTCCCCAGCGGTGACGGCTCTGCGGATCGCGTTGCTCAGCGCAGTCGGTATCGCGATTGGGCTCTCGGCTGTCGCCGTCCTGGTCGTGGCAGGCGTGACTCGCGATGCGAGATCCCGCGTCATCGCGCTGCTACGCACGATGGGGATGGGGCGGCGCGCGACGCGCGGCATCGTGGCGTGGGAGTTCGTTCCCCTGGGGGTCACCGCGCTCGTGGCTGGCGGAGCTCTCGGCATCCTGCTGCCTCTTCTGATCGTGTTCTCGATCGACCTGCGCCCGTTCACCGGTGGGGGCGGTCAGCCCTCGCTCTTCATTGATCCCGTCCTGAGCGCTACGCTCGTCGCGATCGTGCTGGCAGCTCTCGCCCTCGCCGTGATCGGCGGCGTGCTGACTGCCCGTGCGACCTCGACGGCGACAGTGCTGCGAACGGGGGAGGACTGAGATGACACCAGCACCCTCGGCTGAAGCCGACATCCGCTGCGAAGGACTCGTACGGATCTTCACCGTCGCCGACATCGAGGTCCAGGCCCTCCAGGGACTTGACCTGTTCGTCGGTCGCGGGGAACTTGTTGCACTCGTCGGAGCCTCGGGTTCAGGCAAGTCGACGCTGCTGGCGATTCTGTCGGGGTTGGATACCCCCACGGCGGGGAAGGCTGTGGTCGCCGGTCGTGACCTGCCGTCGCTGACCACACGCGATCGCGTGGAATACCGGCGCGATGTGGTGGGCTTCGTCTGGCAACAGACAGCGCGGAACCTGCTGCCCTACCTCTCTGCGCTCGAGAACGTCGAGCTGGCCGCCGCTATCGGGAGCAAGCCCCGTGCGAAGGAGCGGGCGCTTCGGATGCTGGACCTCGTCGGGGCTGCCCACCTGGCAGACAGGCACCCGGCAGAGCTTTCCGGTGGGCAGCAGCAGCGCGTCGCGATCGCGGTAGCACTGGTCAATGAGCCTCGGGTACTGCTGGCCGATGAGCCGACCGGCGACCTCGATGAGGGGGCATCGGCGGAGGTTCTTCGTACCTTCGAGCAGGTCAACGCTGAACTGGGAACCACCGCCCTGATCGTGACGCACGACCCCGCGGTCTCGGAGCATGTCCAGCGCACGGTACAGATCCGTGACGGCCGCACCTCGACGGAGGTGCTGCGCTGGACGCATACCGATGATGAAGGACGCGAACACGCGATGGCGGAAGAGTTCGTCGTGCTTGACCGGGTCGGCCGGATGCAACTACCGGCGGACTACCTGACGAACCTGGGTCTGCGAGACCGCGTGCGTCTGCAGCTTCAGGCCGACCATATAGCTGTCCGGCCAGGCCACGAGGGCTCTGCGGTACCGGACTCGGCCGGAGCAGCGACGGGACGAGACGAGGCTGCAGATGAGTGAGCGTTCGGTGGAGCCGGTGGTCACGGCATCCGACATCTCGGTGACCCACCTCACACCGGCTGGCGAGGTGCATGCCCTCGTGCGCGCCTCCCTGGAGCTGTACCCGGGGGAGCTTGTCGTGCTCATCGGACCCTCGGGGGCAGGAAAGACGACCCTCTTGCACGTCCTCGGTGGTATCGAGGCGGCATCGAGCGGGTCAGTTCGCGTCGGACAGACGGTGGTAACGGATGCCCCGGAGCGCGACCTCGACAGGGTGAGGCGCGACGATATCGCGTTCATCTTCCAGTCCTTCGGGCTGCTCGATGCGCTCACCGCCGCCGAGAACGTCGAGATTCCGCTTCGGATCGTCCGGGCTGAACCGGGCGCGCGCGATGAGCGCGTCAGCGCACTCCTGGAGCGGGTCGGTCTGGCTGGCCACGCCGGGCAGCGTCCGGCAGAACTCTCTGGTGGGCAGCGTCAGCGCGTCGCGATCGCGCGGGCCCTGGCGGCATCGCCGCGGGTGCTGCTCGCCGACGAGCCGACAGGCCAACTCGACTCACACACTGCAGAGGCGATGATCGACCTGATCGCCTCGGTCGCGCATGACGACGGCGTCGCTGTGCTGCTCTCCACCCATGATCCATCGATCGTGGCGCGCGCGGATCGGGTACTCGAGATCCACGACGGGGTGCTCACGGAGCGAAGCTTGCTCGCGCCGGCCTCGGCATCCGAATGATCAGCGCCTCTCAGATCCTGGGTTGTCGGATAGCCTGAGCGCCAGGTGACACGACGAGGCACCGGGGGACCCGCATGCAGTTGAGTTCGTTTCCGATCATCGGCATCGCGCTTGCCGTGCTGTCGGCGGCGCTGCTCACTGTCGGAAACCACCTCCAATCGGTCGGGGTCGAACGGGCCAGCGGTGGGGGCTCACGGCGCCTCGGTGTCGCGGGTTTCTGGGCCCTCGCGAGGACGCCCGTTTGGCTCCTCGGGTCTGTGTTGTTCGGGCTGGCCATTCTCGCGCAACTGGCTGCTCTCGCTTTCGCCCCGCTTATCGTCGTCCAGCCGGTGGGAGTGATCGCGCTCGTTTTCGCTTCTGCGCTCACCGCGGTCGTCACGCGCCGCCCGCCTCGCCGCCCCGAAATCGTGGCGATCGCGGTCGCCGTGGTGAGCCTTGCCGCGTTCGTCGGAGTGGCCGCGGCTGTGAGCGTGCAGACAGCGATCACCGATCGCGAGCTCATCCTGATCCTCATCATTCTGCTCGTTGTTCTTGCCGCGACCTTCGCGACTCTTGCGCTGATGCGGCGCCGCGGCATCCCGCCCGTTGCCTATGTCGTGCTCGGCGGGCTGTTCGCGGGATTCGTCGCAACCCTCGGCAAGACCGTCATCCTCCGTGTCCAGACCGCGTGGGCGTCGCAGGACTTCGGGATCGACGACACAAACCTGCTGACGATCGCGTGCCTGATCGGGATCGCTGTGGCCGGCGCGCTGTCGATCTACTTCGTGCAGACAGCCCACACCGTGAGCAACCCGCAGACAGTTGTCGCGGGGCTCACGATCGTCGACCCCTTCGTTGCAGTCATCCTCGGAATCACGGTGCTCGGCGAAGCAGCCGGCGCGCCGCTGTGGAGCTTTGGCGTGTTTGCGGTTGCCGGCGCCGGTGCCATGTGGGCGGTCTGGCGACTGGCCTCGATCACCCGGCCGTCGCGATGATCAGTTCCCGTGTCGCGGGCTGACTAGCGACCGGGCGAGCCGGCTCGGCGAGAATATCCCCATGCCCGCATACGAGTTCTCTGCCGACCCACGCCGCGTCGATCGGGTCACGGTTCATCGCTGGCTGAGTGAATTGTCGTACTGGGCACGCGGGCGCTCGCGCGAGCAGCAGGACGCCGCGATCGAGGGCTCCCGCAACTACGGCGTCTACGACCGCGATACCGGTGAGCAGGTGGGCTACGCGCGAATCGTGACCGATGGCGCGACCTTCGCCTCGCTCTGCGATGTCTTCGTCTCACCCGACGCTCGAGGTCAGGGCATCGGCAAGGCGCTCATGGCCGGGATCGTCGCAGATGTCCAGCCGCTCGGCGTCCGCCGTGTCATGCTCGCCACCGCTGACGCGCACGGACTGTATGCGCAATTCGGATTCGAAGGCCTGCGTGCGGCCGAGAAGTACATGGTTCTCGGCGCCCACTGATACGTCGGGCGCGTGTGTCGGTGCCGGGCGGTACGCTCGCGGCATGCATCGGCTCACTCGGGACGAAGCGCGCCGGATCGCCGTGCGCGCGCAGTTGTTGGATGCCGATCGTCCCGGCGATGTCGTCGAGGTCGCCGAACAACTCGGCAGCATCAAGATCGATCCGACGGCGACGATCGCGCCCGCCGAGCAGACCGCCTTCTGGAGTCGCATCGGATGGGGATATGAGCCGGGTCAGCTGAAGAAGGCCGTCGAAGACGATCGCCTGCTGTTCGAACTCGACGGGCGATTCTTCGCGTCCAGCCTGATGCCCTACATGGTGCCCCTGATGCGTGCCCGGCAGTTGCGTGCCGCTTCCCGCGAGTACCTGGAGGCAAACGCTGCCTTTCGCAATGATGTCCTGGCTCGGCTGCGCGCCGAGGGGCCGCTGCTGGCATCCGAGATTCCCGATACCAGCGTCGTGCAGCGCAGCAACGAGAGCGGCTGGTACGGATCGAATCAGGTGCCACGGATGCTCGAGCTGCTCTCGGTCATCGGCGAGGTGGCCGTGGTCCGACGCGAGAACCGCCAGCGCGTGTGGGACCTTGCCGAGCGGCTCTATGGTCCCGATGACGGGGCCATCACGGCCGAGGAAGCCGAAGAGCGGATGCAGCAGCGGCGCCTTCAGGCTGCGGGGATCGCGCGCCAGAAGTCGCCCTGGAGTGATGTCGGCATGGCGGGGGAGCCGGCGGAGATCGAGGGGAGCGCGTGGAAATGGCGCGTCGACCCCGAGGCGATCGCCGCCCACGATGACGACCCCGGTGGTCGGGTCGCGATCCTCAACCCGTACGACCGGATGCTCTTCGACAGGCCTCGCCTGGCTGAGCTGTTCGACTTCGACTTCGTCCTCGAGCAGTTCAAGCCCAAAGCGCAGCGCGTGTACGGCTACTTCGTGCATCCGATTCTCATCGGCGACCGTTTCTCGGCTCTCCTGGATGCTGAACTCGACAAGAAGAAAGAGAACCTCGTCGTCTCGGCGGTGCACGAACTCATCCCGTTCGATGACGAGGAGCGCGAGATGGTGGATGCCGAAATCCGCGACCTCGGGGAGTGGCTGGGCGTCCCGGTGGTGTTCGCCTCGGGACGCCGGTAGGCCCAGCGCGTACCCTCGGACCATGGCGCACCGGATCTTCACGACGAGCTTCGCTTCCGTCTACCCGCTCTACGTCGCGAAGGCCGAGCGCAAGGGTCGCACGAAGGATGAAGTCGACGAGATCATCCGGTGGCTGACAGGCTTCGACGACGAGGCTCTGGCGCGACACCTCGACGAGCAGACGACGTTCGAGGAGTTCTTCGAGGATGCCGATCTCAATCCGCGTGTCTCGGCGATCACGGGCGTCGTGTGCGGCGTGCGTGTGGAAGAGATCGAGGATCCGCTGATGCAGAAGATCCGCTACCTCGACAAGCTGATCGACGAACTGGCCAAGGGCAAGGCGATGCCGAAGATCCTCCGGCAGGCGTGACGTTGCCGCTCGTCAATCATCTGGGTATCTCGGTCGCCGACGTCGCGGCGACTGCTGACCGATTCGAGCCGGTGCTCACCGAGCTCGGCTACGTTTGCACGGATGCCGGGTCCACAGTGTTCTGGACGAGGCTTGCCCGCTCCGCCCGACAGCTCACCGGAGGCTGGCGTTGATCTGGACGCTTCTGATCCTCTTCGTTCCGGTCGTCGGCCCGGCGCTCTGGCTGACGGCAGGGCGCCGGATGACTCTCGAAACGAGCCACGATCGGCCGTAGCGGAGCTCGGTACCTTCGGGTCGGGGCCTCCGCTCAGTCGCGCCTTGACGCTGGTCGCAAAGCGCGAAAGTCGCGCGAAGGCGCGACTGAAGGGGAGTGTCGGGACACCTCGCGATTCGAGCGTTCTGAGGTGCACCTAGCCAGGATGAATGTCGGAGGTATGTTCTAATGTCGAGGCATGACGAACTCGCTGGCAGGTATCGCCGAGGCGCTGGAAGCGCTCGCTGCTGCAGGCGCTGAACGGTCGCCGGAGTCGTTGACCGCGGCCGAGTTGGTTGCCGTGAACAACGCCTACGGAGCGTTGCGGCGGCGAGTTGACGCAGCCTTCGCGCCCGTTGCCGCCGAGATCGCGCGTCAGTCGCGGCGGGAACTCGGCAAAGAATCGCTTGCCAAGCGTCAGGGATTCGCTTCGCCAGCGGCGCTGATCTCCACCACGACGGGGACCGGCATCGGTGAGGCGCTTCGCATCGTCCAGGTCGGTGAGGCAACCGCGCCGCGGATGACGCTCACGGGTGATCCGCTGCCCGCAAAGCGGCAGTTTGTGGCCGCCTCGATCGCCCGGGGAGACCTTGGGGTGACGCCGGCGGCGGCGATCGTGACCCTTCTCGACCGGCTTTCCCTTCGTGTAGACCCTGCGCGCATCGACGAAGCAGAACGGCAGCTCGTGGAACTTGCGCCCGGAATGCGGCCCGACGAACTCTCGAAGCTGCTGGCGCGCGTCGAGGCGCACCTCGATCCCGATGGTGTCGAACCGCGGCACGAGGATGCCCGGGCGCAGCGCTCTCTCGTCATCCAGGAGCGCGACGGCATGGTGACACTCACGGCAAAACTGGATGCCGAGACCGCGGTGCCCGTGAAGACGGCGATTGAAGCGATGGTGACCCAGGTCTTGCGCCGCAACGAGCATGCATCCACCGACGAGCGCGACCTGCGATCCGTGAAGCAGCTTGCCGCAGACGCGTTGGCGGACCTGTGTCGGCACGGATTGAGCTGCGACCGTGTCCCCACGGGCCCTGCAACCACCGTCGTCGTGCGTATGAGTCTTGAGGAACTGCAGAGCGGAATCGGGGCTGCCACGATCGACGGTCTCGATCAACCGGTTTCGGCAGGAGCCGTCCGCCGGCTCGCGGCCGACGCCCAAGTTATCCCGTGTGTGCTGGGTGGCGAGAGCGAGATTCTCGACTGGGGAAGGCTCAAGCGTTTGTTCACTCCCGCCCAGAAGCTTGCGCTCGCAGGAAGAGACGGCGGATGCATCTTCTGCGGCGCCCCGCCCGGGTGGTGCATTGTTCATCACGCGAAGTGGTGGGAACGAGATACCGGTCCAACCGACCTCGAGAATGGTGTGCTCCTATGCACCGGCTGTCACCATCGCGTTCATGACGACGGGTGGGAGATCGAGATCGACAGCACCGGCCCGGCTGGGCGGGTCTGGCTCATCCCGCCCGCGTGGATCGACCCCGTCCGGACGCCCCGGCTCGCCGGTAGCTCCCGCTTCGCGCTCACAGCGTGAGCGCTTATCCGCTGGTCCGGGCGAGAGAGGCCCATCGGGTACGATGGACAGGCTGTTCTGGTGACGTGTCTGAGCGGCCTAAGGAGCACGATTGGAAGTCGTGTGTGCGTGCAAGCGCACCGTGGGTTCAAATCCCACCGTCACCGCCATGTGTCCTGAGTCGCGTCATCGTTTACGAACGGGTCGCGGCTCAGGGCTTTTTCGTGGGTTCGGGGTATTGACGATGACGCCGCCGTGGCGAACCAGCCGACGGTGACGGTCGCTGCTTCTCGGTCGGCTCGGGTCGAGAGAGGGGCGTGCTTCGCGTACCAGAGCACGCCCCCTCTGCAGGGATGCTTCGCGGTCACGGCGCGATGGTCAACTCCGCGATCTCTCCCTCGCGCACCGTGAACCGGTAGCGCAAATCTGCCGTTCCCCCGGGGAAGTTTCCCTGCAGACGCGCCGAGACCACCCACTGGTCGGGCCCCTCCTGTCGCTGCCCGATCAGTGTGGTCGCGTAGGTGTACTCGGAGGCAGCTTTCGTCAGCCAGTCCCGAATCCGATCGGTGCCCTCGTAGCGGATGCCCTCATCCGTCACCCGGCCATCTGCCGAGAACGTCTGCAGAACGGCGCGCCAGTCGCCGCCGTCGCCGTGCTCCCTCAGGTAGCGCACGATAACCTCGGGAAGGATCGCTGCGTCGTAGGGGTCGACGGTGTGTGTCTCAGCCATGTTTCTGCCTTTCGTTGTCTCTTGATGTGCGCGTCCGCGCCTGCGGCGGAGATCATCGCGGTGCTGTGGGTGTCGCACCAGACCAGCGTTGGGCTTCCCCCAAGGGGAAGGTCAAGAGATCGGATGCACGTGCGCGGCATCCGCCAGAACAGCGACCGGTCGCTGTGGTCTTGCATACGCTTCGATCGATCCCCCGCCGGCGGCGCCCCGACCGACCCGGCGGCGCCCCGACCGACCCGGCGGTGGTGCCGAGCGAGCCGCGCACCACGGTCGAACACGGATACCTTCCCCCGGGTGTTTCCGTCACAGACGACACGTATCCGGGCGTCACCCGACTCAATCCGGCGCTCCTTCGCGCGCTCCGCAACGCGGTCTCGGTCGCATCCTCCGATGGCGTGGTCTTCGGGCGCAGGTCTCCCTGCCGGCTGCGGCGGCTGCCGAGAGTGCAAATCAGTGAGTCACGCGGAAGACGGGCCACTGGATCTCGGTGGTCGTCGTGGGATCTGTGCCGGGGAGGCCCTCGAGGTAGATCTCGCGGGCGGGCGCATCCGTGGCCAGTTGGTGTCGCGCGACATACGTACCGAGGGCGGCATAGGCGCGGGGGACACGATCATCGCTGCCTCTGTGAACGGCGACGGCGACCTCGACGGGTGGCAGAGTCTCGCGCGTGAGACCGCCACCAACAAGATCGTCGGCGATGTCGTCGGCGTTTGTGAGGAACACCGTCGCTCTACCGCGGCCGTCGGCGATGAGTTCGTTGGGCCATACGCCGCCCAGCTGGCTTCCCGCTGAGCCGGGGGCTCGGGCGGCGATGCTCTGTAGC
The DNA here is from genome assembly GCF_001898325.1 of Microbacterium sp. 67-17. Lineage (GTDB taxonomy): Bacteria > Actinomycetota > Actinomycetes > Actinomycetales > Microbacteriaceae > Microbacterium > Microbacterium schleiferi. The sequence goes on from NZ_MKTR01000016.1 coordinate 106,768, forward strand.
TGGGCGGTAGCCTCGCGGAACCATTGCTCGAGGTCCCCGAGCTCGATCACCTCGCTAAGCGAAAGGACCGCCATGGCCGGTACCGTGCGGAATGTGACGGCGATCTCCGGATCGGGTGGGCTGAGCAATCCGCGAAGCTGCTCGGCGGCCGCCTGTGTCTCCGCGAGTTCCTGCTCGAGGCGCCCGAGATGCGTTGAGAGGAGCGCGGCGCGCGCCGTGATGTCGGGGGCTGCCAGGATCTCCCGGATGGTGGGCACCGGTAATCTCAGTGCCCGCAGGGACCGGATGACCTGAGCGTCGGGGATCTGCTCGGCTGCGTAGAGACGGTAGCCGCTGTGCTCGTCGACCAGGGCAGGCGCGAGGATGCCGTTCTGGTGGTAGAAGCGGAGGGCCTTCGCGCTCAGGCGGACGGCGCGGGAGAAATCGCCGATCGTCATGAGAGAGCTCACTTCTCGATCATCGGAGAGCGCGCCAAGAGTGCGCATCCACCATGCAGAGTCCACGTGCATAGGTTGTGCTTGTCGGAGGTGGTGCGGGGGATGTGATGGCGGTCACGCGGCACGAGCAACCGATCGATGCGCTCGTTGCCGGCGACTCCGTCGGCGCGGCCGACGTCACCTTCGCGATATGGCACATCCTTGCTGCCGAAGGCGAGGAGCCGTGCTAACTCGCACCGGTGCGTGACCGTACTCACCCGGGTCGCGGCTCAAGGCTTATTCGTCTAGCTGCGGGGAAACAGGCCGAGCACCAGTGACCGGGGCGCGACCAGGGCGATCGATCGTCGCGCAGGAGAGGCCGCCAGCATCACCTGGCCGCGAACCTCTCGAGCCGCCTGGGCGAGCGTCCCCCGCTCGGTTCCGCCATCGCCAGGCCGCGGCCTCGGCGCCGTGCCAGCACCGGCGAGTGCATAGGACTCTCGTTCAATAGCCGACACGAGCACAGCCATGGCATCCGCATCAACGCCGTGATGCCGTACGAGCCGGTCCCCGAGCATCCGCGGGGTGTCGCTCCCCGCCACCCGGATGCCGAGATCCGCCGCGGTATCCCGAACAACTGCCCACGCGGCCACCGCATCACCGCGCGCGGCCGAAGCAAGCAGCCGCCGTCGGCGCAGCTCGGCAACGACGCCCGGCGCGGCCAGAAGAGCGAGCATCCCGACCGCGAACGCTCCCCATCCGAACGCCGCAAGGTTGCGTTGCAAGGGAAGGGGAACCGAGGCATTCGGGGTGTCGAGGTTCTCGGAGAGGGCCGATCGCGTGGGCTGCGGGGTTGCCGACGGGGTGGATGACGCGGTCGGTGTGGGGTCAGCCGTGTCGTCCTGTGCGGCATCCGTGGCCGAGCCGAACCGCGTCGCCGTCCCGAGGCTGTTGGTCGGCTCGAATGCGACCCAGCCGATCCCGTCGAAGTACACCTCGGGCCACGCGTGAAGCTGACCGCTGAGTACCGACCGCACGTTCTGCCCGTCGACGACGGTGCTGGTGTTGACGCCGGGCAGGTAGCCGACCACGATCCGCGAGGGCATGTCGAGGGTCCGTGCCATGAGCGCAAATGCCGACGCGAAGTGCACGCAGTACCCGGACTTCACCTCGAGGAACGCCGCCACCGCGTCAGCGCCTGACCCGTCGAACCCCTGCTCGACCGGGGCGTCGAGCGAGTACCGGAAGTCCGATCCGCGGAACCAGGACTGCATCGCGATCAGCGCGTCATAGTCGTTCGTGGTGCCGGCGGTGATCTCTCGCGCGGTCTGGGCGATGATCTCGGGGAGGTTGTCGGGCAGAGCGGATGCCGTGTCCCGAACCCGGTCAGGGTTGGCATCCGCTGCACGGATCTGGTCGAGGGTCGGTTCGGGGACGCGGGTCTCGACGACATACGACTGCCCCTGCGTCGCCCCGTTCTCGCCCACGACCGTCCGGTTCAGCGGCATCACGTTCCACGAACCCGACAGGCCTTCGACTCCCACAGCAGGGAAGGGCACCGGAAGCCAGGATGCGGAGAGGTCGGTGATCTCCACAGTCGTGGAGTAGTCGGCCACCTCGATGCCGGGACCGGTTTCGACATCGCCGAACGCGGCTCCGCCTTCCAAGGGAAGCGACCACGTGCGGTCGGGTTCCCAGACGGCGCCGGTGAACTCGCTGAGCGTTGCCACGCGCAGGTACGGAGGCAGCGGCGCGGTCGAGCGCATCCGCAGGACCTCGATCTGCTCGGGGCGACGCAGATCCTGCCCGAGTGAGAGGGATGCATCGATCCCGGCGGTCCCGCTCCCGGACGCAACCCGGGGGCCTGGCTGGGGGAGGGAGGGAGTGATCAGGAGGGTCGCGACGAGCGCGAGCGCGCCGATACCTGCTGCGACGGCGGAGGCGCCGCTTGCACGACCTCCCCGAGGCTCCCGGCCGCGCGTCTCGGCGCGAAGCATCAGCAGCACGGCTGCTGCCAGTAGCGCGAACGACCACAGGTTGACGGCGCTGGGTACCGCGAGCGCAGGAATCAGCGACACCGTGAACAGTGCGACACCGGCCAGGAGCGGCATCCGCGCTGTCAACGCGATGTGATCCACGGCAATCGTGAACAGGCCGGCCGCCCCGACGACCAAGAAGCTCAACGCCGGAGTGGGGACCATGGGGGCCGCGCTGTAGAAGATCTCCTCGGATGCCGTGACCACGAGGCCCGCTGCCTGATCGACGCTCCCAAAGACCGGGATGATCCCCCACAGAGCGGTCTCTCGCAGGAACACCACTGTGACGACGCCGATCGTCAGCGCCAGCTCCACGGCGCTGATACCGACCGCCGACATCCGGGTGCGGCGGAGCAGGAATCCTGTGGCCATAGTCGCCGCCGACAGCGCGAGGGCTCCCCAGATCCAGGCGCCGGGCGCGATGACTCGCGTTACGGGAAGAAGCGCGGCGACGATCCCGATCATCACACCGACGGTAAGCAGGGCGTCGGAGCGTCCGTTTCGCGTCCCCCGGCGGCGGGCGCTGCGCGCTGCTCGCCATCGTGTCGACAAGCTCATCGCCGCGGACCTTGATCGCGCGCGTCGTCCCACCAGCCGGGCATCTCGGGTCCCACGCGAATGGCCTGAACTCGCCACCCCAACTCCGCTGCGTGGTCGAAGGCGTCAGCGCTGGCGTCGGTGGCCAGCAGGATCGGCAGGGTCGTGTGTGCGCCGATGGGTGCCAGGGCTGCGACATCAGACTCAGAGACGGAGCCGGTGATGATGACGATCGGGCCACTGCCGACCCGAGCGAAGGCGCGCGGCAAATCATGGATGTTGTGCCCGGTGCCCGCGATGATGGTTGCGCAGTCCGCAGCGAACGCGTCGAGGAGCGCCTTTTCGCCCGGTTCGATGGGCTCGTGGAGCGGGGTTCCGTCGCTGTCGAGAACGCTGACGGTGTAGCCGTCGCGCGAGAGTTGCGCGACAGCCGACACGGTTGTGGCAACCGCTGCCTCGAAAGCGGGATCCTGCCCAGGCGCGGTAGCGGCCCCGGCCCCCCAGCGCGCGTCGTCCCGGTCGAGCACGACGACGGCATCCGGTGCCGATTCATTCTCTTCCTGGCGCACCATCAGTCCGTCGTAGTGAGCTGACGCACGCCAGTGGATGCGGCGCATCGAATCCCCCGGCTGATAGGGGCGGGCCAGCAGGTTGTCCACGCCGTGGCCCCGCTGGGTGTGGGTGGCGTGGAGCGCCCCACCCGCTGTCGCCGTCATCGCACGCAGCGCCGTGACCTCGACCTGCGCGGGGGCGACCCTGACCGATTCGGCGGCGACAACCCGCACCGCGCGGCGGGCCAGCCCGAAGGGGTCTTCGGTGACCACCCGCAGCGGGCCGAGAGCGTAGGTGCCACGCGTGGTGGGCGTCACGCTGTAGGTCACCGTCGCGACTCGCTCGGCGCCGCGCCACATCAGATCGCCCTCGAGTTGGCCGATGAAGACCGGATCGGCGTGCTCGTGCCACCGCCCCGATCTGCCCATCATGCGGGTCGGCGGCCGTAGCGTCACCGTGACCGTCGTGGGTTTGCCGACCGTCGCGACGTCAGGGACGATCCGTCTGGGTGTGGCGGTGGGAGCCGCGCGAAACCAGAGCGATGCGAGGCTCCCCGCGCACAGCACCGCCATGAGGACACCGAAGAACATGAGTTCGAGCACGCCGGTCTCGCCCGCGATCACGAACGAGGCGATGGAAAGCGTCAGAGCACCGGTGCCCCGAAGCGTGAATGGCCACCAGCGCATGTCACCGCCGAGAGGCAAGCGGGACGCGGGCGCTGGCGGCGATCTGGTCGAGAGCGCCTGCTACCGCTGCCTCGCCGTGGTTTGCGCCGCCAGCTGCCCGGGTGGCGATCAGGCGGTGGGCGAACACGGCATGCAGCAGGCCGGTGATGTCATCGGGAATGACAAAGGATCGCCCTTCCAGCGCCGCCGCGACCTTGGCGGCTCGCACCAGTTGCAGCGTCGCGCGCGGGCTCGCTCCGAGCTTCAGGTCAGCGTGAGCGCGGGTCGCCTGAGCAAGAGCGACGGTGTACTCCTCGATGGCCGGTGCCACGTGGATGTGCCGCGCCGCCACGATCAACTCCGCCACCTCGTGGGTCGTGACGACCGGTCGCACGGATTCGAGCGGGTTGACGGTCTCGCGCTGGCGCAGCATGAGCGCTTCGGCGCGCGCATCCGGGTACCCCATCGAGATCCGCATCGTGAACCTGTCACGCTGCGCCTCGGGAAGCGCGTAGGTCCCCTCCATCTCGAGCGGGTTCTGGGTGGCAACGACCAGGAACGGATGCGGCACGAGGTGCGTGTGGCCGTCGACGGTGACCTGCCGCTCTTCCATCGCTTCCAGAAGCGCGGACTGCGTCTTCGGGGAGGAGCGGTTGATCTCGTCGGCGATCACGATGTTGGCGAACACCGCTCCGGGCTTGAACTCGAACTCACGATCGATGGGGTTGAAGGCCGAAACGCCGGTGACGTCGCCCGGGAGCAAGTCGGGAGTGAACTGGATGCGTCGCACGGCGGCATCGATGGATGCTGCCAGCGCTCGAGCGAGCATCGTCTTGCCGACGCCGGGCACATCCTCAATGAGGAGGTGCCCCTCGGCAAGCAGGCAGATGAGCGCACTGCGAGCTGCCTCCGGCTTACCGTCGATCACGGAAGTGATAGCCCCGAGGATCGCGTCGGTGACCTCGGCGAATCGCTCCACGGCAACCGGCGGGCTTCCCGGGGCGACCTGATCCTCGCCGATGACGCTCTCGGTCATACCGCCCCCTCCGCCTGTGGGCGCGCCGCCTCGTCGGATACGCGGCGCCTCGTCGGTCGTTGCACAATCGTAACCTTGGCCGGTGGGCGCGGCTCTGGGAGGACGCCGCGAATCCCGGCCAGGGCGAATGGTTAGACTAGGGGAAGCTCTCCGCGCGGCGGCATCCAGGCCAACTCCCCCAGGACGGAAACGTAGCAAGGGTAACCAGGCTCTGCCGGGTGCGCGGAGAGTCTTACTTTTATCCGGCACCTCGCCTGCGCCGCTCCCGGGCTCGCGCCTAGGCTGAACACGTGGCGCAGAGCATCTTCATCACCTCGGCAGAAGGTCACTCCGGAAAGTCCACCATCGCCCTGGGCGTGCTCGATGCACTGAGTCATGCCACACCGCGCGTTGGTGTGTTCCGAGCCATCGCTCGGTCGACTGTCGAACCCGACTACGTGCTCGAGATGCTTCTCGCCCACGACGGTGTCGACCTTCCCTACGAGGACTGCATCGGGGTGACATACGACGAGGTGCGCGCGGACCCCGACGCCGCCCTCGGCAAGATCGTGGAGCGCTACAAGGCAGTCGAGGCGCAGTGTGACGCTGTCGTGATCGTGGGGAGCGACTATACGGATGTCGGATCCCCCGCGGAACTCGGCTACAACGCCCGCATCGCGGCGAACCTCGGCGCGCCGGTTCTGCTCGTCATGAGTGGTCGGACCGGCGAAGCGGAAAAGCTCGGGTCGTCGCCCGCGCGCACTCCTGAGGAGATCGGGCAGATCACCGCCCTCGCGTTGGCGGAGCTCGCGCATGGCCGGGCAGGGCTGCTCGCGGTGGTCGTCAACCGTGCCGAACCGGATCGCATCGACGATGTCGTCGGGACGGTGCGCGAGCTCGTCGATCACGCGCGCGAGCCCGAGCACGTGGCATCCGACGGTGTCGTGCCGGTGTGGGCGATCCCCGAGGACACGTTCCTCGTGGCCCCCACGATGCGCGAAGTCATGGCGGCGATCGATGGAACCCTGATCAAGGGTGACGCGGAACTTCTCTCACGCGAGGTCCTCGGTGTCGTGATCGCGGGGATGTCGATGGTCAATGTGCTTCCGCGGCTGAGCGAAAGCTCCATCGTCATGATCCCGGCCGACCGCACCGAAGTACTGCTGGCGACGCTGCTTGCTCACTCCTCGGGCACGTTCCCCTCGATCTCAGGCATCCTGCTCAACGGACCCTTCCCCCTGCCGGAGCAGATCGACAGGCTGATGGATGGCGTCGCCTCGAACCTCCCGGTCATCGCAACCGACGAGGGCACATTCGAGACCGCCGTCAAGGTCATCAACACGCGCGGGCGTTTCGCGGCGGCATCCCAGCGGCGCTATGACACGGCACTGTCGATGTTCGAGCAGCACGTCGACACCGCGGTTCTGAGCAGATCGCTGGGTCTTGCCCGCTCGACAGTGGTCACCCCGCTCATGTTCGAGTACCAGCTGGTGGAGCGGTCCCGCTCGGATCGGCGCCGGATCGTTCTGCCCGAGGGAAGCGACGATCGTGTCATCCGTGCCGCGGCCACAGTTCTTGCGCGCGGCATCGCGGACCTCGTGATCCTTGGCGATGAGGGTGAGATCCGGACGCGGGCTGCGGAGCTCGGCGTCGACCTGTCTGCGGCGCAAATCATCAGCCCCTTCGACCCCGCCTACGTCGAGCAGTTCGCGCAGGAGTACGCGCGCTTGCGGGCCCACAAGGGGATCTCGCTCGATCAGGCAGCCGACACCGTAACCGACGTGTCCTACTTCGGGACGCTGATGGTCCACCTCGGCCTGGCCGATGGCATGGTCTCGGGGGCCGCGCACACGACGGCCCACACGATCCGTCCGGCGTTCGAGATCATCAAGACCAAGCCGGGTGTGTCTGTCGTCTCGAGCGTTTTCCTGATGGCTCTGGCCGACCGGGTGCTTGTCTACGGCGACTGCGCCGTGATTCCCGACCCCACAGCCGAGCAACTCGCTGACATCGCAATCTCGTCTGCAGCGACAGCCTCCCAATTCGGGATCGACCCCCGCGTCGCGATGCTGTCGTACTCGACAGGGGAGTCGGGGTCGGGGGCGGATGTCGAGAAGGTGCGCGCAGCAACCGCCTTCGTTCGCGACCGGGCACCAGAGCTGCTCGTCGAGGGTCCCATCCAGTACGACGCAGCGGCCGACGCGGCAGTTGCCGCAGCGAAGATGCCCGGATCCCAGGTCGCCGGTCGAGCCACGGTGTTCGTCTTCCCCGACCTCAACACGGGGAACAACACCTATAAGGCAGTTCAGCGCTCAGCAGGTGCCGTCGCGATCGGACCCGTGCTGCAGGGCCTGAACAAGCCCATCAACGATCTGTCGCGCGGCGCCCTCGTCGACGACATCGTCAACACCATCGCGATCACCGCGATTCAGGCTCAAGCGGATGCCGACACCCCGGCTCCGGCATCCACTGAGAAGGAAGGGACCACCGCATGAGCGTCGTCCTCGTCGTCAACAGCGGTTCGTCGTCATTCAAGTACCAGCTGATCGACATGGACAACGAAGCGGTGCTCGCCTCGGGCCTCGTGGAGCGGATCGGCCAAGACAACGGTCACTCGCGCCACACCGTTACTGCGGCGGACTTTGCCGCTGACGAGCCAGCGCCGACCTTCGTGAGCGCGACCTCCGAGCGCGATCTGCCGATTCCCGACCACACCGCAGGCTTCCAGGTGATGCTCGATGCCTTCGCGGCGCAGGGTCCGTCCCTGGACGCGAACCCGCCGGTGGCGGTCGGGCACCGCGTCGTGCACGGTGGGGCGCGCTTCTTCGAGCCGACGCTGGTCACCCCGCTCGTGCTCATCAATATCGAAGACCTCTCGGTCCTCGCGCCCCTCCACAACCCGGGGGCGGTCCAGGGCATCCGTGCTGCGCAGGAAGCTTTCGACGCGATTCCCCACGTCGCCGTCTTCGACACCGCGTTCCACCAAACGCTTGCCCCCGCCGCCTACACGTATGCGATCGACCGCGAACTTGCCGAGCAGCATCGCCTGCGCCGGTACGGGTTCCACGGCACCTCGCACAAGTTCGTGAGCGAAGCAGCAGCGGCCTTCCTCGGCCGTCCGCTCGGAGACCTCAAGCAGATCGTGTTCCATCTCGGGAACGGGGCTTCGGTCACCGCGATCGATGGCGGTCGGTCGGTGGACACCTCCATGGGGCTCACGCCGTTGGAGGGCCTGGTCATGGGCACCCGCTCGGGCGACGTTGACCCGGCCATCGTCTTCCAGCTCGCGCGGCGCGCAGGTTTGTCCATCGACGACCTCGACGACCTGCTCAACAAGCGTTCGGGGCTGCTCGGGCTTGCGGGAGCCTCCGACATGCGCGACATCGAACAGCGTTATGAGGATGGTGATGAGGCTGCGACACTCGCCTTCGATGTCTACATCCATCGCCTCCGCACCTACGCCGGTGCGTATCTCGCGCAGCTCGGCGGTGTGGATGTCATCTCCTTCACCGCCGGCGTCGGTGAAAACTCGCCCATCATTCGTGCGGCAGCCCTCGAAACCCTCGGCTTTGCGGGAGTGGAGATCGACCCGGAGCGCAACGAGCGGCGGGAGCGCGGCATCCGTCGTATCTCGACCGACGCCTCGGCGGTGAGCGTCCTGGTCGTACCGACCAATGAAGAACTCGAGATCGCTCGGCAAACTCTCGGCGTCGCGCAGGGCTGAGCGCCCGCAAACCAGCATTGCGGCAGGGTCGAACTACTACGCTTGCACCACGGCGTCAGCCGTACCCGACCTGTTGCCATGGCTCGCGCCAACGCTTTCGACATCGCCACCCGCCGGGAGGATTCCTGTGGCCGACGCTCTTCCCGATCTCACCGCCTACGACGCGGTGCTCTTCGATCTGGACGGGGTACTGACACCGACCGCCGAGGTGCACATGCACGCGTGGCAGTCGATGTTCCAGGAGCTCTTCGCGGCGTGGAACATCACGCCCGAGTACACCGAGCGCGACTACTTCGAGCACCTCGACGGCAAGAAGCGCTACGACGGAGTCGCGAGTCTCCTGTGGAGCCGTGATGTCGAAGTGCCCTGGGGCGACCCGAGCGATTCCCCTGAGCTCGACACCGTCTGCGGCATCGGCAACCGCAAGAACGCCGTCTTCGAGAGCGTGCTGCGAAGCGAAGGAATCGCGCCGTATCCGGGCTCGCTCGCGCTACTGGAGGTGCTGCGGGATGCCGGTACCCGGATCGCGGTGGTCTCGAGTTCCAAGAACGCCCGGGAAGTGCTCACGGCCGCCGGGATCATCGATCGCTTCGAGGTGATCATGGACGGCGTCATCGCCGAACGGGACGGGCTGGCCTCCAAGCCAGCCCCCGACGTGTTCGTCGAGGCAGCTGCCATGCTCGGCGTCGAGCCGGCATCCAGCGCGGCTGTCGAAGACGCCCTGTCAGGTGTCCGCTCTGCGGCTGCTGGCGGATTCGCGCTCGTGGTCGGCGTTGACCGTGGCGTCGGAGCCGAGATTCTGCGCGACGCTGGCGCACACGTGGTGGTCTCCGACCTGGCCGAGTTTCTCGACGGCAACGGTGCCGGCATCCCGACTGCTGCTCTCGCACCCGAACCGGAGGAGTCCGCGTGATCGATCGTGATCGCTATCCCATCGACCCATGGCGGCTCATCGAGACGAGCTATTCGCATGACGAGGTCGGGGTATCCGAGACGCTGTTCGCTGTCGGCAACGGCTACCTGGGCTTGCGCGGCAACAGTCCGGAGGGTCGCTTCGCACACGAGCACGGCACCTTCATCAACGGCTTCCACGAAGTGTTCCCGATCCGGCACGCCGAGCAGGCGTACGGGTTCGCCGAGGTCGGCCAGACGATCATCAACGCCCCCGATGCCAAGATCATGCGGGTCTACGTCGATGACGAGCCGCTGTCGCTCGACATCGCCGATGTGCGCGAGTACGAGCGCGTCCTCGACATGCGTGACGGCGTCATGCGTCGCCGGATTCTCTGGGTCACGCCCTCGGGCAAAGAGGTTCTGATCGAAGACGAACGGCTGGTGTCGTTCGAGGAGAAGCACCTCGCGATCCTGCGCCAGACCGTCACGGTCCTCAACGCTGATGCCCCCGTCACGATCAGCTGTCAGATCATCAACCGGCAAGACGGCGAGGATGTCTACGGCGGCACTCCCGTCGCGCCCAAGAAGGCGGGCTTCGATCCTCGCCGGGCCGAGCGAATCCACCAGCGCGTGCTCCAACCAGAGGAGTACTGGCAGGACGGGGCGCGATCGGCCCTCGCTTACAAGGCCACCGAATCGGAGATGACGATCGCGGTCGTCGCCGACCACATCATCACCACCGACAACGAGTACGACCCGCGGCGCCTGATCGAACCTGACATCGCCAAGAACGTCTTCCGGGTACGGGCGAAGGCCGGCGTGCCGGTCACCGTCACCAAGCTCGTGAGCTACCACACCTCGCGCGGTGTCCCCGCCCGGGAACTTGTCGATCGGTGTCGGAGGACCCTCGATCGCGCCGAGGCCGAGGGCGTCGACGCCTTCTTCAGGGGCCAGCGCGAATGGCTGGATGCGTTCTGGGAACGCTCGGACGTACGGATCGGTGGCCACGACGACCTGCAGCAGGCGACACGCTGGTGCCTCTTCCAGCTCGCCCAGGCTGCAGCACGGGCCGACGGGCTCGGCGTGCCCGCGAAGGGTGTCTCGGGGTCGGGATACTCGGGCCACTACTTTTGGGACACCGAGATCTATGTCCTGCCGTTCCTGGCGTACACGACGCCGCAATGGGCGCGCAACGCGTTGCGGATGCGGTACCTGATGCTTCCCGCCGCGCGCAGGCGCGCGCGCCAGCTCAACGAGGCCGGCGTGCTGTTTCCCTGGCGCACGATCAACGGTGAAGAGGCCTCGGCCTACTACGCCGCTGGCACCGCGCAGTACCACATCAACGCCGACGTGAGTTTTGCCCTCGCGAAGTACGTGCGGGCAACCGGTGACACCGAGTTCCTCTACCGCGAGGGCGTCGACATCGCCGTCGAGACAGCTCGGATGTGGGCGAGTCTCGGCTTCTGGCGCGAGACGGAACTCGACTCCGAGCGCTCCTTCCACATCCACGGTGTGACGGGGCCCGACGAGTACACGACAGTCGTCAACGACAACCTCTTCACAAACGTGATGGCCCGCTTCAACCTGCGGTTCGCTGCCCACACGCTGCGTGACATGGCCCTGGACGCTCCGGAGGAATACCGCCTCATGGTGGATCGCCTGGGCCTGGGCGAGCACGAGATCGAGGCGTGGGAAGCTGCGGCCGAGGCGATGAACATTCCGTTCAGCGATGCCTTCGGCATCCACCCGCAAGATGCGGTCTTCCTCGAGAAAGAAGTCTGGGACCTCGAGAACACCTCGCCCGACCAGCGGCCTCTGCTGCTGCACTTCCACCCGCTCGTGATCTACCGGTACCAGGTGCTGAAGCAGGCGGATGTCGTGCTGGCCCTGTACTTGCAGGGCAATCACTTCACCGCTGAAGAGAAGCTCGCCGACTTCGAGTACTACGACCCGCTGACCACGGGGGATTCGACGCTGTCGGCGGTCGTTCAGGCGATCCTCGCGGCGGAGGTCGGCTACCAGGACCTCGCCCTGAAGTACTTCCTCGAGTCGATCTACGTCGATCTCGGCGACCTGCACCACAACGCGGCGGACGGCGTCCACGTCGCGTCGGCGGGCGGCGTCTGGACCGCGCTGGTGAGTGGATTCGGCGGTATGCGCGACCACTTCGGCGAGCTGAGCTTCGACCCCCGGCTTCCTGCCGACTGGCCCGAGCTCTCGTTCACTCTGCACTGGCAGGCCACGCGGCTTCAGGTCACGATCGCCCGAGACCGCATGTGGATCGCTGCGGGGCCGGGGGAGGCCGTGGAGTTCTCGGTGCGGGGCGCACGATACGTCGTCGAGCCCGAGCAGGAGTTGATGATTCCGCTTGCCGACCAGGGCCCGGTGATTCCCGGGCGGCCCTCGATTCGCCAGTTCGCGGATGTCACCCGCGACGACGGGTCGCTGCTGTCGGCATCCGTGCCGGTCGTCACGACCTCGATCCCGATCGTGGGGTCGCCGGAGACGTTCGAGAGCGTGCCGGAGCAGCTGCCGCAGGCCGCTGACCCGATGTCGTGACCACGCCCTAGGCTGGATGAATGACCACTGCCCTGTACCGCCGGTATCGCCCCGAGGCGTTCGGCGAGATGATCGGGCAGAGTCAGGTCACTGAGCCGCTCATGACCGCGCTGCGGGGCGACCGCGTCGGGCACGCCTACCTGTTCTCTGGGCCTCGCGGGTGCGGCAAGACGACCTCTGCGCGCATCCTCGCGCGGTGCCTGAACTGTGCCCAGGGGCCGACCGACACACCCTGTGGCACGTGCGACAGTTGCATCGAGCTCGGCCGCGGTGGTGGGGGATCGCTGGATGTCGTCGAGATCGACGCCGCCAGCCACAACGGTGTCGATGATGCTCGTGATCTGCGTGAGCGTGCCGTCTTCGCACCCGCACGCGACCGGTTCAAGATCTTCATCCTCGACGAGGCGCACATGGTGACGCCGCAGGGATTCAATGCCCTGCTCAAGCTTGTCGAAGAGCCTCCCGACCACGTGAAGTTCATCTTCGCGACGACCGAGCCCGAAAAGGTCATCGGCACGATCCGGTCGCGCACGCACCATTACCCGTTCCGGCTCGTTCCGCCGGCGGCGATGCTCGAGTATGTGGGCACACTCTGCGAGAGCGAGGGCGTCGTCGTCGATCCCGGTGTGCTCCCCCTGGTCGTGCGTGCTGGCGGTGGGTCGCCGCGAGACACGCTCTCCCTGCTCGACCAGCTCATCGCGGGCTCGGAAGGCGCAGTCACCTACGAGCGCGCGGTTGCTCTCCTCGGCTACACGCACGCCGAGCTTCTCGACGAGATCGTCGACGCGCTCGCGGCATCCGACGCTGCTGGGGTCTTTGCGGCTGTGGATCGTGTCGTGCAGACCGGCCAAGACCCACGCCGGTTCGTCGACGACCTGCTCGAGCGCCTGCGTGACCTCATCGTCGTCGCCGCGACCGGAGACGGTGCTGCAGCAGTGCTGCGCGGTGCCTCACCCGAAGACCTGCAGCGGATGTCGGCGCAGGCCGACCGGTTCGGCGCTCAACGGCTCTCGCGCACCGCCGATGTCGTGGTCGCCGCGCTCGACGAGATGACCGGCGCCACCTCGCCGCGGCTGCAGCTCGAGCTCATGTGCGCGCGCGTTCTGGCGCTGGCAACCGCAGGATCGGTTGCTCCAGCGCCGGCCGCTGCCGCGGCGCCCTCGGCAGCAGCCCCCGCTCCGGCCACGCCCGCTCCGGCACCGGCTGCTGCAGCGCCCGCTCCCGCTCCGCCGGCTGCGGTGCCTACTCCGGCCCCTGAAGCGAGCGCTCCGGAAGCCAGCGCCCCCGCCGCGCCGCCCGCGCCACCGACCGAGCCGGTGACGCTCGACGTTGTGCGGGAGCGGTGGGAAGCCGTGCTCGGCGCGCTGGAGGGCATCAGTCGATCGTCGTGGTTGCTGGTGTCGGTCGCGAGTGTTGCCGACTTCTCCGGCGACGTGCTCACCCTCACGTTCGCCAACGCCTCCGACGTTGCCAAGTTCAAGCATCTTCTTGCCGGCGCAGGACCCAGCGAGGATCTTCGGACTGCGATCAAGCAGGTACTTGGCATCCGGGTGAAGTACCTCGCCAAGCATGACCCCGCAGCCGGTTCCGCGGATTCGGCCGGCCCGTCAGATGAGGGACCCTCCGGTGGGTCGGGCCCTGCCGGGCCGACGCCTGCGCCCAAACCTCGCGGGGGAGCGACAGCCGCAGCCGCGGCTCCCGCCGTGACGGACTGGGCGGTTGCTCCGATCCCCTCCTCCGCTGAGGCACCGACCGCCGTCCTTGCCCCGTCTCTCGCCGTCGACGACGAGCCTGAGGATGCGCCGGTCGGTGTCGCTACGTACGTTCCCGCTCCCCGCGAGGGCGACGTGATGGCAGCCGACGAACCACTCCCCGGCGACGATGACGTCAGCGACGTTGTCGATCTGGATGTCGCTCTCGACCAGGCGCCGGTGATCGCACAGCGGATCGCGCGCGCGCCCGACGGGGCACAGCGCTACGGAGAGGCTGTCGTTCGCCAGTTGCTGGATGCGCGCTTCATCCGCGAAGAGCCGCACGCGTCGCCGACGAGGTTCGGCTGAACATGTACGACGGCATCGTCCAAGACCTGATCGACGAGTTCGGTCGGCTTCCCGGTATCGGTCCGAAGTCGGCCCAGCGGATCGCTTTCCACATCCTGCAGACTCCGTCATTTGACGTGTCGCGCCTGTCGCAACTGCTCGCCGAGGTGCGCGAGAAGGTTCGGTTCTGTGAGATCTGCGGCAACGTGTCCGAGCAGGATCGCTGTAGCATCTGCCGCGACCCGCGCCGTAACCAGACACTGATCTGCGTGGTCGAGGATGCCAAGGATGTCGCGGCCATTGAGCGTACACGCGAGTTCCGTGGGCTGTACCACGTCCTCGGCGGCGCGATCAGCCCGATCGCGGGTGTCGGCCCCGATGACCTGCGCATTACGCCGCTCATGCAGCGCCTGGCCGACGGCACCGTTCAGGAAGTCATCCTTGCCACGAACCCCAACCTCGAAGGTGAGGCCACCGCGACCTATCTGTCGCGCCTGCTGACCTCCCTGCAGATCACGGTGACCAGGCTTGCCTCGGGACTGCCGGTGGGTGGCGACCTCGAATACGCCGACGAGGTCACCCTTGGGCGTGCATTCGAGGGCCGCCGCTCGGTCTAGCCTTGCAGCCCCGCCGCCCATGACCTGGTCGGCATGCGCGGCTCCGTAGAATGGGACGCTGGGTTCGGCATCCGAGCCTGTCATCCCGGGAGTTGCATGTGGCGCTGATCGTCCAGAAGTACGGCGGGTCGTCGGTCGCCGACGCCGAGAGCATCAAGCGCGTCGCCAAACGGATCGTCGATACACGTCGTGCCGGTCACGACGTGGTCGTCGCGGTGAGCGCGATGGGAGACACGACCGACGAGCTTCTCGACCTCGCGGGTCAGGTTGCACCGATTCCTGCGCCCCGGGAACTCGACATGTTGCTCTCCAGTGGTGAGCGGATCTCGATGGCGTTGCTGGCAATGGCGATCTCATCGATGGGTTTCGAGGCGCGCTCGTTCACCGGCAGCCAGGCGGGGATGATCACGGATGCCACGCACGGCGCCGCCCGCATTGTCGATGTCACCCCCATTCGACTCCGCGAGGCTCTTGATGAGGGCGCAATCGTGATTGTCGCCGGCTTCCAGGGCTTCAACCGGGACACCCGTGACATCACGACCCTCGGCCGCGGTGGCTCCGACACGACGGCTGTGGCGCTCGCCGCGGCCCTCGAAGCCGACGTGTGCGAGATCTACAGCGACGTGGACGGGATCTTCACCGCCGACCCGCGCGTGGTGCCGATGGCACGCAAGCTCGATGTCGTCTCCAGCGAAGAGATGCTGGAGCTTGCCGCCAATGGCGCGAAGGTGCTCTACATTCGCGCCGTCGAATATGCTCGCCGTCACGGCGTCCTCATCCATGCCCGCTCGACGTTCAGCTCGAGCGAGGGCACCTATGTTCTGGGTCCGGGTCAGTCCCGTCCCGATGCTCCGGAGGGAGTCACCATGGAAGAACCCATCGTCGCAGGGGTCGCCACCGACCTCGGTCAGGCGAAGATCACGGTCATCGGGGTGCCGGATGTTCCGGGCAAGGCCGCCGAGATCTTCAAGATCGTCGCCAAGTCGGGCGCGAACGTCGACATGATCGTGCAGAACGTGTCGGCCGCAACCACCGGCCGCACCGATATCTCCTTCACGCTCCCCAAGCAGGATGCCGCACCTGCCCTGAAGGCGCTGGCCGCCGACCAGAGCGAGGTCGGGTTCGAAAGTCTCGTGCACGACGACCAGGTCGGCAAGCTCTCGGTGGTCGGCGCCGGGATGCGCACGCACTCGGGTGTGTCGGCAACGCTCTTCGAGGCACTGAGCGTCGCAGGCATCAACATCGAGATGATCTCGACCTCCGAGATCCGGATCTCGGTCGTGCTCCGCGGTTCTGACATCGCAGAGGCGGCTCGCGTCGTGCACACCGCCTACGGGCTGGATGCCGACAGTGCTGCGACCGTCTACGCCGGCACCGGCCGCTAAACTCTCTGAAACCCCGCAGTCGCATGATCCGCGACTCGCACCCCAGCAGCTCCCCTGTCACAGACGGCGATCCACGTCCGCTTTACGCATCATTCTGTGACAGCGGAACGGACCGAGGAACGACCATGACCCGCATCTCCGATTCAGGACTCTCCGTCGCCGTCGTCGGCGCCACCGGCCAGGTCGGTACCGTGATGCGCGAGATTCTCGCGGAGCGTTCGTTCCCGATCGGTGAGCTGCGGCTGTTCGCCACCGCTCGCTCCGCCGGCAGCGCTGTGGAGTTCGGCGGGCACACCGTCATCATCGAGGATGTCGCCACCGCTGACCCCAGCGGTATCGACATCGCCCTGTTCTCGGCTGGGGCAACCGGCAGCCGCGCCCACGCGCCGCGCTTCGCTGCCGCTGGCGCCACCGTGATCGATAACTCCAGCGCCTGGCGGATGGACCCCGAGGTTCCCCTGGTCGTCAGCGAGGTCAACCCGCACGCGATCGACCAGGCAGTCAAGGGCATCATCGCCAACCCCAACTGCACGACGATGGCCGCGATGCCGGTGCTGAAGGTGCTGGATGCCGAGGCGGGGCTCGAACGCCTCATCGTCTCGACCTATCAGGCGGTCAGCGGCTCGGGTCTTGCCGGCGCGCAGGAACTGCTCGGCCAGGTCGAGGGTGTGCTGGCCCAGGGCGACACGCTGCGACTTGTCCACGACGGGTCGGCGGTCGATTTCCCGCAGCCGGAGAAGTACGTTGCTCCGATCGCGTTCGATGTCATCCCGTTCGCCGGCAACCTCGTCGACGATGGCCTCAACGAGACCGACGAAGAGAAGAAGCTCCGCAACGAGAGCCGCAAGATCCTCGAGCTGCCGGACCTCCGGGTAGCGGGCACCTGCGTTCGCGTTCCCGTTTTCACGGGTCATTCGCTGAGCATCAACGCCGAGTTCGCGCGTGAGATCACGCCCGAGCGCGCGCGGGAGATCCTCGCGGATGCTCCGGGCGTCCGCCTCGACGAGGTGCCGACTCCGCTGCAGGCCGCGGGCAAGGACCCGAGCTTTGTGGGACGCATCCGCGCCGACCAATCAGCCCCCGACGGCAAGGGCCTCGTGCTGTTCATCAGCAACGACAACCTGCGCAAGGGTGCGGCGCTGAACGCCGTCCAGATCGCCGAGCTGGTCGCCGCGCGCCTGGTCGCACAGGTCTGATCCCGATCTCTCGACGTCGAGACATCGTCCCAGCCGCCCGTAGACTTGACCGGTGACCGAACCCGTCGACGTCCTGCTGATCGGTGGCGGTGTGATGAGCGCCACCCTGGGCACCTTCATCTCCGAACTCCAACCCGACTGGACCATCGAGGTCTATGAGCGCTTGGGCGATGTCGCCCTGGAGAGCTCGAACGCGTGGAACAACGCCGGCACGGGGCATGCAGCCCTGTGCGAGCTCAACTACATGCCCGCGGCCTCCGACGGCAGCGTGGACCCGGCCAAGGCGATCTCGATCAACGAGCAGTTCCAGCTCAGTCGCCAGTTCTGGGCGTCGCTGGTCGAGCGCGGCATCCTCGATGAGCCCTCGACCTTCATCAACTCGACGCCGCACATGACGTTCGTGCGCGGCGAGAAGGATGTCGCGTATCTGAAACGCCGCTACGAGGCACTGAAGACGCAGCCGCTGTTCGCCGGGATCGAGTACAGCGAAGACTCCCGCGTGATCAACCAGTGGGCACCGCTGCTCATGCAGAAGCGTCTCGCGAGCGATGAGCCCTTCGCGGCGACCCGGGTTCCCGCCGGTACGGACGTCGATTTCGGTGCCCTCACGCGGCAGCTGTTCGACAACCTGCAGCACCGTGGCGGCCGTGTCGTCACGGACCGGCAGGTCACAGGGCTGAAGAAGCTGAAGGACGGCACCTGGGAGGTGTCGTGGCGCAACCAGGTCGGTCGGACGCCCGGCAAGACGCGAGCGCGTTTCGTGTTCGTCGGTGCGGGTGGGTGGGCGATCAAGCTCCTGCAGAAGTCCGGCATCCCCGAGATCAAGGGCTATGGGGTCTTCCCGATCGGCGGGCAGTGGCTCAAGACCAGCAACCCGGCCCTCGTTACCCAGCACCGCGCGAAGGTCTACTCGCAGGCATCCGTCGGTGCGCCGCCCATGTCGGTGCCGCACCTGGACACCCGCGTGGTCGACGGCGAAACGTCGCTGCTGTTCGGGCCGTTCGCGACGTTCAGCCCCAAGTTCCTCAAGCGCGGCTCGATGTTCGACATCGTCGCTCAGGTGCGCCCCGGCAACCTGTGGCCGATGCTCAAGGTCGCAATCGACAACCCCAGCCTCATCCGCTACCTCATCGGCGAGCTGCTGAAGAACAAGAAGCGCAAGGTCGACAGCCTTCGCACGTTCATGCCGACGGCGAAGGATGAGGACTGGATGCTCCTCAACGCCGGTCAGCGCGCCCAGGTGATGAAGAAAGACCCGAAGAAGGGTGGGGTGCTGCAGTTCGGTACCGAGGTCGTGAGCTCGGCTGACGGAACGATCGCAGGCCTCCTGGGTGCGTCGCCGGGAGCTTCCACGGCAGTGTCGATCATGTTGAGCATCCTGAAGTCCAGCTTCCCCGACCGCATTGGCGACTGGGAGGGTACGCTTCGCGAACTCATCCCGAGCTACGGTACGCACCTGAACGGCAGCCCGGATGCCGCGCAGCAGAGCCTCGCTGAGACCGCGAGTGTTCTCGCGCTGAAGGCGTGACGCTCGCCCTGTCGCCGAGCTGAGATCCGATCGTGGCAAAGCTGTACTTCCGGTACGGAGCGATGAACTCCGGAAAGTCCACCGCCCTGCTACAGGCGGCGTACAACTACGAGGAGCGCGGCCAGCACGTGCTGCTGGCCAAGCCCGCGATCGACACGAAGGAAGCCGATCACATCTCGAGCCGGCTCGGTGTCACCCGTCTCGTGGACTTCCTCATCCCGCCGGTCGCCGATCTGCGTGCGCTCTTCGCACATCATCGTGAACAGCTCGTGCGCCGCGAGAACGAAGCGCTCGTTCCCGAAGCTGAAGAGCAGCGCACGGATGTCGCGTGTCTCCTCATCGACGAGGCGCAGTTCCTGACTCCCGAGCAGGTCGACGATCTGCTGCGGATCGTGGTGCTCGATGGCGTTCCGGTGCTCGCGTACGGCATCCGCACTGATTTTCGCACCCACGCGTTCCCGGGATCCCGGCGTTTGCTCGAACTTGCCCACTCGCTCGAGGAACTCAAGACCATCTGCCGCTGCGGACGTAAGGCGATCTTCAACGCGCGCCTGGTGGGCGGCAGGTTCGTCTTCGACGGCGATCAGGTCGCCATCGACGAGCTCTCGACCGACCGCGTCACGTACGAGTCGATGTGTGCCGAGTGCTACCTGCGTGAGTCTGGCGGGCGCATCGACGGTCGCTGAGTCCCTCGGCCCGCGAGGGCCTCAGGCGTTGGCCTCAGCAGGCCGCTGACGCGGCGGCAGCGGTACCAGCATCGAGGTCGCCCGCTGGTACTGCGCGTATGCCGGGTACTTGGATGCCGAGATCGACTCCGTGAACACGGTGGAGCCGATGAACAGCACGGTCAGCAGCGCGGCGCCGATGACCGTCCAGTTGATCACACCGCCCCAGACTCCCGCGCCAGCGGCGACCGCGGCAGTGGCGCCGAGCGCATAGAACGCCCACCACTGCGCCTGCTCGAAGAAGAAGTTCGGATGCCGGCTGTAGCGCCAGAGTCCGGTCGTGAGGAATCCGGGCTCCAGGGTCCCTCCCGCGGCCTGCTTGGCCTTGTGGAAGTCCCACTGCTGCTGGTCGGCAACGAACTCGCCCACCAGGAACAGGGCGAACAGCACAGCGAAGGCTGCATCCCAGCCGGTGAACGGCGTGGGGTTCTGCCACGCGATGAGGGCCGGGAGCGAGATCAGTACGAGGAGGGCGTTCTGGTAGAGCACGATGAAGAACACGTTGAAGAGCTGGAACTGCGCGGGAGTCATCCGGGCCCGCAGGATCGCCCACCGGTAGTCCTCCATCCCGGTGTATCCGCCCTTGCGCGCGAAGTTGAACGTCAAGCGCGCACCCCAGGCCGTGACGAGAACCGCCATCACCACAAGCCGCGTCGCCTCTTCGCCTGCCACGAGCGCGGCAATCGCAAACACCCACACGTAGACCGCCGGCACAACCGACCACAGCCGGTCGACCCACGACGTGTCTTTCGTGATGATCGACGCGACCCAGCAGAACAGTGACACAGCGGCAGCGATGCCGATGACGATGAGGAGGGGATCCATGCCCCCACGCTAGCGTCGGCTCCGGGGTTTTGCGTGGTCATCCCGCGTGCGCGTTTGGCGGTGGTCAGACCACTGGGTAGCCTGAGGCAGACGAAGGAGTGCCTGTGACGGATGCCCCGGCCAAGGCCTGGCGGATCGTGCTGGATCGGATCGAGAGCGATCTGATGAGCGGAGAACTCGGTCCCGGCGACCGCCTGCCCCCCGAACGCGAGTTGGCGACGACCCTGGGTGTCGGCAGGTCGAGTGTTCGCGAGGCGCTACGGGTGCTGGAGGTCATGGGCCTGATACGCACGGGCACGGGCTCCGGCCCGACTGCCGGTGCGATCATCATCGGCACGCCGTCGGGCGGCATGGCGGCCCTCCTGCGGCTGCAGCTGGCAGCGCAGAGCTTCGCGGTCGAGGATGTCGTGCAGACCCGTATCGCTCTCGAGTCGGCCGTCGTCGCTGATCTGGCTGCCGCAGAGTCCCCCGATCTCGTCGATGTTCAGCGGGTGCTGGGGGCGATGGATGACCCGTCGCTGAGCCCGGCGGAGTTCGTTGTCCTCGATGCGCAGCTACACCTGGCGTTGGCGGAAGCTGCTGGAAACGGCGTCACGGTGGCCATGATGGGCGGCCTACGCGACGCCATCGAGGGCTACGTGGCGCGCGGCATCCGTCGAATCGCCGACTGGGATGACGCAGCAGCACGCCTCCGTCACGAGCATCACCAGATCGTCGAGCTCATCGGCGAGGGTCAGGCTGACGCTGCGCGTGCGGCTGTGACCGACCACATCCGTGGTTATTACGCGACGGTCACCGCTCCGACGGAGTAGGCAACGTCGGGATGAACGCCTCGAGGAACTCGGCGGTGTCCTCCCACCCCTCAACGGCCTGGCAGGTGACACCGATCGCGAGGACCGGGTAGTCGTTGCCGTCCGGGTCGAGACGGTCGCCGACGAAGAGCATGTCATCGAGGGGGATGCCGGTCTGTTCGGCGAGCTGGCGCATCCCGTACGCCTTGTCGATCCCGCGCGCGGTGATGTCCACCGAGGTCGATCCGCCGGAGCGCACCTCGAGGTCGGGTACCCGAGCGGCAACGGCCTCGCGGAGCCGGTTCTTCTTCTCTCCCGTGGGATCCCAGGCCATCTTGGCGTCGACGGGAGCCTGCTGCCCTAGGGCTGAGAACGTGATCTGTGAGCCGCGATCTTCGAGGATGTCTCCCCAGGTCTCCGACTCCCACAGGCCGAGGCGCTTGGCCTCTTCTTCGACGGCAGCGAGTGCCCGCTGCTTCTCATCGTCGGTGAGCGAGTGCGCGTAGATGGTCTCGATACCGTCAGTGTTCAGCCGGTAGTACTGCGTGCCGCATGTGGGGAGCAGGTGTAGCCGCGAGAGCGTGTCAGCCGACGTCTCGGGCAGGCGGTCAACGACCTGCATCGTGAACTGGGCGAGCTGTCCGCCCGAGATGATCGCGACCTCGACGCGCTCGGCAAGAGCGACGAGCAGGTCGCCCATCCGCGGGTCGATCGCGCTCTTCGAGGGAGCCAGCGTGTCATCCAGATCGAACGCAACCAGGCGGGGAGGGGTGGCCATCAGGATCCTTCCGGGAGGGGCGACGACACCGTCAGGTCTTGATTGTTGTGATCTTGCTCGATGGTCGGGGTGCGCCCCAGGGCCACTCCACGCGCCGCTTCGCGTCGCGCGGAGCCTCGGGCGCTGGGGGCCCGTTAGTCACCGCGATCATTGTCTTGCGGGAGCCGATCTGTGGTCGACTCCCGCAAGACAATGCGTCGGGGTGACAGGATTTGAACCTGCGGCCTCGTCGTCCCGAACGACGCGCGCTACCAAGCTGCGCCACACCCCGTGGCAACCGTTCGAGTCTACCCGATCAGCGCGCGCCGCCCGAACCGCTGTCGGCATCCACCGCGGTGAGAGTGATCAGCGAGACCTCCGGACGGCAGGCGAAGCGCACCGGCGCGTAGATCGAATGACCGACGCCGGCGCTGACGTTCAGCGGCACCGAGCGTCCCTCGCTCGTCCAGGTGCTCAGGCCCCGCGCCTGGTCGAGCGGGATGTCGCAGTTGGCCACCAGGGCGCCGAATCCCGGCATCCGTACCTGGCCGCCGTGGGTGTGTCCGGCGAAGATCATGTCTGCGCCGAGCCCCGTGAAGGAATCGAGCACGCGGCGGTAAGGCGCGTGGCTGACGCCGATCGTGAGTTCGGGTGACTGCGCCTTCAGGTCGTCCACGAGCGGTGGGAGGACCTCGAGACGGTCCCAGTGCCGGTGGGCATCGCTGACGCCGAAGGCTACGATGGCGTGCCCGTCCACGGCGAAGGATGCGGCGGCATTGTTCAGCTCGCGCCAGCCGAGCGTGCTCTGCAGGTAGTCGTCGAGCGCTCCGACATCGAGGCGGTCTGGCCTCGGTATCGACGTCGAGGGGCCCGAGAAATAACGCAGCGGGTTGCGGGGGAGCGGGGCGTCGTGATCGTTCGATCCGTGCACGTAGACGCCCGGGATGCCGCGCAGCGGGTCGAGCGCGGCGCGAACGCCGGTCAGCCCTTCCGCGTGGCCGAGGTTGTCGCCGGTGTTCACGACGAGGTCAGGGTGGAGCTCGTCGGCAAGCCCCGCGAGCCAGCGCTGCTTGCGGCGCTGCCACGGTGCCATGTGGATGTCGGAGAGGTGCAGGATCCGCAGGGGAGCGGAGCCTGCGGGCAGGATGTGCACCTCGTGTCGGCGCACC
Organism: Microbacterium sp. 67-17; assembly: GCF_001898325.1. Taxonomy (GTDB): domain Bacteria; phylum Actinomycetota; class Actinomycetes; order Actinomycetales; family Microbacteriaceae; genus Microbacterium; species Microbacterium schleiferi. The sequence continues at coordinate 130,198 of NZ_MKTR01000016.1, forward strand.
GTGTAAAGGTAGCGCTCAATACCCATTCCCCAGACTGCAGTGCCGACGCCGACCGCCCCCACGACCCCGAGGGTCGTGAGGGCGGTGCGTCCGAGCGGTGAGCTCACGGGGTTGGTGCCGGTGCCGGTGCCGTACAGGTCACGTTAAGGTTTACGGTCGATCCCCGCGCGACAACCTTGCCGGCCTCGGGGCTCGTGCCCGTCACGGTTGCCGTCGTGGCGGGGCTGTTGCACGTGCCGCCGGTGACGTTCAGACCCGCATCCTGGAGGGCCTTTCGGGCTGACTCGACCGAACCGCTGACAGCAGGGACGAAAACGCCCTGACCGTTGCTCGGACGAAGCGTGACGACGGTGCCGCCCGCGACCTTTCCTGCGCCGGGATCCTGCTGTGCGACGATTCCGGAACCCTCGGTCGAGTCGACGGGGTCTCCCACGACGACTTCGAATCCGGCATCCTCGAGCGTCTTGGTCGCTGCCTCGACGCTCTGGCCGACCACGTTCGGCAGGTCGTACAGGACGGTCTTCGTGAGGTTCGAGTCAGGTGCGGGGAACCCGTCTCCGCCATAGAGGGCGTCAGCGGCGCGCAGAATGGGCTTTGCCACGGAGTGTCGCGTATAGAGGTGATTCCACGGCCAGCGACTGACATCGGCGTCGCCGACGGAGTTGCCGACCCAGACGGCGGTCGTGACGTTCGTGCTCGAAGCGACCAGCCAGGTCTGCTTCGCTTCGTGCGTACCGGTCTTGCCGAGGATCGGCGTGCCGTCATAGGGGTTTGATGCCCTGCCTGAACCGTTGGTCATAACCCCTTGCAGTGCGTAGGCGGCTGTCGCGGCGATGTTCGGCTCCAGCACCTGGGTGCACGACGCGGCCGGCAGCGCTACCTCGTTGCCGTTGGCATCAGTGATCCGGTCGATCGCCTTCGGGGTGCAATACACGCCGTTGTTCGCAATCGTCGCGTACGCGGCGGCGACGTCGATCGGTGCGATGTTGTTCGAGCCGAGCACCTGGAACGGCACACGCACTTCCACCGGGCTCCCGTCCCCGCGCACGACACCCATCTTCGCGGCAGTCTTCTCGATACCGCAGAGATCGAGTTTCGAGGCCATCGCCAGGAATCCGGTGTTGAGCGAGTCGGCAGTGAACCGCATCGGGGTCCCGACGTAGCCGGAGCTCTTGGCGAAGTTGTTGATCAGCGTCGTGTTGTTGGTGATGTCGCCGAAGCAGCTGTTGCGGAAGGTCTTGAAGACCTGGACATTGCCGTTGAGGACCTCGTTCACCGAGTGACCCTCTTGCAGCCACTCCAAGAGCGTGAAGACCTTGAACGTCGATCCGCCCTCGAACCCGGTGGAACCGCCGTACTTGAGATTTCCCGCGTAGACCAGGGATGAATAGTTCGGATCGCCGGTGATCGTCTCGCTGAAGTTCGTGTTCTGCGTGATCTCCAGGATCCGGCCGGTCTTGGTCTCGATACTCGTCGTCGCAGCGCCGAGGCGCCCCGTCTCGGCGCTGGCGTAGCCGTCGATCGAGGTCTGCACGTTGTCGGTCATCGCCTGTTCAGCGGCTTGCTGAAGGCGCCGGTCGATCGTCAGGTAGACATTGAGTCCGCCCTGCTTCAGGAGCTTCGTGCGCTCTTCCTTCGTCGCACCGAAGGCCTCGTCGTTTTCCATGATTCCGCGGGCGTACTGGCAGAAGTAGGCAGCCTTTCCGGGAACGACTCCACAGCCGGTGCTTGCCGGAGTGATGTTCGGTGTGATCGGTTCGGCAACCGCGGCGTCGTGTTCCTCCTGCGTGATCTTGCCATCGGTAAGCATCCGGTCCAGGACGTAGGTTTGTCGCTTCTTCGTCAGCGAATAGCCGTCAGCCGCACTGTTGATCGGATTGCCGTCCTTGTCGGTCCAGGACCCATCCGGCCTGTCGAGGCGGTAGAGGTTCGGGGTCTGCACCATGCCGGCGAGCGCCGCGGCCTGGCCGAGCGTCAGGTCGGCGGGGTTCACGCCGAAGTAGTAGTGCGCAGCGGCACCGATACCGTAGTTCTGACCGCCGAAGTTCGCGATGTTGAGGTAGCCGAGCAGGATCTCGTCCTTGGAGTACTTCTGCTCGAGAGCGATCGCGTACCGCATCTCCTGCAGCTTTCGCTGGTAGCCCTCGACGCCGCTGGCGACGGTCGCGTCAGTGAAGCACGCGTCCTTGGCGGCATCCTTCTCTTCCTGCGTCATGTCGGCGTCGTCGCCGGTGCCGACCTCGGCCTCGCACTTCTGGATGAGGATGTTCTTCACGTACTGCTGGCTGATGGATGACCCACCGCCCTGCTCGCCGCCGGAGATGACGGCGCGAGCGGTTCCGACGAGATCGACACCGCCGTGCGAGTAGAAGTTCTTGTCTTCGCTCGAGAGGATCGCGTCATACATGACAGGCGCGACCTCATCGAAGGTCACCGGATCGCGGTTCTGGTCATAGAACTGCGTCATGACCTCGTACTCGCCCGTGTCGTAGTTCATCCAGTAGAAGGTCGTCGGCAGCATCAGCTCGTCGATCTCGAGCGCGCTGGGAAGATTGTCGAAAAGCGTGATCGCGCTGGATGCAGCGGCACCAGAAATGGCGATCGCCGGCGTCACGGTAGCGGCAACGAGGACTCCGGCGACGGTGCTGAGGCCGACCACACCGAGGAGGCCGCCGAGCACACCGCCAGCCGTTCTTTTCGTTTCAGGCATAGGCTTGATGCTAAGGGAGCTTCCTGTGCGAAGGCTCGACAGCTTCGCGCGCGCCCGCCAGGTCGAGGCCGCAGGGAGGCATCCGTTCCCTCGCCGTCACCGACCACCCGGGAGCCCCGATGATCACGTGGGAGTACATGACCACGCCGCTGCTGATCCACAACACCGCCGCGATCCTCAACAACTGGGGCAAGCAGGGGTGGGAACTCGTGCAGGTCGTGCCCGGTCCCGAGGGTGGCCTCGTCGGATACTTCAAGCGTCCTACCGGCGGGGGAGCAGCCAACGCCGGCCTCGATGCGGCAGCTGTTGCCGCCCAGCAGTTCGGAGAGTGACCCGATGAGCGTATCCACCCGCCTTGCAGAGCTCGGCATCGATCTTCCCGAGATCGCCCCGCCCGTAGCCGCGTACATCCCCGCGAAGGTCCACGGCGACCTCGTCTACACCGCCGGTCAGCTCCCCTTCGTTTCGGGTGCACTGCCGGCCACCGGCAAGGTCGGCGACGGCCACGGGCTCGTTCCGGCGTCGGATGCCGCATCCTACGCTCGGCAGTCAGCGCTCAACGCGATCGCTGCCGCCGCGGCTGCCGCGGGCGGCGTCGACAAGCTGACCGGCGTGCTCAAGGTGACCGGCTTCGTGGCATCCGTTCCCGAGTTCACCGGGCAGCCTGGGGTCATCAACGGCGCGAGCGAACTGCTCGGCGAGGTCTTCGGCGACGCCGGCCGCCACGCGCGCTCGGCAGTGGGCGTTCCGGTGCTGCCGCTCGACAGCCCCGTCGAGGTCGAGGTCATCTTCACTCTCGGCTGAGCGCCGCGCTCGAGCGCAGGAGTTCTCCGCAGGGTAGGACCTTTCGCGTCTGAAACGTCCTACCTAGCGGATTTCTCCTACCTCGCGGATGCCGAGACTCAGCCCGGATGCCGGACTCAGCGCACCTGCGCGGAGATCACCGACATCACCATCGTGTCGGCGAGCGTCGTCGTGTCACCGACCTCGCGGCCCTCGGCCACATCGCGCAGCAGGCGACGCATGATCTTGCCCGATCTCGTCTTGGGGAGCTCTCCGACGATGTAGATATCGCGCGGGCGGGCGATGGGGCCGATCTGTTCGCCGACCCAGCTGCGCAGCTGCGCGGCGAGTCCCTCGGGGGAGTGGGCCTCGAGGAAGCTCTCTTTGAGGATGACGAACGCGACGACGGCCTGACCGGTAGTCTCATCGGACGCCCCGACCACAGCTGCCTCGGCCGTGGCCTCGTGTGCGACCAGAGCGGATTCGATCTCGGCGGTCGAGAGCCGGTGACCCGAGACGTTCATGACGTCATCCACGCGGCCGAGCAGCCAGACGTCGCCGTCCTCGTCCAGGCGCGCACCGTCGCCGGCGAAGTAGTAACCCTGATCGCGGAACTTCTCCCAGTAGGTTTCGACGAACCGTTCCGGGTCGCCCCAGATGCCGCGCAACATGCTCGGCCACGGTTCGGTGAGCACGAGCAGCCCGCCGTTTCCGTTGCCGACGTGCTCGCCTGCCTCGTCGACGACATCCACGCCGATTCCCGGCAGCGGAACCTGCGCGCTTCCGGGCTTGGCCTCGGTGACCCCGGGGAGAGCCGAGATCATGATCGCGCCGGTCTCGGTCTGCCACCACGTGTCGACGATGGGCGCGGCATCCCCGCCGATGACCTCGCGGTACCACATCCACGCCTCGGGGTTGATGGGCTCACCCACCGAGCCGAGCAGACGGATGCTGGACAGATCGAACTTCTGCACCGCGGTGCGTCCGATCTTCATGAACGAACGGATCGCCGTGGGTGCGGTGTACAGGATCGTCACGCCGTACTTCTCGACGAGTTCCCACCAGCGCGCCGGATGCGGGCTTTCGGGTGTTCCCTCATACAGGACCTGCGTGGCCCCGTTGGCCAGCGGACCGTACGTGACGTAGCTGTGGCCGGTGATCCACCCGATGTCGGCGGTGCACCAGTACACGTCGGTCTCGGGGTGCAGGTCGTGGACGACGCGGTTCGTGAATGCAGCCTGGGTGAGGTAGCCGCCCGAGGTGTGCAGGATGCCCTTCGGCTTCCCGGTGGTGCCGGAGGTATAGAGGATGAAGAGGGGGTTCTCGGCCGGGAAGGGCATTGCCTCGTGGTCGGCGGATGCCGCAGGCACGGCGTCGTGCCACCAGATGTCCCTGCCCTCTGTCCATTCGACCGGATTCTCGCCGCGGCGAACGACCAGCACATGCTCGACGGTCTCTTGCTCCCCCGCTCCGCGGTCGCTGAGGGCGGCGTCGACGGCTGGCTTGAGCGCCGACACCTTGCCCTTGCGGTAGCCGCCGTCGGCGGTGATGACGACCTTGGCGCCGGCGTCGTCGATGCGCGCCCGCAGACTGTCGGCCGAGAAACCGCCGAAGACGACCGAGTGGACGGCGCCGATTCGCGCGACGGCAAGCATGGCTGCCACCGACTCGGGAATCATCGGCATGTAGATCGCTACCCGGTCGCCCGCGGTGACCCCGAGTCCCTCGAGGACGTTGGCGAGGCGCTTGACCTCGTCGGTCAACTCGGCGTAGGTGACGCGGCGCGTGTCGCCGGGCTCGCCCTCCCACAGCAGCGCTACCCGATCACCGTTGCCGGCTTCGACATGCCGGTCGAGGCAGTTGTAGGCGACGTTGAGCTTGCCATCGGCGAACCAGGTCGCGAACGGGGGATTCGACCAGTCGAGCACCTCAGTGAACGGCGTGTGCCAGTGCAGCTCGCGCGCCTGCTCTGCCCAGAACCCCTCGCGATCGTCAGCGGCGCGCTGGTACAGCTCGGCGCCACCGATCGCGTTCTCGGCGAACGCGGCGGACGGGGCAAATCGTCGGGTCTCGTTCAGCAGGTGGTCAATCTGACTGCTCATTCGGCTCGCTCCTTCGCGGGCTGGAGGGTGTTCTCGTGATTCGTCGTGTCTCGAGAGCTAGCGAAAGGCTAGTCAGCACCGCACGGGCACACTACCTCCGGAAGTGGGGATGTAGATTCCCCACAACGGATTGTGACGGTCCCTTTCGTTGCGTATGCTTGTGCGCGGCCGAACATCTGATTCTGGCATCGCGGCACCGACCACCCCCGATAACGGTGCCGCACGGCGGCATCCCTCTCCCCCGATGGGATGCCGCCCTCTTTTGTGTCGGGGCATTCTTGCCGCGCCGGCAGTGTTCCTCCCCAGCTCGCCTCGTCTACGCGTTTGCTCGCGCTCTCGCGCTGGCGTGCCGGGTGCCAGGAACCGGATGCCTACCGTCGAGGCATGCCTGACCTCTTCGTACCGCTTCCGCCGTCTGTCACCGGGCGCGCAGGAGGGGGCGCGCCAGGAGCGCGGACGGGCGGGTCTTTTCGCGGAGCCGAGTGGCTGCGGCATCCGTCGCTGAACCTGCTGCGTTCCCACCTGGAGGACCCCGAGACCACTGATGTCTTCGTGAACGGTGCGGCGGTGTTCGTCGACCGAGGTCAGGGGCCGCGTCGCGCGGCAGGTATCGAACTCACCGAGCCCGACGCACGTGATCTGGCGGTCTCTCTGATCGCGGCGGGTGGTCGGCACATCGACGAATCGCACCCCTGCGTCGACGTGAGGCTCGACGGCGGTGTGCGGGTGCACGCAGTCCTTCCTCCGGTCTCGGTCAGTGGCACGCTCGTATCCATCCGGGTCCCGCGCCTGCAATCGGTCACGCTGGCTGAGCTCGGTCGGCGGGGCATGTTCGATGCCGAGGTCGGCGACCGGCTACGCGAGATCGTGAGCGCCCGCCAGAACGTGCTGATCACGGGAGCCGCCGGGGCGGGAAAGACGACACTGCTGTCTGCTCTTCTGTCCGAGGCGGGGCGCCACGAACGCATCCTGACGATCGAGGATGTCGCAGAGCTGCGTCTCGAGCACCCTCACCATGTGCGTCTCGAGGCGCGACAACCCAACCTCGAGGGAGCCGGCGGGATCAGCCTCGCTCGCCTCGTGCGCGAAGCGCTCCGGATGAGGCCTGACCGACTCGTCGTGGGGGAGTGCCGCGGCGAAGAGATCCGCGAACTGCTGTCGGCGCTGAATACCGGTCACGACGGTGGTGCCGGCACCGTGCACGCCAACAGCCTCGCCGATGTGCCCGCGAGGCTCGAGGCCCTCGGAGCCCTCGCAGGCCTCACCGACAACGCGCTCGCCCGGCAGGTCACCAGTGCGATCGGGGTCGTCATCCCTGTCAGCCGTGATCGCGACGGCATCCGTCGCATTGGCGCTCTCGGTCGCCCCGCGCTCGGCCCAGACGGTCGCCTTCGTATAGAGGAGGTGTCATGACGACGCAGGTCGCCGAGACCGTGCTGCGCGTCGCCGTGCTGCTCGAGGCCGGGGTCCCCCCAGCCCGTGCCTGGGATCATCTGGCACGGCAGGGGGATCAGCAGGCGACACGGGTCCAGCACGCTGTCGCCGGCGGCGAACGGCTCGAGAGTGCGATCGCCGCCTTGGCTGGCGAACCCCCGCCACCGGCAGACCAACGCAGAATCCGTCTCGCGAAAGCTGACGCGATGGGGGAGTCGGTCGCGGCGCGGGAGCGGCGGATGTGGGCAGAGGTGGCGGCGGCATGGTCTATCGCGACGACCGTCGGCGCCCCGCTTGCTGCCACGCTGCGCTCCTTCGCCGACGTCCTGCGCGATGCCGCCGAGTCGGCCGATGAGATCCGGATCGCACTCGCCGAGCCCACATCCACGGCGAAGCTCCTGGGCTGGCTTCCCGCCGTCGGGATCGGGCTGGCGATAGCGCTCGGATTCGATCCGGTCGGGACTCTGCTGCGTGAGCCGGCGGGTTGGGCGTGCGCGGTCGTCGGTATCGCCCTGCTCGTTTCCGGCCGGCGCTGGACCTCGCGTCTCGCACTCGCGGCTCACCGAGATGCGGCGGTGCCGGGGATGGATGCCGACCTCACGGCGATCGCCCTCAGCGGTGGAGTCTCGGTTTCGCGAGCCCGAGACCTTGTTCACGCCGCTCGCGGTGAGCAGGGCACGGAATCCGAGGCCGTCCACGACACCCTCGTGCTGTCGGAGGCGGCAGGGGTTCCCGCCGTCGAGTTGCTGCGTTCAGCCGCGGCCCTGGATCGTCACCGTGCCCGCGTCGATGGGCGTTTGCGGGCAGCCCGGCTCTCGACCAAACTCCTCCTGCCGCTCGGCATCTGCACGCTCCCGGCGTTCCTATGCCTCGGGGTTGCGCCGATGTTCCTCAGCATCCTGCCGTCCGTGTCACTTCCACTTCCCTGACCGTGCCCATCCCCCGTGCCCACCGCCTCAACCGATTGGAGAACCCATGTCCCCGCTGCCCCGTTTGACCTCGCGTACTGCGCGCGAGCTGTTTCTGGACGAGACCGGCGCTGCCACTGCGGAGTACGCGATTGCCACGATGGCGGCGGTCGCCTTCGCCGGCCTGCTGGTCGTGATCATGCGCTCGGACGAGGTGCGCGGCATCCTCACCGACCTGGTGCGCCGCGCGCTCAGCGTCGAATGATCCGCGACGGGCTCGGCGGTGATCGCGGGTCGGTCGCCGCCGAGTTCGCGATCGCGATGACGGCTGTCGCGGTTGTCGTGCTTCTTGCCGTCGGAATGCTCGGGGCGGCCGGGCGACAGATCCTGCTGCAGGATGCCGTCGCCGACGCTGCCAGACTCGCCTCCCGCGGCGAGAGCGGCGCGCGCGTGAGTGCGCTCGTGCAGGATGCCGTCCCCGGCGCGACGGTCGAGATCAGCGACGAGGGAGACCTGGTGTGCGTGACCGCGGCACGCACGGTTTCCGGGATTCCCGTCAGCGCGCGCGGCTGCGCCCTCGCGGATGGCTGGTGATGGCGGGCACCGTTGCCTCGGCGGGCATCGCGGCGATCGGTGCTGCGGTGATCGTGGCCGCTGCGGGAATGGGCGCGGCATCCGTCGTCGCCCAACGCGTGGCCGGTGCTGCTGATGCGGCCGCGCTCGCGGCGGCGGATGCTGCATCCGGCGCGGTCCTCGGCGCGCCCTGCGACCGCGCAGCTGAGGTGGCCTCGGCGATGGGGGCACGAGCGCACGCGTGTGAACTCGCTGAGCTCATCGCGACGGTCTCGGTCTCGGTTCCCTTCGGTGCGTTCGAGGTCACCGCAACAGCCCGCGCCGGCCCGCCGCCGTAGGGCCCGACGGAGCCGCGCGCGGGCGCTGGCTTGCTGCTCTCAGCCTTCGCTGTGTCGCCGTGTGTGTATGGTGTGCATCGAAGAAAGGAAGCTTTCGTTGGCCACAGGCAAGAAGCTCGTCATCGTCGAGTCCCCGACGAAGATGAAGTCGATCCAGGGATACCTGGGTGACGGGTACGAGGTGCTCAGCTCGGTGGGACATATCCGCGACCTCGCGAGCAAGAAGGACATTCCTGCCGAGAAGAAGCAGGCCTACGGGAAGTATTCGATCGACGTCGACAACGACTTCGACCCCTATTACGTCATCAGTGATCGCAAGACCAAGACCGTCGCCGAGCTCAAGCGTGCCCTCAAGGATGCCGACGAGGTCCTGCTCGCAACCGATGAAGACCGCGAGGGCGAAGCCATCGCGTGGCACCTGCTCGAGGTACTCAAGCCCAAGGTTCCCGTCAAGCGCATGGTCTTCCACGAGATCACCAAGGACGCCATCCGCGCCGCCGTCGACAAGACCCGGGACCTCGATCTCGCCCTGGTCGATGCGCAGGAGACGCGGCGTGTGCTCGATCGCCTCTACGGGTGGGATGTCTCGCCGGTGCTGTGGCGCAAGGTCGGGTCTGGCCGCGAAGGGGCCGCGCTCTCTGCCGGCCGTGTGCAGTCCGCTGCCACCCGCATGGTCGTCGACCGCGAGCGCGAGCGCATGGCGTTCGTCGCCGCCGACTACTGGGATGTCGAGGCTCTCGCCGGCAAGAGCGGCTCCTCGTTCACGACGCGCCTCGCGCGCATCGACGGGGCGTCCCTTGCTCGCGGAACCGACTTTGATGACAAGGGCCAGCTGAAAAAGGCGGTCGTCGTCCTCGACGAAGCAGCCGCGCGAGCGCTCGCCGCTGCCGTCGAGACCGCGGCCGAGGCATCCGTCACCGCCCTTGACGCAAAGCCCGGTACGCGTAGCCCGAAGCCGCCGTTCACGACGTCCACGCTGCAGCAGGAGGCCGGCCGCAAGCTCTCGATGAGCGCCAAGCACGCCATGAGCGTCGCACAGCGCCTCTACGAGAAGGGTTACATCACCTATATGCGTACCGACTCGACCGCCCTGTCGACGCAGGCGGTCACCGCCGCGCGTGCGCAGGCGATCGAGCTCTACGGCGACAAGGCGGTGCCGCTGAACCCCCGGACATACCGGAACAACTCCAAGAACGCGCAGGAAGCGCACGAGGCAATCCGCCCGTCTGGCGAGTTCTTCCGGCGCCCGAGTGAGGTCGCCGGCCAGCTCGACCGTGACGAAGAGCGCATGTACGACCTCATCTGGAAGCGCACGATCGCCAGCCAGATGTCGGACGCCAAGTACGAGACCACCACGGTCACTCTCGCGCTCGAGGCCGACGGCAGGAAGGCCGAGTTCACGGCATCCGGCACCGTCTACACCTTCAAGGGTTTCCTCGAGGCCTACGAAGAGGGACGCGACGAAAAGCGGGCCGACGCCGACCGTGCCGACGACCAGTCGCTGCCGGCCCTTGCCGTCGGCGACGTGCTGAGTCTCACGGATGTCGAACCCAAGGGTCACTCCACGAGCCCCAAGCCCCGCTACACCGAGGCGAGCCTCGTGAAGGCGCTCGAAGAGAAGGGCATCGGACGCCCGTCGACCTTCGCGAGCATCATCGATGTCATCCTCGATCGCGGCTATGTCACCAAGCGCGGACAGGCCCTCGTCCCCAGTTGGGTCGCGTTCAGCGTCGTGCGCCTGCTCGAAGAGCACTTCTCCGAGCTCGTCGACTACGACTTCACCGCCGCGCTCGAAGACGACCTCGACGCCATCGCGCGGGGCGAGCAGAAGCGCATCGAGTGGCTCAAGGAGTTCTACTACGGTTCGGATGCCCACGTGGGGCTTCGCAACATCGTGGACAACCTCGGCGACATCGACGCGCGCGAGCTCAACGCGCGCCCGATCAGCGACAGCGTGACCCTGCGTGTCGGCAAGTACGGGCCGTACCTCGAGGTCGTCGATCCCGCGAACCCGGATGCCGACCCGCGGCGAATCAACGTGCCCGAGGATCTCGCGCCCGACGAGCTCACGCCCGAGAAGGCACAGGAACTGATCGACGCGCCGGTTGCTGGCAACCGGGTGCTCGGCGAGAACCCCGCCAACGGCAAGCTCGTCGTCGTCAAGGATGGTCGTTTCGGCCCCTACATCGAAGAAACCGAGCCCGAGGCCGCCGCAGTCGTCGATCCGGAGACCGGTGAGGTCCTCGAGACGGCACCGGCTGAGCCGGCGCCCGCTGCGAAGGGCAAGAAGTCCGCGAAGAGTGCCGCACCGAAGAACCGCACCGCGTCGCTGTTCCGATCCATGTCGGTGGACACGATCGACCTCGAGACGGCGCTGCGCCTGCTTGATCTGCCCCGTGTCGTGGGAGAGGATCCCGCCTCGGGCGAGCAGATCACGGCGCAGAATGGCCGGTTCGGTCCCTACCTCAAGAAGGGAACCGACTCGCGCTCGCTCGAGAGCGAAGCGCAGATCTTCGACATCACCCTCGAGCAGGCTCTGGAGCTGTACGCACAGCCGAAGTATGGTGCACGGCGTGCCTCGAGTGCCCTCAAGGAGTTCGACGCCGACCCGACCAGCGGCAAGCCGATCCGCCTGCGTGACGGCCGGTTCGGCCCGTACGTGACCGACGGTGAGACCAACGCGACGATCCCGCGCGGCGAACAGGTCGACGACGTGACGTTCGAACGCGCCGTGCAGTTGCTCGCCGACAAGCGGGCGAAGGGCCCGGCGCCCAAGCGCACGACCAAGCGCACGACGACCACCCGCAAGACGACGGCCAAGAAGTGACAGCACCGGGACTGTTCATCACCCTTGAGGGCGGTGACGGGTCGGGCAAGACGACGCAGGCGAGCCTCCTGCGCGACTGGTTGGAGTCCGAAGAGCGCATCGTGGTGCGCACGCGCGAACCGGGCGGGACAGAGGTCGGTGTCCTCATCCGAGACATCGTCCTGCACCACCGGGGCGAAGTGTCGCCGCGGGCCGAAGCGCTGCTCTACGCCGCCGACCGGGCGCACCACATTGCCACGGTTGTGCGCCCGGCTCTGGAGCGGGGCGAGGTCGTCATCCAGGACCGCTACCTCGACTCGTCGGTTGCCTACCAGGGGGCGGGTCGGGTGCTCGGTCGTGACGAGATCCGCGACCTGTCGCTCTGGGCGACCGAGGGCCTGCTGCCTGATCTGACAGTTCTGCTCGACCTCGATCCCGCGACGGCACGGGCGAGGCTGGATGCTGCTGACAAGCCCTTCGACCGGCTCGAGGCGGAGCGCGACGAGTTCCACGCCCGGGTGCGCGCCGAGTATCTTGTGCTGGCTGCCGCCGAGCCCGAGCGCTTCCTCGTGCTGGATGCATCACTGCCGGCAGATGAGATCGCCGAGGCAGTCCGTGCGAGAGTGACGGCTCTGCTCGCGCTGTAACGCGGGCCGTGGTGGCGGCTCACGGCACATCGTCGGATGCCGCGGCTACGCTGGTCTGCATGCAGGCAGCGCCCCCCGAACAGGTTGTGCCCTGGGGCGCCGTGTGGGGTCAGCCCGAGGCTGTCGCGCAGTTCCAGGCCGCGGCATCCGACCCCGACGCGCTCGCCCACGCCTGGCTCATCACCGGGCCGCCGGGCTCAGGCCGCTCGACGCTCGCTGCGGCGTTCGCGGCAGCACTCATTGCCGACCCCGGCGACGAGGCGACGATGCGTCAGGTGATCGCGCGGACGCACCCCGATGTGACGGTCCTCCGCACCGAGCAGGTGATCATCCGCATCGACCAAGCCCGCCAGCTCGTCGAGCGCGCGTACTTCGCCCCCTCGCTCGGCCGGTACCGGGTGATCATCGTCGAAGATGCCGACCGCATGGCCGAGCGCACCTCCAATGTTCTGCTCAAGGCGCTCGAAGAGCCCCCTGAGCGCACCGTGTGGGTGCTGTGTGCACCCAGCGACGCGGACCTTCTTCCCACCATCCGTTCCCGGGTGCGGGTGGTGCGCCTGCGCGAGCCCGATGTCGCCGATGTGGCTGCGCTCATCGCGCAGCGCACGGGAGCGGACCCGGTCACCGCCGAGCAGTCCGCCCGGCACGCGCAACGGCACATTGGGATGGCGCAGCGGCTCGCCACGGATGCCGAGGCTCGCGCGCGTCGCGATCTGACGCTGCGTGCCGCGCTCGGTGTTCGCAGCGTCGGCGATGCCGTCGATGTCGCAGGTCGCATCGTCCAGGCAGCCACCGACGACGCCAAAGCACTCACCGTCGAGCGAGACGAGGCGGAACGCGAGAGTCTGAAGCGCACCCTCGGGATCGCAGAAGGCGCCGCTGTTCCCCCCGCCGTCCGAGCGCAGATCAACGCTCTCGAAGAGGATCAGAAGCGCCGCGCGACCAGGAGCCTGCGTGACGGGATCGATCGTGTCCTCACGGATCTGCAGTCTCTGTACCGTGATGTGCTCATGATCCAGTTCGGCAGGGTCGATGCGGCCGGGGAGAGCATCCTGATCAACCGGGAGATGGATACCGACCTCCGCGGCCTCGCGGGGGCGTGGTCGCCGCAGCGGACGCTCGTCGTGCTCGACGAGATCGCCCGCACGCGCCGGAACCTCGAACAGAACGTCGCGCCGACCCTCGCGCTCGAGAGCCTGCTCATCACCGTCTCGTCGGGAAGGACACCATGACCGCACGCCTCACTCGACGCATCCTGACCGCGAGCGCCCTGGCGGTGGCGGCAACTGTCGCGCTCGCCGGGTGCTACCTCATTCCGATGCCGGATCAGAGCGCTGCCCCGCACCGTTCTCCGACGCCGATCACCGACGGGGTAGCCCCGGACCTGCTGCCCTTCTATCAGCAGACGCTCGACTGGACTGATTGCGGTGGCGACTTCGACTGCACCACCGTCACGGCCCCCCTCGACTGGAGCGATCCGGAGGCGGGCACGATCGATCTCTCCGTCATCCGTCACGCGGCAACCGACAGCGATCCGCTCGGGTCGCTCCTGACCAATCCTGGCGGGCCGGGAGCCAGCGGCGTAGATCTCGTGCGCGACTCCCTGGATTACGCCGTCGGACAGGCTCTGCAGGAAAACTACGACGTCATTGGTTTCGATCCTCGCGGAGTCGGTGAATCCACCGCCGTCACCTGTCTGGATGCCGCCGGCATGGACTCGTTCGTCTTCGACATCCCGCCCGGGCAGCGCCGCTCTGCGGAATGGGACGCGTTCGTCGTCGAGAAGCAGAAGACTTTCGCTGCCGCGTGCGAGCAGAACAGCGACGGCATCCTGCCGTTCATCACCACCGAGAACGCGGCGCAGGACATGGATCTGCTGCGCGCCGTTCTCGGCGACGAGAAGCTCAATTACCTCGGCTACTCGTACGGGACGTTCCTCGGCGCCACGTACGCGAAGCACTACCCGGATCGTGTCGGGCGTCTCGTGCTCGACGGCGCGATCGATCCCTCCTTGAGCGGGCTGGATGTCTCCACGCAACAGGCGATCGGCTTCGAGAACGCGCTTCGTGCCTATATGGCCTCGTGCGTTGGCCAAAGCGACTGCCCGTTCACCGGTTCGGTCGATGAGGCCATGGGCGACCTCGCAATCCTGCTGGCCAGTGTCGACCGCGACCCGATCCGCAACAGCGACGGCCGGATGCTGGGTGCCGACTCACTCGTAACGGCGATCGTCACCGCACTGTATGCGCAAGAGAGTTGGCCGTACCTGACGCAGGCGCTCACCGACGCGCTGCAGGGCGAGGCGAGCACCGCATTCTCGCTCGCCGACTTCTACTACAACCGGCAGGACGGCCAGTATCTCGACAACTCGACCGAGGCGTTCCTCACCTACAACTGCATGGACTACCCGGCTGACGAAACGGATGCCGAGCACGCTGCGTCTCAGGCGGCTATCGCCCAGCAGGCTCCGACCATCGCCCCGTACTGGGAGAGCGTGAACCTGTGCGATGTATGGCCCTATGCGCCGACCGGTGTTCGGGAGCCGATCACGGCGGCTGGAGCCGAGCCGATCGTGGTGATCGGTACGACCGGTGACCCCGCCACACCCTACGACTGGTCGGTTGCTCTGGCCGATCAACTCGAGTCGGGCGTGCTCATCACGCGCGTGGGCGAGGGGCACACCGGGTACAACAAGGGCAATGTCTGCGTGGATGATGCCGTCGAGGCCTACTTCATCGACGGCATCGTGCCGCCTGACGGCCTCGTCTGCCAGTAACGACCGGTGGTCACGAGCCAGGTGCGGACACGGTAAGATCGTTGATCGTGCATCGCGCGAGCGATCACGCCACCTTAGCTCAGACGGCAGAGCGATTCACTCGTAATGAATAGGTCAAGGGTTCGATTCCCTTAGGTGGCTCTGAACGAGAAGAGACCGTCCGCAGGGCGGCCTGTTCTCGTTCATCGCCCGAGGAGCGAACCCTTGGGTGGGCCCACGCCGCCGGGGACTCCGGGCGCCGCGTAGCGGCGGCTGGAGTGGCGGTGGGGACGATTCCCTTAGGTGGCTCTGAACGAGAAGAGGAGCCTCAGTGCCCCCCGCGCTTGCTATTGCTCTCGAGATCTACACCTGGATCGGGCTTGGCGCGGCTGTCGTGCTGGGGATCATGGCGTTGATCGCCTGGGTAGCCGATGGGTCATGGGTGCCGGTGCGTGCAGTTGTCACGGCCACGCCGGTCGGCCCGGTGGTGCGGTGGTTCGATGAGGGCGGCATCCTGGGCGAAGCCCCGCTCCCACCCGGCGCGAGCGTGCACGATGAAGAGGTCGAGCTGTGGGCGCGCCTCGGCCGGCACGATACCGTTCGCGTTTCTCGGACGTCGCCTTTCGTGCGTTCGCTTGCTCGCCTGACCGCAGGCTTCGCGGCGCTTGCGCTCATCGGCCTTGTCGTCTCGGTCGTGCTGCTGTTCCTCGAGGGCTGAGCCTGCCTCAGGCAAGCGCCAGCAGCACGCCGGCGCTCAGGGCCAGGGCAAGACCCAGCCATTGGACGGCCGCGACGCGCTCGCGAAGCACGACGGCGGCGAGCAGGATCGTCCCGGCCGGGTAGAGCGCAGTGAGTGCCGCCACGATCGAGAGATCCCCGAGGCGTAGGGCGGCCAAAAGCAGAACGTTCGCGATGACATCGAGCACGCCACACACGACGGCGAGTCCCCAACCTGCAGGACCGGATCGCGTCGGGGTCATCACGTTCATGCGCGCGTGCTCGAGATCGGCGTGGCCGGTGGGTGTGGCGCCGAGCTCGGTCCCGCCCGCTCGCAGGGCGGATGCTGCGCCTTGTCCGCGCCGCACGGCCGAGATGATCATCACCGTGACGACGATCGTCGTGATGAGCGAGTTCGTCGCTCGGTTGGCGATCATCGGCACCAGACCGCTGTCGTCGCCGGCCTGATCGAGAGCGATGAGGAAAGCCCCGATAGCGAGCCCTGACCCCACGGCCATCACGAGTCCGCGCCCGGACGGCCTCACTGCCCCTTGACCGGGAATGAACCCAACGAGCACAACGGCGACCAAGGCGACGCCGAGCCCCGCGTATCCCGTGATTGTGAGGTTCTCACCTCCGATCGTGAGACCCCAGATCATCGGTGCGATAGCCCCGGTGACTGCGGTCACGGGAGAGAGGATGCTCATGGGGCCGATCGCGAGGCACGCGTAGAGCAAGACGATGGCGATCACGCCGAAGACGCCGGAGAGGGCACCCCAGGCGGCATCCTCGATGTTCCAGCTCGCCCCGAGCACGGGTACCAGCGCGAACAGAACAACGAGCCCGCTCAGGGCGGCGGTCGCCGTCACCACGATCGAGCGCAGGCGCCTAGCCGCCAGCCCGCCGAAGAAGTCGGCGGCACCGTAAATGAACGCTCCCAGGAGCGCGACGGATGCCGATACCATCCGTCAACGATAGGGGTTGCGTCTGCACCCCATTAGCTAGATAAACTAGCGATATGGGTCCAGTGAAAGAGCGTCTGCGTCCGTCGCGGTGGTTGCGAATCGGCATCCCCGCACTTCTCGTCCTGATCTGGGTCGGGGTGGGCTCGGTCGGCGGACCCTACTTCGGAAAGGTCGACGAGGTCGCCAGCAACGACCAGTCGAGCTTCCTCCCGGAGAGCGCGGACGCAACGCGCGTGGCCGAGCGACTGCCGGATTTCTTGGGTGACGAAGCAATTCCTGCCGTCCTCGTCGTCACGGGCGACGGTGAGCTCACCGATGACCAGCTCGCCGAAGTGCAGACCCTTGTCGACGAGATCGCGGGCATCGACGGTGTGCTTGATGGGGTATCGCCAGCGGTGGTCTCGGATGACGGTGAAGCGGTTCAGGTCTTCATCCCGATCGACTCGTCGGGTGAAGTACGCGAGATCGTCGAAGAAATCCGCACTCTCGTCACCGACGAGCTGCAGGCTCCGCTCGAGGGGTGGGTCACCGGGCCGGCCGGATTCACCTCCGACCTCGTCAAGGGCTTCCTCGGGATTGACGGGCTGTTGCTGATCGTCGCGCTGGTGGCGGTGTTCGTCATCCTGGTGATCGTCTACCGATCGCCGCTGCTGCCGATCCTCGTGCTCATGACCTCGACCTTCGCGCTGACCGTCGCGCTCTTGGTCGTATGGTGGCTCGCCTACGCCGGCGTGTTCGTCCTCAACGGTCAGGTTCAGGGCATCCTGTTCATCCTCGTGATCGGTGCGGCAACCGACTACGCGCTGCTCTATGTCGCGAGGTTCCGAGAGGCGATCGGCGAGGGTGAGCCCCGATGGAACGCGACCCTGCGCGCCTGGAAGGGATCGTTCGAGCCGATCCTCGCGTCGGGCGGCACGGTCATAGCTGGTCTGCTCATCCTGCTGCTGTCCGACCTTGCGACCAACCGGGCTCTCGGGCCCATCGCTTCGATCGGTATCGCGTTCGCAATGCTCTCTGCCCTCACCTTTCTGCCCGCGCTGCTCGCTCTGTTCGGTCGCGCGGCGTTCTGGCCGTTCATCCCGAAGCACGGCCTCGCGGAGCTTCCCGATGACTTCACCAAGCCGGTCAAGGGATTCTGGCCACGCCAAGCGCGACTCATCGCACGCCGCTCGCGCCCGGTCTGGATCATCACGACGATCGCGCTGCTGGTGGCAGCACTCGGTGTCACCCAGTTCAAAGCGGATGGCGTGGCATCCAGCGACCTTGTCCTGGGATATTCCGAGGCTCGAGACGGGCAGGATGTTCTCGCCGAGCACTTCCCGGCAGGCTCCGGTAGCCCCGTGTACGTGATCGTTCCCGAGAGCGAGCTTGCCGCCGCGGTCACGATCCTCGACGACAGCGCCGGGATCGACTCGGTCTCCGTCGCCTCCGAGGACTCACCGAGCGGACAGGCCCCGGTGTCGGTCGAGAACGGGGAGCCGGTCTTCACGGCCTTCGGGCCGCCGGGTACTCCGGCCCCGAGTCCCACCGTCTCGGACGGCGACGTGCTTGTGATCGCGACGCTGACGGATGCCGCGGACTCGGTCGAGGCCGAGCAAACCGTGCGCGACCTTCGCGTCGCATTCACCGACGAGCTCGGCGACGGTGTCGCGCTGGTCGGCGGTGTCACAGCGACGGATGTCGACTCCAACGACACCTCGATCCGTGATCGCACTGTCATCATCCCGATCGTGCTGGTCGTCATCCTGCTGATCCTGATGCTGCTCCTGCGGGCCGTGGTCGCGCCGGTCCTGCTGATCCTCACGGTTGTCGTGTCGTTCGGCTCGGCTCTCGGTGTCAGTGCGCTCGTCTTCGACTACGTCCTCGGATTCCCGGGCGCAGACCCGGCCGTTCCGCTCTATGGGTTCGTGTTCCTCGTCGCCCTCGGCGTCGACTACAACATCTTCTTGATGTCCCGCGTGCGAGAGGAGTCACTCGTGCACGGGACGCGGCGCGGCATCCTGCGCGGCCTCGTGGCAACCGGCGGCGTCATCACATCCGCTGGGCTCGTGCTTGCCGCGACCTTCGCGGCGCTCGGGGTCATCCCGATCCTGTTCCTCGCACAACTCGCGTTTATTGTCGCGTTCGGTGTGCTGCTCGACACCTTCGTCGTGCGGTCCCTGCTCGTGCCCGCACTGGCGTATGACATCGGGCGGGCGATCTGGTGGCCGTCGAAGCTCTGGCGGCGCGGACCCGAAGTGGTGGGCACGGTTCGCGACCCGCGATCGGCTGAACCGGTGGAGGCGACCCTGCTCGAGGGCGACTCGCAGCCCCTCAGCCGTCGCGCACTGCGCGAGGCCCGGGATTCCGACGACGGGTGAACGAGCGTAGCCTTGAGGCATGGGTAGGGCACTGTTCATCGTCGATGTCCAGAACGACTTCACCGAAGGCGGGGCACTTGGTGTCGAAGGCGGGGACGCCGTAGCCGAACGGATCTCGCAGTACCTCGTGACACACGCCGAGGAGTACGACATCATCGTCGCCTCGCGCGACTGGCACCATCCCGATCACGACAATGGCGGGCATTTTCATCCTGAGCCAGACTTCGTCGACACCTGGCCGGTCCACTGCGTCAGCGGCACGGAGGGCGCCGAGTACGATCCGGCGTTCGACACGGCATCCGTCACCCACCATGTGAAGAAGGGGCAGGGCGAACCGGCGTACTCGCTGTTCGAGGGGACGACGGATGACGGCGCCAAGGTGTCGGATCTGCTGACCGAGCACGGCATCCTCGAGGTGGATGTCGCGGGGATCGCTACCGACTACTGCGTGCGGGCCTCGGCCCTGGATGCCATCGCGCACGGCAGGCGGGTGCGGGTGATCACGAACCTCATTGCGGGGGTTGCTGTCGAGTCGAGTGACGCCGCGCTCGCCGAGGTTGCGTACGCCGGAGCGGAACTGGTCGAGATCCCGACCTGATCACGAGACTCCGAGAACCGCCAGCAGGATGCCGCCGGTGCCCCCGACGATCACGACTAGCCAGGGTGGCAACTTCCACGCGACAAGCAGCACGAAGCACACGAGCGCGAGGCTGAACGACCCTGCGCCGACGATCCCCGTCGTGAAGAGCGGGTCGTAGAGAGCCGCGCCGAGGATGCCGACCACGGCCGCGTTCGCGCCGCGCATGAGTGACTGCATCCAGGTTCGGGTGCGCAGCGCGTTCCAGAATGGCAGCACGCCGATGAGCAGCAGGAAGCCGGGGAGGAAGATCGCGACCAGCGCGATAGCGGCGCCCAGCACGCCGCCCGGCCCGACGGTTGAGAGCGTGCCGAGGTAGGCCGAGAAGGTGAACAGCGGCCCGGGCATCGCCTGGACGGCGCCGTAGCCGGCGAGGAACTGTTCGGGGTTCACCCAACCCGTCTCGACAAGCCCCGCCTGCAGCAGCGGAAGGACGACGTGGCCGCCGCCGAACACGAGAGCTCCGGCGCGGTAGAACGTGTCGAACAGGCTCACTGCGCCGCTGCCGGTGAGAGCGGCCAGAATCGGCATCCCGAGCAGGATGCCGGCGAACGTCCCCAGGCTGGTGATTCCCGCTGTGCGCGATACCGGGAAACGCATGAGCTCGGTCTCACCGAGCGTGGTCGGCTCTGAGCGGCACAGGAGGAGGCCAGCCACCGCGCCGAGGACGATCGCGAGCACCTGCCCGATCGATCCCGCGAGCAGGAGTGCGACGACTGCCGCGACGACGGCTATCGAGGCCCGCCGCGCATCGGGGGTGAGGGTCTTCGCCATTCCCCATACCGCCTGCGCGACGATTGCCACCGCCACGATCTTCAGACCCGTTAGCAGGCCCGCGCCGATGACACCATCGAACAGGGCCGCGCCGAACGCGAAGGCGACCATGAGGATTGCCGAGGGCAGCGTGAACGCGATGAAGGCGGCGAGGGCACCGAGCGTTCCCGCGCGGTGAAGACCCATCGCGAAGCCGACCTGGCTCGACGCGGGCCCGGGAAGGAACTGGCACAGGGCAACCAGGTCGGCGTACGCCTTGTCGCTCATCCACCGGCGCCGCGCCACGAGGTCGTCGCGGAAGTATCCCAGGTGGGCGATGGGGCCGCCGAACGACGTCACGCCCAGACGCAAGAACGCCCAGAACACCTCGGCGACCGAGCCGCGGGGCGAAGCGGCGGCGGTGTCGGGGGCGCTCGCGGTCACGGCCGGATTCTACGGGGCGGTTCGGTCGCGCCGGTGAACGGCTGACACGTCGGGCTCGGCATCCGGATGCGGGATCACGATCTCTTCGGCGGCATCGGTGACGTGGGGAAAGAGGAGCATCGCCACGAGTACGGCTATCGCCGCGCCGACAAGCTGTGCGGCGATGAACGGAAGCACCGATGAGGCCCCGATGCCGGCAAACGTATCGCTGAAGAGGCGCCCGACGGTGACAGCAGGGTTCGCGAAGGACGTCGAGCTGGTGAACCAGTACGCCGCGCCGATATAAGCCCCGACCGCCGGGGCTGCCGCTGCACCGCGCCCGGTGCGGGCAAGTGCAACGACCAGCAGCACGAGCCCGAAGGTGGCGACGACCTCGGCGACCAGCGTTGCCGGGGTCGCTCGGGCGGTGCTCGACAGGCTCGTCGGCACGTCGAACATGACGTTGGCGAGGACCGCCCCGCCGATGGCGCCGGCGACCTGTGCGAGCGTGTAGATCCCGAGCGCCGGTGCTGAGAGTCCCACGCGGCGGCGTCGCCCGAGAACCCAGTCCACGAGTGACACGGCCGGATTGAAATGGGCGCCCGAGATCGTGCCGAACATCAGGATCAGAACCGACAGGCCGAGCGCCGTGGCGATGCTGTTGGCGAGCAGCTGGATGCCGACATCCGTCGTGAGCCGGGTCGCCATGATGCCCGAGCCGACAACGACCGTGACGAGCAGTCCGGTGCCGAGCAACTCGGCGAGGGCGCGCCGGAAGAGGGGAGCGGGAGTCACGCTGCGGGGGCGATTTCGGACACCAGGGTCTCGACGCGTGCCCGGATCTCGTCACGGATGCGACGCACTGTCTCGACATCCTGGCCGGCGGGGTCGTCGAGCTGCCAGTCCTCGTAGCGCTTGCCGGGGTAGATCGGGCAGGCATCGCCGCATCCCATCGTGATGACGACGTCGGACTCTTGCACGGACTGCACAGTGAGCACCTTTGGGCTGTTGTTCGCGATGTCGATGCCTTCCTCGGCCATGACCTGCACGGCGACGGGGTTGATCTGATCCTTCGGCTGGGATCCGGCGGATCGCACCTCGACGCGGTCGCCGGCGAGGGCCTGCAGGTATCCAGCGGCGATCTGCGAGCGCCCAGCGTTGTGGACGCACACGAACAGGACGACGGGAAGGGTTGTCGACATGGGGTTCACCTTTCTCAGGACGAGAAAAGCATAGATGCACGTCTATCTGTTTGGGAAGGCGCACCGGGGTCGGTTCAGCGAGTGTTCACCTTCTCGGCGGAGCGGAGCTCTGCGAGAAGTTCCCTGACCCGCCTGTCGATGTCATCACGGATGCCGCGCACCGCTGCGAGCGGCTTGCCGACGGGATCCTCCAGATCCCAATCGAGGTATCGCGTTCCGGGATAGATAGGGCAGGCGTCGCCGCATCCCATCGTGATGACGACATCCGCGGCACGAACTGCCTCGTCGGTCAGCGGCTTGGGGAACTCATCGCCGATTGAGACGCCGATCTCATCCAGCGCGGCGACGATCGTGGAGCGGACGTCGGCCGTGGGTGCTGAGCCGGCTGTGCGCACCGTGACGGCGTCGCCGGCGAGGTGGCGCAGGATGCCGGCGGCGAGCTGCGATCTGCCCGCGTTCTGCACGCACACGAACAGCACGCTCGGGGGTGTCGCTGTCGAGTCGGCCGCCGCCAAGGCTTCGAGCCTGCTGGCAGCGAATGAGAACGTGCGGGATGCCAGGAGCGGGGCATCCGTCGCCGAGAGGCGCGCGTGGCTGTCGGCGATGACCTCACGAATCTGGTCGGCGTCTACGCGCTCGCCGAATCGCGCCACCAGGTCGGTCGCGAGCCGGTCCAGGTCGACCGATGCCGTCTGCCGTGGCCGGCCCAGGATGGCATCGACGCGGTCGGCGGCATCCGGAGCCACTGAGTACCAGACCTGCCGACCCTGGGGTTCGCGGGTCACGATCCCGTCGGCCAGGAGCGTCTTCATGTGGTGACTGACGGTGGGTTGGCGCAGTCCGAGTTCGGTCGCGAGCCGCCCGACGAGCGCGCGGCCCTCGGGGGACGAGCGCATGAGACTCAGGATGCGGGCGCGGGTCGGGTCGCCCAGCGACGTGAGTGCGGCATCCGTTCCGGCATCCATTGATCGCAGTCTATTCGACGGGATGCTGGCCCGGCCCGTGGGAGCATTGCCGCATGGCATCCGTCGCCGCGCTCTATCGCTACCCGGTCAAGGGCTTCACGCCCGAAGTGCGCGAGCAGATCGTGGTGCAGGACGACGGGCGCGTCGAGGGTGATCGGGTGCTCGCCTTCCGGTTCGCGGACGCCGTCGAGCCCGAGGATGAGGGCGGGCTGCCGTACTGGCCGAAGAAGCGCGGGCTCGCACTCATGGACATGCCCTCGCTCGCGCGCCTTCGGCTGACCTACGACAGCGGCAGGGGCCATCTCACGATTAGCGATGGCGAGCACCCGCTCGTGGACGCCGCGCTCGACGACGCGGGACGCCAGCAGATTGAGGACGCCGTCACTGCGTGGCTGCGGCAGACTCCCGACGCGCGTCATCTGGAGCGCCCGGGAAGGCTTCCCTTGCGCCTCGTCGGTGACGGCGTCACCTCACGGTTTCAGGATCGGCCGCGTGGGTATGTGTCGGTTCATGCGGCGGCATCCGTCGCAGCACTCGACCGCACCACCGATGCCGTGGTCGATGATCGCCGATTCCGCTCCAACATCGTGGTCGAGGGCATTCCGCCGTGGAGTGAGCTCCAGTGGCAGGGGAGGGTGCGGATCGGCGACGTCGTCTTCGCGGTGCAGCGGCCCATCGTGCGATGCGCCGCGATCATGGCCAACCCTGACACCGGACGCCAGGATGTCCCGCTGCTGCGAGTCCTCACGCGGGAGTTCGGGCAGTCCGTTCCAACGCTGGGAGTGCTGTTGCTTCCCGAGGACGGCGGCGGAGTTCTCCGTGTCGGCGATCCAGTCGAATCGGCCTAGCCCATCCCGTCGTTCGCAGGCGGCGACGACTGTGCTGAACGCTCTCAGGTTGTCGCTGGGAGCTGCGGCTGCGGGTTGCGCCCGCGTTCTGGCGCGCCTCGCGCGATCAGGAATGCCGCGTTTGCCACGATGGATGCCGCGAGCATCGTGAGGGCGAGCGGCATCGCGGTGTCTTCCCCGCCGATTCCCACCAGCGGTGAGACGAGGCCGGCGAGGCTGAACTGCAGGAAGCCGAGCCAGGCGGATCCTGTGCCCGCGCGCGAGCGCACGACATCCAGCGCGAGCGCTGTGGCATTTCCGAGAACAAGACCCACGGAAGCAACTGCCGCGACGATGGGCAGCGCGAGCCAGATTGCCGGGACGTTCGCGAGCACCAGCACGAGCAGCGCGAGGATGGCCCCGAGGTTCCAGAGCAGACCCACCTGCAACAGGCGGGCAACGCTGACGCGGTGGGTGAGGCGGGTTCCGACGATACTCGAAGCGGTCAGGGCGATGGCATTGAGAGCGAAGGCCAGTCCATACTGCACCTCTGTGAAGCCCATCATCGACTGGTAGAGAAACGGCGACGCCGAGATATACGCCATGAGGGTTGCGAACCCGAAGGCGAAGGCTCCGGCGAAGCCGAGGTAGCGACGCGAGAGTAGCCGCGCGTCAGGTGCAGATGCGTGCGTGCGGTGCTGCTCGCGGACAGTGCGCGGGTGGGTCTCGCGGACGAAGAGCAGGACGAGCGGAACGGTGACAATGCCGACGCCCGTCACGATCCAGAGCAGTCCGCGCCACCCGAGCGGTTCGGCCAACAGGCTTCCGGCAAACGGCGCGACGATGGGGGCAATGCCGCCGACAAGCATCATGATCGCCATGGCGCGGGCGGCCTCGGCGCCGTGGGCGAGGTCCGAGATGATCGCTCGGCCAATGACCATCCCGGCAGAGCCCGCGAGGCCTTGCACAAGACGGGCGACGATGAGTGCAGTGATCGTGGGGGCAAGCGCTGCTGCGGCACTTGCTGCAATGTAGAGAGCAAGGCCGATAAGCAGTGGGCCGTACCGGCCCATGCGGTCGGAGAGCGGTCCGAAGACGAGCTGACCGATGCCGGCACCGAGCAGAAATGCCGTGAGTGATAACTGCACTCCCGCGGCAGTCGTGCCGAGGTCGGCGGTCATTGCCGGGAACGCAGAGAGGTACAGATCGGTGGCGAATGGTGCGGCAGTCGACAAGAGCGCGAGCGTGATGAGTAGCGGCACGCTCACCGCCGATCTGGGAGTCGTCTCGGGCATGCTGCCCCTCACTAGATAGCTATATAAAAATAGGTATGCAAGGATAGCAGAATGACGAGAGTCGATGCGCTTGCCGACCTTGCGGATGTCGTGCTGAGCGTGGCGCGAAAACTCCACGCCCTCACTCCTGAAGAGTCGGGCGCGATTGCCCTGACGCCACTGGAAGCTTTGGCGATGCAGCACATCGACCGGCATCCGGGTATCACGTCATCCGAGTTCGCCGCCGATCTGTCCCTGAAGAGCAGCAATGCCAGCGCGGCGCTGCGCGAGCTGGAGCGAAAGGGCTTGATCCGCAGGAACCCTGACCCGCACGATGGACGCACCGTGCGCATCACGGTCACGGCCGAGTCGCACGAACATCTCGCCCGCGTCCGCGCAGCGTGGGCGCGACTGCTCTCTGCGCTCCCCGTCGATGGCGCCGAACTTGCGCGACTGACCGCGACGTTGCAGACCGCCGAGGCGGCTCTGTCCGAACGCCAGCGCTCCCGATCGTGATGGTGGGGCTCGTGAACGCGTACTCGAATAAATCAGCGGATGCGGCGCGGCTCCGCACGTTGGCCGTCCTCACAGGGGAGCGGGCCGTGGTGGAGCGGGTGGTTCCGCGGCAGGCTCGGCGGCTCACGCCTGCCGAGATTGCCGAGTTCTGTGAAGCGTATCGCCGTGGTGGCAACGTTCGGGAATGGGCGCGGAAGCTAGACGTGCACCGCTCGGCGTTGCACGAGATCGTGCGAAAGCATGGTCTCGAGCGGCTATCCGGCATCGTGACGCCAGAGCAGCAGGTCCTGGCGGACGCCTACGCCCAGGGTGCGACGCTCGCGGAACTTGCCGCCCAACACCACATGGGGCCGCACCGGGTCGCTCGTCAGCTTCATGCGGCTGGCGTGGAGCTTCGGCCGCGTGGAAGACGGCCGTCCTAGGTGAGCTGGCCCATTGAGGTCCGCACTTCACATTGACTGGCGCTGTGCCTCCGGAGGCGGATTCCGAACTAGTCGAACTTCGGGCAGAGGCATGTCCTTCGCTCGCTTGTTCATTTCGACGAAGATGAGTTCGCGAAGGACTCGGCGAAGACCGGCGAAGGCAAGGGGAACCTTCCCTTGGTCCGAATGGGCGTTCTGGCCTGTGGCGGGTCCAAGCGCCGTACTCAGGTTGTGTGACCTCGACCCGGCATGCACGTATCGCGATCTCGCTGCATAGGTCGCGGCAAGGCGCCTTTTCAGGAGGCTGCGGTCTTGCGGAACCCAATTGCCGATCGGCTTTGTGTCCGCGAGCGTATAGCCAAGGAACCGGCTGTTCCCTTTCGGGTCCATCTTTAGGCCCGGGGTGAAGTGCTCCACCTTCGTTTCCCAGAACTTGTCCTTGAGGCCCTCCAGAACGTACGAAACGAAGCGCTGCTGGAGACGAAGGTGCTGGCCTTGAAGTATCTCGAGTCGGAGTTGCTCTGCTTGGACATCAGATAGTCCCAGCTCTGTGAATCGTGCGTCGAAGCGGGGCCCGTCTGCGTAGTCCGCCCACACTGGCTCGGCCTGTCCGAAGCGCGTCACGAGTGTCTCGATCCCTGCGACGACGAGTGTCGAGGCGGTGTTGACATCCGAGTCATGAAGAAGGACGGCGGCATAGTGAAGGTCAATCGCGGCGCCGATCGCGACAGCATCATCTGGTGACAGGCTGCGGAGGTATCGGGAGGTCAGTTCAACGCCCTTCCGAACGTCAACCTGTATCGGCCCCACCAATCCGGTGTCGTTGATCGCAGCGGGCATGAACTCGGTGAACTCACTGCCTTGCATCCGGAGCGTGATCTCGGTTGCCGCGACGTTGACCTTACGATCCGTGACAAAGGTGAGTAGAGCGCCCAGCTCGGACGCGACCGCTTGGCTCTCGACAGGACTTCCGTCTTGTCTAGCGTCCATCCATCGCAGCAGAGAGATCGGCGTGCGGTAAGTGCCCAAGGCATGGGCGAACGAGTCGGTGGGATCGAGACGAATAATCGAGTCGTCGACATCCAACAGCGACGGCGACGCGACGCGGTAGATGTGCTCGGACAGCGGTGGCCCATCAACACCATCGAGACGCGCAAGCAGTGCGAGGTAGTGAAGCATGCGTAG
The DNA here is from genome assembly GCF_001898325.1 of Microbacterium sp. 67-17. Lineage (GTDB taxonomy): Bacteria > Actinomycetota > Actinomycetes > Actinomycetales > Microbacteriaceae > Microbacterium > Microbacterium schleiferi. Next base: position 157,500 of record NZ_MKTR01000016.1, read on the forward strand.
ACGATACGCCCCTGTCAATGCGCGGTGCCCTGCCCCGCGATACCGCCCCAGGGGATCCGCGCTCCGCGAGCGTCCGAGCCGCACGCTACCGTCAACGCCATGGAGTGGATCGCCCCGGTTATCGCCGTCGTTGCCGCAGTGATTGCAGGCTGGCAGGCATTTGAAGCACGTAGAGCTCGTCTTGAAGCCCGTTCCTCGGCCGGGGAGGCGCAGAAGCATGAGGAGCGGGCCGCCGCAGCATCTGAACGGATAGCGTCGGCGATCGAGGAGCAGAACGCTCGTGAGCGAGCCGAGCGAGATCGCTACAAGAACCCTTGGACGATGGTGTCGGAGTATGTCTCGAGTGGGCGCCGCTGGAAGTTTGTTCTGGGCGGCGAGGAACGCGTGACCGGGGTCGTCGTGAAGATGGACGACAAGCACGCTCAGGAGCGACTGAGCGTGACGATGCCCGACACGGACGACATGCGGCCCGGCCAGTCATTTCGACTCGACTGGTTCCAGAGCATGGCCTCGCCGCTTCAGATCACGGCTGAGCTGCATTGGACCCGTCCGAACGGACAGCAGCACGACTGCGTTGTCACGCTCGACTGAGAGGCGGCTAGTAACGCTCCGGCGCGTCGTCCTCCACATCGATCCGATACCCGGCGTTCGGGATCTCCCAGTAGTCCGGGATCATGCGGATCAGCCATGAGAGATGTTCAGCCGTGTCCAGATCGTCCATCTGCTCGATCATCACCACAGTGTCAAAGATGGCCTGCCGGATGATCGGGTTCAGTTCCGCCATCTGCTCATCGGACAGGTTGGTAACGTGGAAGTCCTCCATAGCGTTGCGCACGTTCAAACCTGGTATTTGCGTTCCACGAGCCGACTGTAGCGCGCGATCGGATTCGGATCCTCCCGTCATCGAGCGCACGCTGCCCCGCAGACATTGGGCAAACTGAGCACGTGATGTCCGAAGCCACGCCCACACCAACCACGCGACCCTTCTGGCGCGAACATCCCGCGCTTCTAGTCAGCGGTCTCGTGTCGCTGCTTCTGATCCTGCGTTTGCTCGCTGTATCGGGCTGGAACACGACGACGGCACTCGGAATACTCTCTGCTACGAACACCACGAACATCGTGGTGGGCGGCCTCGTCGCGACGCTGCCGCTGATAATGGTCACCCTTGTTGGTGTTGGCGTTCCGTGGGTTGTCAAGTTCTTTCGGGGTAGGAACCGCACCGAGTTGGCAGCGTCCGCAAGCCTGGTCATTGTCGGGCTGACAATCTGTCTCGCGGTCATTCCGGCATACGCTGTGGTCCTATGGGCTGGGCTCAGCGGGATCATCGCACTGCTGGTCTGGATTCTTCGGCGGAAGCGTCCCGGTCGTCCCCTGATTCCATCCAGCGTCCAAGAAGGCGCGACCCACTTTGAGTATTGGATATTCGTTGCTGGCGTCCTGGTCCAGATGATCTTCTCTACCGCAAGCACGCCCTGGCTGCCATCGGAGGTACTCAAGGTCGGCGAAGAGGCACCCGTCAAGGCATACGTGCTTGGCGAGCGCGGCGATGACCTGATCTATCTCCTGAGTTCGCCGCGCATCATCCACCTGGAGTCCCGCGGGGTGGTGGTCTTTCGGGCCCGCGGCGTCGTGACCGCGACGGGGTGAGCCATCGTGCGATGGTCAGTGAGAACGACCAAGA
>NZ_MKTR01000017.1 GCF_001898325.1 Microbacterium sp. 67-17
CGCCGCGCAGCCCTGCCCGCCTGGCTGCACTTCTACAATCACCACAGGCCCCACACTGCGATCGGGAAGCTCCCGCCCATCAGCCGGATCTCAAACAACCTGCCTGGGCAGTACAGCTAAGCACCGTTGCGCGGCGCGCTAAGCCGCGCGCTGGCAAGGGCGTCGGGGAGACCCGGCGCCCTTCGCTGTTCTCGCCTACGATGGAATGAGCCGCCGTCGCGGAAAGGGAGTGAGCGCATGAAAAACCTGCTGTGGTTCGCACTGGGGCTTGCCGGGGGTTTCGTCGCCGCCCATTACGTCAACAAGGATCCGCGCGGACACGAACTGCTCGCCGAGGTGGATGCGCGTATCTCGCAGTTCACCGACCGGATCGCGGATGCGTATCGTGAGCAGGAAGCCCGGATTGTCGGGATCGTCGAAGATGCCGTGGATTCGGCATCCGCGACCGCCGACGCCGTGACCGAGGCCGTGACGGACGCTGCCGGCGATGCCGCCGACGCAGCGAAAGACGCCGCCAAGAAGCTCACCGACTGATCTCAATGCGTGCGTGCGTCGCCCGGGCCGGGCGATGCCGTTCACCCGTGCAAAGGAAACCCGATGAAGACCGCTGAGATCGCCCAGCGCTACCTCGACTACTTCGAGAAGAACGATCACGTCATCGTTCCGAGCGCATCGCTGGTCACCGACGACCCATCACTGCTCTTTACCGTCGCGGGAATGGTGCCCTTCATTCCCTACCTCACCGGGGTCGTTCCCGCGCCCTACCCTCGCGCTGCTGACGTGCAGAAGTGCATCCGCACCAACGACATCGAAGAGGTCGGCAAGACCGCACGCCACGGAACGTTCTTCCAGATGCTGGGGAACTGGTCGTTCGGCGACTACTTCAAAGCTGGCGCCATCGAATACGCCTGGGAACTGCTGACCTCGCCCGAGTCGGCCGGCGGCCTCGGCTTCGCCGAGCGCGACCTCTGGGTCACCGTGTACGAGGACGATGACGAGGCAGCCGGGCTCTGGAAGAAGATCGCCGGGCTTCCCGATGAGCGTATCCAGCGCTTCGGCAAGGAAGACAACTACTGGTCGACCGGTCAACCGGGTCCCGCGGGGCCCTGTTCCGAGATCTATTTCGACCGGGGACCGGCGTACGGCCCGGACGGGGGACCGGCAGTCGATGACAGCCGGTTCACCGAGATCTGGAACCTCGTGTTCATGCAGTACGCGATCACGAACGTTCGGTCCAAAGTCGATTTCGATGTGGTGGGCGAGCTCCCGCAGAAGAACATCGACACCGGCATGGGCCTGGAGCGGGTCGCGTTCATCAAGCAGGGCGTCGACAACATGTACGAGACCGATCAGGTGCGCCCTGTGCTCGATCTCGCCGTCGCACTGTCGGGCCGCACCTACGGTGCCGTCCACGAGGATGACGTGCGATTCCGCGTTGTCGCCGATCACGTTCGTTCCTCGCTCATGCTGCTCTCCGACGGGGTCCGCCCCTCGAACGAGGGACGTGGCTACATCCTCCGCCGCCTCATGCGCCGCACGGTTCGTGCGATGCGCCTGCTCGGTGTCGACGCGCCGACGTTCCGCGAGCTGTTCGCCGCGTCGCGGGATGCCATGGCTCCCGCCTACCCGACTCTCGCTACCGACTACGACCGGCTGGAGTCCGCGGCGGTCGCCGAGGAAGAGACGTTCCTTCGTACGCTCGCAGCAGGATCGACGATCCTCGATCTTGCTGTGGCTGAGACCAAGAGCTCCGGCAAAGCCGAGATCGCCGGCTCCGAGGCGTTCCTGCTGCATGACACCTACGGTTTTCCGATCGACCTCACGCTCGAGATCGCCGAAGAGGCCGGTCTGTCTGTGGACCGGGCCGCTTTCGACTCGCTCATGCACGAGCAGCGCGAGCGCGCCAAGGCCGACGCGAAGTCGCGCAAGCGCGCCATCGCAGATCATTCGGTCTACCGCGAGTTCCGCGCCCTCGGCGAAACGACGTTCACGGGATACACCGATCTTGAAACCGAGTCCCGCATCCTCGGGGTTCTCGTGGATGGGGTCTCTGTCGATCGTGCCGCCACCGGTCAGGTGGCCGAGGTGATCCTCGCCGAGACGGCACTGTACGCGGAGTCGGGTGGTCAGGTCGCCGACAAGGGAATCATCGTCGGTCCCGGCTATCAGCTCGATGTCATCGATGTGCAAAAGCCGGTACCGGGCCTGGTGAGTCACACAGTGGAGGTGACCAGTGGCGAGGTCGCTGTCGGGTTGGCGGCTACCACGATCGTGGATGCCGCCAACCGCCGTGCGGCAGCACAGGCGCACTCCGCGACCCACCTCGTTCATGCCGCCCTTCGCGACACGCTCGGGTCATCGGCCACGCAGTCGGGATCGCTGAACCGCGCCGGCTACCTGCGCTTCGACTTCGCGTGGACTCAGGCTCTTTCTCCTGAGACGAAGTCTGAGATCGAAGAGATCGCAAACAACGCCGTGCGCGACAATCTGCAGGTCACCACGCGTGTCCTCGCGCTCGACGAAGCCAAAGAGCTCGGCGCCATGGCCCTGTTCGGGGAGAAGTACGGCGACACCGTTCGGATGGTCGACATCGGCGGACCGTGGTCGCGCGAGCTGTGTGGTGGCACCCACGTCGCGACGAGCGCCGAAGTTGGCCTCATCAACCTCGTGGGCGAATCCTCGGTCGGCGCCGCCAATCGTCGTGTCGAGGCGCTCGTCGGCGCTGATGCCTTCCGTGAGCTCGCCGCCGAACGAGCGATCGTCTCACAACTGACCTCGTCGCTGAAGACCCCCCGAGATCAGCTGCCGGCGCGCATCGCCGAGCTCGCCGCGAACCTCAAGGCAGCCGAGAAGAAGATCGCGTCGCTGCAGGCGAAAGCTCTGAGCGAGCAGGTTCCGGACCTCGTTGCCGGCGCTCGTCGTGTGGGCGCACTGTCGGTCATCACCGCCAACCTCGGCCGCACAGGCTCGGCTGACGACCTCAGAGCCGTCGCGCTGAAGGTCCGCGAGCGACTCGGTTCCGACGCTGCGGTCGTCGCTCTCGGAGGCGAGGTCGATGACCGACCGGTCGTCATCGTTGCCACGACCGACGCGGCACGCTTGCTCGGCGTGAAGGCCGGCCCCCTGGCAAAGGCTGCCGCGACGACACTCGGCGGTGGCGGTGGCGGACGCGACGACCTCGCCCAGGGCGGTGGCGCCGATGTCAGCGCGCTGGCTCGCGCCCTCGATGACGTCGTGGCGGGGCTGCCCCGGCCGTGAGCGGATTTCGCCGCGGCATCCGTCTCGCCGTCGACGTCGGGAAGGTTCGTGTGGGCGTCGCCCAGTGCGATCCTGACGGCATGCTTGCGACGCCGACCGAGACTGTCGCGCGCGGCGACGGCACGATCGGGCGCTTGGCTGAGCTCGTATCCGATATGGATCCGATCGAAGTCATCGTCGGCCTGCCGATCAATCTGCGGGGAGAACGCACCGCCTCGACCGAAGACGCAGAGGCGTTCGCCGTCGAGCTGGGTGCCCGGATCACCGTTCCGATCCGGATGCTCGATGAGCGCCTGAGCACGGTCTCGGCGCACAGCGCCCTGCGCGCATCGGGCAAAACCACCCGAACTTCTCGTACCATGGTGGATCAGGTCGCCGCCGTCGTGCTGCTGCAGCAGGCGTTGGACATCGAGAAGAGCACCGGCCGCCCACCGGGTGCGCTACTACCCCCCGCCGAGGAGCCTGCCTGACATGCCCGACGATTCGTCACCGTTCGACGATCCGTTCGCCGATCTCTTCGGGAAACTCCCGGACGGTCGGTCGCGCGGGACCGGAGGTGCAGCCTCGGCCTCGTCAGAGCCGTCTGCCCCCACTACCGGCGATCCCACTGACAGCGTCCCCACTACGGACGAACCGCCAGCACCGGTTCCAACTTCCGAGGGATCGTCCACGCCGGCTCCGCCGTCACGGCGTGCAGCGCGTGAGGCCCGTGCCGCCGGCACGACCGGCGGCACGCCGTCAGATCCTCAGCTCCCCGCACAGCCGACGAGCACGGCTGGCTCCGCCGCGGCAGACGACGATGTGCCGCCGGAGCTGTTCTGGGCCGCGGTCGCAGCGCCGCCGGCCTCCACCCAAAGCCTCACCTCGACCTCGACCTCGGCCCCTCGCGCGGAGCGTCCCGCGCCGGCACCGACCGGCACCCTCGATGACCTCTTCGCAGGAGAGCGCACCACGGATGACATCGGCATGACCCCTCCACCGGCAGAACGCCGCCGTCGCCGACGCGGCGGATGGATCGCCCTCATCGTCGTTCTCGTGCTCTTCGGCGGAGCTGCGGCAGGCGGCTGGTGGGTGTGGTCGACGTACGAGGACAAGATCCGCGAGGTGCTGGGCTGGGAAGAGCCGCAGGAATACGAGGAGGGGATCGCCACCGGCGAAGCCTTCCTCACGATCGTGTCGGGGGATACCGGCGCATCGATCTCACCCAAGCTCTACGACGCAGGTGTGACGAAGACGCCTGACGCGTTCTACGACTACCTCGTCGCCGAAGACCTCAATCCGCCGTTCGTCCCCGGCGTCTTCCGGCTCCAGCAGCAGATGACGTCGGCAGCGGCGCTGGAGGCGATTCTCGATCCCGCCAACAAGATGGAAAACACCGCGCAGTTGCGCGAGGGACTCACGGTCTATCAGTCGATCCAGATCCTCTCCGACAGCCTCGGAATCCCGCTCGAGGACTTCCAGGCCGCAGTGGCCGACCCGGGTCTGTACGGCGTGCCCGTCAATCAAGCTATCGTCGCTGCCGGTGGGCAGCCGCTGGAGGGCTGGCTGTTCCCCGCGACCTACACCTTCGACCCTGGCGTGACCGCACAGCAGGTCATTCAGACGCTCGTCGATCGCGCGGTCCAGTCCTTGGATACTGCGGGCGTACCCGTCGACGATCGGGAGCGCATCCTCACCGTCGCATCGATCATTCAGCGCGAAGCCCGTTTTGAGGCCGATTTCTACAAGGTCTCGCGCGTCATCCAGAACCGCCTCGATCAGGGCATGAAGCTGCAAATGGACTCGACGGCTCAGTACGGCTACGGCGAGTTGCATGACGGCACAGTAAGTTCATCGGGCGAGGCTCTCACCGACAACAATCCGTGGAACACGTACGTCATCGATGGACTGCCAGTCGGCCCCATCGCCAACCCGGGCGACCTCGCGATCGACGCGGCGATGCATCCTGAGGACGGCCCGTGGCTGTACTTCGTCACGGTGAACCTCAACACCGGCGAGACGGTCTTCACGACCAACTACGACGACCACCTGGCCGCCGTGGAGCAGTGGCGCCAGTGGTGTACGGACAACCCCGACGCAGGCTGTTGAGGTGACGCAGCGACGTACGCGTCTGGAGGTCTGGGGTGACCCGATCGAGCACAGTCGGTCACCCCAGCTCCACGCTGCCGCGTACCGCGCGCTCGGCCTGGATTGGTCCTACGGACGCCGCCGCGTCTCGGCGGAGAGCTTCCCTTCGGAGTTGCACTCGCTCGACGACGCCTTCCGAGGCCTGTCGGTCACGTATCCACTCAAAGAAGCGGCTTTTGCGGCATCCGTTACCCGCGATGCGCGTGCGGAACTTACCGGAGCCGTAAACACCGTTCTGCTGACCGGTGCCGGGCCTTCCGGATTCAACACGGACGTCGGCGGCATCGTCGGGTCTCTCGCCGAGTGCGGAATCACCGAGTTGCGTCGCGTCAGGATCGTCGGGGCAGGCGCCACGGCGACATCTGCGCTCGTGGCTGTCACGGAGCTTGGTGCGGACGAGATCGAGGTCGCAGCCCGGCGGCCTGAAGCTGTCGCCGGGCTCCGCGAGATCGGCGACAGGCGTGGACTCACCGTTCGCGGCGTCCCTCTCGCGCAGCCTGAGCTTGCACCTGTCGACCTGACGATCGCGGCGCTCCCCGGCGGTGCTGTGGTGGCTGACGCAGGCGCCGATCGGCTCGCATCGGGCGGTGGGGCGTTGTTCGACGTTGTCTACGGGCAAGGGATGACGTCCCTGCAGGCCGCCTGGCTCCGCGCCGGTCATCCGATTCATACGGGAGAAGGGATGCTGCTGCACCAGGCGGTGCTGCAAGTGCGGATCTTCGTCGGCGGCGATCCGGCAGTGCCACTTCGCGACGAGTCGACTGTTGTCGGCGCGATGCGAGCAAGCCTCATGGGAGACTAGACCAATGCTCCGCGTGCTCACGGCCGGCGAATCGCACGGCCCCGAACTGGTCGCCGTCATGGAGGGTCTTCCCTCTGGCGTTCCCATTTCCCGCTCCGAAATCCAGGCTGATCTTGCCCGCCGCAAGCTCGGGTACGGGCGCGGATCGCGCATGAAGTTCGAAGAAGACGAACTCACGATCTCCAGCGGCGTCGTCCACGGGATGAGCCTGGGCAGCCCAATCGCGCTGCGCATCGCGAACACCGAGTGGCCCAAGTGGGTCGAGGTCATGAGCGCTGAACCCATCGAACTGACCGAGAAGTCGCGCGGTCGCGGAGCAGCGCTCACCCGTCCCCGCCCCGGGCACGCCGACCTCGTCGGGATGCAGAAGTACGGGTTCGACGAGGCCCGGCCGATCCTCGAGCGGGCAAGCGCGCGCGAAACGGCCGCCCGTGTCGCGCTCGGGGCCATTGCTCGGGCGTTCCTCGCCGAGCTCGGCATCCGTCTTGTCTCTCACACGGTAGGTATCGGTCCGGTCGAAGCGCCCCGGGACGCTCCGCTGCCTACGCCCGACGATGTCGAAGCGCTGGATGCCGACCTGATGCGCTGCTTCGATCCCGAGACCTCGGCGCGGATGGTCGCCGAAGTCGACGACGCTCGTAAAGCCGGCGATACCCTCGGCGGTGTCGTCGAGGTCCTTGCGTTCGGACTCCCGCCGGGGCTCGGCAGCCACGTTCACTGGGATCGTCGGCTCGACGGCAAGCTCGCGCAGGCGCTCATGAGCATTCAGGCGATCAAGGGCGTCGAGGTCGGCGACGGCTTCCTGACGGCGCGGCGCCGGGGCTCGGAGGCTCACGATGAACTGTTCTCGACCGATGGCGGCATCGCCCGAGCCACGGATCGCGCCGGGGGTACCGAGGGTGGCATGTCAACCGGAACCGTCCTGCGGGTTCGTGCCGGAATGAAGCCGATCGCCACCGTCCCGCACGCACTGCGCACGGTGGACGTGGCATCCGGCGAGACCGCCAGCGCGCACCACCAGCGATCAGATGTGTGCGCTGTCCCGGCAGCCGGCGTGGTCGCCGAAGCCATGACAGCGCTCGTGCTCGCTGAGGTCGTACTTGAGAAGTTCGGCGGCGACAGCGTCGCCGAGACGCGTCGCAACCTGCAGTCCTACCTCGCAGCGATTCCCGCGGCCCTGCGCACGAGCGCAGAAAGCGACGAATCGCTGCTGGACGCGGCAGTTCTCACCAGCGATGGCCCCCGCTAGTCCGCTCGTTCTGGTCGGCCCCATGGGGGCAGGAAAGACGAGCATCGGGCGTCGCGTTGCCAAGGCACTGGGCGTGAGGTTCATCGACACGGATGCCGTGGTCCAGCGCGAGCACGGGCCGATCGAGCAGATCTTCGAGATCCAGGGCGAGTCAACCTTCCGCTCCTGGGAACGTGCGGCGATCCAGGACGCTCTCGGGCGCGGCGGTGCCGTCGTGTCGCTCGGCGGCGGAGCCGTGCTGGATGCCGACACTCGTGCGGACCTCGCGACATGCGATGTCGTCATGCTCACGGTCGACCCCCGCGTCGTGGCAGTGCGGATTCAGGGAACGGCTCGCCCGCTCCTGTCCGGCGAGGACCCGCTTGAGCGGTGGCGACGCATCTGGCAGGAGCGTCGTCCCCTCTATGAAAGTGTCGCCGACATCACGATCGACACGTCGACCGGTCCCCTCCAGCACGTCGTGGACGAGATCGTGTCGTGGGCGCGCCACCGCACCGAGTCCTCCTATCCACGCGCCACCGGGAAAGAAGAGTCATGACCGCTCCGACGACAATCGCCGTTACCGGCGACAGCCCCTACGACATCACGATCGGTCGCGGCATCCTGGACTCGGTCGGTGCGGCACTCCCGACAGCTGCACAGCGTGTGCTCATCGTGCACCCGCCGACCCTGTCAGCACAGGCTGAAGAGCTGCGCGGACGCCTACAGGGCGAGCGGCAGGTGCTTCTTGCCGAAGTGCCCGATGCCGAAGCCGGCAAGCGCGTCGAAGTCGCGGCATTCTGTTGGCAGGTCATGGGCCAGGCGAACTTCACTCGCAGTGACGCCGTCGTCGGCTTCGGCGGGGGAGCGGTGACGGACCTGGCCGGGTTTGTCGCCGCGACCTGGCTGCGCGGCGTCTCGGTCGTGCAGGTTCCAACGACCGTCCTCGGCATGGTCGATGCTGCAGTCGGCGGAAAGACGGGCATCAACACCGCCGAGGGAAAGAACCTCGTGGGCGCATTCTGGCCGCCGGCTGCCGTCGTTTGCGACCTCGATCTCCTCGAGACCCTGTCACGCAATGAGACTGTTGCTGGGTTCGCCGAGGTCGTGAAGGCGGGCTTCATCTGGCATCCGGAAATCCTGGAGCTCATCGAGAGGGATCCCGACGCTGCGACAAACCCGGCATCCGACGCGTTCCGGCGGTGCATCGAGTTGGCGATCGGGATGAAGGCCCGCGTCGTCTCCGAAGACCTGCGTGAGGCAGGGCTTCGCGAAGTCCTCAACTACGGCCACACCCTCGGGCACGCTATCGAGCACACCGAGCGGTATCAGTGGCGCCACGGCGCGGCAATCTCCATCGGCATGGTGTTCGCCGCCGAACTCTCGCGGCTCGCCGGGCGGCTTTCGGATGACGCCGCCCAGCGGCACCGCGACATCCTGACCACCCTGGGCCTGCCGACCACCTACCGAGCCGGGGCATGGCAGCAGCTGCTGTCGACGATGCAACGAGACAAGAAGACGCGGGGAAGCATGCTGCGCTTCATCGTCCTTGACGACATCGCCCGCCCTACGGTTCTGCAGGCCCCCGACGAGTCGCTCCTGTTCGCTGCATACCAAGAAGTGGCGGGGTGAGCCAGGCGCACTGATAACGTGCACACGTGACCGCCCGCCGCCTGCTGCTCGTGAACGGACCGAACCTCAACCTGCTCGGCATTCGCGAGCCCGAGGTCTACGGTCGTGAGACGCTCGCGGACGTCGAGCGGATGACAACGGCTGCCGCAGCACAGCGTGGCTTCGCCGTGACGGCGGTGCAGAGCAACCACGAGGGCGTGCTCCTGGATGCTATCCACCAGGCGCGCACGACGTGCGCCGGCATCGTGATCAACCCGGGGGGCCTCACGCACACGTCAGTCGTGTTGCGGGATGCACTGGCGGCTGTCGCGCTGCCTGTGGCCGAGGTTCACATCTCGAACGTGTACGAGCGCGAGGAATTTCGTCATCACTCGTACGTCGCCGACGTGGCCGCAGTCCACGTGATCGGCGAGGGGGTCGCCGGCTACGTGCGGGCGACCGGCCTGCTGATCGACATCATCGCTCGCGTCGCAGACGGCTGACGGACCTGAAAACTGAGTAGACTCATTTATGAGGGTACTCAGATATGACTGCGGAACAGAGCCGCCGAGAGCGCAGCAAGCTGCAGAAGCGTGCGCGCATCTTCACCGCTGCGCGCACGCTGTTCGCCCAGCACGGTTACGCCGCCGTGACCACACAGCAAGTCGCAGAACACGCTGATGTCGCCGCCGGCACGGTGTTCCGCTACGCCGCGACCAAGGCAGAACTGCTCCTGATGGTGTTCAACGCCGACTTCAGAGCCTGCGTCGAACGCGGCCTCGCCGAGGCCGCCGGTGTCTCACCCCCGACGGCTGCAATCTGGACGGCGCTGGCACCGACGCTCGCCGCCGCCGCCGCTCGCCCCGCCGATACCGCGGCGTATCAGCGCGAGCTCATCTTCGGCGAGGCCGCAGACCCGCATCGTGCGGAGGGGCTCGCCATCGTCGCGCACCTGGAGGAGGGAATCGCGCGACTGCTCGCGGGGGAGCACCCTGGCGATGACGCGCACAGCGCGGCACGCGCAGTGTTCGCCTGCGCGCACGTCGTTCTGGTGCGCGCGAGCACCGGCGGCGACCTTTCTGCCGCACAGCTGCAGGTACAGATCGAACAGATCGTCGCCGGTTGGGACCGGCGCACCATCCGCGCGGCCGACATGTCGCGCACGGCCAAGCGGGCGATCCCCGCTGGAGAGAAGGAATCATGACCGACATCACCACTGTCGCCGTCCTCGGCACAGGCGTTCTCGGTTCGCAGATCGCGTTCCAGACCGCGTACAGCGGATTCGCCGTTACGGCGTATGACATCAGCGACGACGCGCTGGCCGCGGCGCGGGAACGCTTCGCCCGCCTCGCCGCGACCTACCGGGCTGAGGTCCCCGGCGCTGCCGAAGACGGCAAAGCCGACCTCGCGCTGATGCGCCTGACACTCACAACCGACCTGAGCGTGGCCGCCCAGGCCGACCTCGTGATCGAGGCCGTTCCCGAGGTGCTTGACCTCAAGCGTGACGTGTACAACAAGCTCGGCAAGCTCGCCCCGGAGAAGACGATCTTCGCAACGAACTCGTCGACGTTGCTGCCTTCTGACATGGTCGAGTTCACCGGGCGGCCGGATCGCTTCCTCGCGCTGCACTTCGCGAACCGAGTGTGGAAGTTCAATACAGCCGAGGTGATGGGCACCACGCATACCGATCCCGCGGTTTTTGCCACCGTGCAGGAGTTCGCGACGGAGATCGGCATGGTGCCGATCGCGATCCACAAGGAAAAGGCCGGCTACGTTCTAAACAGTCTTCTCGTCCCCCTGCTGAACGCCGGTATGGGCCTCGCCGCCGGCGGGTACGCGTCGGTCGAGGACATCGACAAGACCTGGCGGATCGCGACCGGCGCCCCCTTGGGCCCGCTGCAGATTCTCGATGTGATCGGACTTACCACGCCGTACAACATCTTGACGCACAGCTCGACGGGCGACGAGAAGCTCGCTACCTGGCTGAAGGAGACCTACATCGATCAGGGCAAGCTCGGCGTTGCCACGGGCGAGGGCTTCTACAAGTACGCGTGAAGCCATCGCGGCAACTGTGCGGCCGGGCACGTCGCCCGGCCGCACACGACTTCCTCCCGCGTGGGCGGCGGTGGCCCGCCCGTGCTTGCCGCCCATGATCCCGTAGAATGATGCGTCGGGCCTGCCTCGACGAGTTCAGCTGCCCCTCGGAACCCCCAGAACGGAACTGAACACTCATGGCATCCACCGCAGACATCAAGAACGGCGTCGTCCTCAACATCGACGGACAGCTCTGGAGCGTCGTGGAGTTCCAGCACGTCAAGCCCGGTAAGGGCGGCGCGTTCGTGCGCACCAAGCTCAAGAACGTGATGACCGGCAAGGTCGTCGACAAGACGTTCAACGCCGGCGCCAAGGTCGAGACCGAGAACGTCGACCGCCGCGACTTCACCTACCTCTACAACGACGGTGACGGCTTCGTGTTCATGGACGTTGCCGACTACGACCAGATCACGGTCGGCGCCGCGACGGTCGGAGACGCCGCGAACTTCCTCCTGGAGAACCAGCAGGTGCAGATCGCGCTCAACAACGGCAACCCGCTCTACATCGAGCTGCCGGCATCCGTCGTGCTCGAGATCACCTACACCGAGCCGGGCCTGCAGGGCGACCGCTCGTCGGCCGGTACCAAGCCCGCAACCGTCGAGACCGGCTACGAGATCCAGGTGCCGCTGTTCCTCGAGACCGGCACCAAGGTCAAGGTCGACACCCGCACGGGTGACTACCTCGGCCGGGTCAACTGACGCGTGAGCGCACGCACCAAGGCGCGCAAGCGCGCCCTCGACATCCTCTTTCAGGCAGATGTCCGCGGTGAGGATGTCGCGCTGACGCTCGCCGCCGAGGCCCGTCGCGCCGCATCTGAGCCGGCGCGCGAAGCTTCGTGGCTGTACGCCCGCGAGATCGTCGATGGCGTGATCGACAACGCGCCGGCCATCGACGAGGCCATCACCGCTGCGGCGAAGGGCTGGACTCTTGCCCGGATGCCCGCCGTGGACCGCGCGCTGCTGCGGATCGGCACCTGGGAGATCGTGTACAACGACGGCGTCCCTGCCGCTGTAGCGATCGATGAAGCAGTCGAGCTTGCGAAGGAATTCTCGACCGACGACTCCGGAGCCTTCGTGCACGGCGTGCTCGGCCGGGTAGCGCGCGGGGGCGAAACTCCCGCCGAGAAGGTCAACTGACCTCGCCGCATTTGCACGGCGTGAACCGGCGGCTGCTGCGCAGCAGCCGCCTACACTCGTCTCGGGAGAGGAGCGACCATGCGCATCACCGGACTCGGACATGCCGGCATGTTCATCGAGACCGCCGGGGGCTCGATCCTGTGCGACCCGGTCATCGGGCCGTCATTTTTCGGATCGTGGTTTCCCTTCCCTGACAACCGGGGCTTGGAGTGGGAGCGGTTCGGCGCAGCCGACTTCCTCTACATCTCACACCGGCATCGGGATCATTTCGATCCACGGATGCTCCACCGCTATGTCCGCCGCGACATCCCGGTGCTCTTGCCGGAGTATCCGACCGACGACCTCGAGCGCGACCTGATCGACCTCGGTTACACGAACATCATCCGCACGGAGGCCGGTGTCCCGCTGACGTTCGGCGACATGACGCTCATGATCACCCCGCTGCGCGCCCCCTCCGATGGCCCGATCGGGGATTCATCGCTGTCGGTGGATGACGGCACTGCCAGCATCCTCAACCAGAACGACTCGCATCCGCTGGACCTCGAGAAGCTCCTCTCGTTCGGCAAGCCTGACGCCTATTTCACGCAGGTCTCCGGTGCGATCTGGTGGCCCATGGTCTACGACCTCCCGCAGGATTCCAAGCAGCACTTCGCGCAGCTCAAGCGCGAGGCGCAGAACAAGCGCGCCATGTACTACATCGACAAGGTGGACGCGGCGCACGTGTTCCCCATGGCGGGGCCCCCGATGTTCCTGCGTGAGGAACTGTTTCGCTACAACGGCACGGGCCTGGAGAACGACTCGATCTTCACCGATCAGGCTGAGTTCCTGGAGCACCTGCGCGCGCAGCGGCCCGACAAGGTCGGCCACCTGTTCGTTCCTGGCACACAGGTCGACATCATCGGCTCCGATGTCACGATCACGCAGACCCTCTATACGGATGCCGAGATCGAGCGCATCTTCCACGACAAATGGACCTACCTCGCCGAGCAGCGCGACAGTCGGCAAGACGAGGTCCGCGCCGAGGAGTCGCGGCGTGCGGCAGTACTCCCGCCTGCGGAGATGCTCGCGGCGATCAAGGAGTGGTGGGAGCCGCTGCTGCGGCGCGCACGCACCATCCGAGACGGCGTGGGCGGCAACGTGCGGTTCCGCATCGGCGAACTCGATATGGTCGTCGACTTCCCGAAGGCAAAGGTGCGCGAGTACGCGGGGGAGGAGTGCATCTACTGGTACACGATCCCCGCTGACCTCGTCTCGACCAACATCGCCGACCATGAGATCGACTGGTCGAACTCGATCTTCCTGTCGATGCAATTCTCGGTGGGACGCAGCGGCAAATTCAACGAGTTCCTCACCACGTTCCTGAAGTGTCTCTCGCGCGATCGAATCGAGTACGTGGAGAACTGGTATGCCGAGCAGTCGGACCAGACAGAAGATGTGCAGCTCGAGGACTGGGTCCTCCAGCGACGCTGCCCGCACCTGCGGGCCGACCTTACTAAGACCGGCAAGATCGAGGACGGCGTGCTGACCTGCTCGCTGCACGACTGGAAGTGGGACCTTGGCAGCGGCAAGTGTCTGACGACGACGGGGCATCCCATCCGGTCGCAGCGGATCACCGAGACGGCTGACGCGCCTGCCACTGCCTGACGAGCGCTTCCGGTAGGCTCGAAGCACAGCAACCTTTAACACCGTCCTGTGAGGCGGAGAAGGGAGCGACGATGAGCACCCGCGCAGTCATGCAGGATGCCGACATCTCACGCGCTCTGACGAGAATCTCTCACGAGATCATCGAATCCAATCGCGGCGCGGGCGAGCTCGTCCTCCTCGGCATCCCGACCCGTGGGGTCCCACTGGCAGAGCGCATCGCTGCGCTCATCGGCGACTTCACCGGCCAGACGGTGCCCGTCGGCTCGATCGACGTCACGATGTACCGCGACGACCTGCACCGCAATCCGACGCGGACTCCCCACCCGACGCGCATCCCGGACTCAGGCATCGACGGGAAGACCGTTGTCCTGGTCGACGACGTGCTCTTTTCAGGGCGCAGCATCCGGGCAGCCCTCGATGCCCTCCAAGACATCGGCAGACCCGCCGCCGTGCGCCTCGCGATCCTCGTCGACCGCGGACACCGCGAGTTGCCGATCCGCCCCGACTTCGTCGGCAAGAACCTTCCCAGCTCGCGCTCGGAGCACGTCGCCGTGCGCCTGCGGGAGATTGATGGTGAAGACGAGGTGAGCATCCGATCATGAGGAACCTGCTCGATACCGCCACCCTGAGCCGGGCCGACGCGCTGCGGATCCTGGACACCGCGGAGGATATGTCAGACACGCAGCGCCGGGAGATCAAGAAGCTTCCGACCCTGCGCGGCAAGACCGTCGTCAACCTGTTCTTCGAGGACTCGACCCGCACGCGCATTTCCTTCGAGGCAGCAGCCAAGCGCCTCTCCGCTGATGTCATCAACTTCGCCGCGAAAGGCTCGTCTGTCTCCAAGGGCGAGTCTCTTCAGGACACTGCGCAGACGCTCCAGGCAATGGGCGCGGATGCCGTCGTCATCCGACACGGCGCATCAGGCGCGCCCCACACCCTTGCCACGAGCGGCTGGATCAGTGCGGGAGTTGTAAACGCCGGTGACGGCACGCACGAGCACCCCACCCAGGCCCTGCTTGACGCCTTCACAATGCGCAAGCGTCTGTACGGAGATGACAGCCGGGGACGGGATCTCACCGGCACCCGGGTCGCAATCGTCGGCGACGTTCTCCACTCCCGCGTTGCGCGCTCGAACATGTGGCTGCTGCACACGCTGGGAGCGCACGTCACCCTTGTCGCCCCTCCGACGCTCGTGCCGCAGGATGTTTCGGCCTGGCCTGCCGACGTCGTCTACGACCTCGATGAAGCAATCGCCGCCGCACCCGACGTCCTGATGCTGCTGCGCATCCAGCTGGAGCGCATGAACGCCGCGTACTTCCCGAGCGAGCGAGAGTACGCGCGCAGATGGGGGTTTGATGCTCGGCGGCTCGCAGCCCTGGGCGCCGATAGCATTGTGATGCACCCGGGCCCGATGAATCGCGGACTCGAAATCTCAGCCGAAGCGGCCGATTCGGCTCAATCGACGGTCCTGGAACAGGTAGCCAATGGCGTGTCGGTGAGGATGGCGGTGCTCTACCTGCTGCTGGCGGGTTCGACGACAACACCAGCGACGACATCGACAGGTGAGGAACGAGCATGAACGAGGTCCTCCTGGTCCGCGGGGTCGAACTCGTAGACGGCAGCCGCACGGATCTGATCGTTCACGACGGAATGATCGTGGAGACAGGCGCCGGGCTCGACAAGCCCGGAGCTCGCGTCATCGACGCGTCAGGGCTCATCGCGCTTCCTGGGCTCGTCGACCTGCACGTCCATTTCCGCGAGCCCGGGTTCGAGGCATCTGAGACGATCCTGACGGGCTCTCGGGCGGCAGCCGCTGGCGGATTCACCACCGTCTTCACGATGCCGAACACCTCCCCGGTGGCCGACACCGCCGGCGTGGTGGAGCAGGAACTCGCCCTCGGAGAGGCCGCTGGCTACGTGACCGTGCAGCCCATCGGTGCTGTCACCGTAGGGCAGAAGGGCGAGCGTCTCGCCGAGCTCGGGGCAATGGCGGCCTCCCGGGCCCGGGTCCGTGTGTTCAGCGACGACGGGTTCTGCGTCTGGGACCCCGTCATCATGCGCCGCGCCCTCGAGTACGTGAAGGCTTTCGGTGGCGTGATCGCTCAGCACGCACAGGATCCGCGGCTCACCGAAGGGGCGCAGATGAACGAGGGTGTCGTGTCGGCCGAGCTCGGCCTCGCGGGATGGCCAGCTGTCGCCGAGGAGGCCATCATCGCGCGTGATGTGCTGCTCGCAGAGCACGTCGGGTCGCGCCTGCACGTCTGTCACCTCTCGACGGCGGGGTCGGTCGACATCATCCGCTGGGCCAAGAAGCGCGGAATCGACGTGACTGCCGAGGTGACGCCCCACCACCTGCTGCTCACCGAGGACCGGGTCCGCGGGTATGACGCCCGATTCAAGGTCAACCCGCCGCTTCGCACCACCGAAGACGTCGAAGCCGTGCGGGAGGGTCTCGCCGACGGCACGATCGACATCGTTGCCACCGACCATGCGCCGCATCCGAGCGAGACCAAGGCGTGCGAGTGGCAGGCTGCATCTCACGGAATGGTCGGCCTTGAGAGCGCGCTCCGCATCGTGCACAGCACCATGGTGGAGACCGGTCGCATGACCTGGAGCGATGTGGCGCGCACGATGGCGGCAGCGCCGGCGCGGATCGGGAGCCTCAGCGGGCACGGAACCCCCGTGGCCGCTGGTAACCCGGCGTCGTTCACGCTCTACGACCCGGCTCCGACCCGCACGTTCTCGGTCGATGACCTTCGAGGACGTAGCCGAAACTCGCCCTACCTCGGGGAAGAACTACCCGGCGAAATCCGGTGGACGATCAATCGCGGCACCGTGACTGTCGCAGACGGGGCGCTTCTCGAGACGCCAGGAGTCCTGTCATGACCCGTGAGGCCGCCGTCCTGGTGATGGTCGCCGTGGCCGTCGTGCTGCTGGGGCTCGCCGCCTGGGGCTGGGTGCGTCGTGCCCGCCGTGATCGGACGCCCCTCATCCAGCCAGCCGAGTTGAACGATGCCGACGTACTCCGCGAGACGATCGACGCGCTCTACGTCGCGACCACGGTCCATGACGCTCCGCTCGAACGGATCGCGGCGCCGGGCCTCGGCTATCGATCACCGGCGACTGTCACCGTGACGGATTCCGCTGTCGCGCTGGACCTGACCAACCAGCCGCGCATCACCATCGGGGCCGACCGGATCAGCGCCGTAACCCAGGCAACCCTCACGATCGATCGTGTCGTCGAGAAGGACGGCCTCGTCCGTCTGAGCTGGCTCGCCGACACGGGTGTGGTCGTCGACACGTATCTGCGCCCTCGGGAGACGTCGGCCCGGCACCTGGCCGACGTTCTCGCGCCCCTGGCCACTGCACCTGACCCCTCCACCGCAACCGGAGATTCCGAATGAGCTTGTTCACCACCGATCCCGCCGTGCTCGTCCTCGAGGACGGCACTCGATTCCGCGGCCACGCCTACGGCGCACGGGGAATGGCCCTCGGCGAGGTCGTCTTCGCAACCGGCATGACCGGCTACCAGGAGACCCTTACCGATCCGTCGTACGCGGGCCAGATCGTGCTGCAGACAGCTCCTCACATCGGCAACACGGGGATGAACGACGAAGACCCTGAGTCACGCCGGATCTGGGTCGCCGGCTACATCGTGCGCGACCCCTCACGTGTGGTGTCGAACTGGCGTGCTGACGAATCCCTCGACGAGGCGCTTGAGCGCGACGGCATCGTTGGAATCAGCGGGATCGATACCCGCGCCGTGACCCGTCACATCCGTTCGGCGGGGTCGATGCGGGGCGGTGTGTTCTCGGGGGATGCTGCAGCCCTCGATGCCGAGGAGCACCTGCGCCTGGTCCGCGACGCGCCATTGATGGCCGGTCAGAACTTGTCGGCATCCGTATCGGTGAGCGCACCCGAGGTGACTGCCGCAACCGCAGAGCGGCTCGGGTCGCTCGCTGTGATCGACCTCGGTATCAAGAAGGCCACGATCGACAACCTCGCGGCGCGCGGGTTCGACGTTCACGTGTTGCCGCAGGATGCGACGATCGACGACATCCGGGCGCTCGACCCGGTCGGCGTCTTCTACTCGAACGGTCCGGGTGACCCGTCGGCCTCAGCCGATCACGTGTCGCTCCTGCGATCCGTCCTCGATGATCGAGTTCCGTTCTTCGGCATCTGCTTCGGAAATCAGCTGCTCGGCCGCGCCCTCGGACTGGAGACGTACAAGCTGCCGTTCGGCCACCGGGGCATCAACCAGCCGGTCCTCGACAAGCAGACCGGCCGCGTCGAGATCACCGCCCACAATCACGGCTTCGCGGTCGATGCCCCCCTCGATGAGCCCTTCGACAGTCCCCAGGGCTACGGTCGCATCGAGGTGAGCCATATCGGTCTCAACGATCGCGTCGTCGAAGGGCTTCGCGCCCTCGACATCCCGGCGTTCTCGGTGCAGTACCACCCCGAAGCTGCCGCCGGCCCGCACGATGCCAACTACCTGTTCGACCGGTTCGCCGACCTCGTTCGCGCGAACCTCAGCACGAAAGAAGCGAATGCCTAAGCGCGACGACATCCGCTCCGTCCTGGTCATCGGCTCCGGTCCGATCGTCATCGGCCAGGCTTGTGAGTTCGACTACTCCGGAACCCAAGCCTGCCGCGTGCTGCGCGCCGAAGGTGTCCGGGTGATCCTGGTCAACTCGAACCCTGCCACGATCATGACCGACCCCGACTTCGCCGACGCGACGTACATCGAACCGATCACGCCCGAGGTCATCGAGACGATCATCGCGAAGGAGAAGCCCGACGCGATCCTGCCGACGCTCGGTGGCCAGACGGCTCTGAACGCCGCGATGGCGTTGCACGACCGCGGCATTCTCGAGAAGTACGACGTCGAGCTCATCGGGGCGAAGGTGGACGCGATCCGCAAAGGCGAAGACCGCCAGATCTTCAAGGAGCTGGTCATCGAAGCGGGCGCGGATGTCGCCGCGAGCCGCATCTGCCACACGATGGATGAGGTTCTCGCCGGCGCCGAGGAACTGGGCTATCCGCTCGTCGTGCGCCCCTCGTTCACGATGGGCGGTCTCGGTTCCGGTTTCGCCTACACCGAGGCCGACCTGCGCCGCATCGCGGGCGCCGGCCTGCACGATTCGCCCACGCACGAAGTGCTGCTCGAGGAGTCGATCCTCGGGTGGAAGGAGTACGAGCTCGAGTTGATGCGCGACACCGCCGACAACACGGTCGTGGTGTGCTCGATCGAGAACGTCGACCCCGTCGGTGTCCACACCGGCGACTCGATCACCGTCGCGCCGGCGCTGACGCTGACCGACCGCGAATACCAGAAGATGCGCGACATCGGCATCGACATCATTCGCGCCGTCGGTGTCGACACGGGCGGCTGCAACATCCAGTTCGCCGTCGACCCGACGAACGGTCGCATCATCGTGATCGAGATGAACCCGCGCGTCTCTCGCTCCTCGGCGCTGGCGTCGAAGGCCACCGGCTTCCCGATCGCGAAGATCGCCGCGAAGCTCGCCATCGGGTACCGACTCGATGAGATCCCCAACGACATCACCAAGGTCACACCGGCAAGCTTCGAGCCCACGCTCGACTACGTCGTCGTGAAGGTCCCGCGCTTCAACTTCGAAAAGTTCCCGGCCGCCGACACGACGCTCACCACGACCATGAAGTCGGTCGGCGAAGCGATGGCGATCGGCCGCAATTACGCGACGGCGCTGCAGAAGGCGCTGCGGTCGCTCGAGAAGCGGGGCTCCAGCTTCCACTGGGGTCCCGAGGAGCGCAGCGTCGAGGAGTTGCTCGAGATCGCGCGCACGCCGACCGACGGCCGGATCGTCGTCCTCCAACAGGCCCTGCGTAAGGGCGCGACAGTCGAGCAAGCGTTCGAGGCTACCGCGATGGATCCGTGGTTCCTCGACCAGATCGTGCTCATCAATGAGGTCGCGGCCTTCATCGCCGCGGCGGGCGAGCTGGATGCCGAAACGCTGCGCATCGCCAAGGAGCACGGTTTCAGCGACGCGCAGATCGCCGAGCTGCGCGGGATCACCGAGACCGAGGCCCGCGGCATCCGACACGGCCTCGACATCCGCCCCGTGTACAAGACCGTGGACACCTGCGCTGGTGAGTTCCCCGCGCTGACCCCGTACCACTACTCCAGCTATGACGCCGAGACAGAGGTCATGCCCTCCGAGCGCACCAAGGTCGTGATCATCGGATCGGGACCGAACCGCATCGGTCAGGGTGTCGAGTTCGACTACTCGTGCGTGCACGCCTCGTTCGCCTTGAGCGACGCGGGCTTCGAGACGATCATGGTCAACTGCAACCCCGAGACCGTGTCCACCGACTACGACACCTCTGACCGGCTCTATTTCGAGCCCCTCACGCTCGAAGACGTCCTCGAAGTGCTGCACGCCGAGGCGCGCTCGGGAACGATCCTCGGCGTCATCTGCCAGCTGGGCGGACAGACACCGTTGGGACTTGCCAAGGGGATCGAAGCGGCCGGTTACACGATCCTCGGCACGAGCCCCACGGCGATCGATCTCGCTGAGGAGCGGAGCCTCTTCAGCGGCATCCTCGCCGACGCGGGACTCGTCGCGCCGCGCCATGGCACCGCGGTCGACGCCGAGGGCGCCGTTGCCGTGGCCGAAGACATCGGGTACCCGGTGCTTGTCCGTCCGAGCTTCGTGCTCGGTGGACGCGGCATGGAGATCGTGTACGACACCGCGAGCCTGCGCGACTACTTCGTGCGCGTCGCCGACCAAGCCATCATCGGCCCCGGAATGCCGCTCCTGGTCGACCGCTTCCTTGACGACGCAATCGAGATCGACGTCGACGCGCTCTACGACGGCCACCAGCTCTACATCGGGGGCGTGATGGAGCACCTCGAGGAGGCCGGCATCCACTCCGGTGACTCCAGCTGCACGCTGCCGCCCGTGTCGCTCGGACGCACCGAGATCGATCGGGTTCGCGAGGCGACGCTCGCCATTGCGGCCGGCGTTGGGGTCCGAGGGCTCCTGAACGTTCAGTTCGCGATCAGCGCGGGCGTGCTCTACGTCATCGAGGCCAACCCGCGGGCCAGTCGCACCGTCCCGTTCGTGTCCAAGGCACTGGGGATTCCGCTTGCCAAGGCGGCCAGCCGCATCATGGCGGGCTCCACGATCGCCGATCTCATCGCTGAAGGGCTGCTGCCCGCATCCGATGGCTCACGCGTTCCCTTGGACGCCCCGGTCGCCGTGAAGGAAGCCGTTCTGCCCTTCAAGCGGTTCCGCACCAAGGACGGACAGATCGTCGATTCAGTCCTTGGGCCTGAGATGCGTTCGACCGGTGAAGTCATGGGTATCGACCGCGACTTCCCCACGGCCTTCGCGAAGAGTCAGGCCGCCGCATACGGCGGGCTGCCGCTGGAAGGGACAGTCTTCATCTCGGTATCGGATGCTGACAAGCGAGCGGTGATCCTCCCTGCTCACCGGCTGCAGGAGCTCGGGTTCGAGCTGCTGGCCACGGAGGGCACGGCCGAGATCCTTGCGCGCAACGGGATCGCCGTCGAGGTCGTCAACAAATACTCGGCGACGCAAGCCTCGGGTGAGACCAATATCGTCGACCTCATCAATGAGGGCCGCATCGACATCGTCGTGAACACCCCGAGCGGCGGGATGGCCCGAGCTGACGGATACGAGATCCGCGCCGCTGCTGTGGCCGGTGACAAGGCCCTGTTCACGACGATGGCAGTCCTCGGCGCCGCAGTCAGCGCATTCCCCGTGCTCCGCGAGGGTTTCGAGGTCAAGAGCCTGCAGGACTACGCACGCGAGAGGGCAGAACGCGCGTGAGGTCGTTCGGTTCGCGCCTGTGGGAGACGCTCGGTCGGTCTGGCCCGTTGTGCGTGGGTATCGACCCTCACGGGAGTCTGCTCGATTCCTGGGGCCTGGATTCCACCGCCGAGGGAGCGCGGCACTTCGGACTCCGCGTGGTGGAGGCGTGCGCGGGTCGGGTCGGCATCGTCAAGCCGCAGGTTGCGTTCTTCGAGCGCTACGGCGCGGCCGGGTTCGCGGCACTTGAAGACGTCATGGCGGCCGCGCGTGCGGCCGGGCTGATCGTCATTGCAGACGCCAAGCGCGGCGACATCGGAACCACGATGGACGGCTATGCCGCGGCCTGGCTCGAACCCGGCTCTCCGCTCGAGGCTGATGCTGTGACACTGAGCCCGTACCTCGGCCCCGACTCGCTCTACGCCACGGTCACGACGGCGATCCGCCGCGAGAAGGGCGTCTTCGTTCTCGCAGCGACGAGCAATCCGGAAGGCAGGCCCATACAGACCGCACTCACCAGCGATGATTCGGGGCCCGATGACGAGCGCGTCGCGGCGCGGGTAGCTCGCGAGATCGGTTCCCTCAACATCGGTCTGCCCGGGGCGCTCGGTTCGGCGGGACTCGTGGTCGGCGCAACCGTCGACCGCGCTGCATTCGGGCTCACCGACGTCGTCCTCGCCGGAACACCGATCCTGGCGCCCGGCTTCGGCGCGCAGGGCGCGCAGCCGGCCGATCTGCAGCGTCTTTTCGGCTACGTGGCAGCCAATGTCATCGCGTCCGAGAGCAGAAGCATCCTCGCCGTCGGCCCCGACCGCCTGGCCTCGCGTATCGAGGAGCGCGCAGCGCTGTACCCGCGAACCAGCCATGACTGAGCGCCCCGCCCCTCCCGAGGTCGACCGCCTCGCAGCATCCCGTCGGGCCGTCGCCGCCAGGCGGGAGCGTGCCTCGTTGAAACAGGATGTCGCAACTCGCGTGATCAGCCCGCAAGAGCTGCTCCGCCGCGCGCTTGCCGCCCCGGATTCACCTGCGGGCGCGATGCGTGTCACAGAATTCCTCACCGCAATCCCTGCGATCGGCGTCGGCAAGCGGGACAGAATCCTCGACCATCTGCAGATTTCGCCCGTGAAGCGACTCGGCGGCCTCGGCCGCAGGCAGCAGCAGGCTCTGCGTGCGTTTCTCGATGAGCGCCTGCCCGAGCCGCATCCACGCGCTGACCGGTCGGCCCTGGTGGTGCTCGCGGGACCCACCGCGGTCGGCAAAGGGACCGTGGCGCAGCACATCCGCGCTCACCACCCCGAGATCCACCTGTCCATCTCGGCTACGACCCGCCCGGCCCGTCCGGGGGAGCGTGACGGAGAGCATTACTACTTCGTCGACGATGCGGAGTTCGATCGGCTCATCGCAGATGGCGAGCTTCTCGAGTGGGCAACGGTCCACAACGCGTACCGCTACGGCACTCCGCGTGCACCGATCCGTGCCGCGCTCGATCGCGGTCAGGCGGTGCTGCTCGAGATCGATCTGCAGGGCGCACGGCAGGTGCGTGCGGCCCAACCTGACGCAACGCTGGTGTTCCTTCTCCCACCCAGCTGGGACGAGTTGGTCAGCCGATTGATCGGACGCGGCACCGAGGACACGGAGGAACGCGCGCGACGCCTCCGCACAGCGCGCGTCGAGTTGGCGGCCCAGGATGAGTTCGATTACCGCGTCGTGAACGCCGACGTCGCCGTTGCGGCGCGCGAGGTCGTAGAATTGATGAATGCGCCCGCGCGCTGAGCGCGACTGCGGCGCCACAGACCTCTCACCGACATCCGTCGCCAGCGAAGGGATTCCGCCATGGCCGGGAACAACAAGGGCATCATCGACCCCCCCATCGACAGCCTTCTCGAGAAGGTTGACTCGAAGTACCAGCTGGTGATCTACGCATCAAAGCGCGCCCGCCAGATCAACGACTACTACTCCGACCTGCACGAGGGAAACCTCTTCGACAACGTGGGACCGCTGGTTGATTCAACCGTCGAGGACAAGCCGCTGACCATCGCGCTCCACGAGATCAACGAAGACAAGCTTCGCCTCCGTCCGATCGACTGACGGTCACCTGTTCGCGCGCCGGTGTCGTAGGCCGGCGCGATACTGATCGGCGTCCACTACTGACGGGAGCTCCATGACCGCGTTGCGTCTGTTTACGTCCGAGTCGGTCACGGAAGGTCACCCCGACAAGATCTGCGACCAGATCTCTGACAGCATCCTCGACGCCATCCTGAGTGAGGATCCGACCGGGCGCGTCGCGGTCGAGACCCTCGTCACCACCGGACTGGTGCATGTCGCGGGTGAGGTGAGCACGTCCGCGTACGTCGAGATTCCCGCGATCGTTCGCGATGTGGTCAACCGCATCGGATACACCTCGAGCGAGACTGGGTTCGACGGCGACTCGTGCGGCGTGAGCATCTCCATCGGCGCGCAGTCCTCCGACATCGCGTCGGGTGTGAACAAGGCCTTCGAGCAGCGTGAACGCGGATCATCCGACCCTCGTGACGAGCAGGGCGCGGGCGACCAGGGCATCATGTTCGGCTATGCGACGACCGAGACGCCTCAGCTGATGCCGATGGCCGCGTGGACGGCGCACCGCATGGCTGAGCGCCTCGCCGAATCGCGACGCTCAGGTGCGCTGCCGTTCCTGCGTCCCGACGGCAAGACGCAGGTCACCCTCGGCTTCGAGGGGGCCGTGCCGCGCACCGTCGAGTCCGTGGTGCTCTCGACCCAGCACCACCCTGACATCTCGCAAGAAGACCTGCGCGCCCAGGTGCAGGAGACCGTCATCGATCCGGTTCTGGAGAGCACTGGACTCGATCTTTCCGCGGTCACCTACTACATCAATCCCGCTGGTCCGTTCGTGATCGGCGGCCCGAAGGGCGATGCGGGCCTCACGGGCCGGAAGATCATCATCGACACCTATGGCGGTGCCTCGCGCCACGGAGGCGGAGCCTTCAGCGGGAAGGACCCCTCGAAGGTCGACCGCTCTGCTGCCTACGCCATGCGGTGGGTCGCGAAGAACGCCGTGGCCGCAGGACTTGCTGATCGGCTCGAGGTGCAGGTCGCCTACGCCATCGGCAAGGCCGCTCCGGTCGGCCTGTACGTCGAGACGTTCGGAACCGGTCACGTGGCCGACGACATCATCACGACGGCGATTCTTGACGTGTTCGACCTGCGCCCGAAGGCGATCATCGACCAGCTCGATCTGCTTCGCCCGATCTATGCGCAGACCGCAGCCTACGGGCACTTCGGTCGAGAACTCGCCGACTTCACGTGGGAGCGCACGGACCGCGTCGACGACCTGCGCTCAGCCGCCGGTCTCTGACATGACCGCTCGGCGCATCGCGCGAGTGCTCCTGGATTCCCCGCTGCCCCAACTGGATCGGCTCTTCGACTACGAGATTCCCGACGAGCTGGTACCTGAGGCTCACGAGGGCGTCCGAGTACGCGTGCCGCTTCGTGCGGCCGGCCGGATCGTGGACGGCTTCATCGTGGAGCTGGACGACGAACCGTCCGCTGACCGCCCCCTGTCGGAGGTCGAGTCCGTCATCTCTTCGGTACCCGTGCTGCCACGGCGGCTCTACGACCTCGCACGAAAGGTCGCCGACCGGTCGGCAGGGTCGGCATCCGACATCCTGCGCCTGGTCGTACCGCGACGGATGGTGCGAGCCGAGCGTTCATGGCAGAACGCCGAACGAGCGGGCGTCCCCGAGGTGTCGGCATCCACTGCAGAATGGGCGGCAACTGCCCTCGCAAGCTTCCCCGGCGCGGCCGATTCGCTCACCCGGGGCGCGCGCATCGCCCTGACGGCGCCGACGGCGCCGGTAACGCCCGATTCGCCCGCACCGGGGTGGGTGGGAATCCTCGCTGCCGCGGCCGCGAGGCTGCTCGTGGCAGGACGCAGCAGCATCCTCGTCGTGCCCGACCACCGAGACCTCGACCAACTCGAGCAGGGCCTGATCGCGCACGGACTCGGCGAGGCACTCATCCGGACGGATGCCGCTCAGAGCGCCCCTGCCCGCTACGGCGCGTATCTGCGGGTGCTCGAGCCCACGCCCTCGATCGTGATCGGCAACCGATCGGCCGTGTACGCGCCCGTCCACGCGCTGGGCCTGATCGCTGTCTGGGACGATGGCGACCCGCTGCTGCGTGAACCGCTGTCACCGGGCGTCCACGCCCGTGACGCCGCGCTGGTCAGACAGGAGCAGGAGCAGTTTGCGCTTGTCTTCGCCGGGTTCACCCGCACCACCGACGTCCAACGTCTTGTCGATATCGGGTGGGTGGAGGAGCTGCGCGCATCCCGTCCAGCGGCTCCACGCGTGGTGCTCACACCTCTGCGCGAGGGGGAGACCGGGACCGCGCGGATCCCCTCTGCGGCGTTCACCGCCGCGCGCGAGGCAGTTCGGAGCGGTCCAGTTCTGGTGCAGGTCTCTCGCCCCGGGTACGCTCCGGTGCTCGCCTGCGCGGAGTGCCGGCATCCCGCGCGCTGTCGCGCCTGCGGCGGACCGCTTCATGCCGGAGCGCGAGGGGCAACACCAACCTGTTCTGCGTGCGGACGCCGCGCTGAAGGCTGGACCTGCGCCTCCTGCGGTGGCGCGCGCTTCCTGCTCATCGGCTCCGGGAGCCGCCGCACCGCGGAGGAACTCGGACGCGCCTTCCCCGGCATCCGGATCATCGTCTCGGATGCCGATCATCCTGTTCTCGATGTGCCAGAGACACCGGCGCTCGTCATCGCGACGCGTGGCGCGGAGCCTCGGGCCGCGCGTGGATACCGCGCGGTGCTGCTCTTGGACGGCGAACGGATGCTGCTCGCTGATGATCTGCGGATCGCCGAGCACTGTCTACGCTGGTGGTCAAACGCGGCCGCCTTGGCTGGACCAGGTGCGCCGGTGCACCTGGTCGGGGTCGCTGGGGCTCTCGGCCGAGCACTGGCGACCTGGTCCCAGCCTGCCTTCGCACGCGCCGAGCTCGCCGAACGCGCAGAGCTGCGAATGCCTCCCGCGGTTCGGGTTGCCTCGCTGGAGGGGTCTCGGCCGGCGGTGGAGACCGCGCTGGCCACCGTGCGGTCGGATGTGCCGGGGCTGCGGGCCAGCGACGTGCTCGGGCCTGTGCCGCTGCCGACCACCGGCTCGCACGATGGCGACGTGCGCGCGCTCGTGCGCTGCGATTATCACGATGGACCCGCCCTCGCGCGTTCCCTGCGCGCGGCTCTGGTTGCCGCAGCGCTGCGGGGGCGCCGCTCACGTAGTCGCGGCGGCGCACGCGCGACGCTGCGCATCCGTCTCGACCTGCCCGACCTGAACCTGGAGACACAGCAATGAGAATCGTGTTCGCCGGAACGCCCGAGCCGGCCGTGCCGTCGCTACGCGCCCTCGTCGACGCCGGTCACGAGGTGCCTCTCGTGATCACGCGGCCCGACGCGCAGATCGGTCGCCGCCGCGTCGTGACACCTTCGCCGGTGGCTACCGCCGCTGACACGCTCGGCCTGTCGGCGCATCGCACCGCACGCCTCGACGATGTAGCGCTCGAGGCGGTGCGCGCTGCTCACCCCGACCTGGGCGTGATCGTCGCCTACGGCGGCCTCGTCCGCGAACCCCTGCTCTCGACGCCTCGGCACGGCTGGATCAACCTCCACTTTTCGGCCCTGCCCCGGTGGCGGGGGGCTGCTCCCGTGCAGCACGCCATCATCGCGGGAGACCCCGAGGTGGGCGTCGACGTCTTCCAGCTGACGGCAGGCCTTGACGAGGGAGACATCTTCGGCGAGGTGCGCTTTCCACGCCCGATTGAGGCGACGGCGGGGGAGCTGCTCGCGACCCTCGCGGATGCAGGAGCAGAGCTCTTGACCACGGTCGTCGGCCAGATCGCAGACGGCACTGCGCGATCCCGCCCTCAAGCGGGCGACCCAAGCTATGCGCCGAAGCTCTCGATCGAGGACGGTCGCGTCGACTGGCAGCAAAGTCGGGAGCAGATCATGTCACGGATCCTCGGCGTGACCCCAGAGCCCGGTGCCTTCGCGACCGCGCAGGACGCGCGGCTGAAGATCCTCGCCGCCGTGCCGGCAACCTCCGAAGCGCCACGGTTGCGCCCCGGGCTGGTCGCAGCTCACGCGAAGCAAGTGATCGTCGGAACCGGTAGCGATCCGATCGCACTGTTGCGTGTCCAGCCAGCGGGGAAGCCCGCGATGGATGCCAGAGATTGGTGGCGCGGTGCACGGCTGAGCGAGCTGCAGTTCGATACTGACGCTCAGATGACCGGCGATGTCGGAGCCACGGCATGAGCGGCGCACCGTCGGCCCGCCGAGTCGCCTTCGACACGCTGCGTGCGGTCCACGACGCCGACGCGTACGCGAACCTCGTCCTGCCGACAGCCATCGCCCGGGCACGACTGAGCCCGGCAGATGCCGCGCTCGCGACGGAGCTGACATACGGGACCCTGCGGCAACAGGGAACCTGGGATGCTGTCATCGCTGTCGCTGCCAACCGGCCGGCCGAGAGCGTCGACCCGCCAGTCCTGGACATCCTGCGGCTCGGGGTGCATCAACTCTTGGCCACGAGGGTCCCGCCGCACGCGGCAGTCAACGAGTCGGTTGCTCTTGCGCGTTCCAGTGCGGGGGAGCGCGCTGTCGGTTTCGTCAATGCTGTGCTGCGCAGAATCGGCGAAGCGGATGCCGCGACCTGGATCTCCCGCGCCGAAGAGGCTGCACGCTCCGACGACGAGCGCCTCTCGGTGCGCACCTCCCACCCGGTGTGGGTTATCCGGGCTCTCCGGCGCGCTCTCGACGACGAAGGGCGCGCGGGCGAACTGCTCGATCTTCTCGTGGCCGACAACGACTCGCCCGGCGTCACGATGACGGCTCTCCCGGGGCTTGCCACCGTTCCTGAAGAGTCGGAGCCGACATCCTTCTCGCCCTATGGGTTCCGAGCACCGGCCGGGGATCCCGGCAGGCTCGTGGCAGCCTCGAACGGGGCGCTGCGCGTCCAGGACGAGGGATCCCAGCTCGCAGCCCTCGCCCTGTCGGAGGTCGACACGGTGCGATCCGGGGAGCGCTGGCTCGACCTGTGCGCGGGCCCGGGCGGAAAGACCGCGCTGCTGGCTGCCCGCGTGCTGCAGGCGCGGGAGGCGGGGACCCCGGTCGACCTGGAGGCGAACGAAGTCTCGTCCACGCGCGCCGGGTTGGTTCGTCGATCCCTCGAGCCGATCCCGTTCGAGGTTGTCGTCTCTGAGGAAGACGGCAGGGAAAGGGCAGGCGCCGACGCGTACGACCGGATCCTCGTCGACGCGCCCTGCACGGGCTTGGGTGCCTTGCGCCGCCGACCAGAGTCGCGCTGGCGCAAGTCCCCGCAGGATGTCGCACCGCTGGCCGACCTGCAGCGCGAACTGCTCTCTGCCGCGGTGACCGGGCTCCGGCCGGGCGGTGTCGTCGCTTATGTGACGTGCTCGCCGCACCTCGTCGAGACCCGCGATGTGGTGGCGGCGGTGCTGGATCAGCACCGAGACAAGCTGGACGAGCTGGACGCGCGAGACGTACTGCGCCGGGTGTCGCGGAGCACGCTGGACCTGGCGAGCCCGACGGGCGGCGGGGGGCGAGCGCAGTTGTGGCCCCACCGGCACGGCACCGATGCGATGTCGATCACGCTCCTGCGACGGCGCAGCTGACAGGCACACTCGCCCATAATGGACGGGTGAGTTCCCCCGACGCCGCGACGCATGATCTTGCGGTGCGCATCAATCCCAGCATCCTTGCCGCCGACTTCGTCAACATGCAGGCGGAGCTGCAGCGCATCGCCGCCGCCGACTTCGTCCACGTCGACGTCATGGACAACCATTTCGTTCCGAACCTCACGTTCGGACCACAGATGGTTGAGAGGATCCACGCGACGTCTCCCGTGCCGCTGGATGTTCACCTCATGATCGACGATGTGGACCGCTGGGCCCCGGGCTACGCCGAGATCGGCGCGGCTTCCGTGACCTTCCACACGGAGGCCACGTCAGAGCCGGTGGCTCTCGCCCGGCGGTTGCGCTCTCTCGGCGCACGCGCCGGAATCGCGCTCAAGCCGGCTACGCCGGTCGAGCCGCTCTTCGATGTTCTCGACGAGTTCGACCAGATCCTCGTGATGACCGTCGAACCGGGGTTTGGCGGTCAGTCGTTCATGGCCGACATGATGCCGAAGCTCCGCCTGCTCGCCGACGAATGCCACCGGCGCGGCTCTGCGGTCTGGCTGCAAGTGGACGGCGGCATCTCGCCGTCCACGATCGAGCAGGCTGCCGCAGCAGGTGCCGATACGTTCGTCGCCGGATCAGCCGTGTTCGGGGCAGATGACCCGGAAGCCGCGATCGTGAGCCTGCGCTCCCGCGGGGCCCACGCTCATCGGCACTGACCGGGCTACCCGCGCGGTTCGCTACCCTGGCATAGTGAAGTCGTTCGAGGAGCTGTTCGCCGAGTTGACGGTGAAGGCGCAGACCCGTCCCGAGGGGTCGGGGACCGTCGCCGAGCTCGATGCAGGCATCCACACGATCGGCAAGAAGATCGTCGAAGAGGCCGCCGAGGTGTGGATGGCCGCCGAGTACGAGTCGGATGAGGCCGCAGCCGAAGAAATCTCGCAATTGCTGTATCACCTGCAGGTGCTGATGCTGGCGAAGGGGATCTCGCTCGAGGACGTGTACCGACATCTCTGAACCCGTCGCCTCTTCCGCTTCGACCCGAAAGACCCCCATGCTCCGAATCGCCGTGCCCAACAAGGGTTCGCTGGCCGAGACATCGGCCGCCATGCTCACCGAAGCTGGATACACCGGCAGGCGTGATCCGAAGGATCTCCACGTCATTGATCCCGCCAACGAGGTCGAGTTCTTCTATCTGCGTCCGCGCGACATCGCGACCTACGTCGGATCCGGGGCCCTGGATGTCGGCATCACCGGTCGGGATCTTCTTCTGGATGCCCGGATGCCGGCGCGCGAGATCGAATCCCTGGGATTCGCGGACTCGACGTTCCGGTTCGCGGGGCCTCCCGGACGCTTCACCGACCTCGCTGACCTCGAGGGAATGCGCGTCGCCACCGCCTACCCCGGTCTCGTGGACTCGTTCCTCGATGAACGGGGGATCGCGGTCGATCTCGTTCCGTTGGACGGTGCTGTCGAGTCGGCGGTGCGGTTGGGCGTGGCGGATGCCGTCGCCGATGTCGTCTCGACGGGCACGACACTCAAGCAGGCGGGGCTCGAGATCTTCGGCCCCGTGCTCCTGGAGTCGGAAGCCGTCCTCATCGGAGGGCCACGGGAGGTCGAGGGGACCGAAACGCTCCTGCGGCGGCTCCGCGGTGTGATGGTTGCCCGCCGGTACGTTCTCATCGACTACGACCTGCCGGCAGACCTCGTCGACCGAGCAGTGGACATCGCGCCCGGCATCGAGTCGCCGACGATCTCGCCACTACGGGACCCGTCGTGGGTGGCAGTGCGCGTCATGAGTCCGCGCAAGGGCGTCAATCAGGTGATGGACGCCCTGTACGGCATCGGTGCTCGCGCCATCCTGGTAACCGAGATTCACGCGGCGAGGCTCTAGATGGCTGTTGCGACGCGCGTCATCCCGTGCCTCGACGTCGCCGCCGGGCGCGTGGTGAAGGGCGTCAACTTCCTGAACCTTCGCGACATGGGCGACCCTGTGGAGTTGGCGGCTGCGTACTTCCGCCAGGGCGCTGATGAGATCACGTTCCTCGATGTCACCGCGACTGTCGACGAGCGTGCAACGACATACGACGTGGTCCAGCGCACGGCAGAGGAGGTCTTCATCCCGCTCACCGTCGGGGGAGGGGTGCGTTCGGCAGACGATGTCGCTCGGCTGCTCGGGGTCGGCGCCGACAAGGTGGGGGTGAACTCGGCAGCGATCGCCCGGCCCGGACTCGTGGATGAGATCGCCGACCGCTTCGGAGCCCAGGTGCTCGTACTGTCCCTGGATGTGAAGCGCTCAGACGCCGTCGACTCGGGGTTCGTCGTCACGACCCACGGTGGGCGAACCGAGACGACTCTCGATGCGCTCACGTGGGCTCGCGAGGCCATCGATCGCGGCGCAGGCGAGCTCCTGGTCAACTCGATCGATGCTGATGGCACACGGGAGGGTTTCGATCTCGAGCTCGTCTCGCTGATGCGCGAGATCTCGTCAGTACCGGTGATCGCCTCCGGCGGCGCGGGATCGGTCGAGCATTTCGCACCGGCCGTGCACGCCGGAGCAGATGCGGTGCTGGCGGCCAGCGTCTTCCACACCGGTCAGCTCACCGTCGGTGACGTGAAGTCAGCGCTGGCAGCCGAGAACGTGGAGGTGCGAGCGTGACCGATCTCGAGGAGCGCATCGCGGCAGTCGCCTTCAATGCCGACGGTCTTGCGCCGGCCATCATCCAGCAGTGGGATACCGGCGAGGTGCTCATGCTCGGCTGGATGGATGCCGAAGCGCTCAGACGCACGCTCACGACCGGGCGCGTGACCTTCTGGTCTCGCTCGCGCCAGGAGTACTGGCGTAAGGGCGACACATCCGGACACGTGCAGTACGTACGCGGCGCGAAACTCGACTGCGACGGCGACGCGCTCCTGATCGAGGTCGAACAGATCGGTGCCGCCTGCCACACCGGAACGCGCAGCTGCTTCGACACGACCGACCTGCAGCCCGCCGTCACCCACGGGGACGCATGATCGCGCGGGCTCGGCTCATCGGCGTTGTCGGGTTGCTGATCGCGGGAGCGACGGGCCTCATCTCCTCGACTCAGACATGGCTGCTCGTGTCATTGAGCGATGGAGCCGCGGAACCGCTCGCCGTAGCCGGCGCATCTGCCGTGGTGCTCCTCGCGCCGCTGAGCCTGACGGCGCTCGCCCTCGGAGCTGCTCTGTCCATCGTCGGGCGGATCCTGCGTCCCGTATTCGGCGTGATCGGCGCCGTACTCGGGATAGCACTGGCAATCCTGACTGCGCCAATCGCCATCCAGGCACCGGTGAGTGCCGTCTCGGCAGAGGTGGCGGCCGTGACCGGCATCCGCGGTGAGAGTGCGATCGCGGAGCTTGTGGCAGGGATCACTGCCACGACCTGGCCCGCCATCACCCTCGTCGCGGCCGTCCTCATGGCAGCCGCGGGGATCTGGGTTCTCGCAACCGCGCGCCTCTGGCCCGAGGGCGGACGGCGGTACCAGTCAGAACGCGCCGAGCGACGCCGGAGCGGCGGGCCCCTCGATGCGATCGACTCGTGGGATGACCTCTCCCGTGGCGGGGACCCGACCACCTGACCGCTAGACTGACCACAGCCCGCGCACTACCGGAGGATATCCATGAGCAACCCCATCGGCGACCCCGGCCACGGACACTCGCCGGCGGCCTGGACGGCTGTCGTCATCATGCTCGCTGCCATCGCCCTGGGTACAGTGGCGTTCTTCCTCGAGATCGTCTGGCTGGTGTGGGCGTCGGTTGTCCTCGTCGTGGTGGGGGCGCTCGTCGGCTGGATCATGGCGAAGGTCGGCTACGGCGTAGGCGGCTCCAGGTACACCGCGAAAGAGCATTGAGCATGCTCGCCGACCTCACGGCCGGCGCTCTCGAGGACGCCCGGACGCGCGAAGCCGTGCGACCGCTCGCGGATGTCGAACGCGCCGCGCTTGCCCGCCCCGCTGCACTCCCGGCGCTGGCGCACCTTGCACCCGCAGAGCGTGTGCGCATCATCGCCGAGGTGAAGCGCGCAAGCCCCTCACGCGGTGATCTCGCCGACATCCCCGACCCGGCTCACCTCGCGTCGCTCTACGAGCGCGGCGGCGCGTCTGCCATCTCGGTCCTCACGGAGCAACGTCGGTTCAAGGGGAGTCTCGCCGATCTCGAGTCAGTCCGCGCCGCGGTATCTCTGCCGGTGCTGCGGAAGGACTTCGTATCCACCGAGTACCAGGTCTTCGAAGCCCGCGCCGCGGGTGCCGACATCGTTCTACTCATTGTCGCGGCCCTCGATCAGCCGGTGCTCGAGCGCCTGTTGCATCTGATCGAACAGCTCGGGATGACAGCCCTTGTCGAGACTCACTCACTCGAGGAGCTTCATCGTGCCGCCGACATCGGTGCGCGCCTGGTCGGTGTCAACGCACGAGACCTCTCCACGTTTCAACTCGACCGAGATCTGTTCGGGCGCCTGCGCGACTCGATCCCCGCTGATGCCATCGCCGTCGCGGAGTCGGCAGTACTGGCGCCGGCCGATGTCGCGCACTACCGGGCCGCCGGCGCGGATGTCGTGCTCATCGGCGAGGCGTTGGTGACCGGAGACCCCGTCGCGACCCTCACGACGTTCCTGGAGGCAGGATCATGACCACGAGCCTGCGCGAACAGCGCGGTCCCTTCTTCGGCGATTTCGGCGGACGTTTCATGCCCGAGTCGCTTATCGCCGCGATCGACGAGCTCACTGCCGAGTACGAAGCCGCTCGCATCGATCCGGCGTTCCACGCGGAGTTCGTCCGGCTGCTGAACTCGTACGCAGGCAGACCCTCGGCGCTCACCGAGGTGCCTCGGTTTGCCGAGCACACCGGGGTCGGCCGCGTCTTTCTCAAGCGCGAGGACCTGAACCACACCGGGTCCCACAAGATCAACAACGTGCTCGGACAGGCTCTGCTCACGCAGCGGCTGGGCAAGACGCGCGTCATCGCTGAGACCGGAGCCGGTCAGCACGGCGTTGCAACGGCGACGGCCGCTGCGCTGTTCGGTTTCGAGTGCACCATCTACATGGGCGAAGTCGACACGCAACGCCAGGCACTGAATGTCGCCCGTATGCGCCTGCTCGGCGCCGAGGTCATCCCGGTCACGACGGGGTCGAGGACGCTCAAGGATGCCATCAACGAGGCGTACCGCGACTGGGTAGCCAGCGTCGAGACCACCAACTACATCTTCGGAACAGCTGCCGGCCCGCACCCGTTCCCTGCGATGGTTCGCGATTTCCAGAAAGTCATCGGTGAAGAGGCGCGCGCTCAGCTTCTGGAGGAGATCGGACGGCTCCCCGATGCCGTCTTCGCCTGCGTTGGTGGCGGATCGAACGCGATCGGCATGTTCGATGCTTTCCTCGACGACGAGGGCGTCGCCCTCTACGGCGTCGAGGCGGCCGGCGATGGCGTCGACACGCCCCGGCACGCGGCATCCATCGAGCGAGGCACGCCGGGCATCTTGCACGGCGCCAAGACCTACGTTCTGCAGGACGAGGACGGCCAGACCGTCGAGTCACACTCGATCTCTGCGGGCCTGGATTATCCCGGAGTAGGGCCCGAACACGCCTGGCTTGCCGACATCGGTCGCGCGCACTACATCCCTGCCACCGACACCGAGGCGATGGAGGCCCTGCGCCTGCTGTCGCGCACGGAGGGCATCATCCCGGCTATCGAGTCCGCCCATGCACTGGCTGGAGCCCTGCGCATCGGACGCGAGCTCGGACCGGATGCCGTTGTTGCGATCTCACTGTCAGGTCGCGGCGATAAGGACATGGACACAGCGGCCCGGTGGTTCGAACTCTACGACGAGGGAGCGCAGCCGTGAGCGCCGTCGCCGCCGCGATCGACGCGGCCCGCGATGAAGGTCGCGGCGCTCTCATCGGATACCTCCCCATCGGCTATCCCGACCTGGAGACCAGCATCGAGGCCGCCGTGACGTTGGCCGAAGCCGGCGTCGACATCCTCGAACTCGGCCCGCCCTACTCAGACCCCGTTATGGACGGCCCGGTCATCCAGGAAGCCACCAACGCTGCGCTAGAAGCGGGCTTTCGGATGCGCGACACCTTCACCGCGGTCCGCGAGGTCGCTTCACGAACCGACATCCCCGTGCTCGTCATGACGTACTGGAACCCTGTCGTGCAGTACGGGGTTTCCCGGTACGCCGACGACCTCCGCGCAGCCGGTGGCGCCGGGCTGATCACGCCCGACATCACCCCAGACGCGGCAGCCGACTGGCTCGCCGAGAGCGCACGTACGGGCCTTGACCGGGTCTTTCTCGCCGCCCCGAGTTCGACCGACGCTCGACTCGAGATGATCGTGCGGGAAACCACCGGGTTCGTCTACACGGTCTCGACGATGGGTATCACGGGGGAGCGGGCCCAGTTGGATGCCGCAGCCCGTGCCCTTGTCGCGCGCCTCCGCGAGCACGGCGCCGAGCGCGCGTGCGTCGGAATCGGCGTCTCCAACGCCGACCACGTGCGGAGCGTCCTCGAGTACGCAGACGGAGCGATCGTCGGGACGGCGCTCGTGCGCGCCCTGCGCGACGGGGGCCTCGACGGACTAGCTGCTGCCGCGCGCGAACTCGTCGCCGGCACCGTCCGCGAGTGAGCGCGCCCCACTCGAACTAGACTCACGACGTCGGCCCTCCGGCCGGCGCCCCACCAACCGAGGACGATCGACATGATCACCGCTTTCCAGAACGTCCTGACGAGCATCCCCAGTCCGAGTGTCAGCTACATCGACCTCGGGCCGCTGCGCATCCATTTCTACGCGTTGTGCATCATCGCCGGTATCATCGTCGCGGTCCTGCTCACGAACTACCGCCTGACCAAGCGGGGTGCCGAAAACTGGATCGTCATCGACATCGCCCTGCTGGCGGTCCCGCTCGCGATCATCGTCGCCCGGATCTACCACGTCCTGACCCACCCCGGCTTCTACTTCGGTGAAGGTGCCGACATCTGGGCCATCTTCCGCATCTGGGAGGGCGGCATCGCCATCTACGGAGCCCTCATCGGCGGAGCGATCGGTGCGTGGCTCGGATGCCGCTGGACCGGCATCCGATTCTGGTCATTCGCCGACGCATTGGCGCCAGGTCTGATCATCGCCCAGGCCATGGGACGCCTCGGCAACTGGTTCAACCACGAGCTGTTCGGTCTTCCCACAGACCTTCCCTGGGGCCTGGAGATCGAGTCCACCAACGCGGCCTTCCCTCCGGGCCTGGCCCCCGGCACACTCTTCCACCCCACGTTCCTCTACGAGATGATCTGGAACCTCCTGGGAGCTGCCGTACTGCTGTGGGCGGGCCGTCGTTTCGCGCTGCAATGGGGCCGCCTGTTCGGCCTCTACCTCATCTGGTACAGCGCGGGGCGCATCGTCTGGGAGTCCATCCGGATCGATCCGAGCGAGATCTTCCTCGGCATCCGCGCGAACGTGTGGGCAGCGATCTTCGGCGTCATCATCGGCGCTGCGATCATGATCGTGCAGAAGCGCCGCCACCCCGGGCGGGAGCCCTCACCGTACGTTCCCGGTCGCGAGCGCGCCGCGAAAGGCACTGTACAATCGCAGGACACTCCCGACTTCGTCGACGTCAGCGAACCACCGGCCCCCGAAGTCACCGCAGGCAGCGCCACAAGCACCCCTCGGCCGCAGTGATCTGATCACCGGAGCAGTACCCAGATCACCGCGTACACCACACACAGCCGGGCCGACGTCGTCCCATCTTGAGCATCAACGTGAGGACGGTAGCAATGGCATCGAGCCCCCGTCGCATCGCCACCGGCGAATCCGGCTTCCCCGCCAAGCAGGGGATGTACAACCCTGACTTCGAACGGGACGCCTGTGGCCTGGCCATGGTCGCGACCCTGCGCGGCGAGCCTGGTCACGACATCATCGACCTCGCTCTGACTGCCCTGCGCAACCTCGAGCACCGAGGTGCCATCGGATCGGATGCCGGTACTGGAGACGGGGCCGGCATCCTCACCCAGATGCCGGATGCGTTCCTGCGCGCTGTCGTCGACTTCGACCTTCCGCCGGTGGGGGAGTATGCGGCTGGCATGGTCTTCCTGCCGCTGGATCACGAAGCCCGGGCCGAGCAGAAGGCCGGTATCGAGCGGATCGCGGCGAGCGAGAACCTTGAGGTCCTCGGTTGGCGCGAGGTCCCCACCGACGAGGAGCACCTCGGCAAGCTCGCGTTCGAGGCACGCCCGGCATTCGAGCAGTTGTTCGTCTCGCGCCCCGCCGTCGGCGACGCTCACGCTCTGTCGGGAATCGCGCTGGATCGCCGCACCTACCGGCTCCGCAAGCGCAGCCGCACCGAGCTCGGCGCGTACTTCGTGTCGCTTTCGGCACGCACCCTCGGCTACAAGGGCATGGTCACGACGCTGCAGCTGGAGCCGTTCTATCCCGACCTGCAGGATGAACGGTTCGCATCCGAGCTCGCCGTGGTTCACTCGCGGTACTCGACGAACACGTTCCCGTCATGGCGCCTGGCGCAGCCGCTGCGGATGCTCGCGCACAACGGTGAGATCAACACCGTCAACGGCAACCGCAACTGGATGCGCGCACGCCAGTCCCAGCTCGAGTCCGAGCTGATCGGTGACATCCGTCCGCTGCTTCCGATCTGCACCGACGGCGCCAGCGACTCGGCATCCTTCGACGAAGTGCTCGAGCTGCTCACCCTGACCGGCAGAAGCTTGCCTCACGCCATCATGATGATGGTCCCCGAGGCTTACGAGAAGCAGGTCGGGCTCGACCCTGATCTGCGCGCGTTCTACGACTATCACGCGATCCAGATGGAGCCGTGGGATGGCCCGGCTGCCCTGATCTTCACGGATGGCACGCTGGTCGGCGCGACACTGGACCGCAACGGCCTGCGTCCCGGACGGTGGACCGAGACCACCGACGGCCTCGTCGTCATCGGCAGCGAGACCGGTGTGCTCGATTTCGAGCCCGAGCGCATCAAGCGCCGCGGACGCCTGCGTCCCGGTCGCATGTTCCTCGTTGACACGGCGCAGCGCCGGATCATCGAGGATGACGAGATCAAGCGCGATCTCGCAACGATGCAGCCCTGGCAGGAGTGGCTGGATGCCGGCCGCGTGCGTCTGTCCGAGCTGCCTGAGCGTGAGCACATCGTGCATCCGATCGCGTCGATCACCCGCCGTCAGCGCACCTTCGGCTACACCGAAGAGGAAGTCCGCATCCTGTTGACCCCGATGGGGCAGAAGGGCGCGGAGCCGCTCGGCGCCATGGGTAGCGACACTCCCGTTGCGGTCCTGAGCGATCGCCCGCGTTTGCTGTTCGACTACTTCACGCAGCAGTTCGCTCAGGTGACCAACCCGCCGCTCGACTCGATCCGGGAAGAGGTCGTGACCTCGCTGTCGCTCGGCATCGGTCCCGAGCGGAACCTCTTGGACTGGGGTCCCAGCCACACGCGCACCGTGACGCTGGACTTCCCGGTCATCGACAACGACGAGCTCGCGAAGATCCAGCACATCGACACCGCCGTTCCCGGACGTTCCTCGGTCACGATCCGCGGCCTGTACCGCGTCGAGGCGGGACACAAGGGGATGCAGAAGCGCATCGCCCAGATGTGCAGCGAAGTCGATCAGGCAATCGAAGACGGCGCCGAGTACATCGTTCTCAGCGATCGGGACTCCAACAAGGACCTCGCGCCGATTCCCTCGCTGCTGATGGTCGCTGCCATCCATCACCACCTGATCCGGCGCGAGACCCGAATGAAGGTTGGGCTGGTCGTCGAGGCCGGCGACGTGCGCGAAGTGCACCACGTCGCGACATTGCTCGGTTACGGGGCCTCAGCTGTGAACCCGTACCTTGCCATGGAGACCGTCGAATACCTGGTGCGCGCCGGTTACATCACCGGTGTGACGCCTGAGAAGGCCGTCAAGAACCTCATCTATGCGCTCGGCAAGGGCGTGCTCAAGATCATGTCGAAGATGGGCATCTCGACCGTGTCCTCGTACGCGGGCGCGCAGGTGTTCGAAGCTGTCGGCCTGTCGCAGGAGTTCGTGGACGCCTACTTCACGGGCACGGAGACGAAGCTCGGCGGCGTCGGGCTCGACGTCATCGCCGCCGAGAACCGTGCCCGGCACGCCTATGCGTACCCGGAGGACGAAGCAGAGCGCGCTCACGAGCGCCTCTGGACCGGTGGTGAGTATCAGTGGCGCCGAGACGGCTCGCCGCACCTGTTCAACCCTGAAACGGTCTTCCGCCTGCAGCACTCGACACGCACGCGTCGGTACGACGTGTTCCGCGAGTACACGAAGCTCGTGGATGACCAGGCGAGCGAACTGAAGACCCTCCGCGGACTCTTCCGTCTGCGCACCGGCGTGCGCCGCCCCGTGCCGATCGACGAGGTCGAGCCGGTGTCGGCGATCGTGAAGCGGTTCTCAACGGGCGCGATGAGCTACGGCTCCATCTCGAAGGAAGCCCACGAGACACTCGCTATCGCGATGAACCGGATCGGTGGCAAGTCCAACACCGGTGAGGGCGGCGAGGATGTCGACCGTCTGCTCGATCCGGAACGTCGTAGCGCGATCAAGCAGGTTGCCTCGGGCCGATTCGGCGTGACGAGCCTGTACCTCACCGAAGCAGAAGACATCCAGATCAAGCTCGCGCAGGGCGCCAAGCCCGGTGAGGGCGGGCAGCTGCCACCGACCAAGGTCTATCCGTGGGTCGCGCGCACTCGGCACGCCACCGCGGGTGTCGGCCTTATCTCGCCGCCGCCGCACCACGACATCTACTCCATCGAGGACCTCAAGCAGCTGATCTTCGATCTCAAGCGCGCCAACCCCCACGCCCGCATCCACGTCAAGCTGGTCAGCCAGTCGGGAATCGGCGCGGTAGCAGCGGGTACGGCGAAGGCCCTGGCCGACGTCATCCTCGTCTCGGGCCACGACGGCGGGACGGGCGCGAGCCCGCTCAACTCGCTCAAGCACGCGGGAACGCCGTGGGAGTTGGGCCTCGCCGAGACCCAGCAGACCCTGATGCTCAACGGCATGCGGGACCGTGTGGTCGTACAGGTCGATGGCCAGATCAAGACCGGTCGCGACGTCATCATCGGCGCGCTGCTGGGTGCCGAGGAGTTCGGTTTCGCCACCGCTCCGCTGGTCGTCTCCGGATGCATCATGATGCGCGTCTGCCATCTCGACACCTGCCCCGTCGGTGTCGCCACGCAGAACCCCGTGCTGCGGTCGCGGTTCACCGGCAAGCCGGAATTCGTCGAAACCTTCATGGAGTTCATCGCCCAGGAAGTACGGGAGTACCTCGCAGAACTCGGGTTCCGCTCCCTGGACGAGGCGATCGGTCACCACGAACTGCTCGACACCAACCGTGCCATTGAGCACTGGAAGGCGAGCGGGATGGACCTGACCCCCGTGCTGGAGGGTCCTGCGTTCGCCGAGGACGAGCCGCGTCGCAACCTGCGTGCGCAGAACCACGAGATCGACGAGCACTTCGACGTCCCGATCATCGAGCGAGCC
Organism: Microbacterium sp. 67-17; assembly: GCF_001898325.1. Taxonomy (GTDB): domain Bacteria; phylum Actinomycetota; class Actinomycetes; order Actinomycetales; family Microbacteriaceae; genus Microbacterium; species Microbacterium schleiferi. Next base: position 40,940 of record NZ_MKTR01000017.1, read on the forward strand.
CAGGATGTCATCGCCCATGGCGGTCAGATCACGATCGACCTGCCGGTGCGCAACACCGCCCGCGCGGTCGGCACCTTGCTCGGGCACCACGTCACGAAGGCTCAGGGCCAGAACGGTCTGCCGGCCGGATCCATCACGATCAACCTCACCGGGTCGGCCGGGCAGTCCTTCGGTGCCTTCATGCCCGCGGGAATCACCCTGCGACTGACGGGAGACTCGAACGACTACGTCGGTAAGGGACTCTCGGGCGGTCAGATCGTCATCCGGCCTCCCCAGAATGCAGCGTTCGACGCGTCGCAGAACGTCATCGCCGGCAACGTGATCGGTTACGGCGCCACGCAGGGAACGCTCTTCCTGCGCGGCATCGTGGGCGAGCGCTTCTTCGTGCGCAACTCCGGGGCCACCGCTGTCGTCGAAGGCGTCGGCGACCACGCGCTCGAGTACATGACCGGCGGGCTCGCCGTCATCCTCGGTCCGACGGGTAGGAACCTGGGTGCCGGTATGTCGGGTGGAACCGCGTACATCTACCGGCTCGACCCCGACCTCGTGAACCGGGAAGCGCTCGCTACGGGTGAGCTCGAACTCGGACCGCTGGGCTCCGGGGATGCCGAAATGCTGCGGGACCTGCTCGCGCAGCACGCGGAACAGACGGGTTCCGCGCTTGCTGCGGACTTCCTCGCACGCTTCGACGAGGAAGTCGCCAACTTCGTCCGCGTCGTCCCTCGGGACTACGCCGCCGTGCTGCGCACGCGGCAGGAGGCCGTCGATGAGGGCCTCGACCCCGACGGCGACGTCGTCTGGACCCGCATCCTGGAGGTGACCGGTGGCTGATCCCAAGGGCTTTCTGAAGGTTACGGAGCGGGAACTTCCCGCCCGTCGTCCGGTGCCTGTTCGCATCATGGACTGGAAAGAGGTCTACGAACCCGGTGACAGTGCTGTGCTGCGCCGGCAGGCCGGACGCTGCATGGACTGCGGCATTCCGTTCTGCCACCAGGGATGCCCGCTCGGGAACCTCATCCCCGAGTGGAACGACCTCACGTGGCGCGGGGAGGGGCGCGCGGCGATCGATCGTCTGCATGCGACGAACAACTTCCCGGAGTTCACGGGTCGGCTCTGTCCCGCACCGTGCGAGAGCGCCTGCGTGCTGGGCATCAACCAGCCGGCGGTGACGATCAAGCAGGTGGAGGTCTCGATCATCGATCAGGCCTTCGCGAACGGCTGGGTCGACCCCAAGCCGCCGGGGCGCTTGACCGGCAAGACCGTGGCTGTGGTCGGTTCAGGCCCCGCAGGTCTGGCAGCCGCACAGCAACTCACGCGCGCCGGTCACACCGTGGCCGTGTACGAGCGGGATGACCGCATCGGCGGTCTGCTGCGTTACGGCATCCCGGACTTCAAGATGGAAAAGCGCCACCTCGAGTCCCGGCTTCGTCAGATGCAGGACGAGGGAACCCGGTTCCGCGCCGGCGTCAATATCGGTACCGACATCACCTGGGACGCCCTGCGCGCCCGGTATGACGCTGTCGTCGTCGCGACCGGGGCAACAGTTCCGCGTGACCTCCCCATCCCCGGACGCGACCTCGCCGGGGTTCACTTCGCGATGGAGTACCTCGTCGAGTCGAACCACGCTGTCGCAGGGGATGCCGTCGCCAATCAGATCAGTGCCGAGGGCAAGCACGTCATCGTGATCGGTGGCGGCGACACCGGTGCTGACTGCATCGGAACCGCCCACCGCCAGGGCGCGCTGAGCGTCACGAACCTCGCGATCGGACGTCGCCCTCCCGAGGCACGCCCTGACGCGCAGCCCTGGCCGATGGCCCCGACCCTGTTCGAGGTGCAGTCCGCTCACGAGGAAGGCGGGGAGCGGATGTATCTGGCCTCCACCGTCGAGTTCCTGGGCAACGACGCCGGCGAAGTTCAGTACCTTCGTGTCGCCGAGACCGAGTTCGTGGATGGCCGGCGCGTCCCGAAAAGCGGCACGGAGCGCGAGATCCCGGCAGACCTCGTTCTCATCGCCATGGGCTTCACCGGCCCCGAGCGACTTCTCCTCGAGGACCAGCTCGGTACCAGATTCACCGATCGCGGCAACGTTGCCCGTGAGGACGATTACCAGACGACGCATCCGGGGGTGTTCGTTGCCGGTGACGCCGGCCGCGGTCAGTCCCTCATCGTCTGGGCGATCGCCGAAGGACGCGCGGCCGCTGCAGCGGTGGACCGGTATCTGATGGGTGACACGGAGCTTCCGTCTCCTGTTCACCCCACGGATGTCGCCATCGGCGTGGCGCACGCGTAGGCTGGGCCCGGCCCCTGCCTGTACCCGCAGGCCTTCTGCCTGCATCACGCAAACAACGGAGCACACTCGGATGAGACGCGCGAAGATCGTCGCAACCTTGGGCCCGGCAACCTCGACATACGAGATGGTTCGCGCCATCATCGATGCCGGCGTTGACGTTGCCCGCTTCAACCTTTCCCACGGCGACTACTCGGTACACGAGAACAATTTCGCCAATGTCCGCAAGGCCGCAGACGACGCACAGCGCGCCGTCGCGGTCCTCGTGGATCTGCAGGGACCCAAGATCCGTCTCGGAAAGTTCGAGAACGGACCTCACGAGCTCGCGCCCGGAGACATCTTCAAGATCACCATCGAGGACATCCTCGGCACGAAGGACATTGTCTCGACGACGTTCAAGGGTCTGCCTGCTGACGTGAAACCGGGCGACTTCCTGCTCATCGACGACGGCAAGGTTCGTGTCAAGGTCATCGAGACAGACGGAACAGTCGTCACGACCGAAGTCATCGTCGGTGGTCCGGTGTCCAACAACAAGGGCATCAACCTTCCCGGGGTCGCGGTCAACGTTCCCGCCCTCTCCGACAAGGACGAGGCAGACCTCCGCTGGGGTCTGCGTACCGGCGCCGATCTGATCGCGCTGTCGTTCGTCAGGGATGCCAAGGACGTGCAGCGTGTTCACGTGATCATGGCCGAGGAGGGCCGTCGGGTTCCGGTCATCGCCAAGATCGAGAAGCCGCAGGCCGTCGACAACCTCGAGGAGATCATCGACGCCTTCGACGGCATCATGGTCGCCCGTGGCGACCTCGGCGTGGAGCTTCCGCTGGAAGCCGTTCCGATCGTGCAGAAGCGCGCAGTAGAGCTGTGCCGCGCGATGGCCAAGCCGGTCATCGTCGCCACGCAGATGCTCGAGTCGATGATCAACAACCCGGTTCCCACGCGTGCCGAGACCAGTGACGTCGCCAACGCCGTTCTGGATGGTGCCGATGCCGTCATGCTCTCGGGCGAGACGAGTGTGGGGGAGTACCCCGTTGTCGTCGTACAGACGATGGCCCGCATCATCGAGTCGACGGAAGAACACGGACTCGAGCGCATCGCTCCGATTCACACGAAGCCGCGCACGCAGGGGGGCATCATCACGCTCGCGGCCAACGAGGTCGCTGACTTCGTCGAGGCGAAGTTCCTGTGTGTGTTCACGGAGTCGGGAAACTCGGCTCGCCGTCTGTCGCGCCTGCGGCCGAAGATCCCCATGCTCGCTTTCGCCCCCGACCCGGCGATCCGCCGCCGCATGGCAGTGACGTGGGGCATCCAGTCGACCCTGGTCGAGCACGTCTCGCACACCGACCGGATGTTCCTCCAGGTCGATGACTACCTTCTCTCGAATGACCTGGCAAAGGTCGGTGACAAGGTCGTCGTGATCTCGGGTTCTCCTCCCGGAATCGAGGGCACGACCAACGACATCCGCATCCACAACGTGGGCGATGCGGTTCACGGCAAGGCTCCCGCATACCAGAACGCAGGCTGACACTCGCTTCGCACGAAACGGTCGCACTCGGCACTAGGCTGAGCGCGACCGTTTCGCATTCGGAGGTAGCCGTGCTCGGCATCTGGGACATTTTCTTGTTCGCGCTCGTGATGTTCTACATCGCCGCGTACATCTACGTCGTCGCGCTGATCATCATCGATCTGTTTCGCGACCACACGCTGGCAGGCGGCTGGAAGGCGCTCTGGATCATCTTCCTGGTCCTCGTGCCCTTCTTGACGGCTCTCGTGTACGTGATCGCCCGAGGACGCGGGATGGCAGCTCGTGCGAGCATCCGGCGCGGCGTCGTTCCCGAAACCGACGACTACCGTCCTGCCGCTGCCGCTAACCCGACTGCCGAGATCGAGCGCGCCAAGGCCCTGCTGGATGCCGGCACCATCTCGCAGGGCGAGTTCGACGCGCTCAAGAGCAAAGCACTCGGGAACCAGTTCTTCGGAGCCTGAGCCACCGTGTGCTCTTCCCAAGCCGCGCCATCGTGACGTGATGAAGGCCGCAACCCTGACGGGTCGCGGCCTTCATCACGTGCCGGTGGTGGGAGTCGTCCCCACGGCCACTCCACGCGCCGCTCCGCAGCGCGCGGAGCCTCCGGCCGCGTGGGCCCACCCACCGTGTGCTCTTCCCAAGCCGCGCCATCGTGACGTGATGAAGGCCGCAACCCTGACGGGTCGCGGCCTTCATCACGTGCCGGTGGTGGGAGTCGAACCCACACGCCCTTTCGGGCAACCGATTTTGAGTCGGTCGCGTCTGCCATTCCGCCACACCGGCCGGGGACGTCCGCATTGACCATACCGTAGGATTCAAAGGTGACAGAGCAAGAGCAGGCAGCAGCCTCCGCCGCCAACACCCCCCGCCGTGTCGTCGTAGCCGAAGATGAGTCCCTCATCCGACTCGACATCGTCGAAATCCTTCGCGACAACGGGTTCGATGTCGTCGGCGAAGCCGGGGACGGCGAGAGCGCGGTTCAGCTGGCCACGGAGCTGCGTCCTGACCTGGTCATCATGGACGTCAAGATGCCCCAGCTCGATGGCATCTCCGCCGCCGAGAAGCTCAACAAGAACAACATCGCGCCGGTCGTCCTGTTGACCGCGTTCAGCCAGAAGGAACTCGTTGAGCGTGCGAGCGAGGCTGGTGCTCTCGCTTATGTGGTGAAGCCCTTCACCCCGAACGATCTGCTTCCGGCGATCGAAATCGCCCTCGCCCGCCACGAGCAGATCCTCACCCTCGAGGCAGAGGTTGCCGACATGGTGGAGCGGTTCGAGACCCGCAAGCTCGTGGATCGCGCCAAGGGACTGCTCAACGAGAAGATGGGCCTGTCCGAACCTGAGGCGTTCCGGTGGATTCAGAAGGCATCGATGGACCGCCGGCTCACGATGCAAGACGTCGCCAAGGCGATCATCGAGCAGCTGGCGCCGAAGAAGGCCTGAGGCCTCGGCGTCGGTCGGCCGGCAGCTGCACTCCCGCGTCGCATCGGTTCACGCGCGAAAGTTGGCTCATCCCTCGGGGCGCGTGAGCTCCTCGGGGAGCGGAACATCCTTGATGAGGTTCGTGATGCGGATGGTGGAGCATCGTCGCCCCTCGTCGTCGGAGACGACGATCTCGTGAACTGTCATGCTTCGCCCGAGGTGCACGGGGGTGCACACGCCTGTCACCAGACCCGAGCGGGCGGATCGCGTATGGGTCGCGTTGATATCGACACCGACAGCGAGGCGGCCCGGGCCCGCCCACAGATTCGCAGACATCGACCCCAGGGACTCGCCCAACACGACGTATGCGCCGCCGTGCATGAGGCCCACTGGCTGCGTGTTGCCCTCAACGGGCATGGTCGCAACGGAACGTTCAACCGTGAACTCGAGGAACTGCATCCCCATCTTCTCGGCGAGGGTCCCCATGCCGCGCTGCGCCGCCCACTCCATGCCATTGACGTTCACCGGATGCTGCGTGCTCATGACCACCCTCGGGGAGAAGTGCTGTCGGAAGCCGTGGGTAGGCTGACAGAGTGACGGACTCCTCGAAGCCTACCCTCCTGGTCGTCGACGGCCACTCGCTGGCCTTTCGGGCGTTTTTCGCCCTCCCCGTCGAGAACTTCACCACCAAGGACGGTCAGCACACGAACGGGATCTACGGGTTCCTGTCGATGTTTGTGAACCTGGTCAAGGCCGAGAAGCCCACGCATGTCGCTGTAGCTTTCGACACTTCGCGCCAGTCGTTCCGTACCCGTGAGTACGCGGAATACAAGGCGAACCGTGCCGAGACCCCGAAGGAGTTCCAGGGCCAGATCCCCCTGCTGCAGGACTGCCTCCGGGCCATGAACATCACGGTGCTCCAGCAAGAAGACATCGAAGCCGACGACATCCTCGCCACTCTGGCGACCCGGGGCGCGGATGCCGGGTATCACGTGCTCGTCTGCTCGGGTGACCGCGACACGATTCAGCTCGTGGATGAGCGCATCACACTGCTCTACCCAAGTGTGCAGGGGGTGTCCCAACTCAAGCGGTACGACCCTGAAGCGGTACGCGAGCGTTACGGCGTTTCGCCTGAGCAGTACCCCGACATCGCGGCTCTGGTCGGCGAGACCAGCGACAATCTCCCCGGCGTCCCCAAGGTGGGGGAGAAGACGGCGGTGAAGTGGCTGACCCAGTTCGGCACCCTTGAAGACCTGCTCGAGAACGCCGACCGTGTCACGGGAGTGGTGGGCAACAACCTGCGCGAGCACCTCGATGACGTCAAGCGCAACCGCGCGCTGAATCGGCTCTTGCGCGACGTCGAGCTGCCGGTCGGCCCCGACGAGCTAGCTGTCACCGGTATGGATGCACAGGGCGTTCGCGACATCTTCGCGCGGCTGGAGTTTCGTACCCTGCTGCCGCGCGTGTTCGAGGCCTTTGGCGGCGAGGAACCCGCGGATGCAGCGCGGGCGGTGCATCTGCCGGTTGCCACAGAGGCGAACTCCGATGCTGTGGCTGCGTGGCTGGCAGGCGGCGTCGGCGAGGTCGCGGTGACTGTCGTTCCAAGCGCAGGCGCGGCGAGTTCGGCATCCCTCCCGACCCGTGTGGGGTTCGCGCGCGAAGCCGATGTTGTCGAAACCAGCTGGACGACAGAGTCGGCGGCCCACCTCTCGGGCTGGTTCGCGTCCGATAGCCCGAAAGTTTTCGCCGACGCCAAGGCCCAGATCAAGATGCTGCGTCGTGCGGGCGTCACCGTCGGGGGTGTCGCGTTCGACACTGCGTTGGCCGGGTGGCTTCTTCGTCCGAGCTTCCCCGACAAGACACTCGCAGATCTCGTCGACCGCTACCTGGGAGAGAAGCTCCCTGAGGCCGATCCGACGCAGCTGATTCCCGAAACCGAGGGCGCCACTCCCGGACAGCTGTCGTGGTTCACGCTGCGGGTCGCGAACGCGCTTCGGGCTGAACTGCCGGATGACCTCGCCGGCGTGCTCCGCGAGATCGAGCTTCCGACCCTCGACGCGCTCGTCGACATGGAGCTGGACGGGGTGGCAGTTTCGCACGAGACGCTTGCCGCGTTCTCGGCAGAACTCGGCGCCCGCGCCGATGCGATCGCCGCCGAAGCTTTCGACACAATCGGTCGCGAGGTCAACCTCGGGTCCCCGAAGCAGCTCCAGGAGGTGCTCTTCGAAGAGCTGGGACTCCCCAAGACCCGCAAGACGAAGACCGGCTACTCGACGGATGCCGCGGTTCTGGCCGACCTGCAAGAGACCAATCCGCATCCGTTCCTTGGTCTGCTCCTCCAGCATCGCGAGGCGACCAAGCTCAGGCAGATCATCGAGTCGCTGGATGCCGCGATCGGCACCGACGGCCGAATCCACACAACCTACGTGCAGACGGGGAGCCAAACGGGGCGCCTCTCGAGCACCGACCCCAATCTGCAGAACATCCCCATCCGGACCGAAGACAGCCGCCGTATCCGTTCGGCATTCGTTGTCGGCGCCGGGTATGAAACCCTCCTGACCGCCGACTACTCGCAAATCGAAATGCGCATCATGGCGCACCTGTCGGAGGACCCCGGGCTCATCGAGGCCTTCAATTCGGGTGAGGATCTGCATCGCTTCGTCGGCGCGCGCGTGTTCGGTGTGGACCCCGCCGATGTCACCCCGCAGATGCGCACGAAGGTCAAAGCCATGTCGTACGGCCTCGTCTACGGCCTCTCTGCCTTCGGGCTGTCCAAGCAGCTGCGCATCGAACAAGCCGAGGCCAAGCAGCTCATGATGGAGTACTTCGCGCGATTCGGCGCGGTGCGCGACTACCTGCGCGCTTCTGTCGAGAAGGCTCGGATAGACGGGTACACCGAGACGATCTTCGGTCGCCGCCGCCCCTTCCCAGACCTCACCAGCCCGAACCGCGTTCTGCGCGAGAATGCCGAACGCGCTGCGCTCAACGCACCCATCCAGGGCAGCGCTGCCGACATCATGAAGATCGCGCTGTTCCGCATCCACCAAGACCTCCGCGACAGCGATCTGCGTTCGCGGGTGTTGCTGCAGATCCACGACGAGCTCGTTGTCGAAGTCGCGCCGGGGGAGTGGGACCGGGTCGAAGAGATCGTCAGGCAGAGGATGGCTGACGCGGCGACCCTGTCCGTGCCGTTGGATGTCGAAGTGGGCCGCGGCGGCGATTGGAATCTCGCCGGGCACTGACCGCTCGTTCTGGTTAGGCTCGAACGCATGACTGAAGCTCCTCGATCTGCCACGCCCATCGACGCGATCGCAGATGCGTGGGTCGACACGCTCGCGGAGCGTGTCCCCACCCTCGCCACCTACATCGGTCGCTCCGAGCACAATGCACGCTACGGCGACTATTCTCCAGCTGGCGTTGACGCACTCGCCGACGAAGCCCGCACGACGCTCGCTGCGCTGCGCACCACCGAGCCCGTGGACGACATCGATCGCGTCACGAAAGCAGACCTTACCCGCGAGCTGGAACTCGACCTCGAACTCCACGACGCCCAGTGGCATCTTCGCGACCTGAACGTGATCGCCTCGCCGCCGCAGGACATCCGCGCGGTCTTCGACCTCATGCCCACCGACACGGCGGAGGACTGGTCTGTCATCGCGACGCGACTGGGAGCGGTCCCAGAGGCGGTACGCGGCTACATCGAAACCCTCCGAGCCGGAGTCTCAGCTGGGGTCGTACCCGCCAGGCGGCAGGTGCGCGAAGTCGTGACCCAGATCGGGCGCTACACGAGCGACCGCGGCTTCTTCGCGGAGTTCGCCGCCGAGGCCGCACCCAACGACGGGCAGCTTCCGGCATCCCTCGCCCGTGAGCTCGCCGACGCAGCGGGCGCTGCCCGCGTGGCGTACGAAGAGCTCGCCGATGTTCTCTCCGCCGAGGTCGGCCCTGCCGCTTCCGAGCAGGACGGCGTCGGCCGGGACCTGTACGCGCTGCACTCACGGCGCTTCCTCGGTGCGACCATCGACCTCGATGAAACCTACGAGTGGGGCATCGAAGAGCTCGCGCGCATGGTCGCCGAGCAGGAACAGATCGCCGACGAGATCCTTTCCGGCGCGAGCGTCGAGGCGGCTGTCGCGTTCCTCGAGAGAGATACCTCGCGAAAGCTTCACGGTACCGAGGCGCTGCAAACGTGGATGCAGCAGACGAGCGATCATGCCGTGGCAGAGCTCGGGAAGACGCACTTCGACATCCCCGAACCGATCCGCACGCTCGAGTGCATGATCGCGCCCACCAAGGAGGGCGGGATCTACTACACCGGCCCGACCGATGACTTCTCGCGCCCCGGGCGCATGTGGTGGTCGGTTCCGGAGGGCGTCGAGGACTTCGACACGTGGCGAGAACTGACGACCGTGTATCACGAGGGCGTTCCCGGTCACCACCTGCAGATCGCTCAGGCCGTCTACAACCGCGCACAACTCAACTCGTGGCGGCGTCTGCTGGCCGGTACGTCGGGCCACGCGGAGGGGTGGGCGCTGTACGCGGAGCGCCTCATGGAGCAGCTCGGCTACCTGGATGACCCCGCGGACCGGCTCGGCATGCTCGACGGGCAGCGGATGCGGGCAGCGCGCGTCGTGTTGGATATCGGCGTCCACCTCGGCAAGCCCCGCTTGGACGGCGAAGGCGTATGGGACCACGACTACGCCCTCGCCTTCATGCGCCGCAACGTCAACATGTCGGACGAGTTCATTCAATTCGAGGTCAACCGCTACCTCGGCTGGCCCGGGCAGGCTCCGTCCTACAAGGTGGGTCAGCGCATCTGGGAACAGTTGCGAGACACCGTTGCCGAGCAACAGGGCGACGCGTTCGACATCAAGGCGTTTCACAAGCGCGCGCTCGACATCGGCGGAGTTGGGCTCGACACGCTACGTGCGGCGTTGCTGATCTGAGGAATGGAATAGGGACCGGACCCGTATGGTTCTATGCACATGCATGGAAAGGATGCCGTCATGATTCAGTTCGGTCTCGATACCTTCGGTGATGTCACGGTCGATGAGAGCGGAGCGCCCCTCTCTGACGCACAGACGCTGCGCAATCTTGTCGACCAGGCTGTGCTCGCCGACGAACTCGGCATCTCGTTCATCGGCGTCGGCGAGCACCATCGGCCCGACTTCGCGGTGTCGAGCCCCGAGATCGTGCTCGCGGCCATCGCCGGGCGGACCCGCGACATCCACCTCGGCACTGCCGTGACGGTTCTCTCGTCAGACGATCCGGTGCGGGTCTACGAGCGGTTCGCGACCCTGGATGCCGTCTCGAACGCTCGCGCCGAGGTGGTACTGGGCCGCGGGAGCTTCATCGAGTCCTTCCCCCTGTTCGGGTACGACCTGAAGGATTACGAGGCCCTGTTCGAGGAGAAGCTCGAACTGTTCTCCCTCTTGCGCCAGGAGCGCCCGGTCACCTGGTCCGGAACCACCCGCGCCGCGCTCACTAGTGCTGACGTGTACCCGAAGACCGAGGGATCCGGCCTCATGACCTGGGTGGGCGTCGGAGGGTCACCCGAATCCGTCGTCCGGACAGCGCGGTACGGCTTCGGCCTCATGCTCGCGATCATCGGCGGACCCGCTGAGCGCTTCGCACCCTATGTTGAGCTCTTCCATCGTTCGCTGGCCTCCTTTGGACACGATCGCAAGCCGGTCGGCGTCCACTCGCCGGGTCACATCGCCGATACCGATGAGCAGGCGTGGGAACAGGCGTATCCTGCGTTTGAAGCGATGAACAACCGTATCGGAGCCGAACGCGGGTGGCCGCCCTACAGTCGGATGCGGTTCCAGCACGACGTCGGAGCCGGGGGAGCGGTTTACTCGGGGTCACCCGACCGGGTTGCTCGCAAGATCGCCGACACCGTGTTGACGCTGGGGATCGACCGTTTCGATCTGAAGTACTCGAACGGCACGCTCGGACACGAGCAGCTGATGCGCTCGATCGAGCTCTACGGCACCAGGGTGATCCCGATGGCGCGCGAGATGATCGCGGAAGGCGCAGACCGGCAGCGCGATGAGGCACCCGTAGGCTAGGGGAGTGCAGGAGATCCGCTACGTTGCCATCGGTGATTCCTTCTCCGAAGGCGTCGGCGACGAGCTGCCTGACGGCACCGTCCGGGGGTGGGCAGACCTCACCGCTCTCGGCTGGGCCAACGCACTCGGTGCTCCGATCGCGTATGCGAACTTCGCCATCCGCGGCAAGCTTGCGTGGCCCATCGTGGAAGAGCAACTGGAGCCGGCCCTCGCTCTCCGTCCGACCCACCTCTCGTTCAACGGGGGAGGCAACGACATGCTGCGACCCCGCACGACGATCGAGAGCATCGCGGACGCCTTCAGCACCGTCCTGCGCCGGTGCGATGAGGAAGGGGTCCGTCTGGTTCTGCTCTCGGGCGCCAACCCCTCAGCCCAGCTGCCGTTCCGGTCGCTGATCCAACGCCGCGGAGACGACCTCTCGCGAGCAGTAGTGGCACGAGTCACCGACCGTCCCGATGTTGTCCGGGCCCTCAACTGGCCGGATCGCGAGCTGTCGCATCCGTCGTTCTGGTCTGCCGACAGGCTGCACATGAACTCGCGCGGGCACCACCGGGTGGCTGCGCGCCTCCTCGGCGCCCTGGGCCACCCCGCACCAGGGGAGTGGTGGTCGATGCCCGAGCAGTCCACCGCCGACGCGGTGCGTGGTTTGGCCTACTATCGCGCGCACGTCGGCCCATGGGTTCGTCGACGACTGACAGGCACGTCGTCGGGTGACGGCCGGATGCCGAAGTTCGGGAATTGGGTGACGATCGAGCCCGCTGGAGCCTGAGCTGGTCTATCGTGGGGCACAAGGGGGTGGCGATGATGACGTTCTGGAACCGGGTGACTCGCCTCTTCGTTCGCAAGCCCGTCTCGTTCTCCGAGGCGAAAGAAGGCCGCGAAGCGCAGGAAGCTGTTGATCGAGCGCGGGCTGCCGCTCAGCATCAGTTCCAAGACAGAACCGTGCGCAACAGCGGCTGGTTCACGTGACTCCGCCCGGATGAGGCCATATGCCAGATCCGGAATCTAGTGTCAAGGCGCTCTGGGTGACCACGGTGAGCTGCGCGCCGACTGGTGCCGAGTTCAGCCCGCGACGAGCTCCGTAGGGTGTGTCAGTCGCCACCAGTCGGTCGGCGGATCGATTGACTCGGTCACGATGAGCTCAGCGCTCTCGCTGTGCGGACCGGCTGTCCAGGTGATCAGACCCACGACGTCGCCGGTCGCGAACTCGATCGGGTTGTCCATCGTAACCTCGACCGCGATCGGCGTGTCAGACCACGTGAAGATGTCGACGTCGCGCGCGATCACAACCTCCGTGGTTCCACCCCACGGTGCCGTGACGGTGCCGATGTGGTCGCCTGCCAGTCCGACAGGGACGTCGTGGAACCCGCGGCGGATGCTGTCGAGCATGCGAAGCACATCAGCATTGGCTGACTCCCGCGTCGCGCCGCCCTGGATTGCGCCTGTGACATCCAGGTGCATGCCTGCGATGTCCAAGCCCGCTGTGAACACCAACGCGTAGGTCCCGTACCCGAGGTTGCCGGTCTTCATCCCCGTTACTCCGTCGACGCCCAGCAAGGCGTTGGTGTTCTGCAGCGATCCAGGCCCCGGGATCGTGAGCGAGGCTGTTCCGACGATCGACGCGAGGGTCGGGTTTGCGGCGGCAAGCTTTGCGATAGCGACCAGATCAGTGGGCGTGCTGACATTCGCGGAGTCGAGCCCCGTGGGTTCGACGACCGTCGTGCCGGCCAGACCATGGGCCTGGAGCCAGTCGCTGGCCGCCGCGCGGAAGCTGGATACCGAGCCGAACGCCCACCGACTGATGGCCTCGGCGTAGTTGCTCGCCGAGGGGATCAACATCGTGGCCAGCGCATCGTGCAGCGACATCCGTGTGCCCGTGGGCATTGCCGCGATCGTCGCTCCACGAACGTAGTACTGATCGTAGAGATCGTGGTCGGCTTTCGAGAACGTGATCGTCGGGCCGGGATCGGATGCGTCCGCGAGCGGGTACTTCTCAAGTACGACGAGTGCCGTGATGATCTTGCTGACGCTCGCCATGACCTGCGGATCCTGGGGACCGGACGTCTGCCAGATTCCACTCGCGCCCTCGCCGAGATACACGTCCCCGCCTGACACGCTCAGTGCTGAAGAGCCGAAAGACGGAAGCGAGATCTGAGCTGCAACGGGAGACTCGACGGTCGGCGTCTGCCACTCCAGCGTCGCGGCAGGCAGGGGAGTGTTCAGCGCCCAGGCGACGTACCCGCCCGTCGCCACCATCCCGACAACCATCACGATGGCGATCACGAGACCCGTGATGCGCAGCGCCCGCGAGGGACCGTTGGTGGCGACAAACGCGTCGTCGTCCGAGTCCGGGGTCATGAGGTCAGCGATCGTGACCTGTTCGTCGGCGTCCGGGGGAGGAGTGGTCATGACAGCCGACCCTTGGCGCTCACCGCGCAACCAGGCCAGGCACGATCATCTGAACCGACACGTCCCCGCATCCGACACGCCCTCCGCGTCACGCACCACACCCGATAGAACGAGGCTAACCCGGGAGCCCAGCGAGCACGAGCGCTGCCAGGCCAGGAGAGCGGGCTTAGTCTCGAGCGGCATGGTCAGTTCAGACCGAGCTGACATAATGTGCATTATCGGCGACTATCCACGATGGCTCGGTTGTAACCGAGCCGACGCAGTCTGGCTCGTTAGGCTCGAAGGATGCGGCGGCGAAACCTGACGTGGACGATCGGTGGCAGCGCACTGATCCTGGCCGGTATCGTCGCGATGCTGGACGCCGTCATGCTCGGCTCTTCTCTACGTCCGGTTCTCACTGTGATCGCCGAGCTTGCTTGGGCCGTCGGCGTCACCGTGTTCGCCGTTGGACGAACGAGGTACGAAAGCATCGTCGCGCGCAGACCTATGGGTCTCGTCACGATGCTGATCGTGGCGTGGTGGCATGTCGTCGCCCGCATCGTCTTCGACGTGATGACACCGAACGGCGGCTTCGCCACACCAGATTCGATTCCGCCAATGTACGTCGTCCTGGGTTACCTCGACCTGTTGATACCGCTCGCTGCCGGGACCATCGCGACCGTCCAGATCGCGCGGACCCGCATCGTTCCGTCTCCGTGGCGGTGGGCGCCGCTCTGGGTTCTCGGACTGAGCGTCCTCGTGGGCGTCATGACCCAGGGCATGTACGCGACCATGGCACTCCCGCAGCAGGCCGTCGCCGACGTTGCAACACTCGTCGGCGCACTGTCGAGCCTTGCGAGCACAATAGGACTCGGCGTCCTCGCGCTCATCCTCAGCGAACGCGGCCGCGCCGAAAGCGTCCACATCTTCCGCTCCGGCCACCCGTAGCTCAAGCACCACGGTGGCGTGATTCGTGCGTCTGGCACCGGCGGTAGCGTGGAAGGATGCGAGTTCCGGACCTCCCGTGCTGAACGTTGCGACGGGGTTCGCGGTCATCGGCCTCGCGATCGCGGTCGGGTACGTCATCGGACGCATCAACCTCCTCGGCCCGCAAGCCGGCCCGGTTCTCGGGCGTCTGGTGTTCTTCGTCCTCTCCCCTGTGCTGCTGTTCGTCGTGTTGTCCGAGGCCGACATCGCCACCCTCTTTTCCGCACTCCTGCCGGTCTCGGCGATCACTGCGGTCATCATCATCGGTCTGTACGCGGCGATTTCACGCCTGTTCTGGCGGCGTACCGTGGGAGATTCGCTGATCGGCGCACTCGCCGCGGGTCAGGTGAACTCCAACAACATCGGCATCCCCCTCTCGCTCTATCTGCTGGGCTCGGCCGCCTACCCCGCACCCGTCATCCTGTTCCAGCTCCTTGTGCTCGTCCCGATCTCGATGGCGATCCTCGAGAGCGTCACCGCGACGACACGGAACGTCGGGAAGATCGTGGTGCGTACTGTCACGAATCCGGTCGTGATCGGATCGGTCGCGGGAACGCTCGTCGCGGCGACGGGGCTTCAGCTTCCCTCGCTCGTGACCGAGCCCCTGCACTTCCTTGCCGCTGCCTGCGTCCCCGTGTTGCTGCTGAGTTACGGGATGTCGCTCCACGGACAGCGGGTTCTCGCGGCCGGTGGGCACCGACGCGAGGTCATCCTGGCCACAGCGTTCAAGCTGATTCTGATGCCCCTGCTGGCGTGGGTGCTCGCGAGCGTCGTCTTCGGGCTTCCGAAGGCGGAAGCGCTCACCGTCGTCGTCCTGGCGAGCCTCCCAACCGCTCAGAACGTCTTCAACTTCGCCCAGCGCTTCGGCGTTGGCGAAACTATCGCGCGCGACACAGTCTTTCTCACCACGATCGGGTGCATCCCCGTTCTGGTTGGTGTCCTCGTCCTTTTCGGGTGATCTCAGGCCGACATACCCCTCCCACTCCCCCGAAGCCGGGTCGGAACGCTACGCTGAGAACGCAAGCTCTCAGCTAACTCCCAGAAAGGGAATGCCATGTCAACCGAAAGCTCCGTCGCCAAGGAGGCCATCAACGGCGTCCGCACGGCGCTCGGCATCGCCGGTGTCCTCTCGCTCATCGTCGGAATCCTGATTCTCGTCTGGCCGGGCCGCACGGCCATGGTCGTCACGGCGATCATCGCGATCTATGCGATCGTGGGTGGGCTCGTCTACGGCGGCCTCGGCATTTTCTCGAAGTCGATGGGCGGATGGTCGCGTGTCGGCCACATCATCCTCGGCGTCATTTTCATCGCCGCGGGTATCTTCGCCTTCTTCAACCTCGCAGCAACCACGGGATGGTTCGCCGTCTTCCTCGGGATCCTCGTCGGAATCATGTGGATCGTCGAAGGTGTCGTTTCACTGACCACGCTCAGCGACGCAGCTTCCAGGGGCTGGACAATCTTCTTCGCGATCATCAGCATCGTCGCCGGTGTCGTTCTGCTGTTCTCGCCGCTCTGGGGCGCAGTCGTGCTCTGGTGGCTGCTGGGGATCTCACTCGTCGTGCTCGGCATCATCCAGATCGTGCGTGCCTTCACGTTCGGCAAGAAGAGCGTCTGACCACTCACGTCATAGCAGAAGGCCCCGGGGATGCCCGGGGCCTTCTGCTATGAACGGATGCAGTGACGAGGTCACTCCCCCACGAAAGAGCTTGTGTCGCCGACGAGCCGCGTGTTGTCGGCGGGGATCGGGTCCACAGCGGCCTGTGCGACCTCCGCAGCGAACTCCGAAACGTTGTAGAGCTTGCCGGCCGATTCGCGCCGCGAAGCAATGGCTCCGGGGTTCGCCCGCTCCAGCAGCGTCGCCGTGATGGTTCCCTCGATCATGTCACCGGAGACGACGACGAAACCGATCCCGCGTTCGAGCAGTGCAGGCACACGCTCGCGAAGCGCATCTTCACCGGCACGCTTGGAAAGGGCGACCGGCTCGTATTCGGGCATCGTCGGGGTCGTACGGATGAAGTGGGCCTGGTGGCTGGTCACGAAAACCACTCGTGCGTCGCCGCGAAGAAGCGGCACGGCCGCCTCGAGCACGGTGACCTGGGCGTCCCGGTTCAGGAGCAACGCGTAGTCATCGGCCATTCCGGCTTCCATGCCACCGGATGCGTTCAGGACGAGGATGTCGAGGCCCCCGAACTCCTCCTCGACGGCAGCGAACATCGCCGCGACCGACTCGGGATCGGTCAGGTCCGCTCCCACGACGAGAGCATCGACGCCCAACTCCCGCACTTCGGCGGCAAGCTTCTCGGCGCGGGGAGCCTTGTTGCGGAAGTTGATGACGACGTTCGCTCCCGCTGCTGCGAGATAGCGGACGGTGTCGGCACCGATTCCGCGCGACGAACCGGTGACGAGCGCGGTCTTTCCGCGCAGGGTTCCGGGGGCGATCGGGGTGGAAATGTCGCTCACAATTGCTCCTGTTGCAGGTCGGCGCTTCAGCCGCGGGGCAGCACCGGAATGGCGCGCGTACCGACCCTACCAACCGGTCCGCGCCGGGCCCTGCGTTGATAGGGTCGGACCAAGAGGAAGGAGATTCGGATGTTGCCCGATCTCACGCAGTATCTGTGGATCCTCTGGCTCGCTCTGGCAGTCCTGTTTGTGATCATCGAGCTCCTCACCCTCGAGTTCACGTTTCTGATGCTGGCTGCCGGAACACTGATCGGCGGCCTCGGGACGAACCTGTTGGGCGGCCCGTGGTGGCTTCAGATCGGGCTCGCCGCAATCGCCTCAGCACTTCTCCTGTTCACGATTCGCCCCCTCCTGCTGCGCGCGCTCCATCGAAGTTCGCCGGTCGTCCTCACGAACGTCGATGCGCTCGTTGGGATGCCGGCCCGTGTGACCCGCGCGTTCACGCAGGGGGCAGGTGAGGTGAAGCTCGACAACGGCGAGACATGGACGGCACGACTGAGCGCCGGTCTGACGGATGCTGAGGCGAACGTCGGACAGCCGGTCAGCGTCATCGCGGTACGGGGCGCCGCCGTCGAAGTGGCTCCGCAGCCCCGGCCATCGACAGAAAGGACCATGGAACATGATTGACATCGGCGCGTTCGCGGGTCAGATCTTCGTCATCGTCCTGCTGCTCGTCATTGCGATCTTCGTGGTCGTGGTGATCTTTCGATCTATTCGGATCATTCCGCAGGCCACGGCCGGCGTCGTGGAGCGCCTCGGTCGCTACCACAAGACCCTCTCCCCCGGCTTGAACCTCCTCGTCCCGTTCATCGACCGGGTACGGCCGCTGATCGACATGCGCGAGCAGGTTGTCTCATTCCCCCCGCAGCCAGTCATCACCGAGGACAACCTCGTCGTCTCGATCGACACTGTCGTGTACTTCCAGGTGACGGATGCCCGCGCAGCCACCTACGAGATCGCGAACTATCTGGGTGCGGTTGAGCAGCTCACGACGACGACGCTGCGAAACGTCGTCGGTGGCCTGAACCTCGAAGAAGCACTGACCAGCCGCGACGAGATCAACACGAAGCTGCGGGTGGTGCTGGATGAAGCGACGGGCAAGTGGGGCATCCGTGTCTCGCGTGTGGAGCTGAAGGCGATCGATCCCCCGGTGTCCATCCAGGACTCGATGGAAAAGCAGATGCGCGCCGAGCGTGACCGTCGTGCGGCGATCCTGACCGCAGAGGGAACAAAGCAGTCGGCCATCTTGCAGGCAGAGGGTGCACGCCAAGCCGAGATCCTGCGTGCGGAGGGCGAAAAGCAGGGTCAGATCCTGCGTGCGCAAGGTGAGGCCGAGGCCATCGCTACAGTCTTCAACGCCATCCACGAAGGCAATCCGGATGACAAGCTCCTCGCCTATCAGTACCTGCAGACGCTTCCGAAGATCAGCGACAGCGCGTCCAGCAAGCTGTGGATCATCCCGAGCGAGTTCACCGAGGCACTCAAGGGCGTATCCGGTGCGTTCGGGGCTCGAGAAGCCACAAAGACGGCACCTGACGAGCAGGCGTGACCCACCCGTACTTCGTCGATGCCCCGTATCCGCGCGTCCTTGCGCACCGGGGCTTGACGGTTGACGACGCGATAGCGGAGAACTCCTACGCGTCGGTCGCTGCCGCGCAGCGGGCCGGCGTGACCTACGTCGAGTCCGACTGCCATCTCACCCGGGACGGCGAGGTCGTGCTGTTCCATGACGCGGATCTTCGCCGGGTCACCGGCGATCCTCGACGTATCGTCGACGTCGAGCTTGCGGAGTTGACGGCCCTGATGGAGGATCGGGGCGGACTGATCACGCTGCGCACCGCACTCGAGGCCTTCCCGGCCCTGAGGTTCAACCTCGACGTGAAAGCGCCCGGGGCCGCCGACGCAGTGGGTGTCCTGGTCGCCGGTCATGGTGAGCGCGTCCTTGTCACGAGCTTCGCGGATGCGCGACGCCGAGCGGCAGTGGAATCCGCCGCGCGTCACGCACCGCCCGGCGCCGTTCCTCCTGCAACATCGGCGGGACGGGAGACGATTGCTCGGGTGATCTGGGGGCTGATCGCACGGTCCCCGCGGCTGGTCGCATCCTCGCTCGCGGGCATCGACGCGCTGCAGGTCCCGGAGCGTCAGGGACCGGTTCGGGTGGTGACGCCCCGACTGATTGAGGCAGCTCACGCGCACGGGGTCGAGGTTCATGTCTGGACCGTGAACGATCCCGCAGATATGAGGCGCCTGGTGGGCATGGGTGTCGACGGCGTCGTCACGGATCGCGCAGACGTGGCGCTCGACACTCTCGGACCGGCCTCGAACCAGCCCTGATACAGCGGCGCCGACGGCGGCACGCCCCGCCTCGGCCTTGCGCGGACTCCTCCCCGCTGAAGATCGCCTGAGAATGCTCTCATCTGCGGGTCGGCATGGATGATCTGCCCAGGTGAGCGCGTTATACCTGTACAGCGACGAGAGGACCACACAATGGCAGACCGCAGCCTCCGCGGCATGAGACTCGGCGCCTCCAGCCTACAGAGCGAGGACGGCGTCGTATTTCATGAGCGGGCACAATTCACCTACTCCTGCACGTCTTGTGGGCGTGACACCACCATGACCTTCGCGGCAGATGCCGAGGTCCCTGAGACCTGGGAATGCCGCACCTGTGGCGCCGAGGCTTTGCTCCGCGTCGATGGTGAGACTGTCACCGTTGACCACGGCGACGTCAAAGCCCCCCGCTCGCACTGGGACATGCTTCTGGAGCGTCGTACGATTCCCGAGCTCGAGGAGCTCCTTGAAGAGCGCCTCGCTTTCGTCCGCTCGCGCCGCGGCGCCGGCGACGACGTCACGGTCGACAAGCTGAGCGCCTGACAGACGCCCACCGCAGCCTCCACCGATGCGGTGCGTGAAACGGGACCGATCCGATCACGGGTCGGTCCCGTTTCATGTCCGGCGGCGGCTCGCGACGATGCCGCTGGCAACCAGGCCGATGATGCTGAGGATTGCGATTGCGATGCCCAGCGAGCCGCCGATCACGATGCTCGGCGTCAGACCGGTTCGCAGCGGAACGTCGGTGAGCATCGCACCAGCCTCATCGGCGGGCAGTGAATCGATCGTCGTACCGTCGGGGCCGATGACCTGGCTTGTCCCGACGGTGGAGATGTTCACCACGGAACGACCGGTCTCGATCGCGCGCGTGCGTGCGAAGGCGAGCTGCTGCAGGTTCTCATCGGTGTTGCGGAAGTCGGCGTTGTTGGTCTGGAACATGTAGACCTCCGCACCGTCGCGCGCGCCGTCGTGGATGACGTCGTCGTAGATGACGTCGAAGCAGATCGCGAGCCCCACCCCGGTGCCGTCGATGTCGACGAAGGGAGGGTTAGATCCCGGGGTGTATTCACGCCCGATGAGCCCGATCAGGTCGGGCACGATCATCTCGTAGAACCACCTGTCGGGCACGTACTCGCCGAACGGAACCGGGTGGGTCTTGTCGTGATACTGCACGGCGCCCGCTCCCGCTTCCCACAGTATCGAGGTGTTGTAGGTCAGGTCGCCGCGCGTTGTCGCGGCGTTGACAAGAAGCGGAGCATCCACCGCCTCCGATAGTCCGTCCAGAACCGCCGCGGTGGTCGCGTTGGTCATCGGGTCCGAATCGATCCCACCTTCGGGCCACAGCAGCACATCCATGTCCTGACCGATCAGGTCGGTGGATGCCGACAGCTGCGCGTTCAGAATGTCGTTGCGTTGACGGGCATCGAAGTAGCCGGACGGGCCGTTTCCCTGCACGCTCCCCACGGTCATCGTGCCCGCCGGAGTGGTGGGGAACTGCGGCGTGATGAGCAAGACGACCCCGAGGCCCGCGACCGGCAGCGCAGTGCGCACATCCGACCACTGGCGCAGACGCAGCCACTCGATAATCCCGGCGGTGAAGGCGACCATCAGGAACGACAGGCCCGTCACCCCGATCCACGAGGTCAGGTGTGAGAGAGGGCTCTCGGATTGGCTCATCCCGATCCGCGCCCACGGGAAGCCGGTGTAGGGCCAAGACCCGGTGACAAGTTCCCGCAGTACCCACAGACCCGCGATCAGCAGCGGCGTGAGGACGAGCTGAGCCCACCGGCCAGGGACGGCTCTCGGCATCCATCGGTAGGCCAACGCGATGAGCACCGACCCCAGAGCGACGTAGATCGTGGCAGCGACCGCCAGGGCGAACCACGGGATCACGCCCAGGTAGCGGTTTAGCCACACGATGTGGACGAGATAGAACGTGATCCCGAAGATGAACCCGACAAGCAAGGCGCCCCAGGCGCTGCGCCCGATGAGTGTCACCAGAGACAGTCCGACCCCGACGAAGGCGAGCGGCCACCAGCCCACCGACGGGTATGCCACATCCAGAATGAGCCCGGCGGCAACTGCCACCAGCACGGCCGCCCACAAGGGCAACAGCGGACGCACGTCAGTGGCGCGACTCTGCGTGGCGCTCGAGGCTTCGGGCATAACGTCCAGCCTAGATTCGGACGGCTATGGCGCGGCTGAAGGTTCGGCGATCACACCGACGAGTACGCCACGATTCCGCGCCGAACGCCATCGAGCGCGCGGCGCGCGACCGCGGCGAGACCGGGCTCGGCCACCAACGACATCTGGTCGAGAAGGTCGATCGTTTGCTTGGCCCACCGTACGAAATCGCCCGCCGCGAGGTCAGCCTCGCGCAGCACGCGGTCCAGCGGCATCCCCTTCGCCCACGAGTGCATGGCGAGCGCGAGTCCCGCAGCGGGCGGCTCCGACCCGGGCAGGCGTGAATCGCGTTCGAGATCGTCGAGGCGTTGCCAGAGGTCCAGGGTCTGCGCGAGAGCCTCGCGGAACGCACCGCGGGGAAGCGCTCGCTCCCCCGGCTCGTCACGGCGTGGCTCGTAGACCAGCGCGCAGGCCAGGGCCGCCAACGACGGCGCGTCCAGCGAGTCCCAGAGACCGAGGCGCAGTGACTCGGCCACGAGCAGATCCCGCTCGCCGTAGATCCGCCGCATCGTCCGACCAGCGGCCGTGAGCCTGGCCGCACTCTCTGCATCCACGCGCACGTAATCAAGGGACGCCAGAACGTCGACAATACGGTCGAAGACCCGGGCGACAGTTCCCGTGCGCGCATCGATCTGGCCACGAAGGCGCTCGACCGTGCGGTTCAGCTTCCAGTACCGCTCTGCCCAGCGGGCGTGATGCTCACGGTCCGGGCACTGGTGGCACGGATGCCGCTGCATGCGCCGGCGCAGCTCACTGATCTCCCGCTGACGCTTGTCTCGCGTCTGGCGGGAGGCATTGGCATCCTTGCGAGTGAGCTTTTCGAGATCACTCAACTCGCGACGGATGCCCGAATACTCGGCGAAGTCGCCCTTGTCGCAGCTCATCGCCTTGGCGTAGCCCGCGAGCGACTCCTCGGCATCCTTCACCTGCCGGGCAAGGCCCACCACAGCCCTGTCGGCCTGGAACTGCGCGAACGAGGACTCGAGAATCTCCCTCGCGCGGGCCCTGCCGAACTGGTCGATGAGGTTGACTGCCATGTTGTACGTCGGCCGGAAACTGGAGTTCAGTGGATACGTACGGCGGGACGCCAATGCTGCCACTGCCTGCGGGTCAAGTCCCTCGGTCCACTGGACGACGGCGTGGCCCTCGACGTCGATCCCCCGGCGTCCGGCGCGGCCCGTGAGCTGCGTGTACTCCCCCGACGTGATCGCGACCCGCGCTTCGCCGTTGAACTTCTCGAGCTTTTCGAGCACAACCGTTCGCGCCGGCATGTTGATCCCCAGGGCGAGGGTCTCGGTCGCGAAGACGACCTTCACGAGCTTGCGCTGGAAGAGCTCTTCGACGACCTCTTTGAACGCCGGAAGAAGACCCGCATGATGTGCAGCGACACCCCGCTCCAGGTTTTCACGCCACTCCCAGAATCCAAGGACGGCGAGGTCTTCCTCGAGCAGCGTCCGCGTGCGTTCCTCGACGATCGCTCGGATCTCCGCCCGCTCTTCGGGGGTTGTGAAGCGTGCTCCGGAGCGACGCACCTGCTGCACAGCAGCGTCGCATCCGGCACGGCTGAAGATGAAGAAGATCGCGGGAAGCAGATTGGATCGCGCGAGCAGTTCGATCACGTCGGGGCGATCGAGCCGTTCGATCCGTTGTGCGTTCGCGGACCGCACGGGACGGTGACCGCCCTTGTGCGGCCGGCGATGCTGGCCGTCGCGCCCGCGGCTTCCCGACATGGCGGCGCTGCGACTGGCCTGCACGCGGCGGTTGCTCTCGTAGGTCGGACCCTTGAACGAACGGATACGCATGAGTTCTTGGTTCACCTGCGCCGTCGCGATGCCGGCACGGTCGTCGAACAGTGGCAGGAGGTCCCCGCGCACCAGAACGTGTTGCTCGAGCGGGACGGGTCGGGTCTCCGACACGATGACGTCGGTGTCTCCGCGCACGGTGTCGAGCCAGTCACCGAATTCCTCAGCGTTCGACACCGTTGCCGAGAGCGAGACCAGACGAACCGCGGGCGGCAGATGGATGATGACCTCTTCCCACACGGCACCGCGGAACCTGTCGGCGAGGTAGTGGACTTCGTCCATGACGACATAGCGCAGGTCGCGCAGCGCCGGCGAGCCCGCGTAGAGCATGTTGCGCAACACTTCGGTCGTCATGACGACGACGCGGGCATTTCCGTTGATGTTGGTATCGCCCGTCAGAAGCCCCACATCATCGGGGCCATAAACTTCCACGAGCTCACGGAACTTCTGGTTGGAGAGCGCCTTCATCGGCGTCGTGTAGAACGCCTTGTCGGCGGGCTCCCGCATCGCCAGATGAATCGCGAACTCGCCGACAATGGTCTTTCCCGCGCCCGTGGGGGCGGCGACGAGCACGCTTCGACCCGACTCGAGCGCGTGGCATCCGGCGATCTGGAACGGATCGAGATCGAACCGCTGATCGTCAGCAAACGCCGCCGTGACCGGATACACGCGAGCTGCCTCGGCCCGCGCAAATCGCTCCGCTGGGCTCGGAACGCTCACCCCGCAGCCTCAGGCGGCAGCAGGGATGCTTGGCGCTTGGACTTGCGTCGATCGAACAGCATCGAGACACCGGCCGCCGCAAAGAAGAGCACGATCAGGATCCCCGCGAGCATCACCATCGACACGGCATCAGCGGCAGGCGTTGCGACCGCGGCGAACAGCGTTGCGACGAGTACCGCCACCCGCCAGCCCTTGAGAATGCCGCGACCCGACATGACCCCCGCGACGTTCAGGGCGACGAGGAAGACGGGAAGGACGAAAGAGACCCCGACAACGAGGAGGAACTTGAACACGAAGTCGTAGTAATACGTCGCATCGTAGAACAACGACGTTCCTGTGGGCGCGAACGTCGCCATGATCTCCACGACGTGCGGGAGCACCAGCCACCCCACGACGGTCCCGGCGAAGAACAGCGGCACGGCTGCACCGACAAAACCAGCCGTGTAGCCGACTTCCTTCCGGGTGAGTCCCGGCATGATGAAAGCCCAGATCTGCCAGAGCCAGATCGGCGCCGAGATCAGGATGCCGATCGCGAAAGCGATCCGGATGCGAAGGTCGAACGGTCCCGTAACCGTCGTGAACATGACCTCGACATTGAGATCCTCCCCCCGCGAAGCCGCGACATCAACGATGGGGACCGTGATCAGCCGAATGATCGGATCGGTGATGATGAACGCCACGACCATGCCGACGACCAGAGCGAGGGCAGAAATCATGAGCCGCTTGCGCAACTCGATCAGATGCTGCCCGAGAGACATCCTCCGGTCACGGCGCGGCCGGTTGGGCTCTCCCACCTGCGGCAGGGAACTGGTCGCCACGCGGCAGATCAGGCTGTGGAATCTCGGCCGCTGGATGACGCGGCCTGCGACGAGCCGGCAGAACCCGTCGAGGACGGGTCAGCAGCCTCGGACGCGGCGACGTCGGGCTTCGCGGCATCCTTGGAGTCGTCGTCCTTCATGGCCTTCATCTCGCCCTTGAAGACGCGGGCTGACTGGCCGAGGCTCTTTGCCAGCGCGGGCAGCTTCGCCGCGCCGAACAGCAACAGGATCACCGCGAGAATGATCAGCAGGTGCGGCCACCCGAATGCGTTCCCCATGGGGTCTCCTCACGATTGCGGTGTGTGCAGTCTACCCCGGCGCCGCTCACGGGTGCCGGAACCTGGCCTGAGGGCCGTCGACGTCGTTCGTTTGGTCTGCCTATGTCTGCTCGGGATATTGAGCCAGGCCCGCCTCAGCCCACTCCCGCGCCGCCTCGCGGGCGCCGATCGGCGCGAGAATCCGAACCGCTCCCCCGCGCCGTGCTGCCAGCCGCCGAAGGCTCACCTCGTCGGCTACTCGCATTCGTGCGGTACTGACTCCCGCGGTCGTCGTGACGGTCGCCCGATCGAGGTAGTCACCAAGAAGAGGCGCAACGGATGCCGGGAACTCCAACGTCACGATCACCTCGTCACCCGCGTTCTCCCCGGTTGCATCAAACCACTCCGGCGCCGGTTCCTGCCCGTGCGCGATCGGGATCTCGGTCAGGACCAGATCGCTGACGCGGTCAAGGTGGAAGGTCCGCATCGCCTCGCGCAAATGACACCATCCCTGGAGGTACCACTGCCCCTGAGCGATCAGGACCTTCACGGGGTCGACAGTCCGGGTTGTGGGAGCACGTTCGGGTGTCTTGTAGGTGAAGCTCACCGCGACGCGCCGCCCCAGGGCATCCGTCACCAGGCGCCTGACGGCATCGACCGGTTCTGAGGCAACGACCACGGCCGCGGGGGTACGGGAGGCGCCGCGGCCGAGCTTGGACAGCAATCCGGCATACAACTGCGAGTCCCCGACGCCGGGGATCGTGGCGGCAAGCTGAAGGCCCGCGAGCAGAGCCGCCGCTTCCCTCGCCGTGAGGCGCGGTGCGCGCTCAAGGCCCACCGAGTTGGTGATGACGATGAGGTCGCGCTCCTCGAGGAGGTCCCAGTCGATGTCGAACAGCTCGTTTGCCATCTGCCAGTAGCCAGAGTCACCCGGCAGGCCGATCACGGTAAGCCCGCGCACCATGGTGCGCATCTGGTCGGCGGTGACATCGAACTCGTCTGCTGCCTCGGCGACAGACACTTCTCCCTTGGAGATGAGGTACGGAACGAGCTGTAACAGCAACGCCGCGCGGTCCGTGGCGACGGATGCCCCGCTCACTGGACCGCTCCGGCATGTGCGTTGCGCACGGCTCGAAGCCGGCTAATGACCTCAGACCTGACCTCATCCGGTTCGACGACACGGACTTCCGGTCCGTACGACGCCAACTCATCGGCGAAAACGTGAAGGTCAACGTAGGGCACCCAGTACCCCTGGGCCGCGGGCTCGGCTCGACGCGACAAACGCAGCCAGGCTTCGGTGCCGGGGTCGATCTCCAGGAGCGCCCGCTGCCGTGCCGCGAGTTCTCGCAAACCTGCGAGAGCTCGCTCGCCCGCGCCCTCGCGCAGTGCTGGATCTCCGGCAGTGCGAGTGATCACCACATCGTCGATGATCCGCGTGAGCAGGAAGGTGCGCGGCGCGTCCAGGTCGAGATCCAGGCCGTACACGTGCCACCGAGCCTCGAACTCGACGAGCGCGAGCGGCTGGAGTCGCCGCACTCGCGGCGCGGCGCTTCCCGGCCGCATATAGCGAAAGCTCACGATGCGCGAGTCCTCGATCGCCCGCTGCAGGGGCGCAAACGACGGTTCGCGCAGGCTGATCCTCGGCGAGTATCCGAGGATCGGGTCCTCGACCGGGATGCCGAGTGCCCGGATCTTGCGGAGGCCGCTGCGCGCGTCGGCCGACAGAGAGCTCTCGCTCCATACGCCCCCTGCGAGATTCAGCAGGGCGAGCTCGGCGGGGGTGAACTCGATGTCGGCAGGCAGCTCGTACTCCGCGGTAGGAACGCGGTACCGCGCCTCCCGGAGATCGTCCGGATCAGCGCGATCGCCGATCGTCTCGATCGGCACACCCAGGCCCCGGAGGCTCTCTTTGTCGCGCTCGAACATCTTCTCAAGCGCGTCTTTCGACGTGCCGGATTCCGACTGCTCACGGTAGCCCGAAACAGACGACAGAATCGTGTCCTTGGTGAGTCCCTGCTCGGTCGCCATCAGGGCCACCACCAGGTTGACGAGCCGCTCCTCGGGCGGGATGCGCGCAGCTGACTTCGAGGACACGCCCCTCATCCTAGGTGTGCAGCGCGCGGCATCCCCGCTTGCCGAGGGTGATTTGGACTACGAGGCGGGTTGCGGATCGAGGCCAAGGATGTCGATCACGAACACAAGCGTTGCTCCGCCAGGAATTGCTCCCTGACCCGCGTCGCCGTAGCCCTGATCGGGCGGCACGACGACGAGCACCTGCGAACCGACGGTCTGGCCCTCGAGAGCCGCAGCGAAGCCTGGAACCACCGCGTTCAGATCGAAGGAGACCGGATCGCCATCCCAGCTGGTGTCGAAGACCTCGCGCGTGTCCCACAGCAGGCCCGTGTAGTGGGCGCGGACCGGCTGGTCACCCGTGACGACCTCGCCATCGCCCTTCTTGATGGTCTGGATCGAAAGTTCAGTCGGTGCAGGGGCGTCAGGGATGATGACCCCGGGCCGGCCGTTCGGGGCGCGAACCACAGAGGGAAGACCGTTGCTGTCGGTGAACTGGTCCGCGCCATCCGCCTTCGGCAGATAGACCTTGCGCACGTCGACAACCGCAACGGCGGAGCTGCCCTCCTCGAGACCGATCTGCGTGGCAGCTGCCGGATTGATGGCCTCGGACGGGAGCGCAATGACAACGCGGTCCCCCTCCTGCGCGCACTGCAGTGATTCCTGGAGGCCGGGCAGCGTGTCGATCCACCGCGACATTGAGAAGACGCTCGAGAGCGTCTCGTCGTACGACGTGGCGACAGCCGGCTCGCCGGTCTTTCCGTCCAGGACCACCATGTCGAGCACGACCATCTGGTTGGGCGTGGTGATCGGCGTGCCCTCGCCCTCGGTGAGGTCGGCCCATGCCAGCTCATCCACCTGGAACGGCGTGTACACCTCGACGTCGGGGGCCGCGCCGAACTCCCCGGTGACGCTGACGAGATCGGTCACGGCGGGATCGGTGTCGGTGACCCGCGCACACCCGTCAGACGGGCTTGCCGAGCAGCCGACGAGCGCGGCAGCTGTCAGTCCGAGGATCGCGAGGAAGGCGGGTGTCTTTCGCACCGGATCAGTCTAGGCGGTCGGGCTCTGCCGTTTCGGCAGCCGTCGCAGGGGCCGCGCCGGCAGCAGCGTGGCGCGCACCGTCGGCAGCGCGTTGGGCCTCGCGAACTCGCTTCCGCAGGTTCTTGTCGGTGATCTGACGGTCCCCCACGGCGCCGGGAGTCCACAGTTCGACATCCTCGTCGCCGTAGCTGCTCTTGGAGGCGCGCCGCTTCTGCTCGGGTGCGACAGCGCCCGGCGCAAGGCGGCGCGCCCACAGCAGAAAGCCCGTGTGAGCGACCATTCGGTGATCGGGGCGCACGGCGAGACCCTCGACGTGCCAGCCGCGGACCATCGTCTCGTTCGCGTCGGGTTCGGTGAACAGACCGGTGTTGCGGATGTATTCGGCTACGCGACTGAGCTGTGTCGCGGTCGCGATGTAGCACAGGACCACCCCGCCCGGGGTCAGTGCCTCGGCTACCGCGTCGATGCACTCCCAGGGCGCGAGCATGTCCAGGATGACGCGGTCGACGGTTCCGGGTTCGACAGCCGTTGGAAGCTCGGTCGCAAGGTCGCCGACGCGCACCTCCCAGGAGGCCGGGCGGTGACCGAGGAACGTCTCGACGTTGGCCTGCGCGACCTCGGCAAACTCCGGGCGTCTTTCGAACGAGACGAGACGGCCAGCGTCACCGATCGCGCGCAGCAGCCAGAGGGAGAGCGCGCCAGAGCCCACGCCCGCTTCCACCACAACAGCTCCCGGGAACACGTCAGCCTCGGAGAGGATCTGCGCGGCATCCTTCGGATACACGATCGCTGCCCCCCGCGGCATCGACATGACGAAGTCACGCAGCAGCGGGCGAAGTGCCAGATACTCGTGACCGGCGCTATTGACCACGACCGACCCGTCGGGGATGCCGATCAGGGTCGCATGCGGCAGCACGCCATGGTGTGTGTGTAGTTCCCCGCCTTCGCGAAGCGTGATCGTGTGAAGCCGGTTCTTCGGGCCGGTCAGTTGGACGCGATCACCGACCCGGAAGGGACCTGACAGACGGGGTGTCGTGCTCATGCAGCGCCGACCTTTCGATGTGCCCGGTGAAGCTCACCGAGGTCGGAAGCTGTCACGCCGTGAAGCGTGGGCCAGACGGCGTGCGCACCTGCTCCCTCGAGCGAGACCATGGCTGGAACGCCCAGGACGACCGACCCCGCCGCCACCGCAGAGCGCAACCCGTTCGGCGAATCCTCAATGGCCAGGGTGTCGACGGGGTCTACGCCGAGCGACGTGCACGCCTGAAGATACGGATCCGGATACGGCTTCGGACGAGTGACGTCATCGCCCGCGACCACGATGTCGAAGGCGTCGAAGTCGATGAGCTCGGCAATGTGGGTTGCCATCCGTCGCATGGACATCGTCACCAGGGCGGTCTTCACACCGGCATTCTTGAGGTCGGCGAGAAGCTCTCTCGCGCCCGGGCGAAACGGAACCCCGTCCTGAGAGATGCTGCGCATCACCTCGGTGGTGAGGTGGTCGATGATGTCGCGGGTCGACATTCGCACGCCCTCCCCCTGCAGGATCCGTGCGGAATCCTCCAGGGCAAGCCCGACGAGCGACAAGGCCTTCTCGTGGGTCCAGGTGCCGCCATAGCTTTCGACGAGGGGGGTCTCCGCCGCAATCCAGTACGGCTCCGTGTCGACGAGCGTGCCGTCCATGTCCCAGAGCACAGCGGAGAGGGCGGATGGGGCAGTCACCGAACCATGCTACCGACGGCCCCGCTGACGATCGGCCACTCGCGGTCCTCGCGACCTCGACGTTTCGCGCACCCGACTGACGGCAGCGTCCTATTCTGGATGGATCGCCACCTGAGGAGGTCACGTGGAGGGACTGGGACGCAGGGTTCTCGTCGCCGCATTCGACGGCTGGAACGACGCGGGTGAGGCAGCGTCCTCGGCGGTAGCTCACCTCCGCGACTCCGGCGGCTACGAGACTGTCTACTCGGTCGACCCCGAACTGTACTTCGACTACCAGTACACGCGTCCGCAGATTCGTACGACGGCGGATGGCGCGCGGGAGCTGACGTGGCCCGAGACGACCATCCTCAGGCCGACCCGAGCAACACGTGGCACGCAACTCTGGCTCCTCACCGGAGTCGAGCCTGCGCGAGCATGGCAGGCTTTCGCCTCCGAACTCGTCGATGTGGCCCTGCGCGAAGACATCACCGGCTTTGTGTCGATGGGGTCGATGATGTCGGATGTTCCGCACACGCGCCCGATCTCCGTCTTCGCGGGTAGCGAGAGTGAGCCGGTGAGGGCAGCCCTCGGACTTGAGCGCAGCTCCTACGAAGGACCCGTCGGCATTCTGAGCGTCATCTCGCACGTTGCCACTGCCGCCGGTATCCCGTCCGCGCAGCTGTGGGCAAGCGTGCCGCACTACGTCGCCGGGCACACTCCCTCACCGAAGGCGAGCCTGGCGCTGCTCGATCGGCTCGAAGACATCACCGGCGCGAAGGTCGATCGGGGAGACTTGCCGACGCAGGCACGCACGTGGGAAGCCTCGATCGATGCGGCGGCAGCCGATGACGAAGAAATGACGGAGTACATCCACCAGCTCGAGCGCACCCGAGACACCTGGGACTCACCGGAGGCATCCGGAGACGCGATCGCGCAGGAGTTCGAGAAGTACCTGCGTCGCCGCGGCGATGGACCCGGTCGCGGTGGACGCGACGAGCCTCGCAAACCCTGACATCTTTCAGCTGGAGCCGTCGACTCAGTAGGGCTGGATGATGCCCATGCTCAGCAGCACGAGCAGGACCGCACCGAGAGCTACCCGGTAGACCACGAACGGCAGGAAGCTGCGCTTGGAGATCCAGCTCATGAAGAACGCGATGACACCGAGTGCGACAACGAACGCCACACCGGTGGCGGCGGCGGTCTCGATCGGGGTGAACGGCCCCTGCTCGTCCCAGCTCTTGGCGACCTGATAGAAGCCGCTTCCGAAGACCGCGGGAATCGCCAGGAGGAACGCGTAGCGGGCTGCTGCCGCGCGCTCATAGCCGAGGAACAGTCCCGCCGTTATCGTGCCGCCCGAACGCGAGACCCCGGGAATCAGCGCAAGGGCCTGCGCGAACCCGAAGATGATGCCGTGCCCCAGGGTGAGCTGGTCGAGCTTTCGTCGCTTCGCACCCACGAGATCGGCAATTCCCAGCAGCACACCGAAGAAGATCAGCATCCCGGCAACGAGCCACAGCGATCGCAGGGTGGTCTCGATCTGATCCTGGAAGAGCAGACCGAGCACGACGATCGGCACCGATCCGATGATGATCAACCACCCCATGCGGGCGTCGGGATCATTCCGCGGTGCCTTGCCGACGAGGGCGAGCGACCATCGCGAGACGATCCGGACGATGTCGCGCCAGAAGAACACCACGACAGCGGCCTCTGTGCCGATCTGGGTGATCGCCGTGAAGGCTGCTCCAGGGTCCTGCGCACTGGGCAGAAACTCTCCCAGGATGCGCAAGTGAGCGCTCGATGAGACCGGGAGGAATTCCGTGAGCCCCTGTACGAGACCGAGGATGATTGCTTCCAGCAGCATGGATGCCTTCCGAGTCAGTACGACAGCAGCAGATCGGTCAACACGCGCTGACCGAAGACGAGCGAGTCGAGCGGGACCCGCTCGTCGACGCCGTGGAACATACCGGTGAAGTCGAGGTCCGCAGGCAACCGTAGCGGCGCGAATCCATAACCTCGGATGCCGAGAGCCGCCAGTGCCTTGTTGTCGGTGCCACCGCTCATCAAGTACGGGAGGACGGGGACACCCGGGTCATGTCGCCCGAGGGCCGCGACCATCGCATTGACGAGTTCGCCCTCGAAGGGAACTTCGAGGCCAATGTCCCGGTGGACGACCTCGATCTCGATGTCTGGCCCGACGATGTCCTGGATGGCACGAAGGGCGCCGTCTTCGCCGTCTGGAAGCGTGCGCACGTCAATCAGCGCTTCGGCGCGGTCGGGAATGACATTGTGCTTGTATCCGGCCGTGAGCGCCGTCGGGTTGGCCGTCGTGCGGATGGTTGAGCGTAGGAATCGCGAAGCCGGTCCGGCCGCCGCAGCGACCGCATCCGGGTCATCGGACGGCTGCCCGGTGAGCTCGGCGATCCGCTCGGTCAGGCGCTTCGTCGTTGCGGTCAGCTCCACCGGCCATGCCGTGCGCCCCAGCGCGGCGACGGCCTCAGCGAGGCGGGTGACAGCGTTGTCTTCGTGGAATGCGCTGCCGTGTGCCGCCCGGCCTCGGGCGACGAGGCGAATCCAGACCAGAGCCTTCTCCCCCACCTGAAGGAGGTAGGCGCGTCGTCCAGCGAGGTCGATCGAGTAGCCGCCGACCTCGCTGATGGCTTCGGTCGCGCCAGCAAACCATTCAGGGCGGTCACGGACAACGAGCGCCGAGCCTTCACCGCCCCCGTTCTCTTCGTCGGCGAAGAAGGTCACCACGAGGTCACGAGCCGGCCGGCGTCCGCTGCGCAGGATGTCGGCAACGGAGGTCAGGATCATGGCGTCCATGTCCTTCATGTCGACCGCACCGCGTCCCCACAGCATGCCGTCGCGAATCTCTCCTGCGAACGGATCGACCGACCAGTCCTCCGCTACCGCTGGCACGACGTCGAGATGGCCGTGCACCACAAGTGCGGGCTTGCCGCGGTCGACACCCGGGATTCGCACGCCGACGTTCGTTCGCCGTTCAATCGGCTCGTAGATCTCGGGCGTCAGATCGAGGTTGCGAAGATAGTCGGCCACATATTCCGCCGCTTCCCGTTCGCCTCGGGCATGTCCGCCACCCCAATTCGTGGTGTCGAAACGGATGAGGTCCCGGGCGACGACGACAACTTCGGGAAGCTCGGACTCGGTATGTGACACGGCCACAAACCTACCGCGCTCAGACGACGCGAATGTTTCGGGTCAGGACCCTGAGCGATTATCGGCGGCGCCGTTGTCGTGATAATGTCGATCTTCGGTTGCAAGACCGAAACCACTCTGCGCGGGTGGCGGAATAGGTAGACGCGCTAGCTTGAGGTGCTAGTGCCCGTATAGGGCGTGGGGGTTCAAGTCCCCCCTCGCGCACGCGAATGAAATGGCCCCTGACCTGGGATTTTATATCTCAGGTTGGGGGTCTTTTGCGTCGGAAGTGCTAGAAAAAGTGCTAAGCCTTGCCGAGATGGGCGGCGAAGCGGTCAACTGCCGACCTCTTCATGGTCGGGGTGACGTGGGAGTAGATGTTCATCGTCGTCGTGATCGTTGAGTGACCCAATCGCTCCTGCACGACCTTGGAGTGCTCGCCGAGTTCGAGCAGCAGGGTCCCGTGGGT
Organism: Microbacterium sp. 67-17; assembly: GCF_001898325.1. Classification (GTDB taxonomy): domain Bacteria; phylum Actinomycetota; class Actinomycetes; order Actinomycetales; family Microbacteriaceae; genus Microbacterium; species Microbacterium schleiferi. The sequence goes on from NZ_MKTR01000017.1 coordinate 74,622, forward strand.
GTGACGCAGCCCCTGACTGACGCGGAAATCGACAACTGAGATTAGGAGACGCACTCATGGCTGAGGCACACGACGAGCCGGCAACACGGACGATTCTTCCCATCCCCGACCGGCCGACAAGCGGATACGTCGCGTACGATGCGAAGGACCCTGAGTACACGGCACCACCGATCACGCGGCTGCGCCCGCCGCAAGGAGCTCCCAACATCATCGTCGCCCTGCTCGACGACGTCGGATTTGGGGCATCGTCAGCGTTCGGCGGCCCCGTAAGCATGCCGACAGCCGAGAAGCTGGCCGGCCGCGGGCTGCGTTACACGCGTTTTCACACGACTGCGTTGTGCGCCCCCACCCGTGCTGCGCTCCTCTCCGGGCGCAACCATCACTCCGTGGGGATGGGCAACATCACCGAGATGGCCTCGGGTGCGCCCGGCTACAACGCCATCCGTTCCAACAGTAAGGCGACCTTCCCCGAGACACTTCGTCTCAACGGATATGCGACGGCGCAGTTCGGCAAGTGCCACGAGGTGCCGCCGTGGGAGACGAGCGCGGTGGGACCGTTCGACCGCTGGCCCATCAACTCCGGCTTCGAGCACTTCTACGGCTTCGTGGCAGGAGAGACCCACCAGTACTATCCGGCGCTCTACGATGGCACGACGCCCGTTGATCCTCCGAAGACGCCCGAAGAGGGGTACCACCTCACGGAGGACCTTGCAGACCGAGCGATCACGTGGATCCGACAGTCTGCGGCCCTGCAGGGTGACCGTCCCTTCTTTGTGTACTGGGCACCGGGGGCAACGCACGCCCCGCACCACGCGCCTAAGGAATGGGCCGACAAGTACAAGGGTGCGTTCGACCAGGGCTGGGACGTGCTGCGCGAGCAGATGCTTCGTCGCCAGATCGACCTGGGCGTCGTAGCCCCCGAGACGGCGCTCACCGAGCGGCCCGAGGAGATTCCCGCGTGGGAGGAGATGAATGAGGCGTTGCGCCCCGTCTTGACCCGGCAGATGGAGGTCTATGCAGGCTTCCTCGAGCACACCGACTACCACTTCGGGCGTGTGATCGACTCACTAGAGGAGCTCGGTCTGCTCGAGAACACGATCGTGCTCTACATCGTCGGCGACAATGGAGCCTCCGCCGAGGGCACCCTCCGCGGCTCGTTCAACGAGGGCATGAACTTCAACGGCATGGGGCATCTTGAGACCGATGAGTTCCTCCTCGCACACCTGGACGATTTCGGCTCTCCTGCGGCATACAACCACTACGCCGTCGGCTGGGCGCACGCGATGTCAACGCCGTATCAGTGGACCAAACAGGTCGCGTCGCACTTCGGCGGAACACGCAACGCCACGATCGTGCACTGGCCCGAGGGAATCGCAGCACGCGGCGAAGTGCGCAATCAATTCACACACGTGATTGACGTGGCAGCCACGCTCCTCGACGTCGCAGGCATTCCCGAGCCCGTGCAGGTGCACGGTGTGACGCAGGCACCCATCGAGGGACGCAGCTTCGCGGCGAGCTTCAACGATCCGGATGCGCCCGAGCATCGGGAGACGCAGTACTTCGAGATGTTCGGGAACCGCGGCATCTACCACAAAGGCTGGACCGCAGTCACGAAGCACCGCACGCCCTGGGAGCTCACGGGCGCGCAGACTATCCCGTTCGATGACGACCAATGGGAGCTGTATGACACCACAACCGATTGGAGCCAGGCGAAAGATCTCTCGGCGCAGCGCCCTGACAAACTGCACGAGCTGCAGCGGCTCTGGCTCATCGAGGCGACCCGGTACAACGTGCTTCCACTCGATGACCGGGGCACCGAGCGCATGGACGCCGTGGTCGCTGGAAGGCCGCAGCTGATCGAGGGCGACACGCAGATCCTGTTTCCGGGAATGGGGCACCTCACCGAGAACACCATGATCAACCTGAAGAACCGTTCCTTCAGTGTCACCGCGCAGATCGCCGTCGACGACTCCAACGTTCGCGGTGTTCTCCTCAGCCAGGGAGGCTACCTCGGGGGTTGGTCATTCTACGCCGACGGCGGCGCGCTGAAATACGCATACAACTTCCTCGGGCTTGAAAAGACGGTGATCGCGTCGGAGGGCTTCATCCCCCTTGGCAACCACCAACTGCGGGTGGAGTTCGCATACGACGGCGGTGGCTACGCCAAGGGTGGTGGCGTATCGCTGTTCGTCGACGGTGAGCTGGTCGGGTCGGGCCGCCTGGAAACGACGCAGCCGATCGTGTACTCGGCGGATGAGACGAGTGATGTCGGGCGCAGCACGGGAACGCCCGTCACGACAGATCCCGGCGCCGCTACCGACTTCACCGGCTCGATCGCGTGGATCCGTATCGACCGCGGGGATGACGACCACGGTCACCTCATCCCCGTCGAGCAGGCCGTGCGCTCCGCCCTGGGGAGGCAGTGAAGCATCGCCGGTTCTCTGCCGCTTCTATGCGGCTCTGCTGAGGGCCGTTCAGCAGGGTCGCCTCGAACTCGTCGGGCTGACCATTCCGAGGAGCCTGCGGTGGTTGCAACAGTCGACCCAGTCGGCGGTCGCGTACTCGACGTCGGCGATGGTCTTGTGCCGACCTTCATGCAAGACCGCTTTGTGCAGGCATTGAGCCCGAGATTCCAGCCGATTCGGCAATCTCCAAGAGTGCTAACGAAGGTGCTAAGCATCCTGTAGGTCGGGGTATCGCGGTGGAGTTATCCACCGGACACATGCCGTAGATCGTTGATCTTGTGCGGCAGAACGCCCTACACGGTTTCGCGGCGCGAGGGGATCGAGGTCAGTTCAAGTGCCCCCTCGCGCACAGACGAAAAGGGTCCCGAAAGGGGCCCTTTTCGTTTGTCTGGCGTCGCTAGCTCGTCGATGCGTCGTCGGCGACGGAACCGGGGATGAGGCACGAGTCGCCTTCGCAGACGACACCGCCGCCGCCGAGCATTGTGAACGGCTGGGCGGCGGCCTGCGGTGTCGGGGAAGCGCCGGTCATGCGGGAGTCCGCTCCGATGCCACCTGCGCAAGCACCTGGGCGAAGGTCTCACTCTCCTGCGCTCCGGAGACACCGTACTTGCCGTCGAAGACGTAGAAGGGTACGCCCTGGATGCCGTACGCAGCGGCCTGCGCGACATCCGCCTTCACCGCTGCGGTGTACTGGCCCGACTCGAGCGCCCGGACCACGTCGTCATGGTCGAGCCCGACGGTTGCGGCGAGATCGGCGAGATCCTCGATCCGGCCGACATGCCCGCCGTCGACGAAGTAGGCCTTCAGGAGGGCTTCCTTCATCTCTGCCTGCACACCACGCTCCTTCGCGTAGTGCAGCAGTTCATGAGCTTTGATCGTGTTCGTCTGGTGGATGTGGTCGTAGTCGTATGCGAGACCCTCACCCGCAGCGAGTGTCGTCACGCGCTCGACCATCTGAGCGGCTTGCTCGGGCGATACTCCCTTGCGCTCGGAGAGGTACTGCACCGGTGATCCGTCGTAATCGACCGGCGTGTCAGGGGCGAGCTCGAAGGAGTGGTACTCGATCTCCACAGGAACTCCGGACGCTGCCACGCCCTTCTCGAAACGCCGCTTCCCGATGTAGCACCAGGGGCATTGGACATCCGACCAGACGTCTACCTTGATCGGGGCAGAAACAGACTCACTCATGTCACACCGAACCGCGACATCGCCGACACTATTCCCGCTGCGCCTGCCGCCGCAGGTTCGGATGCCGCGGTCAACCAACCGACACGCCGAAGAGCAGTCCCAGGACGTACGTCACCGCTGCGGCTCCGAAGCCGATCGCGAGCTGCCGTAGCGCGCGCTTCAACGGCGGACCACCGGACAGCAGCCCGACGGTCGCGCCCGTCGCCAGGAGCGCCACGCCGACGAGCGCCAGCGCTGTCACAACTGCCGCGAGTCCCGACAGTCCGAAGATCCACGGCAACACCGGAATGATCGCTCCCGAAGCGAAGAACAGGAAGCTCGAAAGCGCTGCGCCCCACGCGCTTCCGACGACGTCATCCTCGCCCTCGCCGCCGATGCCACCGCGAGCAAGCGCACCGGGGCCCGCCGCTTGCGCGTCGCCGATGATTGCGCGCGCCGCCGCAAGGGCCTCGTCTTCCGGCATCCCTCGTGTTCGGAACACCAGCGCCAGCTCGTTCGCATCGAGATCGAGGAACGACAAGACGTCGTCCGCGTAATCGTTCGGCTGCGTCGCCGCCAGCAGCTCACGCTGGGATCGCACCGACACGAACTCACCGGCGCCCATCGACAGCGCACCGGCGAGCAGACCCGCGATACCGCTGAACAGCACGAACTGCGGGGCGACTCCGGTCGCACCGATTCCCATGACGAGGGCGAGGTTCGAGACCAGGCCGTCGTTCGCGCCGAAGACCGCGGCCCGGAACGTCCCCGACAGCCGCCGTCGTCCGCGGGCGGCAAGCCCACGCACGACCTCGTGGTGGATCTTCTCATCGGCAGCCATCTGCGAGGTCGCGTGCGGATCGCTGTCGTAGGGAGAACGGGCCTCGGCGTTCTGAGCGAGCGCGAGCACAAAGATCGATCCGAAGTGCCGCGCCATCCACGCGAGAGTTCGCGTCGACAGTCGTGGCCGGGGCAGCGTTTCCGGCTCACCGCCGAGCAACTGGAGCCAGTGGGACTCGTGCCGACGTTCGGCATCCGCGAGGGCTTCCAGGATCGCCCGCTCCTCGCCGGTGCGGCGGGCAGCCAGCTCACGGTATACGCGCGCTTCGGCGCGCTCGTCCACAAGGTACTGAGCCCACCTCCGCCGCTCGCCAGCCGTCGATTCGGCGTTCATCGGGCTCCTTCTGGGGTCCTCCCCAGGGTAGGAGACACGGCGAGGGCCGCCCGCTCGAATCCGAGGATTCGCAGCATTTTGGAGCACCGAATCCCGGCTACGACCTCACGCGGACGCGCAGCACATCAATACGCGCCTGAAGCTGCGCGACCGTCGCGTGCGAGACTGCCGGGCCCCCGCAGATACGGCGAAGCTCGGCATGGACATGGCCGTGCTGTTCGCCAGACTGCCTCGCGTACAGCCCCACGAGGCTGTTGAGCAGTTGCCGCTGTTCCTTCAGCGTGCGGTGCAGCGCAGGAGGCGGCGCGGGCGGCGCGTCATCCGTCGCCCCCGCTTCACGCTCTCGCGCTTCGCGCGCCTGCCGGTGGCGGCTTTGCCGTGCCTGCCGCTGCATCAGCAGATCGTGTACGTGTTCGGGTTCGAGGAGCCCGGGAAGGCCGAGGAACTCCTCCTCTTCGGGCGTTCCCGGCGTGGCGAGCTGTCCGAACTCCCTACCGTCGAACAGCACACGGTCAAAGTGTGCGATGGCGCCGAGAGCCGCGTACTCGAACTCGTCGGTCAACGCGTCGGATGCGGCATCCTCGCGCTCAGCAGCCGCGAGCAGGTCGTCTTCAGCCGACCATTCGCCGTCCTCGTCCGAGGGGCGGTCGAGCGCGTGATCGCGCTGGCGTTCGAGCTCTCCGGCCAAGACGAGCAGCGGTGGCACGTGCGGCAGGAAGATGCTGGCCGTCTCGCCGCGGCGCCGCGCCCGCACGAACCGGCCGATCGCCTGCGCGAAGAACAGCGGCGTCGACGCCGAGGTCGCGTACACCCCGACCGAGAGCCGCGGCACATCAACGCCCTCGGACACCATTCGCACGGCGACCATCCAGCGGCTCGTATCGGCGGCGAACGACTCGATGCGGGCGGATGCCTCGGGCTCGTCAGAGAGCACGACCGTCGGCTCTTCGCCGGCCACCGTCTGCAGGATCTGTGCGTACGCCCGCGCGGCAGTCTGATCCGTGGCGATCACCAGGCCGCCGGCATCCGGAACGTGCTCTCGCACTTCGGTGAGCCGGCGATCGGCCGATCGCAGCACTGCAGGAATCCACTCGCCGCCCGGATCAAGAGCTGTGCGCCAGGCCTGCGCCGTGATGTCTTTCGTGTTGTCTTGCCCGAGCTGCGCTTCCATCTCGTCGCCGGTGCGGGTTCGCCACCGCATGTGGCCGGCGTAGACGAGAAAAAGCACGGGACGCACGACCCCGTCTTCGAGGGCGCGCCGATACCCGTAGTCGTAATCGGTACGAGACACGCGGATGCCTTCGGCCGTGGGGTGGTACTCCACGAACGGGATGGGCGCCGTGTCACTGCGGAAGGGAGTGCCTGACAGCAGCAGGCGTCGTGTCGCGCGTCCGAAAGCCTCGCGGAGCGCGTCTCCCCAGCTGAGGGCATCACCGCCGTGGTGCACCTCGTCGAGGATCACGAGCGTCCGTGCCGTCTCCGTGACACCCTGGTGCACTGACGCCTTCGTGGCTACCTGCGCGTAGGTGACCGCGACCCCGTGGTAATGGCGGGCGGGACGGGTGTGACGGTTCGTGAAATGGGGGTCCAGGCGCAGCGATACCCTCGCCGCGGCATCCGCCCACTGGGTCTTCAGGTGCTCGGTCGGGGCAACGACGACGACCCGGTCGATGATCCCGCGCCGCAGCAACTCGGTTGCCAGGCGCAGAGCGAACGTCGTCTTGCCGGCACCGGGCGTCGCGGCGGCCAGGAAGTCGCGAGGTCCACCGCCCGGGCCATCAGGCCCGTCCATGTCGAAGTACTGATCGAGCGCCTCTGCCTGCCACGCGCGCAAGCGCCCGGCAGTTCCCCACGGGGCGCGCTGCGGATAGGACGGCGACAGGTGTTCGGCGGCGAAGCTCCCCCGCGGGTGATCGGATGCCGGGACCGGCGCTGTCTCGTGCACGCTCCCCCTCCCACAGACATCGGTCGCTCGTCGGACCGCCCGACTACGATAGACGACCAGGAGGACAGAGCATGGCCGCCACCGACGAACACCGAACTCCGTTCATCGAGAACAGCGAACCTCACCCCTGGCGACGGTTCGTGGCGCTCGGCGACTCCTTCACGGAGGGCATCGGAGATCCCGATCCGACGCACCCCGGGTCACACCTGGGCTGGGCCGACCGTGTCGCCGATGTACTGGGGTCCCAGTCCGAAAACTTCGCCTATGCGAATCTTGCCGTGCGCGGCAAGCTCATCGCTCAGATCGTCGACGAGCAGGTCGAACCGGCGCTCGAGCTTTCTCCTGACCTCATCACGTTCTGCGCCGGCGGCAACGATGTCATCCGTCCCGGAACAGATCCCGACGAGATCTCCCAACTTTTCGAGGATGCCGTCGTGCGCCTGAGCAGCACCGGCGCGACAGTCGTGATCTTCACCGGTATCGACACGAGCTTCACCCCGGTCTTCCGCGCGTTTCGCGGAAAGATCGCCATCTACAACGAGAACCTCCGCGCGATCGCTGACCGCTACGACTGCATCGTCGCCGACCAGTGGTCTCTCAAAGAGATTCAAGATCCGCGCTTCTTCGATGACGACAGACTCCATCTGAACGCGCTGGGTCACCACGAAGTGGCACGGATGGTCTTGCGCGCGTTGAACGTGTCGAACGATCTCGTGCCGATGCAGCCAGATCCCTTCCCTTCCCGCACGTGGCGCGAAGCGCGTGCCGGCGATCTGGTCTGGGCACGCACGCACCTCGTGCCGTGGGTCCTGCGGCGCCTGCGTCATCAGTCGTCCGGAGACAACCTGACAGCCAAACGTCCGCAGCCGCTTCCGGTAGCGACTACTGGTGCGATCACTCTGCCGCGTGAGGATGCCTGAGCGCCCACAGCGCGACGGCGCTGGCCGCGGCGACGTTCAGTGAGTCGACACCTCCAGCCATCGGGATGGTCACGACGGTGTCGGCAGCGGCGAGAGCTTTCGGGGTGAGCCCGTCACCCTCGGCGCCGAGCATGAGCGCCACGCGGGAGGCCGGCTCGAAGTCATCGAGCGAAACAGCGTCCTCGCGCAGCGCGAGTGCCGCGATCTGGAACCCTTCCTCGTGCAGGATGCTGCGCGTCTGGTCCCAGTCGGGCAGTCGCGTCCACGGGACTTGGAAGACGGTTCCCATGCTGACCCTGACGCTGCGCCGGTAGAGCGGGTCGGCACAGCGCGGCGAGACGAGCACCGCATCGGCCCCGAGGCCTGCGCAGGCACGGAAGATCGCACCGACGTTGGTGTGATCCACGATGTCTTCGAGGATGACGACGAGCCTCGCCTCCCGCAGCACGTCCCGAAGCGGTGGCGTCTTTGGCCGGTGCATCGCCGCGAGGGCGCCACGGTGCACGGCGTAGCCCGTGAGGTGCTCCGCGAGATCGGCCTCGACAACGTAGACCGGCACCTCAGGGTGCTGCACCAGCAACGGAGCGAGGTCATCGATCCACTTCTCCTGCACGAGGACCGAACGCGGCCGATGACCCGCGGCCAGAGCGCGCGCGATCACCTTCGCGGATTCGGCGATATACAGCCCTCCGGCCGGTTCGATACGCCGCCGCAGGGTGACATCGGTGAGATCCCGGTAATCCTCGAGCCGTGGGTCCGTCGCATCTCGGACATCGATGCGCTGCATCCCTTGATCCTCTCATTCATGCGGTGCCGACCCAGCAGCACGAAACATCCCCGAAAACCTGGATGCCTAGACTGGAATGAGGCAAGCAGAGGAGGCGGGCATGTCGCTCATCGACGGCGCTGCCGCGGACGTTCCCGAAGCCCTCTCCCGTGCGCTCCGCGTTCTTGACGGGCGCACCCTGACGATCCTGACCGGGGCCGGGGTGTCAACCGACTCCGGCATCCCCGACTACCGTGGCAAAGGGGCGCCCGTACGACGCCCGATGACCGCCGAGCAGTTTCTCGGACGCGATGAGGCGCGTCGACGCTACTGGGTCGGCTCGCATCTCGGCTGGCGCAGATTCGCCTCGGCGGAACCCAACGCCGGGCACCGCGCCATCGCCGCGCTCGAAGAGCACGGGATCGCAACCGGGGTCATCACGCAGAACGTCGACGGTCTTCATGTGCGCGCCGGAAGCCGTCGCGTCGTTGAGCTGCACGGCACGATGCGCCGCGTCTTCTGCACCCGCTGCGGTCAGGTCTTCGACCGCCGAGACCTCTCGTCGCGGGTGGAGAGCGACAACCCGTGGCTGGTCACCACCCACGAGCTGCCCCTCGGACCCGACGGAGACGTGACGCCCGAGACGACCGAAGGGTTCGTCGTGCCGGATTGCTCCGTGTGTGCGGGAACCCTCAAGCCCGACGTCGTCTTCTTCGGCGAGTACATCCCATCCGAGAAATTCCGCGAAGCCGAGCAGCTCGTCCTGGGTAGTGACGCGCTGGTCATTGCCGGATCGTCGCTCGTCGTGAACTCGGGGATCCGCCTGCTCGAACGAGCACGACGACGCCGCATCCCCATCGTGATCATCAACCGCGGCCAGACGCGGGCCGATGCTCGCGCAACCGTGAAGATCGACGGCGGAACCTCCGAGGCCCTCACCGCGCTGCTGGAGGGGCTGGCGCCCACCGGGCACCGGGAGCTGGCAAGTAGTCTCGAGAGGTGATCCACCTCACGCTCATCCGCCATGGCGAGACCGACTGGAATCGCGCTCGGCTCATCCAGGGCAGTACCGACATACCCCTCAACGACACGGGTCGGGAGCAAGCCCGGCAGACCGCCGACCGGCTGAGCGGCGTGCTCGATGACCCGGCCGCTGCGCGCATCGTCAGCAGCGACCTCTCCCGTGCCCGTGAGACAGCGCAGATCATCGCTGACCAGTGGGGCTCGCCAGCCCCACTGGCGTATCCCGCACTGCGTGAGCGCGCGTACGGCGACGCTGAGGGGGTCACCATCGAGGACTTCGCCGCACGGTGGGGCGATTGGTACACCTCCGAGGTCCCCGGCGCCGAGTCACGCGAACTGCTGCGCCTCCGGGCCTTCGAAGGCTTTGACACCGTTGTCACCGATGCGCTCCGGTCTCAGCCCGATGTCACGCACATCTTCGTGGTCACCCACGGCGCACTCATCCGCTCTGTCATCCATCACGTGAGCGACGGCAGGTTGCCGGCGCGCCAAGAGCGGCTGGCAAACGGATCCGACTACACCTTCCACTACTCACCCGACGGGCTGACGCTGATCGACTACGCCGGCACCACGGTTTCGCTCTGAGCTGGGCACACCGATCCATACACCGGAAAGCACTACGCAGCTCGCTCAGTTTCGTAATGACATTGTGAGCAACATGAGCAATCCGCGATTCGGCAGCATGCTAGCCTTCCGCGATATGACAGCTCTTGACCATGTCGACCTCGAGCTCTTGGCCGCGCTCGCGGAAGATCCGCGCGCGACGGTGGTGGCACTGTCAGATCGCCTCGGTCTGTCCCGGAACACCGTGCAGGCGCGGATGTCACGGCTCGACAAGGCCGGCGTCTTTCTCTCGTACGAGCGAGCCCTCTCCCCCGCGGCGCTGGGCTTTCCCATCGAAGCATTCCTCAACGTCACGGTCCGTCAGGCTGAGTTGCCGCGCATCACGGCAGAGTTCGAGCGAATTCCCGAGATCGTTCAGGTGCATGGCCTGAGCGGAACCGTGGATCTGCTCGTGAGGGTCGCGTGCCGCGATACGCAGCATCTGTTCGACACCGACGCCCGCATCCTCGCGATCGAGGGCGTGGAGCGCACCGAGACCTCGCTCGCGATGGGTGAGGTGATCGGTTACCGCGTGCGCCCGCTCATGGAGCTGGCACGAGGGGAACGCTAGCCGCCTCCTCCTTGGCGGCCTCACCAGGGTCGGACCGCACCAGGATCACGCCTGCCAAGATCATCGCTCCCCCGACAGCTTGCATGACGGTCGGGACTTCGGCGATCACAAGCCACGCGATCAGCAGGGCGAACAGCACTTCGGTGAGCCCGACGAACGATGCGACGCGGGATCCGAGCATCGATCCCGCTCGCACTCCGAACGCGTAGCCTCCGGCGGTTGCCACGACGATCACCCATACGATCGGGATGTACCAGGGAACGCTCACGCCGGCCAACACAACGTCGACGGCCGGTGCGGTGAACGCAAAGAGGCCGGTGCCGACCAGCACACCCATGAGAAGAGCGCCGGTAATGAGGCCGCCCGAGGCCAGCGCGAGGGGCGGGATGTCGTCGCCGGTCTTCTCGGCGATGAGAAAGTACGCGGCGGTGCAGGCAGCAGCAGCCAGTGCCAGCAGGGTGCCGATCAGGTCGAAGCTTGCACCAGCGATGTCGACGACGAGCACGAGGCCGACGATCGCAAGAACAGAGCCCGCCAGAATGCGACGCGATGGTGCCCGTCGAGTGCGAACCCACGCGAGCCCGACCAAAAGGACCGGGGCGAGGTACTGAATGAGAAGGGCCATCGCCACCGGCATCCGTTGCAGCGCGGCGAAGTAGAAGATTTGACACCCGGCCACTCCCGTGAGCCCGAACGCAATGATCAGCAGTCCATGCTTGCGAAGAAAGCCGGGCCGGCGACGGATCGTGACGATCAGAACGGGCGCGAGAATCAGTGCCGCGCCACCCATGCGCAGCAACAGGGTCGCACCCAGGCTCCAGCCCGCCTCCATGAGCGGCTTCATGAAGCTCCCCGAGGATGCGAAGCTCAGGGCAGAGAGCAGCCCGATCGCAAGCCCAGCCATCGATGAGTGCCGGCCCGCGGGGGCAACAAGCACAGGGACCGGAGTGGTCGGAGCGGACATGGCAGCCTGTCAGGAGTGAAAGGGTTTGACACTCGTGACACACTGGTCACGAACGAAACAGTAGCCCTCGGAATGTCAGGAGTCAACATGGTCTTTATCCATGACACCGAGATGGCCCTGCGCGCGGCCGTCGACCTGGTCAACACGCTGCCACTCAATGGCGACGAAGACACCCTGACGACCGCGGACGAGTATGACGCCTTCCTTGGGCGGTACCCGTACAGCGGCAAGATCTCACGCACGAGGCAGGAGCGAGAGGCGGTACGCAGCATCCGCGCTCGCCTACGCGCTCTGTGGGATGCCGACCGCGAAAGCGCCGTGCCGCTGGTCAATGCGATGCTTCGCGATGGCGAAGCTCTCCCCCAACTCGTGATCCACGACGACTACGACTGGCATGTGCACGCGTCGGATGACGACGCGCCCCTGGCCACCCGCATCCTTGTCGAGACCGCCATGGCGTTCGTGGAGGTCATTCGCATGGATGAGTATGACCGGGTGCTCGTCTGCGAAGCCGATGACTGCGAGGGCGTTCTGGTCGATTTCTCTCGCAACCGCTCAAAGCGCTACTGCGACACCGGCAACTGTGGCAATCGTATGAACGTCATCGCTTATCGAGCTCGTCGAGCCCAAGAAACGTCGTGATCGCGGCGGCCGCCGGCGCCGGCGTCTCGTAGTGGATGAGATGTCCGACATCCGCAATCTCCACGAGCGTGGCGTCGGCGAACCGGCGCGCAAGCTCGCGCTCGGCCTCGATCGGGGTGATGTCGTCCCGCTCGGCAGCGATGAGCAACGTCGGCTGCGCGATACGCGGCGCGAACTCCCTCACGTCGTGGGAGACCGACGCCAGAAACGCATCGTGCAGCACATCGCGGTCGGCGAACCGCGAGAAGTATGTGTCGTGCTGGTCGTGGATGAACCGGCGCAGGCCAGGATCCTTCGTCTTGGCCATCGACACGCTCATGATCCGAACCACAGCACCGTTTCGCAGAAGCGCCGTACCAACGCGGCTCGGTAGCCGCGCGCCGGTCCAGTAGTAAAAGACCGCCAAGCGAGTAAGGACGCCGCGAGGCCCTTCCAGAGCCGGCGCACCGATCGGATTCACCAGGATGACGCGGGGCGTATCGAGCCCGCCGGCCACGGCAGCAGCCACGACGATCGAGCCGAAGGAGTGACCGAGGATGACGGCCCCTGGTGCGACGCGGCCGACGAACTCGGCGAGCCACTCGGCATACAGCGACAGATCGTGTCGGCGGCCTGCGATCGGCGCCGTCTCACCGAAGCCGGGAAGATCCGGCGAGATGATACGGATGCCTGGGAGGAAAGCGATGACCGGCTCCAGCCCGTGGTGCTCGCCGCGGAAGCCATGAACGGCGACGACGGTGACGGGCGCATCATCCGGCCCGTAGTCCCAATAGGCTGTCGTACCGCCGAGCACCGTGACCTCACGAGCGGTCACCGGGATCTCGTCCAGGAGCGCGGCGTACGGGTGCGGGGCGGGCATCCGTCGAGTCTAGTGAGGGTACCTGTCGGCTCGCCGCCGCTACGAACGACGCGATACAACGACGAAGACCCCGCTCGAAAGCGAGGTCTTCGTCGTGTGCGGTCGGGCTTACTTGCTCGCGCCGCCGAAGTTCTTGAAGCGCTGGTTGAACTTCTCGACGCGACCCGCCGAGTCCATGATGCGCTGCTTGCCCGTGTAGAACGGGTGCGATGCCGAGGAGATTTCGACGTCGATGACGGGGTACTCCACGCCGTCGAGTTCGATCGTCTTGTCGCTGCTCACCGTCGAACGCGTGAGGAAGGTCTCGCCCGAACCGAGGTCGCGGAACACGACAGCCTGGTAGTCGGGGTGAATGTCAGTCTTCATGGGGTTCCTTGCCGAGATGGGGAAAGAAAGTCTGCGGTGCGCTGGCACCAAAGGACGAGTCTACCAGGTTCGCGTGCGGATGCCGATCACGAGGTCCGCGCCCGCGCAGCGTAGCGGCCGGCCTCCTGATGCAGAGCGATCGGGACCCCGAACGCCGTGCTGAGCGCATCCTCCGTAAGGGTCTCGCGCAGTGGCCCCGCTGCTACGACGGCGCCGTCGCGGAGCAACAGCACGTGAGTGAAGCCCACCGGGATCTCTTCCACATGATGGGTGACCATGACCATGGCAGGAGTGGTCGGCTCCGCAGCGTAACCGCTGAGGAGTGTGAGAAGCTCCTCACGCGAGCCCAGGTCCAGGCTCGCGGTTGGCTCATCCAACAGCAGCAGCTCAGGGTCTGTCATGACGGACCGAGCGATCTGCACACGCTTCTGCTCGCCGTCCGAGAGCGTGCCGAACGTGCGCGTCGCGAGATCGTCGAGTTGCCACTCGGCGAGGACCCGCATCGCGCGACGGATGTCGACCTGGTCGTACTCTTCACGCCAGCGACCCATCACCGCATAGGCGGCGGTCATCACGACATCCAGCACTGTCTCATCCGGCGGGATCCGACGCGCCATGGATGTGGAGGCAAACCCCACACGGGGGCGAAGTTCGAAGACGTCGGTCCGCCCGATCCGCTCCCCGAGGATGTTCACGCGACCGGAGGTCGGGTGGAGGAGCGATGCACACAGCTCGAGCAGAGTCGTCTTGCCCGCCCCATTGGGGCCGAGGACGACCCATCGCTCATCGTCGGACACGGTCCAGTCGATGTGATCGATGATGTCTCGGGCGTTTCTGCGGACGACGACGTCGGAGAATTCGAGCACCTGAGCCATACGTTCAAGCCTATCGGGCGCCGCGGATCACCTCTGCGTACAGCGCGGCGGTTTGCTCCGCGATGCGCTGCCAACTGAAGGCGGTCGTCGCGCGCTCCCGACCCGCCCGCCCGTACGCCTTCGCCGCCTCGCGATCGCTGACGACCTCGCTCAGAACCCGAGCCAAGTCCGCAACGAACGCCTCGGGATCCAGGGGCGTGCCGGTGCCGTCCGAGACCTGCTCGATGGGCACAAGCCTGCCCGTCACACCGTCCACCACGACTTCGGGGATGCCGCCGGTAGCGGTGCCGACGACGGCTGCCCCACACGCCATCGCCTCGAGGTTCACGATGCCGAGGGGCTCGTAGATCGAGGGGCATACGAAAGTTGTCGCCGCTGTCAGTGCTACGCACAGCTCGTGCCGGCTGAGGTGTCGGTCGATCCAGACGACCCCGTCCCGAGTCTCCTGCAGACCGCGGACAAGACCTTCGACCTCGGCGAGGATCTCGGGGGTATCCGGAGCACCGGCACACAGGATCAGTTGCACCTCCGGGTCCAACCGCTCGGCAGCGCGAAGCAGGTACGGCAGACCCTTCTGACGGGTGATACGCCCGACGAAGACGACGGAGGGCCGGGTCGGATCGATGCCGAGGGCAGCGAGCGTTTCGGCATCCTCAATCGGATGCCACTGCTCGGTGTCGATGCCGTTGTAGATGACCCGGACGGTCGCGGGGTCGAGGCCGGGGTAGCTGCGCAGGATGTCGGCACGCATGCCTTCACTGACCGCCACAATCGCCGCGGCGCCGTGGTACGCGGTGCGTTCGATTTCACTCGAGACCGCATACCCGCCACCGAGCTGTTCGGCCTTCCAGGGACGAAGCGGCTCGAGACTGTGCGCGGTGACGATGTGCGGAATGTCGTTGAGGAGCCCGGCGATGTGCCCGGCGAAGTTGGCATACCAGGTGTGAGAGTGAACGACGGCGGCACCAGCGACATCATCGACGATGAGCAAATCAGTCCCCATCGTCTGAATCGCCGCGTTGGCACCACGCAGTTCAGCGGGCGTGGAGTACGACGTCGTGTCAGTTTCATCGCGGTCGACGCCGAACGCACGCACCTGAACCTCGAGCGGCTCATCGCCCGGCGCCGCGGTCGCGGGAAGCGCGCGAAGAGCTTTGACCAGCTCCGCGACGTGGACACCCGCGCCCCCATAGATTTCGGGCGGATACTCCTTGGTGACGATGTCGACGCGCATGTGTCGAACGCTAGTACAGGGTCGTGGGGCGGCATAGTGTTGGGGGTATGGCTACGTCGCCCAAGATCTTTGGAATCGTCCTCGCCGGTGGAGAGGGCAAGCGGCTAATGCCGCTGACCGCCGACCGAGCCAAACCCGCTGTTCCCTTCGGCGGTCAGTACCGTTTGATCGACTTCGCTATCTCGAACCTGATCAACTCGGGGCTTCGGCAGATCGTTGTGCTCACGCAGTACAAGTCGCACAGCCTCGACCGACACATCTCCCAGACCTGGCGGATGTCCCCGATGCTGAGCTCCTACGTCACGTCGGTGCCTGCCCAACAGCGGCTGGGCAAGCGCTGGTTCTCGGGGTCTGCCGATGCGATCTTGCAGTCGATGAACCTCATCATCGACGAACAACCCGACATCGTCATCGTCATCGGCGCCGACCACGTCTACCGCATGGACTTCCGCCAGATGCTCGACGCCCACATCGCCTCGGGCGCGCGGGCGACTGTTGCCGGCATCCGCCAACCGATCGGTCTGGCGAACCAGTTCGGCGTCATCGATGTCGAGCCCGGTTCGACGCGGATCCGCGAGTTCCTCGAGAAGCCGCAGAATCCGAGCGGGCTGGCGGATGCTCCGCACGAGGTGCTGGCATCGATGGGCAACTACATCTTCGACACGGATGCCCTCATCGAGGCCGTCGAGGCCGATGGCGAGATCCCGACATCGAACCATGACATGGGTGGCGACATCGTGCCGTACTTCGTCGACCGCGGCGAAGCGAGCGTGTACGACATGAAGCTCAACGACGTTCCGGGCTCTACGGATCGCGATCGGTCGTACTGGCGCGACGTCGGAACCATCGACTCGTTCTTCGACGCGCACATGGATCTGATCTCGACGCTCCCGGTCTTCAATCTCTACAACACCGACTGGCCGATCCACTCGCAGACCGTCAACTCTCCGCCTGCGAAGTTCGTGCGCGACTCGGTCGGAAGGATCGGGACCGCCATCGATTCGGTGGTTTCGCTCGGTTCAGTGCTCTCCGGGACGCACTTGGAGCGCAGCGTCGTCGGGCCGTGGACTCTGGCAGCTGGCGGGTCGACCATCACGGATGCCGTGCTGTTCGACTATGTGCGCGTGGGCCCGGGTGCGCGCGTGCATCGCGCAATCCTGGACAAGAACGTCGTGGTAGCCGACGGAGCCACGATCGGGGTCGACCGCGCCCACGACCTCGAGCGTGGGTTCACCGTCACCGACTCCGGGATCACGGTGGTCGGCAAGGGCGTCGTCGTCGAGCGCTGATCGTCCTGCACCGGCTCAGCACGGCCGGGCCGGTAGCGTAGTCGGGTGATCCCAGCCCGCTTCCTTGTCGTCCTCGATGCCGATTCGACGCTGCTGCGTAACGAGGTGATCGAGCTGATCGCTGATGAGGCGGGTCGCGGTGCCGAGGTCGCTGCCGCGACAGAGGCCGCGATGCGCGGCGAGGTGGACTTCGCCGCGAGCCTGCGAACCCGCGTGGCTGCTCTGACAGGAGTTCCGCTGGCCGCATTCGAGCGCGTGTTGGCGCGCGTCGAGCCGACGCTCGGGGCATCCGAGTTCATCTCGGGCGTCCACGAGCGCGGCGGTGTGGTCGGCGTCGTGTCCGGCGGTTTCCACGAGGTGCTCGACCACATCGCACCAGCACTCGGGGTTGACCGCTGGCGGGCGAATCGCCTTGCCGCCTCCGATGGTGCTCTGACAGGAGCCGTGGACGGTGAGATCGTCGACGCCGAGGGCAAGGCAGCAACCCTGCGCGAGTGGGCGCGTGCGCTCGAGCTGCCCCTCTCGCGGACGATCGCGGTGGGCGACGGTGCCAATGATCTCCGGATGATGGCGGCGGCGGGGTTAGGTGTGGCATTCAACGCGAAGCCTGCGGTCCGCGAGCGTGCGAACGTCGTGATCGATCCGGTCGACCTGCGCGAAATCCTCCCCCTCCTCCCCCGCTGAGCGCCACCGTGGACGACGGGCTACGTGTGATCCTGGTCGCTGTCGGATGCCGGGATTAGCGTTACGACATGCACATCATCCTGATCCCCGGCCTCTGGCTGGATGCGTCATCGTGGGACGACGTAGTTCCGGCGCTTCGCGACGCCGGCCACGATCCGCATCCCGTGACGCTTCCGGGTGTGGGAGAACCGGCTGATACATCCGGTGAGGTCGGTATCGCCGACTGGGTGGATGCCGTCGTCGAGATGATCGACAGACTCGAAGGCGCCGTCGTGCTCGTCGGCCATAGCGGCGGGGGCAACGTCGCGTGGGGCGCCGCAGACCGTCGCGTGGACCGGGTGTCGCGCATGATCCTGGTCGACACGCTTCCGCCGAACCCCGGCGGGATGATCTGGGAGTTTCCCGTCGTCGACGGCGTGGTGCCGTTCCCCGGGTGGGACACCTTCGAGAACCCCGAGATCCGAGACCTCTCCGAGGCGGTGCGGGCCGAGGTCGCGCAGCGGGCGCTCTCGGTGCCGTCACGAGTGCCGACCGATGCGATCACACTCGCCGACGAGCGACGTCACCGGGTGCCGATGACCATCCTCATGGGCACTGCCAGCGCCGACGAGATCAGTGGTCTGCTCGAGGAGCCGCCGGCGTGGGCAGCAGAACTCGCCGCCAGCCAGCACCTCTCGATCGTGGAGATCGATTCGGGTCACTGGCCGCAGTTCTCGGTTCCCGATGAGCTCGCTAAGCACCTCGTCGCCGCCATCAGGGAGACCTGAGCGGTGTCAGTGCCCCATGCCCAGTCCGCCATCGACCGGGATGACCGCTCCCGAGATGTAGGCGGCATCGTCTGAGGCGAGCCAGGTGACAACGCCGGCTACCTCGTCGGGGGTCGCAAATCGGCCCGCAGGGATCGTTGCCTTGTACTGAGCCTGCGTCTCCTCCGGGAGCTCGGCGGTCATGTCGGTCTCGATGAAGCCCGGCGCAACCACGTTCGCGGTGATGGCGCGGCCGCCGAGCTCGCGCGTCAGCGATCGCGCGAATCCTACGAGCCCACTCTTCGATGACGCGTAGTTGATCTGTCCTGGCGAGCCATAGAGGCCGACGACGCTGGAGATCAGGATGACCCGCCCCCACTTGGCGCGCAGCATCCCCTTTGCTGCCCGCTTGACGACACGGAATGCGCCGCCGAGATTCGTGGCCACGACCGAATCGAAGTCGTCTTCACTCATCCGCAGCAGCAGAGTGTCCTTCGTGACGCCGGCGTTGGCGACGACGATCGTCACGGGCCCAAGCTTCTCCTCAACCTCCGTGAAGGCCGCGTCGACGGCCGCGGCATCCGTCACATCGGCACGCACCGTCAGCGTGCCCGCGGGGCCCTCTCCAGACCGGGCGGTCACGGCGACGGGATACCCCTCCGCGACGAACCGCTCAGCGATCGCGCGGCCGATGCCGCGGTTGCCTCCGGTGACGAGAACGACGTGGTCGGTGGACATGAAGCATCTCCTGCTGTCGGTTCGACCCGCGGTGTGAGCGGGACCGACCCAGACTACCGTTCACGTTGACACGCCCGGGGGCGACTGGAACGCTGGTGGCAGCACGAATGATCGTGCGGATGCGTGTCAGAAAGGCCGAACTGTGAGCGACCAGAACTCCCCCGCGACCCCCGAGGAGCAGCCGTCCGCGGCAGCTCCAGTACCGCCGGCGCCGGCCGCCCCCGCCGCATACCCGCCGCCGGCCCCGCCCGCACCTCCGGCCTACAGTGCGCCGGCGGCTCCGCCCGCCTACGGTGCGGCTCCGGCGTATGCCGCGTACCCGCAGGGCCCCAAGACCAACACGCTGGCGATCGTGTCGCTCGTCTCATCGCTCGTCGGCGTGTTCGTGATCCCGATCATCGGCCAGATCGTCGGGATCATCACCGGACACATGTCGCTGAGCCAGATCAAACAGACAGGTGAGGGCGGCCGCGGGCTGGGGCTCGCCGGCGTCATCATCGGCTGGGTCTCGCTCGGCCTGTGGATCCTGGGCATCATCGCACTCGTGCTCTTCTTCGTCGCTGTCGGCACCGCGGGGGTGACGAGCTACCGCTCCTGAGACGCACGACATCAGCGCCGCCCCGACGGATCCCGTCGGGGCGGCGCGGCGTACTCTGGTAGCACCGTGAAATCATCAGCAAAGCCGCAACCGGCGACGTCCCTTCCCCGGGCACCGAAAGAGGACGCCGGCAAGCGGTCGACGACGTATCTCGTGATGATGGCGATCCGTCTCGTCTGCTTCGCCCTCGTCCTGTTCGTCACGCCCTACAGCTGGTACACCTGGGTCTTTGCGGCCATGGCGATCTTCCTGCCGTACCTCGCCGTCGTCATCGCCAACGTCAGCGCCGACATGACGGCACCCACGGCGCTCGGACCGGAGCGCATGATCGAGGCTCCCGCGCCCAGCGCGGCACCGTCCCCCGCTGCTGCGCAAGCGCCGCAAGTGATCCGGATCGACGAGAGTCCGCAGGAGCGCGCGGGTGAGAGCTGAATCCGCGTCACCGGGCTCCGAGACGATCTGTTCGCGCGCCGGATGCCGAGAGTCCGCGCGCTGGAGCATCCGGTGGCGAAACCCGCGAATCCACACGGGAGATCGCAGCAAGACCTGGCTCGCGTGCGATGAGCATGTCGGTTACCTGCGCGAGTTCCTCACTGCCCGCTCGTTCCCGGTGAGCGTTGACGCATTCGCGGCGGAACAGGCGTGAGTGAGCACGAGGCGCCCGCGGCAGAGCACGAGGCGCCGGCGGCAGGGTACAGGGCGCCCGCGGCGGTGCGGTGGACGGCGTACGTCGCCGTCGCGGTGCTGTTCGCGATAGCGTGCGGATTTCTGTCGAACTGGCAGTTCACGCGCAACGCTGAGCGCTCGCAGCAGCTTGCGCTCGTCGAGGCCAACTACGACGCCGAACCGGCGACGCTTGATGATCTGGTTCCCGCGACCGGGGAGCTACCGGTCGACAACGAGTGGCACCCGGTGGCGCTCGAGGGAACCTATCTCGTCGATGACACGGTGCTGGTGAGGAACCGCCCGCACGGCGGTACTGCCGCCTTCGAAGTCCTGGTGCCGTTCCAGACCACGGATGGTCGAATCCTGCTCATCAACCGCGGTTGGGTACCGCCCGCCGAAGACAGTGATCCGAGTGCGATCCCCGCGCCCCCGGCGGGGACCGTCGAGGTGATCGCACGGCTGCGGACGGGCGAGTCACTCCCCCGATCAGGACGTACCGACGCACCCGAGGGTCAAGTGCCGACGATCCACCTGCCCCTCATTGCCGAGGACCTCGGAGGCGACCCTGCCTTCATCACAAGCGCCTACGGTGTGATGGTCTCGGAGACGCCTGCGCCGGCATCCCACCCGAATCCGCTGGAGTCCCCCTCTGACGACCCAGGGCCCTACCTGTCGTATGCGATCCAGTGGATCCTGTTCGCCGTCATGGGGTTCTTCTTCATCGGTTACGTCATCCGCACCGAGATCCGTCACCGTCGGGAGGAAGCCGCCGACTCCCCGCGTCCCCCACGCGGCCAGCGACGGCGCGACCGCGACATGGCCGAGGAAGACGAGATCCTCGACCGGCTCCCGCAGTAAGCGCGAGGATGCCGCGCTAGGCGAGCGTGATGAGGTCGATGTAATCGCGACCCCAGATGTCCTCGACGCCGTCGGGCAGGATGAGGACCCGCTCGGGGTTGAGCGCCTCGACAGCACCCTCGTCGTGCGAGACCAGGATGACGGCACCCTCGTAGTGAGCAAGCGCGCCCAGGATCTCGTCGCGGGATGCCGGGTCGAGGTTGTTGGTCGGCTCATCCAGCAGCAGCACGTTGGCGCTCGAGACCACCAGTGTCGCGAGCGACAGCCGGGTCTTCTCCCCACCGGAGAGCACGCCGGCGGGCTTGAGCACGTCGTCCCCTGTGAACAGGAACGACCCGAGAACCCTGCGCGCTTCGGTCGCGGTGATGTCGGGCGCCGCGGACATCATGTTGTCGAGTACGGAGCGGCCCACATCGAGGTTCTCATGCTCCTGCGCGTAGTACCCGATCTTCAGACCGTGCCCGGGCTCGATCTGCCCGGTGTCGGGACGATCGACTCCGGCGAGGATGCGCAGCAGTGTCGTCTTCCCGGCGCCGTTGAGGCCCAGCACGACAACCTTGGATCCGCGGTCGATCGCGAGGTCGACATCCGTGAAGATCTCCAGCGATCCGTACGACTTCGACAAGCCGGATGCCATGAGCGGCGTCTTGCCGCACGCTGCGGGCTTCGGGAAGCGGAGCTTGGCGACGCGGTCCTCTTGCCGCACCTCGTCGAGCCCCGAAAGAAGCTTCTCGGCTCGGGCAAGCATCTGGTGAGCAGCCGCGGCCTTCGTCGCCTTGGCCCCGAACTTCGCTGCCTGCTGCTGGAGGGCTGTCGCCTTCTTCTCGGCGTTCGCGCGCTCCTTCTTGCGGCGTTCCTCGTCGGCCACACGCTGGCGCAGGTAGTTCTTCCACGACATGTTGTAGATGTCGATGACCTGGCGATTCGCATCGAGATAGAAGACCCGGTTGACGGTTTCGCCGACGAGCTCGACATCGTGCGAGATGACGATGAGGCCGCCCTTGTAGTTCTTCAGGAACTCCCGCAGCCACACCACACTGTCGGCATCCAGGTGGTTCGTCGGCTCATCGAGGATCATCGTCTGCGCGTCCGAGAAGAGGATGCGCGCGAGTTCGATGCGACGGCGCTGACCGCCCGAAAGCGTGCTGAGCGGCTGGTCGAGGATGCGGTCGGGCAGCGCCAGGTTGTGGGCGATCGAGGCCGCCTCGGCTTCGGCGGCGTACCCGCCGAGCGCCTCGAAGCGCTCGGTGAGCGATCCATACCTTCGCATGGCGCGCGCCGCCACATCGGCGTCGTCGTCGGCCATCGCGAGGCTTGCCTCGTGCATCCCGATCGCAAGCTGGCCGAGGCCCCGCGCATCCAGGATGCGGGTGCGGGCCAGGTCTTCGGGATTACCAGAGCGCGGATCCTGGGGCAGGTACCCGAGCTCCCCGCTGCGATCGACGCGTCCGGCAGCTGGCAAAAGGTCGCCCGAGAGCACCTTTGTGAGTGTCGTCTTGCCTGCACCATTGCGGCCTACGAGCCCGACCTTGTCGCCCGCGCCCACACGGAAGGTGACGTCCGACATGAGCACCCGGGCGCCCACGCGAATCTCGAGGTCGTGCACGGAGAGCACAGCAAAGCTCCGTTTCATTCGGTGAGAAGGGTACAAGGGGGCCGATGGCCAGCCCCCTAGTATAAGTCGCAATACCTCCCCGCCTGGCTTCCCACCGACCAAGGAGCACCATGACGACTGCCGCAGCACCGGCCACGAACACTCGGGTTCTCGCCGACATCATCGCCCGGCCCTCCTCGCGGGCGCGGGCGTTCGCCATCGACGCCGGACTCGTGCTGGCGGGAGTCGCCGTCGTGGCGCTGCTGGCGAAGGTGTCGTTCTTCATCGGGCCGATCCCGATCACGGGGCAGACTCTCGGCGTCATCCTCGTAGGCGCAGCGCTCGGGTCTGCTCGAGGCGCTGCTGCGATGACGACCTACATGTTCGTCGGTCTGCTCGGCCTGCCCGTCTTCGCGGGGCCGGTCGCAGGTCCCGCCTATCTGCTCGCGCCCTCGTTCGGGTTCATCCTGGGCTTCATTCCCGCGGCTTTCGTCGCCGGATGGTTCGCTGAGCGCGCCTGGGATCGCAAGCCCCTGCTCGCCTTCGCGGGCTTCGTGATCGCCAGCGTCATCCCGTTCGTCATCGGCATCCCGTACATGGCCTTCATCCTGTCGACCGTGATGGGTCAGGACATCTCGCCCGCCGGTGTGCTCAACGCAGGTCTGTTGCCGTTCATCGTTCCCGGCCTGATCAAGGCGGGCTTCGCCGCGCTGCTGATCCCCGGCGCATGGGCCCTCGTGCGGCGGATCGACACCGCCAAGAAGCACTGACGGTCAGCGCCACAGCGCCCTAGGTGTAGCGACCCGTGAGGTTGTGAAGGCGGCAGGTGGGGGTGTGGCCTCCGAGGGCGGTGTGGGGTCGTCGGTGATTGTATTCCTCGAGCCAGTCGGCGTA
>NZ_MKTR01000018.1 GCF_001898325.1 Microbacterium sp. 67-17
GCGCGCACTCCAGAATGGCGAGGGCTTCGTACCGGGCGAGGATGTGGCCGTAGCGGTCATCGTCCGGCACGCCGCGGCAAGCGGCGACGGAGCGGCAAGGGCTCAGATCGAGCCGGGTCTGCTCGATCTGAGCCCCACGCACGAGGTCATCCTGCTCGGCCGCGTCTCGGGCACCTGCGTCATCGGACACCCGGCATGACCAGTTCGTCACCGCGAGCCAGGGCGTTCGGCGACGAACTGACCAACGTCGCCCTCGGCGCGCTCATCGGTGCGATGCTGCTGGCCGGTGCGCTGCGCTTGGCCGGGAGCATCGCTGCGTTCGTCACAGTTGCGCCCCAGCCTGCGGCAGGTCTCGAAGCGGGAGTCGGCGTGGTCTTCCACCCCGATGACCCCGGCTCGGCACTCGGCTCCGCGTCGCTCAGCCCGGTCGCCTACTGGATCACCGTCGCACTCCTGCTCACTGCCGTCGGAACGGCGACGTGGTTCATCTGGCGATGGGTGCGCGAGCTGGGCAAGCGGACCAAGGCCGACCCGAACCGGATCGAGGGAATCGCCGAGGGGCGCGATGTGCAGCGGGCCGCATCCGAACGCGACCTCCTGCGTCGAGCGAAGACCCTGCGCCCCTCGCTCACCGACCCGAAACCCGAGCAGGTCGGCTACCTCCTCGGCACTTCGCGCGGCAAGCGCGTGTGGACATCCGTGGAGGACTCGATCCTGCTGATCGGCCCGCCGAGATCCGGCAAGGGCGCGAACATCGTCATCAACACCATCCTCGACGCGCCCGGTGCGGTCATCACGACCTCGACCCGGCCAGACAACCTCACGGCGACGCTCCGCGCCCGCCAGTCGCACGGCGGCCCAGTCTCCGTGTTCGATCCCCAGCACCTCGCCGAGGGCGTGCCCGCGGGTCTGCGGTGGTCACCGATCCGCGGGTGCGAGGTGCCCCTGACCGCGATGATCCGCGGCACAGGTCTCGCCGCGGGAACCGGGCTCTCCGGCCCCTCTGTCGAGAACGGCGGATTCTGGGAAGGCAAGACGCGCACGGCGCTACAGGCGCTTCTGCACGCCGCGGCGCTCGATCACCGGCAACCCGCCGAGCTATTCCGCTGGACGCTCGACCCTGCGGCTGCGGCGGATGCCGTCTCCATTCTCGCGTCGCACCCCCACGCCGCGACCGGATGGGCCGAGTCGCTCGACGGGATGCTGCAATCCGACCCTCGCACCCGCGACTCCATTTGGCAGGGCGTCTCGCTCTCCCTCGCCTCGCTCGCCGACCCACGGGTGCTGGAGGCGGTCAGCCCCAGCGAGGACGAGCAGTTCGACCCCGAGGCGTTCCTGCGCGGGTCCGGCACGCTTTACCTGCTGGCGACAGGAGCCGGAGCGGGGGCGTCCTCGTCGCTCGTCGCGGCGTTCATCGAAGACCTCGTAGAGACGGCTCGGCGCATCGCCGCGCGCTCGCCGGGCGCGCGGCTCGATCCGCCTGTGCTGCTCGCGCTCGACGAGATCGGGAACCTCGCGCCTCTGCCTTCGCTTCCGGTCCTCATGGCGGAGGGCGGCGGCACCGGGCTCACGGTGATGCCCGTGTTCCAGTCGCTCGCCCAGGCGCGAGGTCGTTGGGGCGACGACGCCGCGACCGCGATGTGGGATGCGAGCATCACCAAGATCGTCCTCGGCGGCGGGACGGACACACGGCACCTCCAGGACATCTCCACACTGATCGGCGAACGCGACGAGACGACTGACTCCGTGACCATCGGGGAGCGCGGCTTGCGCTCGAACCAACGCTCGATCCGCCGCGTCCCGATCATGAAGGTCGAAGACATCCGCACCCTGCCCCAGTGCACCTCGCTCGTGTTGCTGCGCTCCGCGCCGCCGATCATCACGACCATGCGTTACTGGCTCCATCGGCCGGAAGCCGAGACGCTGCTCGCCCAGCGCGCCGAGGTCGAGGCGATCATGCGGCCGGGCACCGCAGGGATAGGTGAGGCAACAGTCACCGACGACTGACTGTGAGGAGGCTAGATCGGCCAGTCTTTGTGCAGCTGCGAGCCGATACCAAGCGAACTCAGGTCCGCGGTAACGGCAAGCCACAAGTCATTGAAGATCTGGTCGGCGTCGCCCGTCCAGTCGTTTGGAATCGGGGTCGGCGAATCGACGGTATACGAGACGACGTATCCCGGAGCCGAGTAGTCGTCCCAAGTCAGCGAGACGTTGAGCCTCGCGTTCTCCAGTTTCACGTCGTCATCACCGTCGCCGAATCTGTCGGCGACGTACTCATAGTCGTATGAGAACTGGTAGGAGTCATCCTGCTTCATCGAACGCAGGTACTCGTCTTCATCCTCGAACTCTTCGCCGGTCGAGTTGTTCACGAACGACACTGGACGACCTACCTCTCGCGTTTGTAGGGACCGCTCAGAAATGTCCATCTTCGCAGCGGCAGGACGCGGAAGTGACAGGCGGAATGTCCTCGAAAGCCGCCGCGAGCATGCTTCTAGATGTCTTTCGGAGTCGATCTGTGCTCGTCGGGCTGATGACTCGACCTTCTGCCCTTCGACTGCGAGACGTAGAGGAGTATGCCGAGGGCGACGCCGACACCGAGGATGACGTCGGCAAGGTTGCCGATGAACAGGTTGCCGTAGGCGAGGAAGTCGGTGACGTGGCCGCGACCGAATCCGGGTGGGGCGAGCAGGCGGTCCAGGAGGTTGCCGACCGCGCCGCCCCATAGCAGGCCAATCGCGACCGCCCACCCGGCGGTGCGGGCGCGCGTGGCGGCGATGAGCAGAGCCACGGATGCCGCGGCCGCGATGATGGTGAGCAGCCAGGTTGAGCCGGATCCGAGGGACATGACGGTGCCGGGGTTGAACGCGAGCTGCAAGCCGAGCCAGTCTCCGAGGAGTGGGATGCGGGCTTGTTCGCTGAGCCGTGAAAGGGCGAGTGCTTTGGTTCCCTGGTCGATCAGCACCGCCCCGGCAGCGACGGCGCACGCGATCAGGAATAGACGTGGTCGGACGCGCGAGCCAATAGGGCCGGCGGAATTCATTTTCACGGCATCCGCCCTTCCCTGCGCGAGGCCATGAACGAGACCGGTCATGCCTTCGTGCGCCGCGCCGCGCGGAGCCCGTTGAGGATCACAATGACCTCCGCGACTTCGTGCACCAGCACCACGGCGGCGAGGCCCAGAATGCCGGTGATCGCCAGCGGCAGCAGGATTGCGATGATCGCGATGGACAGCACAACGTTCTGGTTGATGATGCTGCGGCCGCGACGGGCGTGAGCGAGAGCCTGCGGGATGAGACGCAGGTCGTGGCCGGTGAACGCGACGTCGGCGGACTCGATCGCAGCATCCGCGCCCTTGGCCCCCATCGCGATCCCCAGGTCCGCGGCCGCGAGAGCGGGGGCGTCGTTGATGCCGTCCCCGATCATCGCGGTGGGCTGCGACTTCGACATTTCCGCGACAGCGGCGGCCTTGTCCTCGGGACGCAGTTCGGCGCGCACGTCGCTGATGCCGGCCTGTACGGCGAGGGCCGCGGCGGTGCGGGCATTGTCGCCGGTGAGCATCGTCACCCCGATCCCGCGCCGGTTCAGCGTGGCGATGACCTCAGGAACCTCAGGACGCAGCTCGTCCCGCACCCCGATCGCGCCGACTGGCTGGTCGTTGCGGTGGATGATGACAACGGTCATCCCCTCGGACTCCATCGCCTGCACTTCGTCGGCCAGCGTGCCAGCGTCTAGCCAACGTGGACTCCCTACGGCGAGACGAGCTCCGTCGAGGGTGCCGACAATGCCGTGGCCGGCGGTCTCGCGGACGTCTGTAGCGGCCGGAGCGCCGGGAACCGCGTTGGTGATCGCTGCGGCGAGGGGATGCGTGCTGTGGCCTTCCAGGCTCGCTGCCCATGCCAGCACACCATCCTGGGTCGCGCCGGTGGTGACGACATGGGTAACAGTGGGCTTGTTGCGGGTCAGAGTGCCGGTCTTGTCGACGGCGAGGTGGCGGATGCCACCGAATCGCTCGAACGCGGCACCGGACTTCACAACCACACCGAACTTTGACGCGGCGCCGATGGCAGATACGACGGTGACCGGGACAGCGATCGCCAGAGCACACGGCGACGCTGCGACCAGCACGACCAGAGCACGGGTGATCCACACCCCGGGGTCGCCGCTCAGCAGCGACCCGAGCACGCCGACCAGCACGGCGAGGATCATCACGCCGGGAACGAGGGGGCGGGCGATGCGGTCGGCCAGGCGGGCGCGGTCGCCCTTCTCGGCCTGCGCCTGCTCGACCAGTTCCACAATCGTGGTGAGCGAGTTGCCGGTGCCAGCGGCGGTGGCCTCGACCTCGAGGACGCCGGTGGTGTTGATCGACCCGGCCGACACGTCAATGCCGGGCTCGACCTCGACCGGGATCGACTCGCCTGTGATCGCGGACGTGTCCAGGCTGCTCCGCCCGGCACGCACGATGCCGTCTGTCGCGATCCGTTCGCCCGGCCGGACAACGAGCACATCGCCGACACGCAGCTCCTTCGCCTCCACCTCCGTGGTGGCGTCGCCGCCCTTGACGAGTGCGGTGTCGGGCACGAGCTTCAACAGTGCCCGCAGCCCTGCGCGGGCGCGGTCCATGGCCTTGTCTTCCAGCGCCTCCGCGATGGAGTACAAGAACGCGAGTGC
The DNA here is from genome assembly GCF_001898325.1 of Microbacterium sp. 67-17. Lineage (GTDB taxonomy): Bacteria > Actinomycetota > Actinomycetes > Actinomycetales > Microbacteriaceae > Microbacterium > Microbacterium schleiferi. Next base: position 4,669 of record NZ_MKTR01000018.1, read on the forward strand.
GGCGGCCTCCTCGACGTAGCCGAGGATCACCGCCCCGGTGGCGCTGATCGTCATGAGCAGGCCGATACCGAGCTTGCCCTTGGTGAACAGTTTGCGCAGCGCGCCCGGCACGAACGTGTACGCGCCCAGCAGCAGACCGATCCAGAACAACACCAGACCCGCGGTCTCCGCGCCGGTCCACTCGCACACCAGACCGGCGGCGAACGCGACGCCGGAGGCGATCGGGATCAGAACGCTCGGGCTCCGATACCACGGCCGGTGATCGTCATCATCGTCGTCGAGGTCGACGTGTTCGGCTTGCGAGCCCGTGACCGCGCTCACGCCCGAACCTCCCCCGCCACGCAGCCCTCGACCCCGCAGTCCGGGTCCATGCATGGCACGCTCTCGTCGACCGCGAGCGTCACATCAACCAGCGCCGTCAGCGCGCGCGCGAGGTGCGGGTCTGCGACCTCGTACCGGGTCTGCCGGCCCTCGGGCTCAGCCACCACGATCCCGCACCCGCGCAGACACGTCAGATGGTTCGACACGTTCGAGCGGGACAGCCCCAAATCACGAGACAGCACCGCCGGATAACTCGGGCCGGTCAAGAGGGTCAGGAGGATCCGAGAGCGGGTCGGGTCGGCCATAGCTCGGCCGAGCCGGTTCATCACATCGAGTCGATCGGCAATAGTCAGCACATGCTGACTATACATCAGTGGCTGTACTCGGTCTCGCGCTTGCACCTTCGCTCTTCGACCCGCGATCCTCCCGGAAGATGTCCCGGATAGACATCTCGTGGACATTTCCTCCACGAAATGGACATTTCCGAAGAGTCCCTACAGCGTTCTCTGCCCAGGCGACGCTCGCCTCTCAGCCATGTCATCACAGTAGCCCGGGGCGCGGACGGTCGAGCTTGCGCACCTATCGGGTAGCAGTCCTCTCTCGGCAGGAGAAGTTAGGAGCATCCCGATGCGAACCAAAGAGTCCCTGTGGGGCTTCTTCGCCAGCGACCCGCAACTGTCCTTCAACGAGAAAGGAGAGGCGCGACTGTTCGCCTGGATCGGTCAGGAGCAGTTCGAGCGCAACCCGGACGGCTCGTTCACCCAGGGCGAGACGAAGTTCTACCCGTTCAAGATGTTCCGGAAGACCGCGGAGCACGCCTACGAGAAGTTCGCGCGCGGCGACACCTTCGTCGCCAGCGGGCACGTCCAGAAGTTCAGCTACGAGAAGAACGGCGAGACGATCAGCGGCGAGGAGTTCATCGCCACGCACATCGGCCCCGATGCCGCCCGCACGAGCTACGCCGTCGATCGCGGCCGCTCGCGCACGCAGCACGTCGAGAGCGCAGCCATCGAAGCGCCAGACCCGACCATCCCCCAGCAACCGTCACCCCGTCCGATGACGCTGTGAGGCCGCGTCATGACCACCGACGAGACGCTGTTCCCGCCCGATGACCCCGACTTCGATGTGCCTCCGCTCGAGGAACCGGAGCCCGAGCCGGTGACACCTTCGCCGAGGCCGGCCAAGGAGCCGGACGCCGAGGCGAAGGACACGCCGGAGCCGCCGCGCCCCGTCAACTGGAACATCCTGACCGCGGCCGAGGCGCAGGTGGAGTGGCTGGAGCTGAACGCCTTCGTGAACTGGCTGCGTCACGAGTTCGGCCTGAGCGTGAACGTCGTGCCGCCGTTCTGGCATCGGCACCCGGAGCTGGTGTGGCCGCTGTCGGCGCTGCGGCAGCACTACCTCAACGCCTACGACAAGAAGCAGCACGGCTCGGCACCGTTCGGCTGGTGGCGCGACTTCTGGGCGTTCGTGCCGCAGCTTCGGGACGCGGTGACCGCGTGCGGCACGAAGCTCAACACCGACCGTCCGACGCGGCAGGCGGTGTGGCCGGGCGAGGACGAGCATCCCATGCTGGTGGAGACGGTGATCCCCGACCGGGATGCCGACTTCACGCAGTTCGTCAAGGACGACGTGGCTCGCAGGCAGGCCATCGAGGACGAGTTCTACGCCCATCTCGCGGCGGAGCAGTAGGGCGCGGGCGGTGACGGCGAATGGCGCGGCAGCGATCCCGGAAGCCCTGGCCGGGGCAACTGGAGTTCGACCTGTGGGGGCTCGACGAGCCCGCCGCCGACACCGCGCTCGCCACCGCTCGCGAAACCGGGGCAGGCGATGAACAAGTACGGGCAGATGGCGCTGGAGCACTGGCAGGCGACAGCTCCGAGCCGAGTGGCGGAGCTGAGCGATCCGGCGACGTTCTTCGAGACGCTGGGCCTGGAGATGCAGGCGCAGGTGACGAACCTCGCGTCGATGCTGGCGGGCAGCGACCGGCAGGGGGAGACTTTCTTGCAGAAGGTCGCCCGGCTGACAGCGGCCCGGAGACAGGCGGAGGAGGTCGTGATGTCGCAACTGGCGTGGGTCACCGACCCGAGCCTGCCGCTGGATCAGGCACGGGAGGAATGGGAGCAGACCCGTCCCTCCGACGAGAACCTGGTCCTCTGGGCCGAGCGGATGCAGGACTGCCCGGATTCGATGCCCTCCTCCGTGGAGTTGGAGGAGATGGCGAAGACGTGGGCGCTGCCGGTCGAGTTCCTGCTGGAGCTCGTGGCGACGGAGCCCCCACGGGAGTACATGCGGGCGAACCGGGCGACGCTCGCCGAGGCGGCGACGATCCGCTTCTTCCGCGAGCTGCGGTAGCGCCTCGGTTCGTTCCCGCCTCGCAGGACGACCTTGGCCCCTCGGGCGCGAAGGCACGCTATCGGGCGAACGTGGAGGCGATCCACCTCATCCACGATCTGAACTCGACGGGTCGCCCCGCGTCTCCAGAGGGTCAGCGCGTGCTCGCCCGCTGGTCGAGCTGGGGCGCGATCCCCGAGGTCTTCGATGATCTGAAGCCCGAATGGGATGCCGAGCGCGCTGAGCTGCGCGAGCTGCTGAGCGACGACGAGTGGGATGCCGCCGCGCGCACGACGATCAACGCGCACTACACCGACCCGATGATCGCCCGGCAGGTGTGGCGGCTGCTGGACGGGCTGGGGTTCCGCGGCGGCGCGGTGCTGGAGCCCGGTTCCGGCGCGGGTACGTTCATCGGCCTCGCGCCGGCGTCGGCGCAGATGACCGGGGTGGAACTCGATCCACTGACGGCGGCGATCTGCGCCGAGCTGTACCCGCACGCGACCGTCCGCGCCGAGTCCTTCGCCGACACCCGACTGCCTGAAGGACACTTCGACGCAGCCATCGGCAACGTGCCGTTCAGCAGCGTCACTCTGCACGACCCGCTGCACAACGCGACCCGGCAGTCGATGCACAACCACTTCATCATCAAGTCGCTGCGCCTGACCCGGCCCGGCGGAATCGTCGCGGTGCTGACCTCGCACTTCACGATGGACGCGCAGAACCCCGGCGCGCGGCGGGAGATGAACGAGCTGGCCGACCTCGTGGGCGCGATCCGCCTGCCCACCGGGGCGCACCGCCGCGCCGCAGGGACGGAGGTGGTGACCGACCTGCTCGTGTTCCGGCGGCGACCGGAGGGCGAGCAGATGCGCGACGACGCCTGGGAGACGGTCGCGCAGGTGCCCATCGACGGCGTGCCGATGCGGATCAACCGCTACTTCGACGAGCACCCGGAGCAGATGCTCGGGGAGGTCGGCGTCGGCCACGGGATGTACGACGCGGCCACGCTCACCATCACGACCGATCTGGCTGACTTGGAGGCGGAACTCGCGGTCGCCGTCGACCAGATCGTGTTCTCCGCGCGCCGGGCCGGGCTGACGATGACCGAGCGCACCGCCGAGCAGCAGGCGCGCCGGGCAGCGTTCACCCCGTCGGCGCCGGAGCTATGGGACGGCAGCATCGTGGCGAGCGAGACCGGCGGCTTCCGCACCGTTGTCTCCGGCTCGCTGGAGCCGCTTGCGGTGCCGAAGTCCGCCGAGCGCGAGCTACGCGCACTGCTGCGTCTGCGCGACGGGGCATCCCGCCTGCTGACCGCGGAAGCGGCGAGCGTGGACGACACGCCTGACATCGTGCTCACCCGCACGACGCTGCGCCGCGACTACCTGAAGTACGTCGGCACCTACGGGGCGCTGAACCGCTACACGCTGCGCCCCACCGGGCGCACGAACGAGGACGGCGAGGAGACCTTCGCGCGCATCGTGCCGACACCGATCCGGCTGCTGCGCTCCGACCCGTTCGGTCCCCTGGTGCTCGCGCTGGAGCAGTTCGACGACGAGGATCAGTCCGCGTCGCCTGCCGCGATCATGAGCCACCGTGTGGTGGTGCCGCGCGCCGAGGTGCAGGGTGTCGACAGCCCGGCCGACGCCATAGCGGTCAGCCTCGACCGCACCGGCCGCATCGACATCACCCTCGTCGCCGATCTGCTCGGCATGAACGACCGCGAGGCGCGCGCGGCGCTGGGAACGCTCGTGTTCGCCGATCCGGTCACGAACCAGCTCACCCACGCGCCGGAGTATCTGTCGGGCGACGTGCGGGTCAAGCTCGAAGCGGCACGGCTCCGCGCCGAGGACGACCCGGAGTTCCAGGTCAACGTCGATGCGCTCGCTGAGGTGTTG
>NZ_MKTR01000019.1 GCF_001898325.1 Microbacterium sp. 67-17
GTCATCGTCATCTCAGTATTGGTCCGTTCTCGCCCCGTGCAGTGCGAAGGTCAGCAGTGCTGGTGTCTCACCCCATCCTGACGCACAGGGCACCCCCGGACGCACAGAAGCCCGCGACTCCCGAGATCCTCACCAACGCGAACGGTGTGGTGACTGCGCTGCGTGACCCGGTGTCAAAGAACGGGACCGGGTATGACCGGACCGTGCAGTTCACCTACCAGGACGGGGCTCAAACGGCCTGCCCTGAAGATCCCGGTGTCGGGTATGGCAAAGCGCCCGTGGACATGCTGTGCGCGATCACCTACCCCGACGGGTCGCTGACACACCTGTTCTACAACACGAACGGTCAGCTCGCGCAGATCCTGGACCCAGGCGCGGAGAAGACCTTGTTCGGGTACAACGGGGATGGGCTCCTCGCCCAAATCCGCGACTCTCTTGCCAACGACTCGAACCCGCTCGCCTCGACGACAACGGCCGACGACCCGGCGGGAATCGCTGTCACCTACACGAGCGGGAAGGTCGCGTCGGTCGCGCTGCCCGACCCCGGAGGGGTCGATTCGAGCAAGCGGCCGATCAAGACCTTCACCTATGGGGCGGGGCAGACCAGTGTTCAGGTCGCGGGTCTCACCGGCACTGCCGCGACCGTTACCTATGACAATGCGTGGCGGCAAACCTCGACGACCAGCGCGATGGGAGTCACCGCTACCCAAACCTGGCACCCCACGAAGGACCTGGTGCTTTCTTCGGCCGATAATCTCGGGCGGACGTCGACCCGCATCTACAACAACCTCGACCGCGTCACCGACAGTTACGGGCCCGCACCGGCCGCCTGCTACGGCACGGACAGGCGACCCGTGACCAACCCGGTCGGCGCGTCGGGGTGCGGCGTCCTTCCCGCCCACGCTTCGACCGTGTACGACGGCGGGTTGAACGGTCTGCATGCTGCCTACTACAACAACGAGACACTCTCCGGAAAGCCGGTTGCGTTCGGGCTCGGGATCGGGGGTGCCGGAGGCGCGGTTGACCGGAACTGGGGCGAAGCCGCACCCGTCGCGGGCTTGACAGCGGACCATTGGTCGCTCCGGCTGACGGGGCTGATCACCTTCCCCGAAGCGGGCACATACACCATTAGGATGACCAGCGATGACGGCGTTCGTGTCTGGCTCGACGACGTCCTGTACGTGAATCAGTGGGTGGGTCAGTGGCCCACCGATGTGACCGGCCTGTCCTTCACGGTCAGCGCCGGTCAGGCCAAGCGGATCCGCATCGAGTACTTCGAGATCGCCATCACCGAAGTCCTGCAACTCAAATGGGCCACGCCGTCATCCAACGGCGCCTTCTCCATCGTGCCGGGCGAAAACCTACGCCCGGATTACGGGCTGGTCTCCCAGACCACCGCGGACGACTCGACAACCGTGTCGGGCGCTGCTGCGCCGTCGGTGACCTCTGCGTTCACGTATCAGCATCCGTGGTTAGGTGCGGCGACCGCGTCGACGGTCGATCCGGGTGGGTTGGGTCTGACGACGGCGGTGTCGTATGAGCAGCCGGGGTCGTCGGGGTGGTTGCGGCGGTTGACCCGCACCCTGCCTGCGGCGACGGTGGCGGGCGCCCCGGCGACAGCGAAGACCACATCGGCGTACTACGGCGAGCTTGAGGCGGCGCCGAGCGTGTGTGGGGTGTCGGGGGTGAAGCAGTTCGGTGCCCTGAAGTCCACGACAGGTCCGGCCCCGGCGTCGGGGTCTGCGGTCACGACGGAGTACGTGTACGACGTGATGGGTCGCACTGTGGGTACGAAGGTGTCCGGGGACACGACGTGGTCGTGCGTAACCTTCGACGCACGCGGACGGGTCGTGTCACAGACCGTGAACGGTCCCACCGCGGGGACCCGCACCGTTACCACCGTCTACACGCCGACCGTGGCGGGCGCGCGGGTGGAGGTGTCAGATAACGCGGTTCCGGGTGCGCCGGGCAACGCCACCCTCACGACCGAGACGGACCTGCTGGGTCGCATGACGAAGACGGTCGATGTGTGGGGGACGGTCACGACCTCCACGTATGAGGATCTGACCGGGCGGCTGCTGTCCACGTCGACGACTCCGCCGGGCGGGTCGGCGTCGGTGACCGGGTACACGTACGACCTGGACGGGAAAGTCCTCACCGTCACCGTGGATGGGGTCACCGAAGCAGCCGTGACGTACGACGCGGATCAGCAGCTTTCCTCGGTCAGCTACGCGGACGGGTCTGCGCTGTCTTCTGTGGTGCGTGATGGTGCGGGCCGGGTGATCGGGAACGTGTGGGATGTTGCCGGGCAGAGCGTCACCGACAGTGTGGTGCGGTCCCAGTCGGGTCGGATCGTGCAGCACGTCAGCAGCACCGGCACCACCGCATACACATCCACCTACCAGTACGACACCGCCGGGCGCCTAGTCTCGGCGAGCATCCCGGGGCACCAGCTGTCCTACCAGTTCGCGTCCTCTGGTGGGTGTGGGGTGAACACGTCTGCGGGGTTGTCGGGGAACCGCACCGGGTTCACCGACGCATACACCGCGCCCGGCACGAGCACTGCGGTGACCTCCTCGGCGGCGTATTGCTATGACTGGGCGGACCGGCTCACCTCCACCACCGTCACCGGTACCCTTACCGGCGCGTTCGGGGTCACCGACGGCCTCGGTGCGGCCGAGATCGCGTACGACACTCGGGGGAACACGGTCACGCTCGGTGACATGCAGCTGGGGTATGACAACGCGAACCGGCACACCGGCACCACGTACGCGGACGGGTCCACCGTCACCGTGCACCGCGACGCGACCGGCCGGGTCGTGAAACGCGTCACCGATCCGGCCGGTGAACCACCGGCAGCGGAGGTGGTCACGTTGTATGCGGGGGATGCTGCGTGGGGTCAAACCGACGGGACAACCCTGACCCGGTTCCTCTCCCTGCCCGGCGGGGTCACCCTCACACGCACGGATGCCGAGGCCACGGTGTCGGTCCCGAACCTGCAAGGCCACCAACTGATCACCGCGACCACGACCACCACCGGGACCACGGTCGGGGGCCTGGGGGTGTTCGACCCGTACGGGCAACCCCTCGACCCGGTTACCCTCGCGATCGGCACTGCGGCAGCGAACCTGGCCGGGCAGATCGCGGACGGTGTCACCGGGTGGCATCAGGGCGCGACGAAGCAGGTTGAGACTCTCGGGTCGGTGATCATCGCCGAGATGGGCGCGAGACTCTACGTCCCCGCCCTGGGCAGATTCCTGCAAGTCGACCCGATCGAAGGAGGCGTGGACAACGACTACGTCTGGCCCACCGACCCCATCGGCAAGAACCACCTCACCGGCAAGCTCACTGCCGACTCGGCAGAAGCCTGGATTAAGGCTGGACACAAGATCACTTCGATTGGAATTAGACGCTGGGATGATCCGATCTACGAGCTCGCGCCAGAACTCCGGTCGCAGCACGGCGGACAGTGGCAGAAGGGACCGGCCAAGTGGACGCCGCCTCCGCCCCAGCCCGCGTGGGAGCCCGAAGGTATCGTGATTCCGTCGGCGAATATTGGGTGGACTGGATGCGTCGGCGGGTGCATCTCAATATCAACAGATCTACAAGGGCACGCGAGAATTGCGTTCGGGGGAGGCTTGAGACTCTCGTCGACATTTCAGTTCGGTGGTTCCTCCGAGACCCAACCGGGTGCTTTCTTTGGCGGAAGCCGTGTCGTGTCTGCTGGGCCCTTCGGTGCCTATGGGGACGTTGGGATGCAGGAGAATGGCCCTCTATGGTATGGCGGAGGAGGTGTCTCTGTGGGTGGCGGTATCGGCTGCGACGGTTTCGCGGGGTGGGGCTGGTGAGCGTGGTAGCAGACGCGGCCTCCGTTGTCGCGCCCGTCCCGGTCCTTCCGAATCTGGTACTCGGTGTGGCCGCCATTGTTATCGGCATCCTCGTCATCGTTTTCCGTCGCGCTCTGCATGGGGTGATCTCGAGGGGGCAAAGAGAGCTGGTTGGTCGGCGAGTCTCTGGCGGCCTCGAGAGGTTTCAGAGCGCGTTTTGGGTTGGCTTCTCAGGGGCGTGCGCGATCGGAATGGGGGTGGTCATGATCGCCTTCGGTCTCACAGCATTCCTTGCCGAAGCTGCTTAGTGACTGACGGCTCCTCACCGTCGCGCTTCCTCTCATAACCATCTTCATCGTCACCGTCTCCTCAGCTTTGAATCGCCCTGGGTTTGGTTCCGCTTCCTTTGGGAGGATGAATCATGCCCCGTCAGTTCCCGCCGGAGTTCCGGCAGCGAGCATTGCGGATGCTCGCTGAGGCGTTGCCTGAGCACGACACCGAGTACGCCGCGATCCGTCATGTCGGAGCGAAGCTCGGTGTCGGTCCGGAGACGCTCCGTAAGTGGAAACGTACGTCCGAGATCGACTCCGGTGCCCGCCCGGGCATGACGTCGGACGAGCACGCGGAGATCAAGCGACTGAGACGAGAGAACGCTGAGCTGCGCCGCGCGAACGAGATTCTGAAGTCCGCGTCCGCGTTTTTCGCGGCGGAACTCGACCGCCCCACGACGAGATGATCCGGTTCATCGACATGTTCCGGGATCGTTTCGGGGTCGAGGCCATCTGCCGCACCCTGGGTGCGACAGGCAGTGGGTTCCTCACCGTCCGCGGATACCGGGCCGCCAGGACCCGGCCCCGGTCGGCGCGCGCGATCCGTGACGACGTTCTCGGAGCGGAGATCGCTCGCCTCCATGCGGAGAATTACGGCGTCTACGGGGTCCGGAAGATGCACGCGTTGATGCGTCGACAAGGGTGGCTGGTCGGGCGAGACCAGACCGGCCGGATCATGCGCACGTTCGGCCTGGAAGGCGCCCGCCGCTCCCGCCGGGTGTTCACCACCCGGCCCGATCCAGCCGCCCTCCGCCCCGCGGACCTCGTGCAGCGGCGGTTCTGTGCGGACGCACCCTGCCGACTCTGGGTCTCGGACATCACATATGTCGCGACCTGGTCCGGGTTCGCCTACGTCGCGTTCGTCACCGACGTGTTCCCCCGCCGCATCGTCGGCTGGTCCGTCTCCGCGAGCCTGAGAACCGAGCAGTCTCCGCTGCCGGCGTTGGAGATGGCGGCATGGTCCAGTGGCGACATCACCGGGCTGGTCCATCACTCCGACCGCGGCTCGAACTACGTCTCGCTCGTCTACACCGACCGGATCCTCGAGCTCGGCGCGAAACCCTCCGTCGGATCCGTGGGCGACAGCTACGACAACGCCCTCGCCGAAGCCATCAACGGGCTCTACAAGACCGAACTGATCCGCCGCCGCGGGCCCTGGCGCACGATCGAGCAGGTCGAGCTCGCGACCCTGGAATGGGTCTGGTGGTGCAACAACCAGCGCCTGCACACCGAGCTCGACTACCGCACCCCCGCAGAAGTCGAGACAGCCCACTACGCTGACCTCGAATCACCCGAGCCGACACCCGTCAGCCTCGGAAACACCTAGGAACCAAACCCAGGGCGATTCAAGGTTTCTATCCTCATCAGCTGGTCTCGCTGCGCTGGGTGGCTTAGTCGTGGTCGGGGCGAGCCCCGTAGGTGAATGGTGGCTCAAGCTGATCGTGATCGTGACTGTCGTGCCGGTGATGTACGTGGCCGGCGTACGCTTCTACGGTGATGTTCAGCTTTGGGATTGGGGGTACGGGCGATCGCGTGATGGGCGCGATCCTGATAGCGACTGAGTCGCCTGGGTCAGGCTCCGGACGCCGGTGGGAAGAACTCGGGCACCCCCGCCGGATACCTACACTCTTCAACTATCACAGGCGCTATGTCCGATGAATAAAGCAGTGAGATTGACATGACGAACGATATTGAGGTCGATTTCAATGAGCTGGACGACGCGGAGTTTGATCTCGACACCGCAACGATTCGCAACGGTCAGTTTCTTCTAGGCGGTCGGATCGATTGGCGTCAATCCGTGAGTCTCCTCGCATCAGGAGAGTCGGGAGCGAGATATACGAGAGCCTCGTTGCGACGGGAGTACGGGCGAGTGCGAAAGCTCATTTACACGCCGTTGTCGCTCGTGATCAAAGAAGCGGTCAGCTATGAGATTGTCGACAAGGCTGGCGCGGGAGCCCTGATTCTGGAGAGCTACTCCGTAAGTGACGGTCACGTACGGCTAGTCGGGGTGGTCCCGTGCGAGGTCTACGTGCGCACAGTAGGGTCATGTGCGCCTCAGTTCTATCGCGGGGATCCGGTGGTCCCGTGACCCGTAGACGAGGCGAGGTGACGGCCGAGGAGTATCTTGCGCGGCGGGCTGCGGATCCGGTGCTCCGGGCACAGGATGAGGCCGCGGCCGCACGCCACGCTGCGCTCGTGGATGAACTCATCCGTGCCCAGCAGCCACTCGTGTCCGACCTGAACGTGGCGGGCGCGAACGTTGCCTCGGTGTGGGACCTTGTTAATACGAGGGACACGTATCCGCATCTGGTCCCGGTGCTTATCGATCACCTTCCGCGGGATTACCCGCCAGCTATCCGGGATGGGATCGCGCGAGCGTTGGCGGTGCCAACTGCGCACCCATGGTGGCCCCTCCTTGTCGATCAATACCTCGCGGCCGATCAGAACCGTGTCCAGCAGGGACTCGCGGTCGCTGTCGCTGCCGCTGCACAGGGGGAGGACCTGCCGCGCCTGAAGGAGCTGATTGCTGATCGAAACGTTGGCGAGACCCGCGCGCTCCTATTGGACGCAGTCAAGAGACTCGGCGGTGAAGAGGGCATCTCGTTCATCGCCGATCACGCTGACGACCCCGAACTTGCACACACGGCCCAACAGATCGTGAAGCGAGCTGAGAGGTCACGCGCCCGGCGACAGGCTCGATAGCCGCGATAATTGACCATGCAACCAAGAACGGATGCCGCGGCGGCGCGGATCGTCTGCCGGTTTCAGATGGCTTTTGCTGCGGGGCGCGAAGAAGCTCTGGGCTCGGCAGCGGACTTTCCGGGGCTCGTGGTGGGCTCCAACGGGCGATCAGTCCTCGAGCTCGCCGGCATCGCACGCGACGCGGATGGTTCTCACGCCCTGAACGAGGCGATGTCGGAGTTTGTGGATGCCGTCGACATGGTGCGTCAGCGTCCTTGGTACGGGCAGGTGTTGGCGGCTTCGGATGCGAGCGACATCCAGGTAACGTTGCTCGTGTTCGACTCCGTGAACGTCAGTGTTGAGTTGCCGCGGCGCCTCCACCAGATCCTCGTTGAGGATCACATCGAGTTGTGGTTCTCGGCGATCTGAACCGACTCACGCAGATGATGCACGAAATCGTCGTTCTGGGCTAACTCGAGTGGGTCAGCGACCCTGCGGGGTGCGCCGCTCGGCGCTGACCATCCAGGCGAACTGCTCCATCTGCCCGAGAACCTCGTGCAGGATGTCGGCACTCGTGGGATCCTCGTCGTCGACGTCGTCATGTACCTCGCGGCAGGTCGCAACCACCGCTTCGAGGCGCTCGGTGATCAAGTCGACCACCTCGTCGGTGTCGACCTCGCCGTGAGGGAACTCGGGGAGTGACGTGGTCTCGGCAATCGTGTCACTGCGCCCGTCCGGAAGAGCGTGAAGCGCACGCATCCGCTCGGCGACGACATCCGAGAGGCTACGAGCGGCGTCGATGATCTCGTCGAGCTGCAGGTGGGTGTCGCGGAAGTTGCGGCCGACGACGTTCCAGTGCGCTTGCTTGCCCTGGAGCGAGAGCTCGAGAAGGTCGACGAGCACACGCTGCAGGTTGACGCTCAGCTGCTTCGACGCTTGGAAGCCGCTCTCGGCGTTCTGCTCGTCGGTGAGTTTCGCTCCAGCTCCGCCCTTCGCTGCCTTGCGGGCGTTGCGCGGGCTTGCGGATGCCGAACTCTTCGTCTTGGTCGTGGTATCGGACTGCGTTGCCATCGGTGTTCCTTTCGACGTTGCGTCGAACGTCACTCTAGTCATCCTCCTTTGCCGCCGCGCGCCCCTTGTCAGCCGCGCCGCCGGGTGGTAGCCGTCGCGCGAGTGCGGCCGAACTGTGTAGCTGCGGCGAATCTATGCGCCGCAGCTAAACGAGTCTGCCGCACGTGCGGGCTGGAGCATCCGCGGTCGGCCGAGTGGCCGCGGGAGGGTGCGCCCTAGATGTAGCGACCCGGGACGTTGTGTGCGTCGCGGGTAGGTGAAGACCTCCGGGACGATGTGGGTATCTGACAACTCGCATCGGTGACCGGAGGTCTTCGTGGTTCACGC
>NZ_MKTR01000020.1:0-36133 GCF_001898325.1 Microbacterium sp. 67-17
ACTCGCACTCGCCTACCCCGACCGCATCACCCCCTACCTCTAACCACCAACACCAACCCGCTTACACAGAAGACTTGACAAGCCCGGTTTCCCGCATCCTGGGCTCATGCACCGGTCAGCCCGCCACTTCACCAGTTTCGCCAGCTCCGGGGGTGGCCGATACCGTGTGCGCCCGACGCTGATGACGGCCCCGGTTTCGGGGTGGGTGAGCACCCGCATCCACCCCGACGCGTTACCGGCGAGTTCCCGGGCCCGTTCGATGGGGATCGGACCGACGCCTTCGACTTCCGCAGGATCAGTAACCCCCTCCGTACCGAGGAGGGCCAGGGCGGGGACGGTCACCACCACGGTCGCGCGGATGCCCCGCGCCTGCTCCGGGTGTTGGGGAACGGTTCCGTCGATGAGGAGGTCGCAGAACACGTCAGCGCGGATCTCATCCAACGACCGTTCCGACCCATCCCCCGACTGCCCGCCGCGGGTGGTGCCGCGGTCGTGGTCACGGATCACCACCGCTTTCTGGGTGACCCGCCCGTAGATCGCGTGGGCTTCCACCGACGGGACCAACGCGTGCACCCACGACATCGAATCCCCCGCAGGTTCCACCATGATCCGACGGGTCCGCACCGCGGCTTCGTGGCGTTCCGTCAGGCTCGGGGCGGTTTCCCGGTCAATCAACCGCCGCAGCGCCCGCCGGAATGACCCCACCGGCAACGATTCCGCGAGCTCCAACGCCCGCCCCACCAGGCCCGCCGCGACATCGGGTTGGAGCACGTCGAGGTCATCGACGAGGATCTCCGCGTGACGAACCGTCACCCCCGCACGCGAGAGCGACTCCAACACGGCCGGGTAGGAGTGGACGAGGGATTCGGCGCGGGCGAGCATCATCCCCGCAGCGTTCTCCGTGACCCGCAACGCTGCAGCGAGCTCCAACCGCAGGGACCGCATCACCAGCTCCCGAGACCCGCCCCCATACCGGGTGACATCATCCAGCGCTTCCAGACGCAGGTCATCGACCCGCGCAAACCGCTGCGCAGCGAACACCGCCTCAAGGTCAGCAGCCTCCAGCACCAGGGCAACAGCATCCGGACGCGGCGGAACCCACCCGACCTCGGCATCCCACTCACGCACATCGCTCTCATGCAGGAACGCGTCAGCATCCTGAGCCTCGGGCCACTGCCCCGACTCGCCCATGCCAACCTCATCCATACCCCCGACACTACGAGGGGGTTCCGACATTGATCCGGCCGGTGTCGCCGCGCGCAATGTCGGAGGGGTGGTATGTCCTGTTCCACTGGCCACCGGCCGGTGGCGCGCGCCGGGGGTGCGCGCCTAATCCGACCCGAAGGGTGTTCTCATGGATGAGAACAGCAACACCACATCATCGTCCACTCCGGCAGGCTGGTACCCGCATCCGGGCGCCGAGGCCGCGCCCGGCGCCGAAATGTACTGGGATGGTTCCACCTGGCGCACCGACCTGGTGCGCCAGCCCGGCGCAACAGATGCCGCCGCCCCTGTGGATGCCGCCGTCCCCGCCCCCTCGAAGCGGCCGTGGTACACGCGCAAGGCGGTCATCATCCCGGCCGCAGTCGTCGTCGGTCTGATCGTCATCGGTGGGATCGGCAGCGCGCTGGGAGGCGGGCGATCAACCTCGGATGCTGCACCCGCCGCATCGGTGCGCACGACCGAGCAGGCGGCCGCCACCACCGAGGCCGAACAGGTGCTGATCATCGTGCCGAACGTCGTCGGCATGGATGGCGCGACAGCCCGCACTGTTCTCGAGACCCTCGGCATCCGTGTCGCGACCGACGGCGACGAATCGATGCCGGTGATCGCGCAGGATGTCGCCGAGGGCACCGAGATCGAGGAAGGTGCGACGGTCGTCCTGACCCTGGAGGAGAAGCCGCAGCTGACGCTCGGTCAGCAGAACGCGATCAGGTCTGCGCAGTCGTACCTGGACTTCACAGCTTTCTCACGCGCGGGCCTGTTCGAGCAGCTCACGAGCGAGTACGGCGAGGGATTCGAGGCCGCGGATGCCGAGTTTGCCATCGCCCATCTCGAGCAGAACGGTCTGGTGGACTGGAACGCCGAGGCCGCCGAGTCCGCGCAGTCATACCTGGACTTCACGTCGTTCTCGCGACAGGGCCTGTACGAGCAGCTCACGAGCGAATACGGCGAACAGTTCACGCCCGAGCAGGCCGAGTACGCCCTGACGGCCGTCGGCTACTGAGGGCTAGGGAGAACGCATGTCGAACATCAACGAACAACCCTTGGCCCCGCCCGAGACACCGCCGCCAACCGCGGCAAGACCCGCACCTGCAGGCAGCAGGTGGGTGGTACCGATCGTGGTCGGTGTCGTCTCGCTGCTGGTCGGTGCCGCCGCCGGCTCCGCTGTGACGGCGGTTGTCATCGGTGCTGCGCAGCGCGCCGATGACGCTGCGATGGCCGAAGCCGCCGAGCAAGCGAAGAGCGAGTTCTTCTCGGATGCTGCCAACCAGTGCAACCTGGACGGCGTTGTCGAGATCGCCGATGAGGGTAGGACGATGATCGTCGACGGCGAAGGCGAGGATTTCGGCAGCGGTGACGTCTCGTTCAGCGACCTGGACTGCATCATCGAAGCTGTCGGAGCGCCGGCATCGGTGAAGGAGCTCATGTATTCCGCGATCACTCGATGGACGTCAATCGGGAGAGTGGGACGACATCTCGGCCAGCTGGAGCTATCACCCTGACGACGGGCTCGACATCATCTTCGAGATCGTCGAGTGATCTACGGGTGTGGATGTTGCGCGCCGGCATCCACACCCTTTCCGCTGGATGCCGCTGCGCGTTCGGGCCCCCCTCAAATGAGGTCGACCTCGAGGCCCTGGAATCTCGTGAACCCGTGGTCTGCGGTGATGAGCGTCTGACCCGCAGCGATCGCGTGCGCTGCGATGATGGCATCTTTGGATCGCACGGCTTGCTCGCTCGAGGCGCGCAGCTCAGCGAATGCGTCGGACTCCGCGGCCCCGAAAGGCCGCCAGAACCCGTGCAGATCATCCAGCGCCGCGATCAGCTGTGCTCGCGCCAGCGCGCGCTGGCGCATGTTCGGCGATAACTCGAATCGGCGTTGGCCGCGAAGAAGCTCGGCCCGCACGAGGTACGGTGCTGCGTACCGTTCGATGCTCTCGATGACGGGGGCGGGTATCGGACCGATCAGCACACTCGTGTCGAGGAGCCCCGTCACTGCGCGTCCTCGAGGAGGTCGGCGTCACGCTCAGCCGCGAGCGCGCGACGCTCGTCATCGGCATCCGCCTGATCGATGAGGGCATTGAGCACGCGCAGCCGCGCCTTGACCTCGGCGAGGGTCGCGTCAGGATCGGCAGCGATAGGCACGACACGCAGCCGCGGCTTGTTATGCACCATCACCACAGCACCCGTCGTCGCGTACGCGATCGGGTTCGCCTTGAACACGCTGATGGGAACCTGCGGCTCGTTCAGGTCTGAATCTGACATTTCAGCTCTATTTCTCTCGAACAGAGCTATTCTGCAAGACTGGGGTATCAGAATCAAGGGTCAGGCGACGACCCTCGTCGTCCGTGAGCAGGTCACAGCTCGCCGCGGAACGCTCGGTGCTGGAGGGATGCGAACAGTTCGTCGAGTTGAGCAGAGCTACGCTCAGCAGCGCGGATCGAATTGCTCACGCCGTCGACTTCCCGCACGACCTCGTCCTGGATGGCGAGGGGCGCGAGGCGCATTCTCAGCGAGCGGACGCTCGTGGCGTTGAGGGTGTTCAGACCGGACGTCGTATTGGCGACGCGACGAAAGTACTCGCGGGAATCAGATGAGTTGAGGACCAGTTCCAGAAAACGACCGAGAACTCGCTCTGCGTTTGGCCGCAGGCGGAACAGGTGATTCTGATGCGTGAGATCCGCTGAGGGGAGCTCGGTGACCAACGCGGCTCTGCCGACTTCATCGGGGTTTCCGTGACCTTCAACCACTAACAAGTCACCGAGCCGAATGCGCGTGCGTTCGAGTTCGGCTTGCGTCACGCCGAGATCCTTGATCTCGGTCAGATCGATAGCGCCTCGGAACACGTTCGCAACTCGCAGGTATCCTGCCCTCCGCGGAAGCGTCGCCCGGCGAGCGCTCACCGTCAGTCCGCCCTGAAGCGAGGCAACTTCTCCCAGCGAAACCGCGTTCCACCCTCGTGAATCGCGTACGGCGAGGACCTCGCCAGGAACGGCACGTAGTAGCCGAAGCGACTCACGTCTCGTCGAGCGGAGGGCATCGGCGTCGTCGAGGATTGCGGCGATGCGGCGCTGCTCGGGGAGAGGAGGGAGGGGGATCTCGATTCTGAGCAAGGTATCGATGGGGAAATTGTCTGCTGTCGTAGCGCGCACTGATCTGAGTACGCGCGACTCTTGCGCCTTGACCAGGCGGACGAGGTATTCAGGAGTAACCAGGTCGCGCTTTGGAGAGAGAGCCTTCATGTCCTGATTCAGAGCTAGCGGACGCGCAGCAATCGCGACCGGGAGTGTGTGCTTTAGCACGCCCGACCGCACGACCACGAGTGTCGATCCAGCGTCGACAATCTTGGCGGGCGAGTTCGCGACACCGGTCGAGCTAAGTCGGATCGCAGATCTATCAACCGTGTGCTGCTTCATGTCTTTCGGCGTGACCCAAGGGATTTCACCACCGAAGAACGATGGCTCCGACATCCGCGGTGTGCCGCCGCCCGTGACCGTCACGAGGTCGCCGATGCGCACCCACCTCACGCGAGCATCTCCCGCAGGCGCTTGAGGCCGTCTTGAATCTCGACTTCGAGGGCATCCAGTTCATCGAGAATCTCCGTCGGGGAACGGTGCTCGACCTCCTCGATCTCGATCTCCTTATAGCGGTTGAGGCTCAGGTCGTAGCCGTTGTCGACGATCTCTTGCTTCGGTACGAAGAAGCTCTGGTCGGTGCGCACTCGCGCGGCCTCGGCATCCAGGTTCTGCCACCGGGCCAGCACGTCGGGAAGGTCGTTCGCGTCGATGGGGGTGCGCTTGTCGTCGAGGGTCATGCCGTCGGCGCGCACGTCGTAGAACCACACCCGGTCGGTGCCACCCGACGAGGTCTTCGTGAACAGCAGGATGGCGGTCGAGACCCCGGTGTAGGGCTTGAACGTTCCCGAGGGCAGCTTGATGACGGCATCCAGTTTGTGGTCATCGATCAGCAGCTTGCGCACCGCCTTGTGCGCGTTGCTCGACCCGAACAGCACCCCCTCGGGCACGATGACCGCGGCGCGCCCACCGTTGCGCAGCATCCGGATCATGAGCACCAGAAAGAGCAGCTCGGTCTTGCGGGTCTTGACGAGCTTCTGCAGATCCTTCGAGACGGTCTCTTGATCGAGCGAACCGGCAAACGGCGGATTGGCGAGCACGAGCGTGTAGCGGTCATCGCCCGGATGCCCCTCCGACAGCGAGTCCGCGCGCTCGATCGTCGGATTCTCGACGCCGTGCAGCAGCATGTTCATGCTCGCGATGCGGGCCATCGCAGCATCGGAGTCGTAGCCCGTGAACATCGGGCCGTTGAAGTGGGCGCGGCTGGCGGCATCCGCCCACAGCTCGGGGTGGTGATCGCGCAGGTACTCCTCGGCAGCCACGAGGAATCCCGCGGTTCCGACGGCAGGGTCGATGATGAGGTCGTCGGGGCGCGGACGCTGCAGGTCGACCATGAGCTTGATGATGTGCCGGGCCGTGCGGAACTGCCCGTTCGTGCCGCTGGTGGCGAGCTTCGAGAGCATGTACTCGTAGATGTCGCCCTTGGTGTCGCGATCTTCCATCGGAATCTCGTGCAGCAGATCGACGACCTTCGTCAGCAGCGCCGGGGTCGGGAGCGTGAACCGGGCATCGCGCATGTTCCGCGCGTAGCTCGACCCCTCGGCACCGAGCCGGCGCAGCCACGGGAACACGTGCTCGGAGACGACCTCGAACATCTCGGCGGGCGCGTAGTTCGTGAACACGCTCCACCGCAGATCGCGATACGGCCGACGGCTCGGCAGGTCGCTGTCGTAGCCGTCGGGAAAGACCGGGTTCTCGACCTCCTCGCCGAAGCGGGCGGCCTTCTTCTCGGCAAGGAGCTGCAGATCGTCGAGACGCCGGATGAACAGCAGATACGTGATCTGCTCGATCACCTCGACGGGGTTGGCGATGCCGCCCGACCAGAAGGCGTCCCAGACCTTGTCGACCTGGCGTCTCAGTTCACCCGTGACCACGCTATGTCCCCTCGATCCGTGCAACCCCTCCACGCTAATGGAGCTCGCCGACACCTACCGAAGCGCCTGCGACTGCATCCACTCCCCCAGCGCACGGTAGGCCTCATCCCGTGCGGATGCGCGGGAGAGGAACACGTCGTGGAGCGCGCCGTCGATTCTCGCGATCGTGACGAGACGGCCGAGGCGAGTCGCAGCCTTGGCGATGTCATCGACGACGAGCACAGAGTCGGTCTCGAGCATGTCGGGGCGCCACATCAGCGGTGAGCTCGACCGCTGCGAGAGCATGACGAGCGCGGGGCATCCCACTTCGATGCCGTCCGCAACGGCCTCGTGGCCGTCGAGCACCGCCTTGAGCCAGCCCGGGGTTGTCGGGAAGCCGCGCTCAGGTCGCCATCCGTCCGGCGCCTCCGGCAGGGTTCCGACCTCGCGCTGCGCGCGGGTATAGAAGCCGAGATCGACAACCGGATGCATGCCCAACGGATCCCACCGAGCACGGGCCGCCACCAACGGCGAGAGCGCCTCCCGACCCCGGGCCCCTGTCTGAAACTCCAGCCACGGACTGTTGAGCACGAGGGCCGATGCAAGCCCCGGATGCCGTGCCGCCCACAGCGACAGCGTGAGCCCTCCCGTGGAGTGGCCGAGCAGCACGAGACGCCGCCGCGGCCTCTCGTCCCGTCCCATCGCGGACAGCGCCGCAGCAATGTCTGCGTCGTACGCGGACAGCGAGGAGACGTAACCCGGAGTCTGACCCGGGCGCAGGCTCCGTCCGTACTTGCGCAGATCGAGCGCATAGAACCGGGCGCCCCGGTCAGCCCACCACTGCGCGAGGCTGGTCTGGAAGAAGTAGTCCGACCACCCGTGCACGTAGAGAACATCGACGTCGCGAAGACGTCCCGTCCAGGAGGCAGGCCACGACGGCAGCAGTCGCACGAGCGTGGCGACGATCTCGCCCTCGGCGTCGCTGCCCAGACTCAGCGTGCGCTGCCGGAAGCGACCGCCGAGCAAGTCAGGAAGCCACACCTCTTCCATGTGCCGAGACTATCGGCACATGCTCTCGCTCAGTTGCCCCAGATCTGCAGATTCAGATCGCTGAGCAGCATGTCGGCATCGATGTTCGTCGCTGACGAGTAGATCCAGATGTCCTCGCGGCTCGTGATCGTCTCGACAGTGTCGACGGGGTACTGGGAGTTCGGCGTGACCATCTGGCATACCGGGTTTCCGGCATCCCCCGTGACGTAGGTGTAGCCCTGATCGGGAAGGGTCGCGACGTAGGCCTCAGCAGCCGCGGGGTCGACCTCGCTGATCAGCAACAGCACCCCTGACGTGTCGCCGGCGAACCAGTCGCACCCGAGCAGCAGCGTGGCGCCCTCGGGAGCCGGACGGACGAAGCCGACGCCGTCGCCCTGCAGATTCAGCTGGTCGACCGAGTCGGCGCGGCTCTCAGCCGTACCGACGGCGGCACAGTCCGCGGGGACGTTGCCGACGAACGACTGTGGTTCTTGCGTCGGCTCAGAGCTGGGCGTGTCGTTCTGCGTCACCTCAGAGCTCGGCGTGGTCGAGGGCTCGGGCGTCGGCGCACAGCCCACGAGCACCAGAATGCCGACGACGGCAACGGCAGGAAGAAAACGGAACCGGAACATAGGTACTCCTTCGTACAGTGCGCGGGCGACCACCTCACCTGCACACACTCTGGACTTCCCCAATGTAAAACACGAGGAGAGCGCGCGCCCGTCTGCTCAGCGGCGACCGCGACGGGTTGTTCGCAGGGCCAGGATGCCGAGCAGCAGCGAGAGCGCCATCATCGCCGCAATGACCACGGCCATCGGCACCGCCGTGTCCTCTCCCGCCAACCCCACGAGCGGTGATGCGACAGCGCCGACCACGAACTGCGATGTCCCCAGGATTGCTGAGCCTGCACCGCGGGCTCGATCGGCGCGGGCAAGGCCCAGCGCACTGGCATTGGACATCGTGAACCCGAGCCCGAGGGTGAGCAGAAACGCGCCGGCGATGAAGCCCGGGATCGTGAGCGTGCCGGTCAGCGTCAGCACGAGCAGAAGCGCTGCGGCGCAGGCCGTGGCGCCGAGGCCGACACCCAGCATCCGTCTCGGTCCGAACCGCACGGCGACCCGGGCGTTCACGATGTTCGAGAGGATGACGCCGCTGGCTGCAACAGCGAACGAGACCGAGTACACCGTCGGCGACATCCCGAGCACCACCTGACCGACGAACGGCGATGCCGACACGTACGCCATGATCGCCCCGAACGTGAGCGCGTAGGCACCCGCGTAGAGGGGAAAGGCCCGGTCGGCGAGCAGCGCGCGAAAAGCACCGAGCGTCTGCGACATCCCGGCGGTGTGGCGATGCTCGACGGGAAGGGATTCCGGAACAAGAGCCAGCGACACGACCAGCATTACCACCGCAACGATCGCAAGCGCAGCCATCACTCCGCGCCAGCCAACGAACTCGCTGAGCAGACCGCCGATCGGCGGTGCGACCAGCGGCGCAACCCCGACGACCACCACGATGAGGCTCAGTGCGCGCACCGCCGTGTCCTTGGGGCTGAGATCGACAGCCACGGCGCGCCCGAGGACCATGCCTGCCGACCCCGCGAATCCCTGCACGAAACGCAGGATGACGAACACCGCGATCGTCGGGGCGAACACCAGCGCGATGCTCGACAGAGCGAAGACAACCCCGCCCACGATGAGGACCGGCCGACGCCCAACGCGATCGGACCAGGGTCCGAGCACGAGCTGCCCGACCGCAACGCCCACGAGGAAGGAGGTCAGCGTGAGCTGCACGGCGGCGGCATCAACGCCGAGGTCGCCCGCGATGTCGGTGAAGGACGCGAGATACATGTCGGTCGCGAACGGACCGACAGCGGAGACGAAGCCGAGAGCTGCGATCAGCCCCGGCGACAGCCTCCGCGGGGGACTCACTCGCCTCGAGAGATGGTGACCATCTCGTCGCGAGGCACCACCTTGATGCGGGCACGCCCCTGGGGTTCGCCGAGGCCGATCTCGTGCTGATCGAGGCGATGCCAACCTTCAAGGTCCGTCCACCGCACGCCTCGCTCGGCAAGGAGCGCGGGGATAGCGGCTTCCGACGGGTCTTCGGGCTGCCACCACGAACCCTGATCGTTGATGAGGTGACGGACGGTCTCCATCGCGTCCGACTTGGTGTGACCGATCAGGCCGACCGGGCCGCGCTTGATCCATCCGGTCGCGTACAGTCCCGGCGCCCGCTCATTGGAGTCGGCGCGAAGAACCTGCCCCTCGTGGTTGGGAATGACACCGTGCCGCTCATCGAAGGGCACCTCGGGAAGAGGTGACCCGAAGTAGCCGACGGCGCGGTAGATGGCTTGGATGGGAACCTCGCGGAACTCACCGGTTCCGGCGACACCGCCCTGCCCGTCGGGACGCGTGCGCTCGTAGACGAAGCCCGACACATGACCCGTCTCGTCCACCTTCACCTCGACGGGTCGCGCCCAGAAGTGCAGGTGAAGGCGACGGGACGCCGTCCCCCCGGCGTTGTTCACGCCCGGGCGAGTCCGCCACTCCTGCAGAACGCGGTCGATGACCTTGACCTGCTTGTTGCTCTCGATCGCGGTACGGGATGCCTCGTCGTAGTCGAAGTCCTCGTCGTAGACGACCATGTCGACATCCCGCAGCTCGCCGAGCTCGCGCAACTCGAGAGGGGTGAACTTGACCTGCGCGGGGCCGCGACGGCCGAAGACGTGAACGTCGGTCACAGGCGACGCCTTGAGTCCCTCGTAGACGTTCGCCGGGATCTCGGTGGGAAGCAGATCATCGG
This sequence comes from Microbacterium sp. 67-17, assembly GCF_001898325.1. Lineage (GTDB taxonomy): Bacteria > Actinomycetota > Actinomycetes > Actinomycetales > Microbacteriaceae > Microbacterium > Microbacterium schleiferi. Next base: position 10,046 of record NZ_MKTR01000020.1, read on the forward strand.
CGTGCTTGGCAAGGATGCGGGTGATGTCGAGGGCGACGTTGCCGTTGCCGACGACGGCAACGGACTGCGCCGTCAATGGCCACGTGCGCGGCACATCGGGGTGCCCGTCGAACCAGCTCACGAAGTCGGCAGCGCCATACGACCCTTCGGCGTCGATCCCCGGGATGTCGAGGGTCGCATCCCGAACGGCACCGGTCGCGAAGATGACGGCGTTGTAGTGGCGCTTCAGATCGTCGAGCGTGATGTCGCGACCGAACTCGACGTTGCCGAAAATGCGGATGTCTCCCCTGTCGAGCACTTCGCGCAGGGCCGTGATGACGCCCTTGATGCGAGGGTGGTCGGGAGCTACGCCATAGCGCACGAGGCCGTACGGCGCAGGCAGTTGCTCGAACAGGTCGATCGACACGTCGAACGCGCGCTCCGCTTTCAGCAGGATGTCAGCAGCGTAGATGCCTGCCGGGCCTGCGCCGACGATGGCCAACCTCAGAGTGGTCATGTGTTCCTTTCGGGACGCGAGAGCACGGTGATTCGGCGCGAGAGCGCCGGGACGGCCTCAGCTCGAGCGGTCGGCGACGGCCTGCGCGAACCTCGTGAGGGCTTCGCGGACCGGGCCGTCGGGGATGGGATCGAGAGCCGCGATCGCATCGCGCGACCAGGCGTTGGCGAGCTCCACCGTCTCGCGCGTTGATCGGTCGGTCCGCAGCATCGCTAGGGGCTCGTCCAGCAGCGCGGGGTCCTCGCCGTCGGCGATCCGGGCGACGCCCTCGTCGATCCTGTCGCGAAGGGCGCGGGCTTCGGTGTCGTCGCGGCGCGCGAGTAGCAGGTACGGCATCGTCGGCACACCGGCGCGGAGGTCCGTTCCCGGCACCTTGCCGGTCTCGTCGGGGTCGGCCGAGAGATCGATCACGTCATCCAGAAGCTGGAAGGCAACGCCGGCTGCCTCACCGAAGGTGCGCACCGGCTCTTCGTACTCGCCGGGGGCGTTGCTGAAGATGATGCCCGACTGCGCAGCCGCCGCAATCAGCGATCCGGTCTTGTCTGCCAAGACCTGCAGGTAGAACGCGACGCGGTCGTCGGCATCCGTCGGCCCGACAGTCTCGTGCATCTGGCCGAGCACGAGCCGCTCGAACGTGTTCGCCTGGAGTCGGATGGCTCCCTCGCCAAGGCGCGCCATGATCTGGCTCGCCCGCGCAAAGAGCAGGTCACCGGTGAGGATGGCGATGTTATTGCCCCACACCGAGTGAGCGCTCGGCACCCCGCGACGCTTGTCGGCGTCATCCATCACGTCGTCGTGATAGAGCGAACCGAGGTGGGTCAGCTCGAGCGCCGTGGCAGCCTCGACCACGTCCTCGGTGACCCCGTCACCCAGGTGCGCGGTCAGCAGCGCAAGCATCGGACGCACGCGCTTGCCGCCGGCATCAAACAGGTACCGGCTTGTCGCGTCGGCGAGCGCATCCGAAACGTGAAGCTCCCGCTCGAGGTTCGCATCGACCCGATCGAGCCCCGCCTCGACGCTCTCAATGAGACGACGCGCACGGGGGCCCGCGAAGATCCGTTCCGCGAGACCCAGCTGGCTCGCGATTCGGGAACTTGACGCAGAGGGGGTCACAGCACAAGCCTACCGGGGCTCGGAGGCACCATCCCCGACAGGCTTACGCGCGCGGTGCAGCGCAACCACACCGAACGTCAGGTTGCGCCAGGCCACATCTGCCCACCCAGCCGCCCGGATGCGGCCTGCCAGCGCCGGTTGGTCTGACCACGCCCGGATGGATTCGTTCAGGTAGTCGTAGGCGTCGCCGTTGGAACTCACGAGTCGTGCGATCGGGGGAAGGATGCGGTTGTTGTAGAACCGATACAGAGCGGAGATCGCGGGAGAGGTCGGATGTGAGAACTCGCAGATCACGAGGCGCCCGCCCGGCTTGGTGACCCGCAGCATTTCGCGCAGGCCCGCGTCGGCATCCTGGACGTTTCGGAGTCCGAACGAGATCGTCACAGCGTCGAACTCTTCGTCCTCGAACGGCAGGTTGGTCGCATCGGCCTCGACGAAGCTCACGCCAGGCATCCCCGCATGGCGACGGCGCCCCTCGGCGATCATGCCGGGCGAGAAGTCAGCGGCGACGACCTCGGCACCCGTCCGCGCGATCGCAACACTCGAGGTGCCGGTCCCTGCCGCGAGGTCGAGGATGCGCTGACCCGGACGCGGCGACAGCGCGCGCGTCGTCGCGATGCGCCACAGACGGTCGTTGCCGACGCTCAGGATCGTGTTCGTGCGGTCGTAGCCTGCCGCGACCTCATCGAACATCCCGCTGACGCGGGCAGGGTCTTTCTGAAGATCTGCGCGATGGGACTGGGTCACCCGTCGAGTCTAGGACTCCCCTTGCGGGGGAAGCCCGAGGGAGGCGAGGCGCTCGAGCCAGGCATCCGCCGTCACGTCATCGAAGGGAGCCTCGGCGGCAGTCACCCGCCGCTCGAGGTCGACCGCGAGCGCCTCGAGCCGCTCGACCACGTGAGGCGGGTAGCCGTAGTGGACGCGGTGCTCGTCCCACTCATCTCGATCGTCGATCCAGATCCCGCGCTCATCGAGGGCTCGCACGACATCCAGATCCATGTCGATGCCCTCCGGGGCGCCGGGGACTGTCTGCGACCAGCCGATGTCCCAGCCGAGGTCGATATAGATGCGGGTCCGTGACGGCGCAGCGTTCACCGTCATCGCGTACTCGCCGCTCGGAGGCATGAGGGTCACGTTCGGCGCCGCCGTCACGACATCCCGGCCGGGACGGATGCTGCGCCACCCCGCCGGCTGCCCGAACCACTCTCCCCAGCTGTCGTGGCCGAGATAGACGCAGTCGTGCACCCAATGGACGCTGCCGTCCCACTTGCGCCACCGAAACTGGGTCACCGTGCCAGGCGCCGGGCGCCCGCGTCGATCCGCATCCACGCCGGAAGTCTAGGCTGGTGAGGTGACCCGCAATCCCCCTCTCCCACCGCTGGTGGTCGAGACGAGGGAGATCGAGCCGGTCGCCGATCTGCTGTCACTGACCGACCCGCACAATCCGCTGGCGTGGCTGCGTCGGGGCGAAGGCATCGTCGGCTCCGGCGCGGCGGTCGTCACGATCGGCGCGCCGGGTTCGCCGCCGCTGTCTCGCCCGATCGCCGAGATCTGGCGCGAGCTGGTCGGCCACGCCCGCATCAGCGATCCCCTGCAGTTGCCCGGCACCGGTCTGGTCGGTTTCGGCGCGCTGGGATTCGACCCCGAGTCGGCCGAACCCCCGTTTCTTGTCGTTCCGCAGGCGATCACCGGCGTGCACGGCGGTCGGGCGTGGGTGACGACGATCCGTCAGGAGAGCGACCCCGAGCCCGAGCGCGAGCAGCCGGCATCCGTGCCCTACGGCCCCCACTGGTCAGCGACCCTCGGCCCCGGTCTTCTCGAGCCTGACGGCTACCAGCGGGCGGTGCGCTCGGGGATTGAGGCGATCACTGCGGGCGAGGTCGAGAAGGTCGTCTTGGCTCGCGACCTCGTCGGCACGATCCCGGCCGACGCTGATCTGCGCCGGCTCGTCCGCGCACTGGCCACGAGCTATCCCGACACCTGGACCTTCGCGGTCGACGGCCTCATCGGCGCGAGCCCCGAGACTCTCATCACCGTCGACCGGGGCGCCGTGACGGCGCGCGTGCTCGCTGGCACCACGGCACGCGGCGCGGATGCCGACGAGGACGTCGCTGCCGCGCAGGCGCTCGAAGCGAGCCGAAAAGACCTCGACGAGCACCGGTTCGCGGTCACGAGCGTTGTCGATGCACTCAGCCCCCTCACCCGCGATCTCGTCGCTCCCGAACAGCCGCACCTACTCGAGCTTCCCAATCTGTGGCACCTCGCCACCGATATCTCGGGGCGACTGTCGAACGGCACGTCAGCGCTCGACCTCGTCAAGGTGCTGCATCCGACCGCTGCCGTCGCGGGCACGCCGACGGATGCCGCCGTCGACGTCATCCGTCGCCTCGAGCCCTTCGATCGCGGCCGCTACGCCGGGCCGGTGGGGTGGATCGACGCCCGCGGCGACGGCGAGTGGGCGATCGCCCTGCGCTGCGCTCAGATCGGCGTCGAACCGCAGCATGACACCGCCGACAGCGACACGATCCCGGTCGTCGCCCACGCCGGTGCGGGCATCGTGGCAGCAAGCGACCCCGAAACGGAACTCCTCGAAACGCGCGTGAAGTTCCGGCCCATCGTCGACGCCCTCGCCTGAGCGTTCCTTCCCGCGGTCAGCCCAGCTGCAGGATCCAGGTCGCGACGAGGAAGTAGATGATGAGGCTCGTCGCGTCACAGAACGTCGAGATGAACGGCGTGCTGAACACCGCCGGGTCGGCGCGCACCGCCATCGCGAGGATCGGCATGAGCCCACCCACTGTCGCTGCCAGCGTGCAGATGAACAGCAGCGTGAGTCCGATCACCGCTCCGAGCGCCGGGTCGAACACGAGACTTGCAAGCGCGAAGCCGAGGATGCCGAGAAGACCCCCGAGGAATGCTCCGACGCGCACCTCCCGCCACATCACAGTGAGCGCGTCGCGTTTTCGCACCTCTCCCATCGCGAGGGCACGGGTGACGGTCGTCGCGGCCTGCGAACCGGTGTTCCCCGCTGTGCCGGTCAGCAGTGGAATGAACAGGGCGAGGGTCACGACCTGCTCCAGCGTCGCTTCGAAGATCCCGAGCACCTGCACCGTGAGCAGCGCCGAGACCGCGAGCACCAGGAGCCACACGACGCGCGCACGGACGATCCGTAGCACGGGTGTCGTGAGGTAGGGGCGGCCGAGCGGCTCGGAGGCACCTTGGCGCGCGGCATCCGTGTCTTCAGCCTCCTCGAGGATGCGGGCTGCATCGTCCACGGTGAGGATGCCGAGAAGGCGGTCTTCGCTGTCGACGATCGGCATCGCGAGAAGACCGGAGTCGACGAGAGACCGCGCAGCAGCTTCTGCAGCATCCGTGGCGTGGGCCGTTCTCGCTTCACCCATCAACTCTTCGACGAGCAGGTCAGATCGTCCCATGACGAGTTCCCGCAAGCCCACGACGCCGAGGACCCGGCGGTGCGGCGACGTCACCGGGAGCATGTAGACGGTCTCGGCATCCGTGCCGCGATGACGCACGTGGCTCAGCGCATCGCCGACCGTCAGCTGCGGGGCAAGGCGCACATACTCGGTGCTCATGAACCGGCCGACGCTGTTCTTCGGATAGCCGAGCATGGGGGCTGTCAGCTCGCGCTCGGCTGGTGAGAGTCCCCGCATCAGCTGGCGCGCGACACCGGCCGGAAGCTCGTCGATCAACTGCGCACGATCGTCGGGGTCGAGTTCCTCGAAGACCTTCGCCACGTCCTCTTCGCGGAGCCCACCGATGAGCTCTGCACGCATGCCCGGATCGAGCAGCTCGAACGCCTCCAGCGCCTGATCGCGCCGCAGCAGCCGGTAGAGCACGGCACGGTCGCGGGCATCCTCTCGCTCCAGCAGCCCTGCGATGGCTGCGGCATCCTGCCCTGCGAGCAACGTACGCAGCTCATCGAGCCGGCGGTCGCGCAGGAGCGGCGTCACCGTCTCAAGGAATCCCTCGAACTCGTCATCCATGGGGCGCATCCTTGCAGACGGTCGGGGCGGGTCGGTGAACGCTCAGGTGGCGGCGAGGCGCTCGCGTTCGAGCGCGACGTCGTAGCCGGCACTCGGCCACTGCGGATCGATGTTCTCGAGCGCCTCCAGCAGCAGGTGCTGGATGGCCAGTCGGGCGTACCACTTGCGATTGGCGGGCACCACGTACCACGGCGCGTGCTCGGTGGAGGTCCGCTCGAACACCGTCTGATACGCGGCCATGTAGTGCGGCCAGCGGGTGCGCTCGTCGACGTCACTCGGGGTGAACTTCCAGTGCTTCTCGGGACGGTCCAGTCGCTCCATCAGACGCGCCTTCTGCTCGGCGTATGAGATGTGCAGCATGATTTTGATGATCCGCGTTCCGGATGCCGCGACCTGCCGCTCGAACTCGTTGATCGCCTCATACCGGCGCTCGATCTCGTCGGGATCGGCGAGCTCCCGGACCCGCCCGATGAGGACGTCCTCGTAGTGCGAGCGGTCGAACACGCCGATGCGGCCGGCGGGCGGGAGCTTGCGCTGGATGCGCCACAGGAAGTCGTGGGCCCGTTCCTCCTCGGTCGGCGCGCCAAAGGATGCAAGCGATACGCCCTGCGGGTCGACCGAGCCGACGACGTGGCGCACGATCCCGCCCTTGCCCGAGGAGTCCATTCCCTGCAGGACGAGCAGCACCGACGCATCCGTGGCACCGACCCGGCTCTGGGCGAACAGCTTCTCTTGCAGAAGGTCGAGTTCCGCGACCCCTGCCGCTAGGTCCGCAGCTGCCTGCTGCTTGTCGCTGCCGTAGCCCGGTGTCGAGCCGGGGTCGGTGCTCGAGAGGACGAAGCCCTCGCGCACTCGCAGGAGTTCGGCGACATCGCCGGTCCAGTAGGTCTGACTTCTCGCGGTCACTCGTCCATCATGGACCCGGTGTGGAGCTCAGCGTGGGAGCGGCACTTCGATCAGTTGCGGGCCCGCAACCGGCGCTGTCAGCGCCTGATCCAGCGCGGCTCGGGTCTCGATGCGCGCGTAGGTCCAGCCGTAGGCAGTCGCGAGCGCCTCGAGGTCGGCGTCCTGGGGCGTGTAAAGCACGCGATCGCGCTGAGCCTGCGAACCCAGAGCCGCCACTTCGAGTCCGTCGAAGATCGTTCCGCCGGCATCGTTGCCGACGATGACCTGGATGCGCGGCGCGGTCTCGCCGGGCGAAAGCAGCAAGGACCCCGCATCGTGCAGCAGCGCCAGATCGCCGAGCAGCACCCGGGTCACGCCCGCGGCTCCGTCGGCCTGACTGGCGACGGCGACACCGATGCCGGTCGCCACCGTCCCGTCGATCCCCGCAAGGCCCCGGTTGGCGTGCACTGTCACCTTCTTGCCCGGCAGCACGGTATCGGCCACCCGGACCAGGCGCGAGGAGCCGAACACGAGCCGGTCGTGCGGCCAGGTCGCCCGCCACACGGCATCGACAAGAGCCACCCGATCGAGCTTTTCTCGCAGCACCGCCAGCTCCGCCGAGATTGCGCCCAGGCGCGTCTGGGGATCGGTCGACGCGAGCGCCGCACCGTCGGGCGCCGGTACCGAGAGGTCGACGGATGCCGCGCGCGATGCCCGCATCCAGACTCCGAGCCAGGCACGGTCGGCCTCGAGCGCCTCTGTCGTCGTCTCGGCGGCCGGTGCCACGGCGACCTCCGCCACGGCCAGTGTCGCACCGTTGAGGTTGACCGTTTCGCCCGGGCCCCGCAGCGCAATCACTTCGACGTCGTCGCGGGTCAGGAGCGCGGTGGTCTCGCGCGCGAGGGTGGGATGCCCGAGGACGATGACGCGCTCGATCGGCTCGCTGAGCTCGGGTCGATGCAACAGCTCACGGTAGGCGTGCACGAGGTGACGCCCGAAGCGCGCACCGCTGACGATCTCGGCTACAAGCGGCCATCCGCCGTCCCACGCGAGGGCCTCCGCACGAGAGCCGGCACCCTCTCCGGCTACCACGAGCGTGCGAACGCCGCGCACCAGGACATGCGCCGATTCGTCGACCGGTACCGCGTCCGCCGCGTCGCCGACGCCACCTCCGCCCTGATAGAGGGCGCCCGATTGGTCGTCGTCGATCGGCGCGTCCGGCAGCTCCGCACCGATGCCGTCATCCGCTGTCCACCACGGCGGAAGCGACCCCGCAAGCGGCTCCCGAAACGGCAGGTTGAGGTGCACGGGTCCCGCCGGGCGTGCCTGGTCGCCCAGGGCTGCTGCGACAGCCTGGTCGGCGATATCGCGCAGCATCACGGATTGATCGCCCGTGCCACTGTCATCGATCTCGGCAGGCACCGGCACGTCAAGATCGAAGCGCGTATTGGGCGCGAAGATGCCCGGCTGCCGGGTCGTCTGGTTCGCTCCCACTCCGCGTAGCTCGGGGGGCCGATCGGCTGTCAGCAGCAGCAGCGGAACAGCGGAGTGATGTGCCTCGAGGACCGCGGGCGCGAGGTTCGCGACAGCGGTGCCGGATGTACACACGACGGCTGCCGGCATCCGGGTCTCGCGTCCGATGCCGAGCGCCGTGAAGCCCGCGACTCGCTCATCGATGCGCACATGCAGGCGCACCCTGCCTCGCTCCTCCGCGTCGGCTGCGACGAGCGCGAGGGCTTGGGAGCGGGATCCTGAGCTGAGGACGATATCGCGGACACCGAGCGAGATCAGCTGGTCGAGCAGCGCCGCTGCGGCATCGGTCGCGGGCGAACGGGTGCCCCCACCGGTCAGGTCGTTCACCGGATGCCCGTCACGCGGCGCCGCGGGATCCGCGGGGCTCGTCGTCGTCATCTCGCGGAGTGGATGCCGCCTCGGGGTCGGCAGCAGTGTCAGCAGCCGAGGGGCCGTCGAACGCCTCCTCGGCGTCCAGCATGGCCAGCTCTTCCTCGAGTCGACGGATGCGCTCATCCTGGTCCGAAATGGTGCCGATCCGCCCCAGGAACTCCGGGTCGTCATCCGGCGCGCGAGTGGCGTGGACTGCCGTCCGCCGCGCGCGACCGATCACCAACCACAGCAGCCCACCGATGACGGGAAGCACGAGGACGATGACGATCCACAGCGGCTTGCTCACGCCACGGTGCCGCGTCGGCGGCTGCACAGCGCAATCGACGATGGTGTAGACCCAGAAAGCGGTCGCCACCAACGCCAGAATCAACAGCACGCGGGGCACATCCCCATCCTAGGTCGGTTCGACACGCCAGGGCTGGGCAGGCGCTGACCGGTGCCGCGCGGCGACACGGCGCCCGACGCCTACGATGGAGGGGTGAACGCGCGCTCTTTCTGGGTCTATACCGTGCTGCGCATCCTGTTCTTCCTGGTTCCGTTCGGCATCCTGATGCTGCTGCCGATCGGCCGCGAGTTCTATTGGCTGTCGGCAATCTTCGCGGCACTCATCGGGCTGAGCCTGTCGGTGATCTTCCTGCGCCGCCCGCTCGACGAGGTGTCGGCATCGCTCGCCGAGCGCCGGGCGCGCCGCACCGACCCGACCGACGAGCAGATCGAAGATGCCGCGCTCGCAGACGCGCCGGGTGCCGATGAGGCACCCGCGCCGTCAGCCGGCGAAAGCCCAGAAGAGGAAAGCGCCGAAGGCGAGCGACGTCCCTGACGTCAGCGCGAGAGCGATGACGAGCTCGCGCGGCTGACGATAGGTCCACACGATGAGGATCGCCGGCAGCGCCAGCAACAAGGCCATGGCGGTCAACCACGCGATCGGGTAGAAGACCGCGAGGTACCCGGCGATGCCGAACGGGACCAGCACGAAAACCGTGAACAGCACCTGCGTCGCGCGGCGTCCGATCAGCACCGTCAGCGTGCGCTTGCCGGCGACGCGGTCCTGATCGATGTCGCGCAGGTTGTTCGCCAGGAGCACCGCGCACGCCAGCAGCCCCGCCCCGACCGCCCCGAACCAGGCCTCCTGCGGCAGCGCGAACACCTGCACCCAGGTCGTCCCGAGCGTTGCGACCAGGCCGAAGAAGACGAACACGAACAATTCGCCGAGACCCGCATAACCGTACGGACGCTTGCCGCCGGTATAGAACCACGCGGCAAGGATGCAGGCGGCACCGACGGCGAGGAACCACCACTGTTCGGTGCGAATCGTGATCGCCAGGCCCGCGAGACCGGCGATCGCAAAGAAGACGAGTGCGACGATCAGCACCGTCCGCGGCTTGGCTTTGCCTGCTCCGGTCAGTCGAGCCGGCCCCACCCGGTAGGCGTCGGTACCACGGACGCCGTCGCTGTAGTCGTTCGCGTAGTTGACGCCGATCTGCAGGCTCACCGAGACCACGAGGCACGCCAGCGCGATGACCCAGTGCAACGGGCGCTCGATCAGAACCGCTGCTCCTGTACCGATGAGGATTGGTGTGACAGCCAGCGGGAGGGTGCGCAGCCGCGCGGCGCCGATCCAGTCACGCAGGGTCGCGGGACGGGGGACCGTCACCGGCGAACGGTGGTCGCGGCGCGCGTGGTTCGCGGAGCCGGGGTGCGGCTTCGTGCGAGACCGCGAACGCTTCTTCTTGGAGGGTGCTGCCACGGGGAGCAATCCTAGAGCGTCGTGATCTGCGCGCGGAGCCTGATCCGGTCAGGCTTGCCCGAGGGCAAGAGAGGCATCCGTTCGACTCTGACGATGTCGCGGGGCCGCGCGGGGGCACCGATCTCGCGCTCCACGCGCCGACGGGCCTCGGCCAGCGCGTCATCCGCGGCAGCGCGATCCCCCTCGACGACGATCACTGACGCCTCGCCCCAGCGGGCATCCGCCACGGGAACCACCACCGCAGCCTGGAGTCCCGGGACCGTGCGAACGACGCGCTCCACGCGGTCGAGCGACACGTTGACGCCACCGCTGACGATGACGTTGTCGCGGCGCCCGGTCACCCGGAGCACGCCGTCGAACTCGCCGACGTCGCCCGTACGGTACCAGCGGGTGCCGTCGGCATCCGTCACGAAAGCCTGCGCGGTGCGCTCGTCATCGTCGAGGTAGCCGGCAGCGAGGACCGGGCCCGAGATCTGCACCTCGCCCTCCTCGACACGGACACTCACTCCGGCCAGCGGCACGCCGTCGTATACGCATCCGCCGCTGGTCTCACTCGAGCCGTAGGTGCGCACGATCCGGATGCCGAGAGCTGCCGCACGATCCGCCTCAGCTGCCGGCAACGCCTGTCCTCCGATAAGGATCGCCGCGAACCCCCGCAGGCAGTCCGCGACACCGGGGGCGTCGGTCGCCGCATCCAGAAGCCGGGTGAGCTGAGCCGGCACCAGAGACGTGTACCGGGGAGCCTGGATTCCCGCAGCAGCCTCGAGGAACTGCGCCGCGGTGAATGAGGGCGGGATCACGGCTGGCATCGTGCCCTCCAGGATGCCCCGGACAAGCACCTGGAGCCCCGCAACGTATGTCGGCTCGAGCGCGAGCACCCAGGACCCGGAGCCGATCCGTTCCGCGGTCACCTCGGCGCTGGCGCGCAGCGCGCTGATCGGAAGCACGACCGACTTCGGGTATCCGGACGAGCCCGACGTCTCGACGATCACTGCGGGCTCGGAACCTGTCCCCGGCGCCTCGGCGAGCGCGTCTCGCAGCGTGACCACCAGCTCGGCTGCGTCCCGATTGCTGGAGGAACTCAGCCGAATGGGCCGCCACGACCTTGGCCGCGGCGTGTCATCCTGCACTCGACTCGTCACAATCGGCGTCCGCGCGCGGGTTCAGTAGTGCCAGGGATACGGTGACCAGTCGGGGTCGCGCTTCTGCAGGAACGCGTCCTTGCCCTCGACGGCCTCGTCAGTGCCGTACGCGAGCCGCGTGGCCTCCCCCGCGAACACCTGCTGGCCCACGAGGCCGTCATCGACCGCGTTGAAGGCGAATTTCAGCATCCGGATCGCGGTCGGCGACTTCGTGAGGATCGTGCGGGCCATCGCGATCGCCTCCCGCTCGAGGTCGGCATGGTCAACGACACGGTTGACCGCACCCATCTCATACGCGCGCTGCGCCGAATACTCCTCGGCGAGGAAGAAGACCTCGCGCGCGAACTTCTGGCCGATCTGCCGTGCGAAGTACGCCGAGCCGTAGCCCGCGTCGAACGAGCCGACGTCGGCATCCGTCTGCTTGAATCTGCCATGCTCGCGACTGGCGATCGAGAGGTCGCACACGACGTGCAGGGAGTGCCCGCCGCCGGCAGCCCATCCCGGGATCACGGCGATGACGACCTTCGGCATGAATCGGATGAGCCGCTGCACCTCGAGGATGTGCAGGCGCCCCGCGCGGGCCGGGTCAGGCGCCGTCGCGTCGTCGGCGGCGTACGTGTAGCCGTCGCGACCACGAATGCGCTGGTCGCCACCCGAGCAGAAGGCCCAGCCGCCGTCCTTCGGGCTCGGACCGTTGCCCGTCAGCAGCACGACGCCGATCCGCGAATCCTGCCGAGCGATATCGAGCGCACGGTAGAGCTCGTCGACCGTGTGGGGGCGAAACGCATTGCGCACCTCGGGCCGGGCGAACGCGATTCGGGCGATCCTGCCATCCGGTGAGACGTGGGAGGTGATGTCGGTATACCCCTCGGCACCGGGGGCGAGAACCCAGGCATCCGGGTCGAACAGCTCGGAAACGCTCACGCGACCAGCCTACGCGGGCGGCCACGGATGCCGTCAGCCGCCGTTTGCTCGCCGGTCACTCCCCGTCCCGTCGACCCGCCGATTCCCCGGGTAGCCTGGAAGGGCGACCGCGAGGAGAGATACGGATGCAGATCAGGACATCGTCCGACTGGCGGGATGCCCTCCCGTTCGAGACCCCGGTCCTGGCCTCCGAGGCGATGCCCGGCGAGGCGAGCCGCTGCGCGCGATGCCCCGCTGACGAACCGCCGAAGGAGCGCACCGAGCTGTGGGCGGTCAAACACAGGCATCCGAACAACCACGCCGGATTCGTGCGGCTCTACTGCCTCCAGCATCGCCCCGCCGTCGCGCCACCGCCGGCCGTCTCGGCTCCGCCGGCCGCACGCGCCCGAAAGAGCACGACGCCGCGAGCACCCCGCTCCACCCGAGCGACACCGTCGGTGCCCGAGAGGGTTGCAGCCGTGTGCACGAACTGTTTCGTTGAGGTGCCACCGAGCGGCATCTGCGGCGTCTGCGGAGAGCCGGTCAGCTGACGGATCCGCCGATCACGCCGCGTTCTTGGCGTCCCGCCACGCGACCCACTGCTTGACGGCGTCGAAGTTCCAGTCGGGGCCGTCGAGTCCCAGCGTGAAGAGCCGCACCCCGGCGTCATAGAGCGCGTCGACCTCGGCGACGCCGCGCGCGCCGATCTCGTTCGAGACCGTGAGGTTCGACAGGTCGCGTTCTTCCTTCTCTGCCCACTGCTCGAGAATCTCGAGCTTGCTGGTGACGGCATCCGGCTTCACGAAGCTGTGCCAGATGTCGGCGTGGCGGGCAACCAGACGAAGGGTCTTCTGTTCGCCGGCACCGCCGATCATGACCGGGATCTTGCGGGTCGGCGCCGGGTTGAGCACCTGCCACCGCGCCTCGACCCGGCGGAGCCCCTCGGCGAGATCGTCGAGGCGTGAACCCGCGGTCCCAAACTCGTAGCCGTACTCCAGGTAATCCTTCTCGAACCACCCCGAGCCGGTGCCGAAGATGAACCGACCGGTAGCGCCGCCCTTGGCGCTGATGTGATCGACCGTCCGCGCCATATCGGCCTGCAGATCGGCGTTGCGGTAGCTGTTGCAGTTGACAAGCGCTCCGAACTCGATGCGCTCGGTCTGCTCAGCCCATGCGCCGAGCATCGTCCACGACTCGAAGTGCGCCCCATCCGGGTCACCGCTGAGCGGGTAGAAGTGATCCCAGTTGAAGGCAATGTCGACGCCGAAGTCCTCGAGCCAGAGGACTGCGTCGCGGATCTGGGGATAGGTCACGTGCTGGGGGCGCACCTGAACGCCGAGCCGGACCGGAGTGTCAAGAAGAACCATGCCTTCAGCCTACGGAGACGTAGGCGCTCGGGGCCCGCGCGGCGGGATGCCATGAGGCCGTGTGGCGGGCAGGATGAGATCATGGTCGCCGCTTCGCACCTGCCATCGATTCCGCCGCTGGATGAACTGCTCGAGAGCGCACACGTGGTCTCCCTCCCGCTGACGACACGATTCCGCGGCATCGAGCACCGCGAAGCGATGCTGCTGCGCGGTCCCGCCGGCTGGACCGAGTTCTCACCGTTTGTTGAGTACGAGGATGCCGAGGCCAGCGCCTGGCTTGCCGCAGCCATCGATTTCGGCTGGCACAGCACCCCGGTACCGCGACGAAGCGAGATCCGCGTGAACGCGACGGTTCCCGCGGTCGCACCGGATGCCGTAGCCGCGGTTCTCGCGCGGTTCGATGGATGCCGCACCGTGAAGGTCAAGGTGGCCGAGCCCGGCGGAACGCTCGCCGATGATGTGGCACGCGTGAGGGCGGCGCGCGAGACGATGGGGGCGCTTGGCCGCATCCGCGTCGACGCGAACGGTGCGTGGAATCTGGACGAGGCAGAATACGCCGTCCACGCGCTCGCCGAGTTCGACCTCGAGTATGTCGAGCAGCCCTGCGCAACCATCGATGAGCTGCGGGAGCTGCGGCGCCGCATCCGGTACATGGGAGTGCCCGTCGCCGCCGACGAGAGTGTGCGCAAGGCGGATGACCCGCTCGCTGTAGCGCGGGCGGGCGCCGCGGACCTGCTGGTGATCAAGGCGCAGCCGCTGGGCGGGGTGCACCGCGCACTCTCGATCGTCGCCGAGGCGGGGCTCCCGGTCGTCGTCTCGAGCGCGCTTGACACCTCGGTGGGGCTGGCGATGGGGGCAGCGCTGGCCGCCGCCCTCCCCGACCTCGACTACGACTGCGGCCTGGGCACCGCGTCGCTCCTGACAGCCGACGTCACGATGCAGCCGCTACGCCCGGAACAGGGGACGATCCCCGTCCGCCGGCCCGAGCTCGACGAGTCAGCGGTGACGGAACACGCCGCGCCCGCCGACCGCCGACAGTGGTGGGAGGATCGGCTCACCCGATGCCACGCGCAGCTGGCGGCATCCGGGGCCTGAGCAGATCGCTCTGTCTTCAGCGGCCAGTCACGGTGCGGTGTCGACGAGCGCGAGTGCCAGCTGTTGCGTCCGCAACTCCGCCCGGCGGCGGAGCCCCTCGTCGTCGATCCGCTCGATCGCTGCGGTGATGAGCGCATCCTCCCAGACCGTCAGGACGAGGCGAGCGATGTCACGGGCTGGCAGACGAAGCCGCAGATCGTAGGACGTAGCGAGTGATTCGATCATCCCCTCGACGCGGTCGATGAGGCTCGAGGCCCACGCGAGATACGCCCGCGCAGTCTCGTCATCACGCATCGCACGCAATCGGATCTCGCTCATCAGCACAACGTCCAAGAGACCTTCTACGGTGCCATCGAGCACGCTCTGAACGAGCTCATTCGGGGTCAGCGCGGCATCCTGGGCGCGCAAGCCATCCACCCGCTGGGAGACCGCTTCGAGCTTGCGATCGGTCACCGCACGCACCAGCTCGAAGAACAACTCCTCCTTCGTGGAGAAGTTGGAGTAGAACGCACCGCGCGTGAATCCGGCGCGTTCGCAGATCGCCTCGACCGAGGCTCCGTCCAGGCCGACTTCGGCGAACACTTCGTAGGCGGCGCGCATGAGGCGCGCTTTGGTGCGCTCACGGCCGCGCACGCCGTCGGGCGCGATCCCATCGATCGCCTGCAGAACATGCTGAGCGGCGGCGGTGCCGTCTGCGGACATCCCACTCTCCTCTCGCCGGCGTTCACATCGAGCCTTCAGCTTGCGGGTCTCGTCAATCGTCTACGATACACTTGCGTATCGGATACACCGGTGTATCGAGACTCCCCTTGACGAATCCCGGAGGCAGACCCGTGTCCACCGCTCTCTATGCCCTCGGACGGTGGGCGTATCGTCACCCGTGGCGGGTGTTGGCGTCTTGGCTCCTGGTGCTGATCCTCGCGGGCGGGGGAGCTGTGCTCTTCCAACAGGGAACCGACAACACCTTCTCGATCCCTGGAACGGAGTCGCAGGAGGGACTCGAGGAGCTCCAGCGAACCTTCCCGGAGGTCTCGGGAACCAGCGCGCAGTTCATCGTCGTCGCCCCGGAAGGCATGACCGTCGAGGACGCCCCCTTCCCCGATGACATTGCGCAGACGATCGATGACATCGAGAACATCGACGGAGTTCTCGCCGTCAGCGATCCGTATGACGAGTCGATCTCGGGCCTCATCTCGGATGACGGATCGGCAGCGCTGGTGCGCTTCCAGTTCGAGGGACAAGCCTCGTCGGTCTCAGCAGAGACGAAGGATCAGCTCTTCGAGATCACCGACGCCCTGCAGGCTGAACTTCCGGCAGGCAGCACCGTGGCGCTCGGCGGCGACCTCTTCTCTCAGTCGCTGCCGACACTCTCGATCGTCGAGCTGTTCGGCGTGATCCTGGCCCTGGTCGTGCTGATCGTCACCTTCCGATCCTTCGTCGTCGCCGGGCTCCCCCTCATCACTGCACTGCTCGGTGTCGGACTGTCGATGGCGCTCATCTTCATTTCCACCGCCTTCGCCACGATCTCGTCGACAACGCCGATGCTCGCCCTCATGCTGGGGCTTGCGGTCGGGATCGACTATGCCCTGTTCATCATTTCCCGCCAGCAGGATGCCGTCCGCGAAGGGGTGGACCCGGAAGAGGCTGCAGCCCGCGCCACCGGAACCGCGGGCTCCGCAGTCGTCTTCGCCGGCGCAACGGTGCTCATCGCCCTGATTGGCCTCTCGTTCGCGAACATCCCCTTCCTGACCACCATGGGAATCGCGGCATCCGTCGCCGTGGCGATAGCCGTTGCCATCGCCGTGACCCTCACTCCCGCCTTCCTCGGATTCGTCAAGGGCCGAGTTGCCGGATGGCCTCGGCGCGCACCGCGCGCCTCGCAGCGCCGACGCGGAACATCAGCCCGCGAGGATGCCGCGGCAGTTGCCACTGCCGAGGCAGCGTCAGCAGCGGATGCCGAACCCGCACCCACCATCACGCACGGAAAGAAGACGAATCCGTGGGTGAAGCTCGTGACCCGGCATCCGATCGTCACGACCGTCTCGGTGGTTGCGCTCCTCGGAGCGCTCGCGATACCGGCCGGCAGCCTCGCGCTCGCCCTTCCCAATGCCGGGATGCTGCCCGAAGACAACGAGGCGCGGCAGAGCTACGACCTTGTCGCCGAGCACTTCGGAGCCGGCGCCAACGGACCGCTCATCATGACCGGCACGATCGTCACCTCGACCGACCCGCTGACGCTCATGCAGGATCTCGGCGATGAGATCGCCACGATTCCCGGCGTGAAGGAGGTAGCGCTCGCGACCCCGAACCGCACCGCCGACACCGGGATCGTGCAGATCGTTCCCGAGACCGCACCGGATGACCCCGCCACGGCGGAACTCGTGCGAGAGCTCAGGGCACAGCACGATCGGCTCCTGGACGAATACGGCGTCGACCTGAAGGTCACGGGCTTCACCGCGGTCGCCATCGACATCTCCGACAGACTGGGCGGGGCGCTCCTGCCCTTCGGCGTCTTCGTCGTGGGTCTCTCGCTCGTGCTGCTCACGATCGTCTTCCGATCGATCTGGGTTCCCCTCAAGGCAGCAGCGGGGTACCTCCTCTCGGTAGCTGCCGCGTTCGGTATCGTCGCGCTCGTCTTCGAGTGGGGGGTGTTCGCCGACGCCCTTCACGTGTCCAAGACCGGTCCCGTCATCAGCTTCATGCCGATCATCCTCATGGGGGTCCTTTTCGGCCTCGCAATGGATTACGAGGTCTTCCTCGTGTCGCGGATGCGCGAGGACTACGTCCACCTGCGGCGCGCTCGCGGTGGGCGAGCCGACCGCGCGACGGCGATCAGCGCCGTCCGGTCAGGATTCACGGCATCAGCCCGCGTGGTCACAGCCGCCGCGGTCATCATGTTCGCGGTGTTCGCCGCGTTCGTCCCCGAAGGCGACATCAACATCAAACCCATCGCGCTGGGCCTTGCCGCGGGTATCGCGATCGACGCGTTCCTCGTGCGCATGACCCTGGTTCCCGCGGTCATGGCGCTCCTCGGCGAAAAGGCGTGGTGGATGCCGCGATGGATGCATCGGGTGCTCCCCCACTTCGACATCGAAGGCGAAGCAGTGGAGCGGGAGCTCTCGCTGCGGGATTGGCCCGAACCGAGGACGACGGCGGCTGTCGTTGCCGAGGACCTGGCCGTGCACGCCTTCGGTTCACGACACGGAACCGACACCGACCTTTTCACCGGGGTCGGCATCCGTGTCGAATACGGCGACACCGTCGTCGTCACCGGTGACCCCCGCGCTGCCCGGGCATTCCTGATGACGATCGCGGGAAGGCTCGCGCCGACGGACGGGCGACTGCGAGTTGCCGGGCACCTGCTCCCCGAGCGCGCCGCCTGGGTGCGCTCGCACGTGGGTGTCGCGCTCCTCGCCGACACTGACGAACCCCTCACCGAACTCACACAGGCCCTGCGCGGATCGGCGCGGATCATCGTGATCGACGGCCTCGACCGACTGGAGGGAGAAGCCGTCCGAGACCAGGCGGCAGCGCTCCTGCGCGATGCGGCGCTTGTTCGCCGCGAGCGCGCCGGCGACGCGGACTCTCCCCTCACGATCCTGGCTTCGGCCCAGCACGAGGGACCGGCCCTGGGCCTGATGGCTGACGCCCACCGGCCCGACCTGCGCTCGATCACCGTGTCAACTCGATCCGATATGACAGTTTCCGCATCCGCGGAGGAGCACTCATGAGCATTCCCCTCGAACGCGCCCGCACCCGGCGGCCGATCACCTGGTTGACGATCCTCGGCGTCATCCTGCTTCCTGCCCTCATCGGCGGCATCCTTGTCGTTGCGCTCTACAACCCGACCACGCGCCTGGATGCCATGAACGCGGCCATCGTGAACGACGACGAGCCCGTCACGATCAACGGACAGACCGTGCCGCTCGGGCGGCAGCTCACAGCGGGCCTGGTCGAAGGCTCCGACGACACCGACAGCAACCTCACGTGGACGATCTCCAACGCCGAGGATGCCGCGGCAGGCCTTGCCGACGGCACCTACGCCGCGGTCGTGACGATCCCCGAGAACTTCTCGGCCGCCGCGACATCCACTCAACCTGGCGAGACGCCCGAGAAGGCAACGATCGAGGTCACCACACCCCCCGACAGCCGCATCGTGGATGACGCCATCACCGCACAGATCACCTCGACAGCGGCATCCTTGACCGGCGAGCAGATCTCGACCGCCTACCTCGAGAACGTCTTCCTCGGTTTCACGACCCTCGGTGAGCAGCTCGGTGAGGCCGCGGATGGCGCCGATCAGCTGGCTTCCGGCATCGGGCAGTCGGCCGACGGATCCGCCGAACTCGCGAGCGGCATCGACCAACTCGCTTCCGGCGCGGGTGCGCTGAGCTCTGGGCTCGGGACCATCGCGAACTCGACGTCGCAGGCGGCTGGGGGCGCAGCGCAGCTGGCTGCCGCGCAGAACCAGATCGCCGACGGGCTGGATGCGGCGCCACTCCCTGCGGCCGCGAACACGATGTACGGCTACATGCAGTCGGCTGCCACAGGAACGGTCACTGTCGCGCAGGGCGCCAGCGCCCTCGCGCAAACACTCGGAACACTCGCCGCGACCTGTGACGGGTCGCCCTCCTACTGCCAGAGCGTTGCCACTGCTGCCGACGCGGCCGCGACGGTCGCGCAGAATGCTGGATCCGCGGCCACCGCGGCAGGAACCGCAGCCGGCTACGGCGGGCAGGTCGTTCCGGGCATCTCGACCCTGATCTCGCAGACGAGCGGCGGCCTTCGTCAGGTCGCCGCGCAGACGCAGAGTCTCTCCGACGGTCTTACACAGCTCGCCCAGGGAACAACGCAGTCGCAGTCCGGTGCGCAGAGCCTGCAGAGCGGCGCCTCCCAGGCCGCAACCGGCGCGACAAGCCTCACCGACGGCCTGACCCAACTCGCGAGCGGAACGACCGACCTCGCGGACGGGCTGCACACGGCTGTCGACCAGCTTCCGTCGTACACGGATGCCGAGGCCGCAAGCCTCGCGGAGGTCGTCGCCGATCCGGTGCAGGCCGAGGGCGTCGGATCCGACCTGTTCGGCGCCTCCGCGATTCCGCTGCTGACCGCGCTCGCGCTGTGGTTCGGCGCGCTCGGTACGTTCATCGCGCTGCGCGCGTTCCCCGCACGCACTCTCGCCTCCCGGTCGCCGTCGGCGCTTCTCGCCCTTCGCTCCTTGGCGCCGGCAGCAGCGATCGGGGGCATCCAAGGTCTGCTCGTGGCAGGGATCGTGCAGATCTCTGCGGGCTACGACTGGGGTGACTGGTCGATCTTCGCGGGTGTCAGCATCCTGGCCGGTGTCGCCTTCGCCGCCGTGAACCAGGCACTGGTTGCCGTATTCGGCGGCGCGGGTCGATGGATCGCGGCGCTTATCGGTGTGCTCGCGGTCGCGGCCGGAGTCGTGTCCACGGTGCCGGGGGTCCTCCTGGCGATCGACGGATTGATGCCGACCTCACCCGCGTATAACGCGATGCTCGGCGCGCTCACCGATTCCGGTGGTGTGGGTGCCGGGATCGCGGGCCTTGCGATCTGGGGAGGCCTCGGCCTGGTGGCGACCATCCTCGCGATAGCCAGGAAGCGAACGACATCAGCCCGCGCCATCCTCGCCTCACCGGTCGTGAGCTAGCTAACCCACCCGCCATCACCGTTCGGTCGCGCGTTGGTGCGGGTCTCACGTCCCGACACCCGCGTCACGGCGCGACCGAAAGATGACGAGCACCATGCGCAGCATCCGTGCGGCCTGTTCGGTCGCGCCGTAAGGCGGGTCTTGCCCGCGCATACCCACACGACGGCGCGACCGAAATCCCTTGCCCGCCCCTGAGGGCCGCGGAAGATCAGCTCAGTCGTGGCTTGGTGTGGGTCTCACGTCTCGGCACCCGGGTCAAGGCGCGACTGAGATGTCTGGCCAGCCCAGCACCGAGCCGGCGCCGACTCAGCCACGGATATCGCACCCACCCCCGGAGATCGGGAGAACCGAGCCTCAGCTCAGGCCGCTGTAGGCGTGCAGCCCCTTGAAGAACATGTTCACGATCGTGAAGTTGAAGATCACGGCAGTGAACCCGACGATCGACAGCCACGCCGATCGCGAACCGCGCCAACCGCGCGTCGCGCGGGCGTGGATGTAGCCGGCGTAGAGGACCCAGATCACGAAGGTCCACACTTCCTTCGTGTCAAAGCCCCAGTAGCGACCCCACGCGTCGTTCGCCCAGATCGATCCGGCGATCAGCGTGAACGTCCAGAACACGAAGCCCATGATCGCGAAGCGGTACGCGAGTGACTCGAGGGCCTCCGAGCCGGGAAGGGTCCGCAGGAACCCAGGGCCCGTGCGAACCGTCGCGCCGGTGCCGACCGCGGCGATCGCCCGCTGCTCGCGGCGCGCCTGCATCAGCTGTAGCACCGACAGACCGAAGGCGATGGCGAACAGCGCGGTTGCGAGCGACGCGACGAACACGTGGATGACGAGCCACACGCTCTTGAGGGGGTCAGCCAGGGGCACGACCTCGACGTAGAAGGTGAAGGGCAGCGATGCCCCACCGAGCATGAGCACAACCATGCCCGTGATGAGCGACCCGAGGAAGCGCAGGTCGTAGCGGAAGAGCACCCCGAGATAGACCGCGACGATGAGCACCGTGCCCGTCAGAGCGAACTCGTACATGTTCGACCACGGCACGTGGCCAGCGACGATCCCGCGGGTGATGACGCCGCCGACGTGGAAGAGAAACGCAAGCCACGTGAGGCTCGTCCCGATGCGCGCCCACAGCAGGCGGGTGCGACGGCCGGGCGCCGCGTTGAGGTTCTGCTCCGCTGCCAGCCCTTCGGCTCGCAACTCGTCCACGGCGGATGCAGCATCCGTTGTGGCATCCCCGGATGCCGCCCCTGCGCCGACCGAGACGAGCTCACGCTGCGCAGAGCGCTCGACGGCTACCGCGGAGCGACGGGAAAGATCGACGACGTAGGCGATGAACGCGAGCGCGTAAATCGAGATGGCGGTCCACACCAGGAGGAACGAGACCGACTCGAGGGACAACGCGGAATCGACGGGCATGGTGCCAGTTTACGTGGGCTGGCTGGCGCCGCGCCCCGCGAGGGAAGCGCCGTGTTCGCCGGCGAACCGCTCGACCGTGGCATCCAGCGTCGGGTCCTCGCCGCGCGCGAGTCCCGCGTACTCGAGCCGCACGGCAGAGCCCTGCACTGTCGCCTTCACCCACACCCGCCGGCGGGGTACGAACAGGGCAGCGAGCAGCCCCGCGACGGCGATCGAGGCAAACACCAGCACCCAGGTAGCCGCGACATCCCGGTGGATCGACAGTGAGACGAAGCGCTTGACCGGCTCTCCCGTGGGAGTGAGAGCCGAATCGTCTTCGAAGGTGATCGTGCCGCGGCCGCCCGGGATCTCGGCGGTCTCGCCCGGCAGCAACCGGATCGAGTCGACGCCGGTGTCCCCGCCCGTGAGCTGGGTCATGTCGGTCGTATCAAGCGCGTACACCGAGCGCGGGATGCCGCCATCGATACCCAGGTCTCCCTCGAACACGTTGAAGGTCAACTCCGGGTAGACCAGCGCCGGCCATCCCGAGGTCAAAGCACCGCTCTCGAGCTCCGCGACTGTCGGGTAGAAGAAACCGACGAGTCCGAGCTGCTCGGGCAGCCCATCGGGGACCTTGACGACACCGAGCGAGGTGAGGTTGCGGTCCTGTGGCAGGAAGGGAACGGATGCCGAGTACACAACCTCGCCGTCGGGACCTCGAACCGTGATGGTCGGCGCGTATCCGTTGCCCATGAGGAAGATCCGATCGCCGGCGACATCCAACGGATGATTCACCCGCACCTCACCGGCAGTCGGCTCCTCGCCCGCGCGTTGGGTGGTGAGGCGCGCGACGAAGTCTCCGGCCTGACCCGCCCCGCTCTCATCGGGCGCGACGTAACTGACGCTGAACTCGTCGAGGGTCATCGCGTAGGGGACGAGAGAGTTCTCGTCGACGAAGCGCCCCGGATTGAACGAGGAATAGTCCACGAGAGCGTTCGTGAAAGTGTCGCCCTGGATGATGACGGTCTGTCCGGTGTACGTGAATCCCCCGCCGACGCCCACGGCGATGAGCACACCCACGAGCGCCCCATGGAAGATGAGGTTCCCGGTCTCTTTCAGGTAGCCGCGCTCTGCCGAGACGCTGAAGCTCGGGGCGCCCCGGCGCGCGGTGTCGTAGCGCTCGGTTCGGTAGCCGCCGCGGCGCAGTTGCTGCTCGGCGAGGGCGACAGCATCGCCTGCGTAGGCTGCGGGATCGACATCCACCGTTTCCACCAGCGTTTCGCGGTGGGTCGAGAGCCGCTCAAGCCTGGCGGGAGTGCGCGGCGGTCTGGCACGCAGCGCCTTCCAGTGGTGTTGGGTGCGCGGGATGACGCAGCCGATGAGCGAGATGAACAGCAGGATGTAGATGGCCGAGAACCAGGCCGACGTATAGACATCGAACAGCTGGAGTCCGTCGAGGATCGGCGCGAGGTCCGGGTTGTCGGTGAAGTACTGACTCACGCCGTTGGGGTCGGCGCTGCGCTGAGGAACCAACGACCCGGGGATTGCCGCGATGGCCAAGAGCAAGAGCAGCAGCAGTGCCGTGCGCATGCTCGTCAGCTGGCGCCATCCCCACCGCGCCCATCCCGCGGGCCCGAGCGCCGGAGATGTCACGGCATCATCCGAAGACGGCCGACCGGCATCCGTGCTGTCTGCTGACGTATCGGCGTAGTCAGCTGGTCTGAGCGGATCGACTGTGACGTCGTCAGAGCGGGAGGGGGACACTGGCGAGCACCCCCTGGAGCGAGATCATGAGCGCCGTCCAGACGCCGGTGAGCATAAGGACCCCCAGCAGCACCAGAAGGATGCCGCCGGCGATGTTGATGACGCGAATGTGGCGCCGCAGGAAGGTGACGGCGCTGGTCGCCCAGCCGAGGCCGAGCGCGAGCAGGACGAACGGGATGCCGAGTCCGAGCGAGTAGGTGAGGCCGAGGATGGCCGCACGCCCGGGGTCGCCGAGATTCCACGACAACGAGGTGATCGCTGCGAGGGTGGGGCCGATACAGGGAGCCCACCCGAGACCGAGCGCCAGTCCCAGAAGCGGTGCCCCGATGAGGCCGATGTTGCCCCGGACCTGCGGCTTGACCGTGCGCTGCGCAAAGCCGAACAGGCCGATGAAAACAAGGCCGAGGAAGATGATCACGCCGCCGAGGATCCGGGTGATGAGATCTCCATAGCGGACGAAGAACTGGCCGAGCGCACCGCCGAGGATGGTGATCGCCAAGAACACGACGGTGAAGCCTGCAATGAACAGCGCCACGCCACCCAGCAGCCTGCCGCGGCTCGGAACCGGAACGCCGTCGGCGTTGCGGGCCGACGTCACCGAGCCACCGATGAACCCGAGGTAGCCGGGCACCAGAGGCAGCACGCACGGCGAGAGGAACGACAGGAGGCCGGCCGCCAACGCAATGGGGACCGCAACCCAGAGGGCTCCCCCTCCGACCAGCTCGCTGACGTTCATCCGTTCTCCGCGAGCGTTTCCTTCACGAGGGTCGTGAGGATCGACGAGCTCGAGAGTGCGCCGATCACGCGTGCAGCGACGCGGCCCTCTCGGTCGATGACGAGCGTTACCGGAGTTGCGTTCAGCGGGGTCGCGTCAGCGAAGGCGAGCTTGAGTTCCCGATCGCCGACCGAGATGAGGCTCGGGTAGCTGATGCCGTTGTCCTTCGCGAACGACCGTGCGGTCGGCGCCTCGTCGGAGGTGTTGAGGCCGAGGAACGCGACGTCGGCTCCACCGACCTCGGCATAGGCAGCCTCGAGTTCGGGTGCCTCGACCACGCACGGCGCGCACGCGGCGTACCAGAAGTTCACGACGAGCACCTGGCCGCGGTAGTCATCGCTCGTCACCGTCTCGCCGGTATCGGTGACGCCCGAAAAGTTCAGCGGCGCGGAGCGTTGATCCACAGGGATCGTGACAGCTTCCATTCCGTTCTGCGCAATGAAGCCCTTGTTGTCGCCCGCGCGGTACTGCTCGGCGAGCGGATCGGCTGTGCACCCGGCGAGCGCGCCGCCCAGCGCGAGGGCGCCAACCAGCGCGAGAGCCACGGATGCCGCCCCGCGGCGAGCACGGATCGTCATCTCAGACCGCCCCGACGTCAATGGCGTCGGAGGTTGCCGCCGGCTCGACATAGTCGACCTCGACCCATCCATCCCCGGAGCGTTCGAAGCTCGTCACGCTGGACAGCGCGCACCGGCGATGGCGCGGGTCGTGCTGGGTCGGAAGCCCGGCAACCGCCAGGTGCGTCACCCAGATCGGCAGCTGATGGGAGACCACGACGACGTCGCCGTCATCGGCCTCACCCCAGGCATCCGTCATCGCAGCATCCATCCGGGCGACGACCTGCGCGTACGGCTCGCCCCAGCTGGGCACCGCGGGGCGTGCGAGGTAGCGCCAGTTGAGCGGGTTCATCAGGGCACGCTTCATGCGCTTGCCCTCGAACACGTTGGTCGGCTCGATGACGCGTTCGTCGGTCGTCGCGCGCAGCCCGAACCGGTCGATGAAGGGTTGCGCCGATTCCTGGGCCCGCTGTAGGGGCGAGACGATGAGGGCTGACAGGGGGCGCTCGAGCCCACCGATCCAAGCAGCTGCCTGCTCGGCCATCTGGCGTCCGTCTTTGCTCAGCCGGTACCCGGGGAGACGTCCGTACAGGACCCGATTCGGGTTGAAGACCTCCCCATGACGCACGAGATGGACACGGTCAGCGGGCACTCCCCCAGTCTACGTGGGGGTTCGCTTTGCGGGGGCTGAGAGCGCTCGCCACTCAGTCGGCCGACGGCTCCGGGTCGCTGGAGCGGGAGGCCAGGAGGCCACGTATCCGAACGTAGAGGAACCAGGCGACGCCGATCAGCACCGCGGCGATGACGATGTACTGCAGGATGTCGGCATACCGCTCGATCACGGGCCAGGCCTCACCGAGGAAGAACCCGGCAAGAACGAAGATCGTGTTCCACAGGGCGCTACCGGCGAAGGTCAACAGGCCGAATTTCCACAGCGGCATACGGGTCACCCCCGCGGGAATCGAGATCAGGCTGCGGAAGATCGGCACCATGCGCCCGAAGAAGACTGCCTTCCCGCCGTGGCGCTGGAACCACGCGACGGTGCGGTCGATGTCATCTGGACGCAGCAGCGGAACCTTCGCCGCAACAGCGCGCAATCGATCCACACCGAGCCACGCGCCGATCCCGTAGAGCAGGAAGGCACCCACGACCGAACCGAGCGTCGTCCAGATCAGCGCCTCTGCCAGGGAGAACGAGCCGCGACTGGCCGACAGCCCGGCCATCGGCAGGATGACCTCGCTCGGCAGCGGCGGGAAGATGTTCTCGAGCGCG
>NZ_MKTR01000020.1:36152-112862 GCF_001898325.1 Microbacterium sp. 67-17
CCCGCCACGGTACGGGCGTCAGGTTACAGCGGGCTGGACGCTGCCTGTGTAGGACAGGTCGGTTCAGGTACCCGCCCACACCAGGACGGCACCGATCAGCCACAGCGCGACCATCAGAACGAAGGCGGTGATCGGAATCCAGAACGAGATCCGTCGCAGCACGATCATGACGATCGAACCGGCGAGCGCGACGAGGAAGACAACCCATGGCGAGAGCACGGCGACCCAGATGCCGATCGTCATGACGTTGAAGTTGCACCCCGTGGGCGAGCACGAGTCCGACGCGAATGTCAGGAAGGCCCCGAACACGGATGCGGTAACTGCTGCTGCCGCCAAGAGGAGAAGCAGCACGCTCGAGACGATGAGATCGGCCCAGCGCACCGGGCGGCGGGGTTTGCGAGGGCGAGGGGCTGCCGGCGCCCCCGATTCGGCGGCATCGCCCGCGTCGGCCTCGGTTACGGCATCCGTCTCGCTCGACACGTCGGCGTGCTCGGCCCGCGGGGCGTCCTGCACACGGAACGTGCTCGGATCCATGCGGAAGACGGGCTCTTTCGGGTCGCTCACGGGCCCATCCTAGGGCGCAGGCGGTCCGCGGCGCACCGGCCCGTAGACTGGGCGCTCGTGAGTGAACGCGTCCTGGTGAACCAGCTGAAGCAACTGCCCGCGGGCACCGTCTCCGTTTCCGGATGGGTCGAGACGGTGCGCGATCAGAAGAAGGTGCAGTTCGTCATCCTGCGCGATGAGACCGGCGCCGTTCAGTTGGTGAACCCCGCCACCCGAGAGTTGTCGGAGGATGCCGACGACGCGGCCCGCACGGCCCTTGCTCTCACCGAGACGATCTCAGCCCTCTCGACGGGCACCTTTCTGACCGTGACGGGCGAACTCAAGCACGACGAGCGCGTCAAGCTCGGCGGCGTCGAGATCAAGATCCATACTCTCGAGATCGCGGCGGCCTCCGACCCCGAGACCCCCATCGCCGCAGACAGCGGGCTCGACAAGCGCATGGACTGGCGCTTCATCGACCTGCGGCAGGCCCGCAACAACCTGATCTTCCGCGTGCAGACCACTCTGGAGCACGCGATGCGCAGCTACTGGGTCGAGCGCGACTACATCGAGATCCACTCCCCCAAGCTCATGTCGAGCCCCGCCGAGTCGCGCGCCGAGCTATTCCAGCTCGAGTACTTCGGCGACCAGACCGCCTACCTGGCGCAAAGCCCCCAGCACTTCAAGCAGATGGCTCAGGCCGCGGGCTTTGGCAAGGTGTTCGAGATCGCTGACGCCTTCCGCGCCGACCCGAGCTTCACGAGCCGTCACGCGACCGAGTTCACCTCGATCGACGCCGAGATCAGCTGGATCGAGTCCCACGAAGACGTCGCACGGATGCAGGAGGAGTTGCTGCAGACGGCGATCGCGGCTGTCAAAGAGAAGCACGGAACCGAGATCGAAGAGCTCTTCGGACTCGAAGTCACGGTCCCGACACTGCCGTTCCCCCGCATTCCGCTTGCCGAGGCCCGGTCGATCGTCGCTTCCCGCGGGTATGAGATCCCCCGCGCCGACGGCGACCTCGACCCCGAGGGCGAGCGCCAGCTGTCGGCCTACGTGAAAGAGACCTACGACCACGACTTCGTGTTCGTCACCGACTACCACCCCGAAATCCGGCCGTTCTACCACATGCGCGACCCCGAAACCGGCATGACCAAGAGCTACGACCTGCTCTACCGAGGCACCGAGATCACCACGGGCGCGCAGCGTGAGCACCGCGTCGAGGTCCTCGAGGCGCAGGCTACCGAAAAGGGTCTGGACGTTGCGGGACTCGAGCACTACCTCGACTTCTTCCGCTATGGCGTTCCGCCGCACGGTGGCTTCGGGATGGGCCTGGCGCGCCTGCTCATGCTGCTGCTGGGCGAATCGTCCATCCGCGAGGTGACCTTCCTCTTCCGCGGGCCCACACGCCTGGCGCCCTGAAGCATCACACCGACACACGCAGAAGGTCCCGCATCCATCAGACGGATGCGGGACCTTCTGCGTTGGCTCAGCCGGCGATCGGTGCGAGGCCGAACACGCCAGCCGCCGTCAGGCTCCACACGATCAGCACCGTGACCATGATCGAACCGACGTAGGTGCGGCCGGTCTTGCGGAAGAAGTACGTCCACAAGCACGCCGCCACCGGCCAGAACACGAGCAACGGCAGGTAGTAGATCGCACCCATACCGCCCGCGGTCGCCGAGAGGGGATCCGTCGCGAAGAGCATCGGCTGCCCGGCCCACAGCGGGACGTAGGCGATGAGCAGCCACACGACCGCGCCGAGAGTCATCACGACGGAGTTGACGAGCATCTCCTGCCACAGCGGCGACTTACCGCCGCGCCACCGCAGGAACCCGTTGAACAGGATGCCCTGCGCGACGAAGTAGAACCCGAAGGGAACGAGGTAGCCGAGGAACGCCAGGAACCGCGTCTCAGTGAACGGCATGAGGCTCACGACCCACGCCCGGAAGTCGACGTGCCACACCCCACTGACAAACGTCAGGATGAGGTACACCGGCAGCGCCGTCGCGATCACCAGCAACACCGACCGGCCGACCGAACCCCACGCGATACCGCTGCCGGGCTCGGTGACACCGTAGTTGGCGAAGGTCGCGCCACCACGCCGCGTGAACGCGAAGTGATTCAGGGCGATGAGGATCCAAGCGATGACGCCGACGATCAGCGACCAGACCATGTACACGTTGGTGAAGGTCTGCGGCCACAGGGTGCTCGGGCGAATCCACGGCGTGAAGAACATGTTCTGCCACACCCAGAGATACAGCAGCGGACCGAGTGCCGTGGTGATCAGGGCACCGACCCACCACCGATGCCGCGGAGGCCGCGGTACTCGGGGACGGGGCGGACGATTCCGGCGAACGCCTTCGTGCGCAGCAGCAGCGCGCCGCCGGCGAACAGGAACAGGAACGCACCGAGCAACGCGATGGCCGTGCCGACGAGCTTCAACGGCCAGATCTGGTTGCCGGGCGCAAGACCCTCACCGTCGGTGAGCGTCTGCTGCATCCAGTCGACGGCCGCACCGATCGCGACAGTCGAGTCGGTGGATGAGGCGTGACCCTCCCAGCCGGTGTAGAGCATGCGGCCTGTCCCGGCCGCGAGCGAACCGTACAGCTCACCGGGAACGATCGGCTCGTCGGTGCCGAAGAAGGGCATCAGTGCCGGTGAGGTGACGGCGTCAGCCCCGCGGGCCGCAGCGATCATGCCAGCCAGTTCGGTCCAGTCGCCGATGATGACAGCCGCGTTGCGTAGCCCGGCGAACGGCTCCGCGTCGACCGATCCCGGCGGGCCGGGCTCTGACTCCATGTAGAAGATCGACTCGTAGCCCTCGGGCTGCGAGAGCGCGGCAGCGGTGGCGGCGCAGAAGCCGCCCTGCGACATGCCGACCAGACCGATACGGTCGGGATCAACCGTCGCCTGGGACTGCAGGAAAGACAGCGTGGCAGGCCCGCCACATCCCACGGCGTTGTTGCCGCCGGCCGACGAACCGTGACCGGTCTGGTCCGCCGAAACGACCACGAACCCGCGCCGCGCGAGTTCGAGCGCCGTCTGCGCCATGTACTCCTTCTGGTTGTTCAGCCCGTGCCACATCGCGATACCGGGAGCGGGGGTCGCAGGCGTCGCGGATGCCGGGGTATAGACCAGCGCGCTGATCTGCGTGCCATCACTTGCGGTGAAAGTGGCATTGGTGACCGTGGTCCGGCCACCATCGTTTTGCACGAGCGCAGCCATGAGGCTGCCGAGGATCATCATGACTACCGCGACCACCGCGAGGACTGCCTGACGATCGCGCCAGAAGCGGCGTGCCGGGCTCGCGGTGGGAGCAGTCGTCTCGGATGGCGACGTCGCCATGGGAACTCCCTTTCGTCGGATGCGGGCCACCGTCGGCCTCGCGACGACCGACAGTAGCGCGGTTGGCGCTCGGTCTGGGAGTTAGTGCAGAAAACTTGCACATGTGTGCACGAGGGCAAGCTGAGAGGACGCCGAGAGGGCCTGTTCGCAGGAGCCGAATGCACAATTGTTCTTTTCAACGATCCGCTACGGATACCGACTACACCCGTCAGCCAGCTGTCTGTGTCACCGACCAGGGCACGCTCGGTTCGCGCCTACGCTGGAGAGATGACCGCGGCTTCGGCATCCGACCTCACGCCCCTCAGCCTCGAGGGAACACATAACTTTCGCGACATCGGCGGGCTGCCCGCGGGCACGCGTGGTCGAACGCGGGCCGGGGTGTTGTACCGGTCGGACGCGCTCAGTGGCCTGACACCCCGGGGCCTGGAGCAACTCGCCACGAGCGACATCGGGGTCATCATCGACTTCCGAACCGACATGGAGCGGCAGATGGGTCCCGACCTCCTTCCTGCCCTGAGGCCGCCGCGCGTCGTGCAGCTCGGCGTGCTCGAAGGCGCCATGGCGGGAATGGCTCAGGAGGTGCTGCGTTCCGCGTCGACCGCGCATGATCCCGAGGCTTCCTCCCGCGCCATCGAGGCAGCCCTGGCCCGGATCCCCTCGCTCCCCGATCTGTATGTCTCGATGCTGCAGCACGGCGCGAGCGCCTTTGCAGACACGGCGCGCACGGTCGCCGAGTCCGACGGCGCCGTGCTCGTGCACTGCACGGCAGGCAAAGATCGCACGGGTGTCGCGATCGCGCTCATCCTCGAAGCTGTCGGCGTCGAACGAGCCTCGATCGTCGAGGACTACGCATCCTCGGAGCGAAACCTCGCGGGACCGTGGACCGAGCGCATGTTCGGGATGCTGCAGGCCATGGGTCTCCCCCGCACACCCGCGCTGGATGATCTCGTCGCCGCAACACCGCCCGCGGCGATTCTCACCGCGCTGGAGTGGGTAGACGCGAACCACGACGGCGCTGCCGGCTACCTGCACTCGGGTGGACTGACGGATGCCGAACTCGACGCCCTGCGGCAGCGCCTCGTCTGAGGCCGGGCGCGCCGCGACTAGATGACGAAGTCGACGGCGTGACGGGATGCCACGACGCTGCGGATGTAGGCGGCGACGTCTTCGTGGGCTGGATGCACCTGGTAGGCCTCAAGGGCATCAAGGTCGTCGACGTCCATGATGAGCACGACGTCGGCGTTGACATCCGGGTACTCGCTGTTGGCGCCGGCCGACAACGCCCGGATCTCGGGAACGACCCCGACCAGAGCGTTCAATCGCCGCGCGACCTCGGCAGCGTGCTCGGCGCGCGTGGCAGCATCGCCCGCCGCCATCGTCCACATCACGACATGACGCAGCGTCATCGCGACACCTCCTGGGCTCGGGGCGCGGCATCCGCTTTCTGCAACGCCGAACTCAACCGCGCGGCGTCGAGGCGCCAATGCGCGTGAAAGTCACCGTCGATGAGCACGACCGGGATCTTCTCCCACCACAGCTCCGACAGCGCCGGATCATCATCGATCGAAAGCTCCGTGACGGTGACCGCATCGGCCTGCTCTTCGGGGAGACCGGAGAGGACGTGGTCGATCACGCCCCGCGCGACATCACACAGGTGGCATCCGTCCCGGCCGATGAGAGTAACTGTCGTCACGGTGCCATCGTACGGGGCGGCGATCCTCCGAGCCTCCTGTGTTCCTGGCGCCTGGTTTGCCGGTGCACCCGGTGCGCCCCGTAGCGTGGACGAAGGCCCCGGAGGGAGAACGGATGCTCAACCTGCGCCCGCACGACTGGCAGAGCGCGACAGACATTGTCGATGCGACGACCGCGGCCCTCGGACCCTGGCTGACCTTCGCAATCGCCGTGGTCGTGGCCGTCGTTTCCGCACTGCTGCTGACCGCAATCGTCTCGGGGATCGTGAAGCTCGCGCTCCGGCGACGGAGGTGGGGTCAGAGCTTCGTGAGCTACGCGCGTCGGCCGTTTCGCACGATCATCCTGATCATTGCCCTGTGGATCGCAATCGACCACTCCTTCCCACTGGGCCTTGCGGGCGGCGACGGCGCCGAGAATGCAGCGTGGGATGCCGCCATCGACCGCGCTGCGGCGATCGCCTCCATCGCGGCGGCGGCGTGGCTGCTGATCGAACTGGTGCGCTTTGCCACCGAGATGGCGCTCGGCCACTACCGGATCGATGTGCCCGACAATCGCGTCGCTCGACGCATCCGCACCCAGGTGCTGATTCTGCGCCGCGTCGCCGTGGTCATCATCGTCATCATCGCCATCGGTGCAGCGCTGCTCACCTTCCCCTCGATCCAGGCGTTCGGCGCCAGCATTCTGGCATCGGCCGGTATCGCTTCGATCGTCGCGGGACTTGCGGCGCAGTCCGTGCTCGCCAACATGTTCGCCGGCATCCAGTTGGTCTTCAGCGAAGCCCTGCGCGTGGATGATGTCGTCGTTGCGGACGGCCAGTGGGGCCGCGTCGGCGAGATCACCCTCAGCTACGTCGTCCTCGACCTCTGGGATGACCGCCGTCTGGTGCTGCCCTGCACGTACTTCACCACGACGCCGTTCGAGAACTGGACACGCAAGGGCAGCGAGCTGCTGGGAGCTGTCGAGCTCGACGTGGATTGGCGTATCTCCACTGCCCGAATGCGCGAGCACCTGCAGCGCGTGGTCAGCGAGACCGAGTTGTGGGACGGGCGCACGGCAGTGCTCCAGGTGACCGAAGCCACCGGCGGACTGGTTCGGGTACGCATCCTGGTCACCGCCGCGAACGCGGGGACGCTCTTCGACCTACGGTGCCTGGTGCGCGAAGAGATGGTCGCCTGGGTGCGCAGCACCAATCCGGACGCACTTCCGGTGCAGCGGATCCTGGTCACGCAGCCGGCCGAAGCCAGCGAGGCCGAAAGCACGAACACCGGCGCCGTGGAGGGGCTGTTCTCGGGGAGCGCGCAAGGAGAAGCCCGCGCCGCCCAGTACACCAATGCGATTCCGGTCCAGGAGGGCAACCCCGATGACGGCGCCGACGGTGGCGAAGAGCCGGCCCGCCCGGAGTCGCCGAAGTAGGAGAAATCCGCAGCGTAGGACGATCCAGGTCCGAATCGTCCTACGCCAGTGAGATTGCCTTCCTCCGTGCGGCCGCTGCAAGCACGCTGGATGCCGTCAGTGGTGCCCACGCAAACACGAAGCGCCCGTCCCTCGGACAGGCGCTTGGTGTGGTGGCCGCAACCTACTTCTTGTTGCGGCGCTGGTGGCGAGTCTTGCGAAGCAGCTTGCGGTGCTTCTTCTTCGCCATGCGCTTGCGGCGCTTCTTGATGACAGAACCCACGGAAAACCTCACAATGTCGGGGTCTGGGCGTCGAACGCGGCGTGCGTTCTCGCCCGGGAACGGGCATGAATGGAAAAATGCCTCGGATCAGTCTAGCCGACGTCGGCGATGGGCCGCTGAAGGGCGGCTGTCACCGCAGACTCCGGTACGCGATAGCTTCGTCCGAAGCGCACTGCCGGCAGCTCGCCGCTGTGCACCAGACGGTAGACGGTCATCTTCGACACCCGCATCAGGTCAGCGACCTCAGCGACCGTCAGGAAGCGCACATCCGGCAGCTCTGCCATGGCCTCCCCTTTCCACGCCCAGCGCGCCGGAACGACGCACCGGCGGTAGCGAACACTCTAGAGCCTGCGCGAGACGCGTGTAAACCGGTGTGACTCGTGTGACGTGAGTGGTTACCGGCCGGGGAGCTTGCGCCAGGCGTTGGTGACGGCATACTTGGCGGATGCTGCGGCGCGGCCCACCGCTTCGGCCGCGTGCGCCGCAGAGTCAGACAGTGCGGCAGGCAGCTCGAACTCGAGGTCGTCCTCGGTGGTCAGGAACGGCACCAGCCAATCGTCGACCTCGTCGAGGGGTTCTGGCGAAAGGCTGTAGTAGCGATGTTGCCCGTCCTCCCGAACTGATACGAGATGGGCATCGCGCAGCACCTTCAGGTGTTTGGACACAGTGGGCTGGCTGACACCGAGCTCACTCACGATCTGGGACACACTCGTACCCGAGTCGGACGCGGACTCGCGGTCGAGCAAGAGCCGCAGGATGTCGCGCCGGGTGCCGTCTGCGATCACGTCGAAGATGTCCGCCATGTGTTCAGGGTAGTCGCGTGCGCGCCCGGCAGTAGCATGAGTGAGCGATCCGGCCGCCAGCGCTCCCGCGTGAGCCGCCGAGCAAGACACCAGGGAGGGTGGGGATGTCCGAAGGCGTGCGTGCGACGCCGCATCCTCTGCGCACCCTGGGGCACCGCCTCTTCGAGTTGTTCCGCACCCTCGCTCAGAACTCACCGTCGCGGTTCGCGATCTTCGTGTTCGTCGGTCTGATCCTGATCTTCACGGGGCTCTTCTCCCTGCCGATAGCGTCGGCGAACGGTCAGGTGACGGCTTTTGCCGACGCGCTGTTCACGGCGGTCTCGACGATCTGTGTGACGGGCCTCGCGACCGTGAACATGGCCACCCACTGGTCACCGTTCGGGCACGTCCTGATCTTCATCGGCGTGCAGATCGGCGCGATGGGTGTCCTCACGCTCGCCTCCATCCTCGGGCTCGTGATCTCGCGACGACTGGGCCTGCGGGCAAAGCTCATCGCCGCGAGCGACACGAAT
Source organism: Microbacterium sp. 67-17 (assembly GCF_001898325.1). Classification (GTDB taxonomy): domain Bacteria; phylum Actinomycetota; class Actinomycetes; order Actinomycetales; family Microbacteriaceae; genus Microbacterium; species Microbacterium schleiferi. The sequence goes on from NZ_MKTR01000020.1 coordinate 44,726, forward strand.
CCCCTGCGCAGCCACGGCGGACCGGTCAATGAGAGCCAGACCGTGCGGCTGGGGGATATCGGCGCGCTACTGCGGGTGGTGGCCCTATCGACCCTCGTGATCGAATTCGTCGTCGCTGTCCTGCTGTATCCCGGGATGCTGGCCTCGGGCATCGAATGGAATGTCGCGCTCTGGGAGGCGCCGTTCTACGCCGCGATGGCGTTCACGAACACCGGCTTCACCCCCAACGTCGAGGGCGTCGGCGCCTTCGCCGACAACTACTGGGTCCTCCTCGTCCTGATGGGCGGGGTCTTCCTCGGGTCGATCGGGTTTCCCGTCATCTTCGCGCTGCGCCGGGAGCTCTGGCACATCCGTCGGTGGCCCCTCCACACCAAGCTCACCCTGATCACGACGACCACCCTGTTCGTGGTGGGCGGGCTCGTCTTCCTGGGGTTGGAGTTCAACAACCCGGCGACCCTCGGCAATCTGGATGCCGCCGACACCACGATGCAGTCGTTCTTTCTCTCGGCGATGACCCGATCGGGCGGATTTGCGGTCCTCAATATGTCGGAGCTGAACGGATCGAGCCAGATCGTCGCGATGATGCTCATGTTCGTCGGCGGTGGATCGGCCTCCACGGCCGGCGGCATCAAGGTGACCACACTGGCTGTCATCGCCCTCGCCGTCTGGTCAGAGGCGAAGGGACGCAATTCGACGCAGGTGTTCCGCCGCCGCATCCCGAGCGACGTCCTGCGGGTGGCGCTCTCGGTGCTCGCGTGGGGGTCGACGATCGTCGCCGTCTCGACGGTCATCATTCTGCAGATCACGAAGGCTGATGTCGCCTCGGTGCTGTTCGATGTCATCTCGGGTTTTGCCACGGTGGGCCTGTCGACCGGGCTGACCGAGACCCTGCCGGAGTCGGCGAAATACGTCCTCGCCGTGACGATCGTCATGGGACGCGTTGGTACAGTGACACTCGCCGCGGCCGTGGCCGCGACATCCCGTTCGCAGCTGTATTCGCTGCCCGTGGAAAGGCCCATCGTTGGTTGAGCGCATCCGAAGCGACTCCCCCGTCCTCGTCATCGGACTCGGCCGATTCGGCGCCGCCTGCGCCGGTGAACTCGACCGTCTCGAGCGCGAAGTCCTCGCGATCGATGAGAGCCTCGAGCTCGTCCAGAAGTGGTCGGAGCGGGTCACCCACACCGTGCAGGCAGACGCGCGAAACATCGACGCGCTCAAGCAGATCGGCGCGCAGGACTTCCAGGTAGCCGTCGTCGCGGTGGGCTCCTCGATCGAGGCGTCAGTGCTCATCACCGCGAACCTCGTGGACCTCAAGGTGCCGCAGATCTGGGCGAAAGCGGTATCCCAGTCGCACGGCAAGATTCTGGCGCGCGTCGGCGCGAACCACGTCATCTATCCCGAACGGGAAGCCGGTGAACGCGTCGCACACCTCGTGAGCGGGCGGATGCTGGACTTCATCCGTTTCGACGACGACTTCGTGCTCGCCAAGATGTACCCGCCGAAGTTCATCCGCGGCGTGGGACTGAACGAATCGGGCGTGCGCTCGAAGTACAACGTCACGGTCGTGGGCGTCAAGAGCCCGGGCAAGCCCTTCCGCTACGCGGAGGCGAACACGGTGGTGACCAACCACGACCTGATCATCGTGTCGGGAACCAACAGCGACATCGAGCGTTTCGCCGCCCTCGACCGCTAGCCAGCCGTCTCCGCGCCAGAACTCCTCCGCGAGGGGTCACAACACGCCGCTGAGTCGCGTGCACAGACGGCATGTTGCGACCCCTCGCGTGAGACATCAGCGTCAGCGCAACTGGGCGAAGGCCTCGACGCGATCCGTGGGGCCGACGATCAGGATGCTGTCGCCGTGAGCGAGGACGGTCTCATTGTCGGCGTTCATCCACGTCTCCTCGGCGTGCTTGAAGGCGGTCACCGTGACGCCGTACTTGCGACGAAGCGTGGTCTGACCCAGGGGTGTCCCAACGATCAGGTCGGGAGTCGTGATCTTGGCAAGCGAGTATCCAGGCTCGATCTCGAGATAGTCCTTGGCCGCGCCTCGAACGAGGTGGGCGACCCGCCGCCCCATGTCCTTTTCGGGGTAGATCACGCGATGCACGCCGAGCTGCTCGAGGATGCGGCCGTGCTGATCGTCAACGGCCTTGGCCCAGATCACGGGAACCTTCATTTGGATGAGCAGGGATGCCGTGAGGATGGAGGCCTTGAGGTCCTGGCCGATCGCAATGACGACGCGGTCGAACTCATCGACGGCGAGCTGACGCAGTACTTCCTCTTTGGTCGCGTCGGCGCGCACCACCTGCGTGAGTTCACCGTTGTGTGACTGGACGAGGTCTTCGTCGGTGTCAATGCCCAGGACTTCCGTACCAGCTGCCATGAGCTCCAGAGCCAGGGCGCTGCCGAAGCGCCCGAGCCCGATCACCGCAACGGAGTCTGCCTCGGCGATGCGCCGGGAGGAGTCGGCAAAGAGGGCGAACCTAACCAATGGCGGGCCTTTCCTTGGGAAGTTCATACAGGATGCGGCGCTCCCGTAGCGCGAGAGCCGATCCGAGGGTGAGGGGACCGAGGCGGCCGAGGAACATCAGGACGACGAGGACGATATCGCCGCCCGCCGGCAAGTCGGGAGTGATACCGGTACTCAAGCCGACGGTAGCGAATGCCGAGATCACCTCGAAGAGAATCTCGTCGAGACCGCGCCCTGTCATGATCATGAGCGTGATGGTGGCGACCATCACGGCGCCGAGCGCGACGAGAACGACGGTGATCGCCTGTCGGTGAACCGCGCGCGACAGGCGCTTGCCGAAGACGTTGACCGCTGCCTCGCCACGCAGTTCCGTCCACATGATGAAGAACAGCACGGCGAAGGTCGTGACCTTGATACCACCCGCTGTGCCCGCAGGGCCTCCCCCGATGAACATCAGCACGTCCATGCCGAGCCAGGTCTCGTCGTGCATCTGACCGATATCGACGGAGTTGAAACCGGCGGTGCGGGTCTGAACCGAGTGGAAGAAGCCCATCAACACCCGATCGGCGGGCGGGTAGGTGCCGAAGGTGCCCTCGTTGGACCATTCGATAACCGTGATGTACACCGTTCCGGCAACCAGCAGCACGGCAGTGCCCCAGAGCATGATGCGGGTGTTCATGCTCCAGTGCAGCGGCTTGCGAAACTCCTTTCGCAATTGGAGCAAGACGGGGAATCCGATCCCGCCGAGGATCACCGCGCCGCAGATGGGCAGCACGATGAACGGGTCAGCGGCGAAGGGAATGAGGTTGTCGGTGTAGAGCGCGAATCCCGCGTTGTTGAACGAGGAGACGGAGTGGAAAAGGGCGTGCCACGCTGCCTCGCCGAGGCCATAGCCGTAATGGAAGAAGAAGCGCGGAAAGAGAAAGACGAAGACGACAGCCTCGATCGCCAGCGACATGAGCACGATGCCACGGACGAGACCCTTCACATCGCGGGTAGACAGTGCTCCCGCCTCGGCAGCTGCCGTCATGCGGGCCCGCACGCTGAACCGTCGGGCGATCAGCAGACCGACGAGGGACGCGAAAATCATGATCCCGAGGCCACCCAGCTGAATCAGCAGCATGATGACGACGAGCCCGAACCCGCTCCAGTGCGTCGCTGTGTCGAGCACCGTGAGGCCCGTGACGCACACCGCCGATGTCGCGGTGAACAGCGCATCCACGACGCTGGTGCTGCGGTCATCCGCCGCTGAGATCGGGAGGAGAAGCAGCACGGTGCCCGCGAGAACAGCGCCGGCGAAGCCGAACACGATCACCTGGGCCGGGTGGGGTCGCCACCAGCCTCGTCGCGTCGACGACGTCAACGCCGCGCGGGAAGTCACGAACGAGAAGCATACGCCGGTGTCGCGCGGATCTGCGCTGACTCACGCCTCACCTGCTACGCGAGGGCAGGAGCGCAGTGTCAGGAGCCCGCAGCGAGTTCGCGCGAGCGCGCGAGCGCGGCATCCGTCGCCCGTCCGAAGAGGGCGCCCAGATCGGCATCCTGAAGCACCGCGATCGCCCGCTCGGTCGTGCCCTTCGGGCTAGTCACCTGCCGGCGCAACTCTCTCGGGTCCTCTCCGGATGCCTCTAGCAGCGCGCCCGCGCCGATGAAGGTCTGCTCGACGAGCAGCCTTGCCTGCTCGGGTGTGAAGCCCTTGCCCTCGGCTGCCCGGGCCAACTCCTCGATGAGGAGGTAGACGTAGGCAGGTCCCGACCCCGAGATCGTGCCCAGGGCATCGATCTGCTCCTCGTCGACCTCGACGACGACCCCGACTGTCTCGAACAGGCCGCGCACTCTCGCGCGGTCAGCCTCGCTCGCGCGTGAGCCTGCCGCAAGTCCCGTGACGGCCCGGCTGACCAGGGCTGGTGTGTTCGGCATGGATCGCAGCACGGCGACGCTCTCGGGAAGCAACGCTTCATATGTCGCCGTCGTCACGCCGGCGGCCAGACTCACCACGATTGCCCCGGGCCGCAGCGACGGAGCGATCTCGCGCAGCAGGTCCGGGACCATCGCGGGCTTGACACCGACGAGAATCACGTCGGCTTCCGCGGCAGACAGGCGGTTACGCTCCGGGGATACCTCGAGTGCGTAGCTGCGGATACCCGGGAGGTCGGCGAGGACGGCGGCCTTTTGCCTCGAGCGGTTGGTCGCAATGACATCGGCTGAGCCGGATGCGGCGACCCCGCGCGCGATCGCACCCCCCATCGAACCTGCTCCGAGGACGGCGACGACGACGGACGGTGCAGAGGATGCCATGGCGTCATCCTAGGCGCGCACGTTCTGTCAATTTTCACGCTCGGCGTCTCCCTTCTCACAGCACGGGCGGGCTATCGTCGGAGGAGTCGGCGCAACGCACGCGTCCCCGGCCTGGGCCACTCCAGAACACTCGAGAACCAAGGATCCGCTATGACCCTTTTCGATGGCATTGTCTCTCGCACGATCGAGACTCCTCGGCTCGCCGTGAACATCCTGGAGCGCACCGAGGATGACCCGACGACACCCGCTGACCGAACTGTCGTGTTCGTGCACGGGAATGTGTCGTCTGCGCTGTTCTGGCAGGAGATCATGCAGGATCTGCCGTCCGATCTCCGCGTCATCGCGATCGATCTGCGTGGCTTCGGAGGAACCGAGAACCTGCCGGTGGACGCCACCCGCGGAGTCCGCGACTTCAGTGACGACGTGTTCGCAACGATGGAGGCTCTCGGCATCCCCACCGCACACTTCGTGGGCTGGTCGATGGGCGGCGGCGTCGTCATGCAGTACGCGATCGATCACCCCGTCCTCAGCCTGACGCTGCAGGCCCCGGTCTCGCCGTACGGCTTCGGCGGCACGCGCCGTGACGGCAGCCGCCTGACCGACGACGATGCAGGCACCGGCGGCGGGGGCGGCAACCCCGACTTCGTCGAGCGGCTGAACGCCGGCGACACGAGCGATGAGGCACAGACCTCGCCCCGCAGCGTCTTCCGCTCCGGCTACGTGGCTCCCGGCTACAGCAGCGAGAACGAGGACATCTGGGTGGCCTCGATGCTGACGACATCCACGGCATCCGGAAACTACCCCGGTGACGGCGTGCCCAGCGACAACTGGCCAGGCTTTGCCGCGGGGAGCGTCGGGGTGCTCAACACCATGGCGCCGAAGTACTTCAACACCTCATCGATCGTCGAGATCGAACCCAAGCCGCCGATCCTCTGGGTGCACGGGACGGCTGACGCGATCGTGTCGGATGCCTCGTTCTACGACCTCAACCACCTCGGCGCTCTCGGCATCATCCCGGGCTGGCCCGGGGAGGATGTCGCTCCCGCCCAGCAGATGGTGTCGCAGACCCGTGACGTGCTCGAGGCTTACGCGGCGGCTGGCGGGCACGTCGAAGAGTTGAGCCTGGAGGGTGTTGGCCACTCACCGCACCTCGAGCGCCCCGTCGAGTTCCGCCACGCGCTGCTGCAGGTCATCGGCTACATCGGGCAGCCGCCGACCTCACTCCCCGCGACCGAGACGATCATCCTGCGCTCCGCCGACTGAGCGGCACGAACCCGACACTCGACGGGCCTAGACTCCCGCTCATGAGTGCATCGGGCGGTAATCGCGCCATCATTGCGGCGTTCCTCGCAAACATGGGCATCGCGCTGGCGAAGTTCGTCGCGTGGTTCGTTTCCGGATCGGCGTCGATGCTCGCCGAGGCCATCCACTCGGTGGCCGATTCCGGGAACCAGCTGCTGCTCCTGCTGGGCGGTCGTCAGTCGCGGCGTGCAGCCGACGCGGAGCATCCGTTCGGCTACGGCCGCGAGCGCTACGTGTACGCGTTCGTCGTCTCGATCATCCTGTTCTCGGTCGGTGGGCTCTTCTCGATCTATGAGGGCATCGACAAGCTCACGCATCCTCACGAGCTCGAGAACGTGTGGGTGCCGGTCATCGTGCTGTTCATCGCGATCGGCCTTGAGTCGTTCTCACTGCGCACGGCGATTCGCGAGAGCAACCTCGTGCGCACCAAGAACCAATCGTGGGTATCGTTCGTCCGCCACGCGAAGGCTCCGGAACTGCCGGTCGTGCTGCTCGAGGATGTCGCGGCGCTGACCGGCTTGGTCTTCGCCCTCTTCGGCGTCGGGATGACGTGGCTGACGGGCAACCCGGTCTACGACGCGATCGGAACCCTCCTCATCGGCACGCTGCTGATCCTGGTTGCCGTCACGCTCGGCATCGAGACCAAGAGCTTGCTCGTCGGCGAGGGCGCAACGCGCGCCGATCGAGACCGCATCGTCAGCGCGATCGAGAGCGGAGACGAGATCGAGCGCGTCATCCATCTGAAGACGTTGTACCTGGGCCCCGACGAACTCATGGTCGCCGGCAAGCTCGGGTTCACCTCCGACAAGACCCTCGGAGAGGTAGCCGCCGACATCGACGCCATCGAGGCACGGATCCGCGAGGTCGTCCCGATCGCGCGGGTGATCTATCTCGAGCCCGACATATACCACTCCCCAACTGAACCGATTGCCGACACCAGTGTGGCCGGGGCTTCGGCTCCCGACGGTACCCAGACCCACCCCTAGAAAGGCAGTCATGGAGTATTGCGTCTTCACCGAGCCGCAGCAGGGGTTCTCGTACGCGCAGCAGCTGGTGAGCGCCCAGGCAACGGAGCGCCTCGGGTTCGATGGCTGGTTCCGCTCGGACCACTACCTCGCCATGGGCACCGGTGACCCGCTCTCCGGCCCGACGGATGCGTGGACGACCCTTGCCGGGCTCGCCCGGGAAACCGAGCGGGTTCGCCTGGGCACACTCGTCTCGCCGGTGACCTTCCGTCACCCCGGCGTCCTCGCCATTCAGGTGGCGCAGGTCGACGAGATGTCAGGCGGCCGCGCTGAGCTTGGCCTCGGAGCCGGGTGGTTCGAGCAGGAGCACGAGGCCTACGGCATCCCCTTCCCCGCGAGGCGATTCGACCTGTTCCAAGAGCAGCTCGAGGTGATCACCGGCCTCTGGGAAACGCCCGAAGGCCAGACGTTCGACCACGATGGCGCTGCCTACCAACTGACTCAGTCACCAGCGCTGCCCAAGCCCGTGCAACCGCAGGTTCCCGTCATCATCGGCGGCGGGGGGCTCAAGCGCACCCCTGCGCTGGCGGCACGATTCGCCACAGAGTTCAACATCGGCTTCCAACCCGAGGACAAGGTTGCCGACGCGTTCGAACGCGTGCTGCAGGCATGCGTCGACGCCGGGCGGGCCCCGGGTTCACTCAAGCTCTCGGTCGCGCTCCCCACCGTGGTCGGGCAGGACGATGCCACTCTCGACCGGAGACTGGCCGCGATCGGCCGGGATCGGGGCGGCGCCGAGGGCGAGGCGATGTTCGTCGGCGGCGCCGACGAGATCATCCCGAAGGTCGAGCGTCTGGCTGCGCTGGGCGCGACCCGGATCTACTTCCAGCAGGTCGATCTGACTGATCTCGACCAGCTCGAGGAGCTCGGGTCCGACATCCTCCCCCGCCTGCCCCGCTAGCGGCTTCCGCGATCAGGCGTCGCGGCGGGCGGCGAAGAAGTCGCGCAGCACGGATGCCGCGGCATCCGCCTCCACTCCCGCGACCACTTCGGCGCGAACCGGCAGCCGGCGATCCCGGACGACGTCGTAGAGCGACCCGGCGGCTCCCGCCTTGTCGTCCCACGCACCGAAGACCAGCCGGGAGACATGTGCCTGGAGCAGGGCGCCGGCACACATGAGACATGGCTCGAGCGTCACGACCAGGGTGCATCCCTCGAGGTTCCAGGAACCCCGTGTCTGGGCTGCCTCACGCATCGCGACGACTTCGGCATGCGCTGTCGGATCGGTCGTCGCCTCGCGTGTGTTTCGACCCTCTCCGATGATCACCCCTGTCTCATCGAGAACGACGGCGCCGACCGGAACCTCGCCGGCTCCTCCGGCATCGCGCGCGAGCTCGAGCGCGCGGCCCATCGCCGTGCGGTCGGTGTCGGCGTGGGTCACGCCACGAGCCTAGGACTACTCTGAGGCGTATGCGCTTGCACGTCGCCGATCACCCGCTCATCACGCACAAGCTCACCGTCCTCCGGGACGAGCGCACGCCGTCGCCGGTCTTCCGGCAATTGACCGAGGAACTCGTGACCCTTCTTGCCTACGAGGCGACGCGCAACGTCCGGGTGTCCGAGATCACCATCCGCACGCCCGTGACCGAAACGACCGGCGTGAAGATCAGCGAACCTCGTCCGATCGTGGTTCCGATCCTGCGCGCGGGCCTCGGGATGCTCGACGGGATGGTGAAGCTCCTCCCCACCGCCGAGGTCGGGTTCCTCGGCATGGTGCGCAACGAAGAGACCCTCGAGCCCACGACCTACGCCGAGCGACTGCCGGCCGACCTGAGCGACCGGCAGTGCTTCGTGCTCGATCCGATGCTTGCAACCGGCGGCTCGCTCGGAATGGCAATCGACTTCCTCTTCGACCGCGGCGCCCAGGACGTGACAGCGATCTGCCTGCTCGGCGCCCCGGAGGGAGTGGCCGCGATCGAGAAGCAGGTCGACGGTCGCGATGTGACGCTGGTGCTCGGCGCCATCGACGAGCGCCTCAACGAGCGCGGCTACATCGTGCCGGGCCTCGGCGACGCCGGCGATCGCCTGTACGGCACGGTCTGACGGCTCGCGCACTGACGGTGCCCGGCTGCGCGCCGGGTCGCCGCTAGAGCCACTTGCGCGAGCGGAAGATCGCGTACAGCCCGCCTGCGAACGCCAGCATCATTCCGATCGCCATGGGGTAGCCCCACGGCCAATGAAGCTCGGGCATGTAATCGAAGTTCATCCCGTAGACCCCGGCGATAAGGCTCGGCGCGAAGATGATCGCCGCCCATCCCGAGATCTTCTTGACCTGCTCGTCTTGACGCATCGACACTTCGGTGTGGTGACGAGCGACAAGGGCCGAGTGAACGGTCAGCGCCTTGTCGAGCAGAGCTTGCGATGACTGGACCCGCTCGCTTACTCGGGTGACGTTGTCGAGGACGTCCCGCATATGGCGGCGCAGTTCCAGATCGACGTCGAACTTCTCGTATCCCCGCCGCAGGCGCTCGATCATGCCGATCAGCGGGTGGACCGCCCGGCCGAACGCAGCGGCCTCACCATACAACTCGTAGATCCGCCGCGAGAGGAACTCGTCGTTGGCATCTCCGAAGAGTTGGTCTTCGATCTCATCGATGTCGTTCTCGATGCCACCGATGACCGGCTCATAGTCATCGACGACCCGGTCGAGAACGGCGTAGAGAACCGCCTCCGAGCCGAGCCGTAGCAGCTCGGGTGTGCTCTCGAGGCGCCGGCGCACTGCGGCAAGATCGGGAGACTCGGCGAGCCGGATGCTGATCACGAAGCCGTGTCCCACGAAGAGGTGTACCTCACCGAACTCCACGCGCTCTCGAGCGTCGTCGTAGCGGGCCGGGCGCAACACGACGAACAGCGTGCGGTCGTACCGCTCCACCTTCGCGCGTTGGTGACCCGTCGAACCATCCTCGACCGCGAGCGGATGGAGGTCGAACTCCCGCGAGACCGAGTCCCATTCCTCTGCCGTGGGACGGTACAGCCCGATCCACGCGAACCCATGGAGCTCTTGTCGAAGCCGGTACGCCTCCTCGAGCGACGTCGGGCTCTCGACCCGCACCCCGTCGACATAGATGGCACTATCGATGACCGGCATGATGTACTCCCGAGATCCGAGGCGCGAGCGAGCCTCGGCCGGATCCTAGCCGACGGGGGTATCGCCTCCGGGAACCACCGCACTCATCGCTGGAACCGCCGAAGCAGCATCCATCGCCCTGCCCGTCTCGGTGGGTACGGCGCCGACCAACCGCGCAAATCCGCTGAGGCGAGCCACTCCCTCGGGCGTGCGTGGAAGATCGTCCAGCAGCCCCGGCGAGTAGACGATGTAGGCGGTGTGCATCGCCCGCGAGATGGCGACGTTCAGGCGGTTGCGCAGCAGCAGGAATTCGAGTCCTCGGGGTGCGTCTCGACCCGAGGATGCCGCGAGCGACACGATCGCGACGGCAGCCTCCTGCCCCTGAAAGCGGTCGACCGTCCCGACCGGCACGTCCGGAAACCCGGCGGCCGAGAGCGCTGACTCCACGAGCACCTGCTGCGCGTTGTACGGCGTCACGACGATGATGTCGGAAGCCCGCAGAGGCCGGGATGGCGCGCTGGTCGCCGAGCTGTCACCGTCGTCCACGACGACATCCGTCCACGAGCGCCCGACGAGATCGCGCACGATCTCGACGACCGTCTCGGCCTCCTCCGGCGACTGGGTAGCCCGGCCGCGATGACGAACCGGCACCGGAACGACGCCGGCCCTCACACCCTCGAGACGCCGCAGCGCTGTGCTGGGGTGAGCGCGCAGCGCACCGCGGTACGACAGGTCGGAGACCGGGGCGGTGACGGCGGGATGCATCCGCCGCGAGGCAGCGAGGAAGCGCCCGAAGCTCGGCGGGATGACGTCCTCGCCGTCCATGATCCACCCGAGCGCGGACGTATCGACCGGCTCCGGATGGGTCCCCTGGCTCACCTGCGGAAGCTGCTGAGGATCTCCGATGAGCAGCAGCCGCGGGGCTGCGAGCGAGACGGCGATCGTGGATGCGAGTGAGAATTGGCCGGCCTCGTCGATCACGAGCAGGTCGAGGCTTCCGCGCGGCACACGACCTTCGTGGCTGAAATCCCATGCCGTCCCACCGACGACGAAGCCGGTTGCCGCGTTCTCGGCCGCGAACGCCGGCACGCCGTTCTTCGGGATCACGGTGAAGGGCACATCGGCGTCAGCATCCTTTGGCGCCTTGCCGACTCGAGAAGCGGGCACCCCCGCCGCGATGACGCGGCCGAGCATGTGCTCGACCACCGCATGTGATTGGGCGACGACTCCCACGCGGAACCCGTGCTCGGCGACGAGCCGCTCGATCACGTGCGAACCGACGTAGGTCTTGCCGGTACCGGGTGGCCCCTGCACCGACAGGGCGCTGTGGTCGAGGCGGAGCACTGCCTCGACGAGCGCGTCGACGTCGTCCTCATCCGCGGCGATTGGGGCCGGGTCACCCGCACGCAGGCGGGCAGGCAGGCGCCGCAGGATGTCGGATGCCGGATCTTTCGGGAACCCGGGGTGGGCATCGATGACGGCTGCCGCCCACGCGTCGATGGCGGTCTGCTGGCTTGCAGCGCGCGGCGGTGCAGCCGGGGTCAGCGCGATCGGCAGATCGTGCCAGGTGAAACCCTCGACAGCTCGCTCTTCGATGACCACGCCGTCCTCGAGTTCCTCGATGACGCTGACTCGATGATCGGCGTGAATCCACCGCGCCGAGGCGTCGAACGGAAAGGGCGCGGGCAGTTCGTACATCGCGAACGGGTCGGCGCCGGGGCGCAGCCGCGTGCCAGGAGCGAGTTCTCCGCGCACCTCGACGACGCGTCGATCGGCTCGGGAGCCCTCGGGTCGGTGCCAGTCCTCCCGGATGCGGGAACGTGCCGGGTCTACGGCAACGACATCTCGCGTGTCTTCCCACAGCGACATCGGCTCGCGAAGCCGCAGGTAGTGGGTGGCCCAGAACGACTTCGCCTCACGCGGGTAGTAGTCGATCGCCGCGGCGGCCAGGCGCAGGGCCTGCGCGTCGGCCTCATCGGGCGTGTCACCCGCCAGGCGCAGCAGAGTCGTCGCCTGCGGCGAGGGCTCGTAGCCGGTCTCGCTCGGTTCCGGATTCGCGGCCGGGCGCCGACCCGTCTCGCGGGCGCGGTCGACGAGCCAATCGCGCAGACGCCGGGTCGAGACACAGTCGTAGCGGTTGTAGTCAGCGATGTCGTCGAGGATGAGCTGCGCGGCATCCGCGTCCCCGTCTTCGGCGAGCGCCCGCGCCTGGACGTACCGCACGATCGAGTCATCGCCGCGCTGCACATCACTCGTGCGGACCTCGTCGCCCATGTAGAGGGGCTCGAGCTTCTTGATCGAGTAGGAACGCGACCCCACTCGCAGCGCGCGCCTGACCACGGGATAGAGGTCGACGAAGACACCGTCGCGCAAAAGACGGTCGACCTCCGCCTCGCGCACCCCGTAGCGCGCCGCCATCTGCAAGAGGTGCGTGGGCTCGTAAGGCGCGTAGTGGTAGATGTGCATGGCGGGATGGGCATGCCTGCGCACCGCGACCATGTCGAGAAACGTCTCGAGGGCAGCGCGCTCGTCGGCAAAGGAGTGGGCCCACAGCGCGCTGTACTGTTCGCGATCGTCAACCCAGCCGAACAGGTAGTCCAGACCCCACGAGATCGTCTGCTCACGCCCGGGCGCATCATCGTCGGACGCTTCGGTGTAGAGCGGGTCACCCTCGAAGTCGAAGAACAGGTCGCCGTGGTCGGGCCTCGGCAGCGCCGCGAGGGCAGCCGGTACGACGACCTCGAACGGCGGTGGCGCGGGTGCCGCGGGCGCACCGGATGCCGCATCCACGGCTGCTACCGAGTCGAACGCGCCCACACCGGCTGCCGTTCGCAACTGCAGTCTCGCCTGGGTCTGCAGCATCGCGAAGGTGTCGGGGTTCATCCCCGCCGGCGTCGCGTTCGCATCGACCAGATCATCGATCGTGCGGATGCCCGCTGCCTGCATCCGTTCGCGCTGAACGGGACGGATGCCTGCCACCAGCAGCAGATCCCGGCTCGCGACGACCTCGAGCTCGCACGTCGGGCACCTGCCGCACGCGACGATCCCCAAGTCGCCGCGCGGGTCATCCCACGCGACCGGGGCGGATGCCGAGAGCCGGTCTGCCAGGAGCGCACGGAGACGCTGGCGGCGCAGGGCATAGACCGGAAGGAGGTCGTCGACGCGGTGGGTGCTGGTCGATCCGTCGCCGAGCAACAACTGGACCTCGCTGGACCGGGGCACCCCCAGCTGGTCGAGTCGGTCGACGTATGCCGCGAGCTGCATGAGCGCGGTGACGCGCGCATGGCGGGCCAGCTTGGTGTCCTGTACGATCCAGCGCCCGTCCGAATCCCGCAGGAGGAAATCCGCGAAACCCACGAACTCGTCGTCGGCGAAGCTCGCCTGATAGATCACGGCCGCGTCGTCGGACCGCAGCGCGTCGTTGGTGAGCGCGACGGCGTGAGCCAGGGCTTCGGCATCCGAGGAGGCGGTCTCGGGAATCTCCACGACGGCGCCGTCGAAGCGTTCGCGGTACGCCTCGAGCGTTCGTCGTTCGTGGACGACGCCCAGTCGTCCAGCGCGTTCGAGGGTGAGATCAACCGGATCCTCCACCGGATCGACCCGACCGAGCTTCGCGTCGATGGCCCGCACCCAGGCGAACTCGCACTCGGCGGCGGCCTTGAGGTCGCTCGCGCTCCAGACGAACCGACGCTCGCTCTCGATGTATCGCATGATGCCTTTCCGCTCCCGACGATAGCCGGGCCCTCCGACACGACCCAGTCGGATGCGCGCTTATCGCCGATACCTCGACGAGAGCGCATCGTGCCCGCGACCCTGCGTCTGCTTCGTCCTGGCTCGCGGGCACGACGCAGTCTCGGGCTTCTCGGCGCGTACAGACGCGAAGTGCGAGACTGGAGGCGTGAGCACGAGCCTGCCGTTCGAAAGCGCGTACCGCCACGGATTCGCGCGCGTCGCGGCGTGCACGATCCCGGTAGCAGTAGCCGACCCCGCCACCAACGCCGAGGCGGTCCTTGCAGCAGCACGCGAGTGCGACGCGGATGCCGTTGCCGTCGCCGTGTTCCCGGAGCTCTGCCTGTCGGGCTACGCCATCGACGACCTCGTCATGCAGGACGCGCTTCTGGACGGTGTGGCCAGCGCCATCGAGCGCATCGTGGCGGCATCGGTCGAGCTCTTCCCTGTGCTGGTGGTCGGCGCCCCCCTGCGCCACCGCAACCGCCTCTACAACTGTGCGGTCGTCATCCATCGCGGCGAGGTGCTCGGCGTCGTGCCGAAGACGTACCTGCCCACGTACCGCGAGTTCTACGAGCGGCGCTGGTACGCACCGGGCGAGGCGTGGTCGGGCGAGGCGATCCGGATCGGCACTCTCGAGACCGTCTTCGGCACGAACCTGCTCTTCGAGGCCCGCGACATCGAGGGCCTCGTCCTTCATGTCGAGGTGTGCGAAGACATGTGGGTGCCCGTTCCGCCGTCATCCCGGGCAGCACTGGCGGGAGCGAGCGTGATCGCCAATCTCTCGGGAAGCCCGATCACGATCGCCAGGGCCGAGGATCGCCGCATTCTCGTGCAGTCGCAGTCGCTGCGGTGCCTCGGCGCCTACGTCTTCGCTGCTGCGGGCCTGGGCGAATCAACGAACGACGTGTCGTGGGACGGCCAGACGATGATCTACGAGGCCGGCGCGCTGCTGGCCGAAACCGAGCGCTTCCCCGACGGCCCGCGCCGCAGCGTCGCCGACATCGATCTCGACAGGCTCCGTCAAGATCGCATCCGACAGGGCACCTTCGACGACAACCGCAGTGCGCTCGGCGCCGACGACTTCGTCAGGGTCGAGTTCGTCCTCGACCCGCCTGCCACGGATGTCGGGCTGCGCCGTCACCTCGACCGGTTCCCGTTCGTCCCCGACGACCCGGCCCGCCTCGCGCAGGACTGCTACGAGGCGTTCAACATCCAGGTCGAGGGCCTCGTGCAGCGGATGCGGGCGATCGGCGACCCGAAGCCGGTGATCGGCGTCAGCGGTGGGCTGGACTCAACGCACGCGCTGCTCGTCGTCGCCCGGGCGATGGACCGGATGGGGCGGCCACGCTCCGACATCCTCGCCTACACGCTCCCCGGTTTCGCGACCAGCGACCACACGAAGTCCAACGCGGTCGCCCTGGCGACAGCGATCGGCGCCTCGATCGAGACGATCGACATCCGTGCCACGGCATCCGAGATCCTCCGCAGCATCGGACACGCGTTCAGCCAGGGCGAGCCGGTCTACGACGTCACGTTCGAAAACGTGCAGGCCGGGGTCCGCACTGACCTGCTCTTCCGTCTGGCGAACCAGAACGGTGGCATCGTCATCGGGACCTCCGACATGTCGGAGCTCGCCCTCGGCTGGGCCACCTACGGCGTCGGCGACCACATGAGCCACTACGCGGTGAACTCGGGAGTCCCCAAGACCCTCATTCAGCACCTCATCCGGTGGGTCATCGCGCATGGCGAGGATCAGGGAGCCGCTGCCCTCACGCCCGAAGCGACCACCGTGCTGCAGTCGGTACTCGACACCGAGATCAGTCCCGAACTGGTGCCCGCTGACCAGGACGGCAAGATCCAGTCAACCCAGGATCGCATCGGACCCTACGCGCTGCATGACTTCACCCTCTTCCACGTGCTGCGCTACGGCATCCGCCCCTCCAAGATCGCCTTCCTCGCCGAGCGGGCGTGGCGGGACGCTGACGCCGGCGCGTGGCCCCCCGGATTCCCGCTCGACGAGCGCTATGCCTACGACCGAGAGACCGTCGTGCGCTGGCTGCGGGTGTTCCTGCAGCGCTTTTTCGGGTTCGCGCAGTTCAAGCGCTCAGCAATCCCCAACGGCCCCAAGGTGTCGCCGGCCGGGTCCCTGTCGCCGCGCGGCGACTGGCGCGCCCCCTCTGACGGCAACGCCCGGGTGTGGCTTGCCGAACTGGATGCCGCGCTCGGCCCGGCATCCGACGCCTGATCCAGCCACTCTCCTCCGTTCAGTCGCGCCGTCGCGCGGCGTGGAGGCTGCATCACCCACACATCAGCGCGACCGAATGGTCGGGTCCCGAGTTCGGTCGCACCCAATCGCGAGTTCAGGCATCCACCACCCGCCTCACGGCGCGACCGAACGAATATCCCGGAAGCCGAAGCCGCCTTCCTCACACGGGGGTGCGGGCGTCCTCCGCGTCGGCGAAAGCGAGCGTCACGACGAAGCCATCGCGGGAGAGATCGAGGATCGTGTACTGCGCCCTGCGGTCGGGAACCCACCCCCGCTGCCGGGTCGCGTCGAGCTTGACGACATCGGGCACAACGCGCGCACCGCGGCCGTCGGCCTCGCGCACGGCCTGCACGCGCGTCCAGTGGTCGATGAGGTTCAGGATGTTGGACTCGTCGAACAGACGTGAGTGCCGCTGCATCTCGTGGATGGTGGCCTCGTCGGGATGCAGGTCGCGGATGTCGAGGCCGATCGTGTACGGCTGATCGGTGAGAGCGACCACGGTTGCTGCGCGGAAGCTTGCGTTGCGGATCTGCAGGGGCAGTTCCTTGCCCTCAACGCTCGCGAACAGCTGCGTGTGGAACCCGAACTGAGCCGGGGCTTCCCGCTCAACCCGAACGTCTTTCGGGTCGAGCTTGAGCTTGGCGGCGACGAGTTCCTTGGCCAGGACGCGCTTGCGATCGTGCTCGCTCATCGACGGGTCCCACCCGAGCCGCACATCGATCCCGTCGGGAGTTTCCAACACCACAGACTTCACTCGCGTCCTCCTGTCGTCGCCTCCCATCTTCGCCGCTGAGCGTGAACCCGTACACCTCGAAACGCCAGGCAAAATGAAGGCATGAGACTTCTCGTTGCGGCTCTCGACCGCGAACTGGTTGCGTTTCCCGACGAGCTGCCCGGATTCGACCGCCTCGTCACGGGCCCCGGAAAGCTCCAGGCAACGCACGCGCTTACGCGCGCCCTGGAACGCGGAGACTACGACGAGATCGTCGTCGTCGGCACCGCCGGCGCCATCCACGAGGATGTCGAGGCCACTGTGCACGAGGTCACTGCCGCGATCCAGCACGATGTGACCGACCTTGACAATGTCGTTGGGCAGCACGTGTCACTCCCGACCATGCTCTCGTTCGGCGGGACTGGCCATACGATCGCGACCGGCGACCACTTCGTGGATGACGCGGACGCCGCTGCAGGCATCCGCGATCTGGGAGCGACACTCGTCGATATGGAGGTCTACGCGTATGTGTGGGTCGCTCAGCAGTACGACGTGCCGATCCGGGTACTGAAGGCCGTGTCGGATCGGGCCCAAGATGGCGCCCGGTGGGACTGGGGCGAAGCGACGGATGCCTGCAGCGTGCTGCTCCTGGAGCGGGTGCGCCGAGACTACGGTCTCTGAGGCCGCTAGCTTGGGGCTCCTGGCTCAGGTCGGGCCCGCGCGACGCTCCTCAGCCTCGTCGGCTTCGGCATCCCGTACCGCCGCTCGGCGCCGAGACAGGTCGACGATCGAGACGACGAAGGCCAGCGCAATGAAGAGCGCGACTGAGGACATGCCGATGAGATAGGCGTCGTGGTAGACGGCCAGCGAGTCCCGGTTGCCGGTCTCGCGATAGATCGTGGCGTAGAACAGGGCAAGAGCCACGGCGGTGCCGACCGCAGTACCGATGCGCTGACCGAGCTGACCCACCGAGCCGGCAAGACCTCCCTCGGATACCGGCACGTCAGCGAGGGCAAGGGTCTGGTTCGGCGAGATCACGAGCCCACCCCCGAGGCCTCCGATGATCATCACGGCGCCCATCAGCCACGGGGTCAGCGCGGGGGTGGCGAAGACGGCGACGAGCACGAGACCGATCGCCGAGACCAGGACCATGATGAGTCCACCGACGACCAACGGGCGACCGATGCGGGTCACGAGATTGCCGCCGACCCAGGAGGCCGCCGCGCTCGGGAGCGCGAAGCCGATGGTGACCATCCCGGCGAAGACCGGCTCGAGCTCGAGCCCCGCCTGCAAGTACAGGGTGGTCAGCAGGAACAGGGCGGGAAGGGCTGCGAAATACGAGGTCGCGAGCAGAGTGCCGTTGCGGTAGGACGCGATGCGAAACAGCGAGAACGGGATCAGCGGCGCGTGCCCACGGGCGGCATATCTCCGCTCCCAGGCGACGAACAGGGTCGCGAACAGGACGAAGACGGTCAGCAACCACCACCGACGCGGGTCGTCGTCGGGTGAGCCCGTGGTGAACAGGAACGGCCACATCAGTGCGAGCACCGTGACCCCGAACAGGATCACACCGATCGGATCGAGAGCGATGCGGCGCCCCGTGTGGACTCGGGTGGTCGGCAGCACCCAGACCGCCGCCGCGATCGCGGCGATTCCCAGGGGAACGTTCATCCAGAAGATCCAGCGCCAGCCGTCATCCGGACCGCCGAGGGCGATCATGAGCCCACCGAGCGTCGGCCCGAACGCCGTTGCGAGCCCGATTGTCGCCCCGAACAGGCCGAACGCCCGCCCGCGCTCGGCTCCCTGGAAGATCTGCTGAATGAGCCCGAGGACCTGTGGCATCTGGATGCCGGCAGCAACACCCTGCAGCAACCGGAAGACCATGAGAACCACGATGTTCGGGGCCAGCGCGCACCCGAGACTTGCGAGAGTGAACAGGATCAGGCCTACGAGGAACAGCGCGCGCCGGGAACGCTGGTCACCGAGGCGCCCCATGGGAACCAGGAACAGACCGAAGGTCAGGACGTACCCCGAGACGATCAGCTGGAGTTCGGTGGAACCGGCGCCCAGGGCCTGTTCGATGGAGGGCAGCGCAACGTTGACCTTCGACAGGTCGAGGATTGTGATCGCGGCTACTGCCGCGGCTACCGCAAACGCTCGCCACCGTGCGGCGTTGGTGAGCGGGATGGTGATGGTTCGTGGCTGCGACGACGCTCCCGAATCCGAACCCACCCTGCCAGCGTATGCCCCCCAGCTCAGTGACGGATCGTCACGCAGCGCCCGCTATCAGAGCAGACTGGGCGCGGCCTCGGTGGTGACGCTCGACCCGTAGGGCGTCGCCTCAACGAGGATGCCGATCGGAAGCTGCTCTTTCATCGCCTCGACGTGACTGATGACGCCGATCGTGCGGCCGCCCGAGCGCAGGTCGTCGAGGGTGCGCAGCGCCAGCTCGAGAGTCTCGGCATCCAGCGACCCGAACCCTTCATCGATGAAGAGCGTGTCGAGTCGGATGCCGCCGGCACGGCTCGTGACGACCTCTGCGAGGCCCAGGGCGAGAGCGAGGGAGGCAAGGAAGGTCTCGCCGCCGGACAGGGACTGGGGAGGGCGGGTGCGGCCCGTATAGGCGTCGTGGACATGGAGCCCAAGTCCCGAAGCGGCGCCGCGACGCGCCAGCGCGTCGGTGTGTTCCAGACGGTAGCGCCCGTCGGACATGTCGGCCAGGCGCAGGTTCGCGGCTGCGACGATCTCTTCGAGCTCGGCGGCCAGGACGAAGGTCTCGAGCGTCATGCGCATGGTGTTCGGAGCACGCCCGGCGAGCGTATCGGCCAGACGGACCAGGATCTGGTGCTGCTCGCGCCGTTGTTCACCCTCACGACCCTGCGTCTCGATCGCCAGTCGCAGATCTCCGAAACGGGTAACACGCTCACGGACCGCCGCCAGTTCAGCGACGGCATGCTGCCATCTCTCGCGCGCGAGCGTTGCATCGCGGAGCGAGGCGTCAGTGTCAGCGAGGTCCTCGGGCGCGTCGGCGAGTTGCAGTTCGAGTTCGAGCAGCCGCTCCTTCGCAATGCGCTTCGCGGCGTCATGATCGCTCAGCCGCGACGACAGGTCTTCGAGCTGGATCGGTGTGAGCAGCGCGGCACATGCTGACGGGGGATCAGGGAACGATGACACCGAGACGTCCGCGGCGAGCTTGCGATCGGCGTCATGCTCCCGTTCGAGGGCGAGCTCATGGGCGCGGCGAGCCTCGGCAAGCCGCTGCGCCGTTCGTCGCCGAGCCTCGGCATCGGCGATCCGTGCGTGAACGCTGGGAAAAGCACCGCGCGCGGTAGCTACAGCTTCCTCGGCCTCGGTGATCCGACCGTCCAGGACCGTCCGTGCGGTGTCGAGTTCTGCCAGGCGAGCGGCAGCGGCGTCCAGTTCGGCCCGCAGGTCGTGCTCACGCGCCTCGAGTTCGCCGCGCAGACTGCGAGCGCGATCGAGTGCCTCGGTTGCGCGTTCGGCGAGCTCCAGCCGGGACTGGCTCTCGCGCTGACGCACGTGAAGGTCTTCGACCGAGCCGCGCGCCCGGGCACGTGCGGCATCGACGCGCGCGGTGACCGCGGTATGGCGTGCGGCGCTCTCGCGATCCGCCGCGAGGGCGCGGTCGCGATCTTCTTCGGCGGCCGCGAGGACAGCGTCCGTGACGGGATCGTGGTTGCTCGGAGCCGGCTCGGGGTGATCCAGCGAACCGCACACGGGGCAGGGGTCATCATCGGTGAGCCCGTCGGCAAGCTCTGCGGCGAATCCGGCGAGGCGCCGACGCATGAGCTGACCCCAGGCTGCCACAGCCTCTTCGACGGCGCGCGACGCCTCGAGCCGGTCGGCGCTTGCCGCGGCAAGCTCCACTGCGGCAGCTTCGGCCTCTCGCGCAGCGACCAGGCGCACCGCAAGATCCTCGCTGTCGGCACGGGCGGCCTCGAGTCCAGCCGCAGCGACGGACAGTTTCTCGATCTCATCGCCGAGCCGCCCCCGTTCATGCTCGGCCCGGGTGAGCGCGTCGCGGGTCACGGCAAGAACCGCCCGAACTGCCTCAGCTTGAGCGGTTGCACGGGTCAGGTCGGCGCGGTCGGTAGCGAGCTGCCGCTCAGCATTCTCCGCATCCTGCCATCGCGCGATGTCGCCCGTGAGGGCCTGTGCCACGGCGAACAACTCGTCGACAGGAAGGGCGGTGTCTACCCCCGCCGCAGCGTCAGCGAGCGCCGCCGCCTCGATCGCGCCTGTCGCCTCGACGTCGGCGTGGGCGCGGCCCGCCTCTTCGATCACGGCGCGCAGCGGCTCGGCAGCGCGGGCCCTCTCGAGCGTCGCTCGGTCCGGCGCGAGCGACGCGGATTCGGTCTCGATCGCCGCCATGCGCTCGCGTGCGGCGTTGCGCTGCTGTTGCTGCTCGCGCAGCTGGCGCACGCGGGTGTGCGCGGCTTCCGCGGCCGCCAGGGCCGCATCGGCCCGCTCGACGGCGTCAGCGCGGGTCTGCAGGTCGTATCCCGCGCGGGCAGCCACGCGTTCCAGGTCGATCGTCTCGTCCGAGACGTGCCAACCGGCCTCTCGTGCGAGCGCTTCGGCGTCGCTCTGCAGGCGTTGCAGGTGTCCGGCGTCACGCTCTTGTTCACGCTCGGACTCGCGTCGGAGTTCGTCGAGGCGCTTCTCGTAGTCCTCGTAGATCTGGGTACCGAACAGCGTCCGCAGCACCCGCTGCCGGTCGACGTTTCCTGCCAGCAGGAACTGCGAGAAACGGTTCTGGGCGAGCAGGATCACCTGCAGGAACTGCTGGTGGGACAGGCCGACGACCTCGTCGATCGCGTGGCCCACGTCCCGCGGCCCGGCGGCGTACCCCACCCAGTGCTCGCTGCCGTCCGCAGCCGGTTCCAGCCGCTCGAGCAGAGCGTCGGCCGCGACGATTGTCATGCCGGTGCCGCGACGCTTGGGGCGTTCGTAGTCCGGCGACCGCGAAATCCGCCAACGATCACTTCCGGTACTGAACTCCAGCGTGACCTGCGTCGGATCGTCGGGGCCGCAGTAATCGCTGCGCAGGCGCCGATCGACTCCGTCATAGCGGGGGACCGTGCCGTAGAGGGCGAAACAGACGGCATCGAGGATGCTGGACTTGCCCGCTCCGGTGCGACCGGCGATCACGAACACACCCGAGGGGGCGAGAGCGTCGAGGTCGACATCCTGCCGCTCACGGAAGGGACCGAACCCTTCGATCTGCACCCGGTGGATCCTCACGCGACGGCCTCCGCTACCGTACGACCCTCGATCACCTCGGAGATCAGCTCCGCCTCCGCCGGGCTGGCACCCTCACCCTCGCGGACGTGAGCAAGGAAGGCGCCGATGAGTTCGACGTCGGTCCGAGCCGTCCGCACGCGGCCGGCGTAGGTCTGATCGTCGCGCTCGTGCTGACGCTCAGGGGCGTGGACCACTGCCGCGCAGAAGGGGAAGCGCTCTTGCAGTCGGCGCAGCGGATCGCGCTGCGGTGTGGCATCCGTGTACTCGGCTCGCACCCACGCGGTCGTCGCGTACTCGTGTTCGGCCGCGGAACACAGCTCATCGAGGGTGCCGCGAATCGTGACGAGGCGACGCGGTACCGGCAGGTCGAGCCAGGTGACAGAGGCTTCGCCGGTTGCCGAGAGGTCAACGAGCCACGAGCCGCGCGGCTTGTCGGCCTCGCCGAAGCTGTAGTGCAGCGGCGCGCCCGCGTACCGCACGGTGGGCGCGAGCTGCTGACGACCGTGGATGTGCCCGAGAGCGACGTAGTCAATGCCCACGAACTCGGCGAGCGGGACGACGTCGAGTCCGCCCTGTTGGATGTCTCGTTCGAGCCCGGGAGTGGGGTCGACGCCCGCGGTGAAACAGTGGGATACGACGACCGAGCGGCCACCCCGCGAAGCATGGTCTGCGCGGATGAGACCCATGGCGTGCGCAATCGCGTCGTGCTGGGTGCGCAGCTTCTCGCCGGGCCAGGTCCGTCGCAGCAGCGCCGGCTCGAGGTAGGGGATGCCGTAGACGTGAACGGGCCCGTGCTCGTCGGTCAGCGTGATCGGCGCATCCACGGTCGCCGGATCGGTCCGGACGTGGATTCCCGCCCGCAGCAGGCCGGACTGGAACCCCAGCCGGGCCGCCGAATCATGGTTGCCGCTGGTCACGACCACGGCGGCACCGGCATCAGCGAGCCCCGAGAGCATGTCGGTGAGCAGCGTGTAGCACTCCGCTGGCGGCGTCGATGAGTCGAAGACATCTCCGGCGACGATCACGACCTCGACGGAGTTCTCCCGAACCTGCTCGATCAGCGCGTCGAGCACCTCCCGGAGCGCAGGCAGGGTCGAGTGTCCGTGGAAGGACCTCCCGATGTGCCAGTCGGAGGTGTGGAGGATGCGCATGCCCTCACGCTACGGCGGGCTCCCGACATCCGCCCCGAGGCTCACGGGGATACGGCGGCCTGGTGGGGGGCCGATGCCGCTCGGTGGGCTCCGGCATCTGCCCGCCTGGGTCCGGAGCTGCCACCGACTCGCGCATCCGCAGCGGCATCGGAACGCGCCGGATCCGCCCCCAGTCGGGAGCATCGTCTTCCAGGAGGACCTGAAGTGCCAGCGCGCCAAGTTCGTAATGGGGCAGCGCGAAGGTCGTCAGACGCGGCCGCAACCAGCTCGCGAGCTGATGGTCATCGAACGACACGATCGAGAAGTCGCCGGGGATCGACAGTCCCGCCTCTTGAATCGCCTGGTAAGCCCCGAAGGCCAGACGGTCGTTGAACGTGATGATGGCCTCGCCGCGCACGCCCGTGTCCAGCAGAGAACGTGTGGCAGCCCACCCGTCCTCAGGCAGCCACACCGAGCACAGCCGCGCGCTGGCGGGCTCCAGCCCGTCGTCGTCGAGGGCATCAAGGATGCCGCGCAACCGCTCGGATCCCGCGACCGTCTGCACCGGAACGTCGTCGGGTCCCGGGCCGGCGCCGACGAGGTGGATGCGGGAGTGCCCTGCCGCCCGGAGCACATCGACTGCCGCGCGCCCGGCGGAGTACTCATCGGGCACGATGGAGGGGACGGTTCCGACGGCGCTGTCTTCGGGAAGGGCGTTCAGCAGCACGACGCTGCGAGGATCGATTCCCGCGGGCACCGCACGCACGCGCGTGAACATCGACGCGATGATGAGGCCATCGACCTGGCGGTCGATCATGCCCTGCACAAGGCGCCGCTCCTCGTCAGGGGCGCCCTCGGTCTCACCGATGAAGAGCATGTACCCGTTTCGGTGGGCGTGCTCGAGAGCACCCTTGATGAGATCGCCGGCCAGTTGCGAAGTGGCCACCGTGTCGGAGACGAAGCCGATTGTTCGGCTCGATCCGCGGCGCAACGCTGACGAGAGGATGTTGGGGCGATAAGCGAGCTCGGCTGCGACGCGGCGAACACGTTGCTGCGCCGCTTCCGAGATCCGCAGTTCGTCTCCTCGATCCGAGAGCACGAGCGAGGCGGTCGTCCGCGAGACACCGGCGGCAGCTGCGACATCGGCGAGGGTCACGCGCTTGGACTTCACGGCGTTCCTCCTTCGTTCGCAGCATCCTAGAGCGCTGCGGCGCCGCGCGTCGCCTCGCCGGTGCGTCGACGAGGATGGCTTACGCAGTTGACAGATCGGGTGGACGTGACGGAGGATGGCCTTGCTAATGCGATTTAGCACACGCGCTAGCCCCGTGGTGACGCCGCCGCCGCACCCGCGGAGACATCAGAAACACAGCCCTGGCGCCATCGCTGTACACACCCCAATCGGAAGGAAGACACCGATGTCTCGAGTCCCCCACCGCCGAGTCCTGGCGATCCTCGCAGCCGGCGCAGCAGCCGGCCTGACACTCACCGCCTGCGCACCGCCCGGAAGCGACAGCGCACCGACCTCTGCCGCTTCCGTCGACCCGACCGCCGGCTGTGGCACCGATGACGTCGTTCTCGACATGTACATCGAGACCGGGTTCCCCCTCCCCAAGGAACTTGCCGCCGAGTTCACCAACCAACACCCGAACGTCACCTTCGACATCCGCGAGGACCAATTCGCCGTCATCACCCAGAACGCCCCGCGCGTGCTGCAGGACTCGCCGCCCGACCTGATGCGCCTGCCGCAGATGTCCGAGCTGGCATCGGGCGGGCTGCTGCTCGACCTCGACCCCTATGCCGAGGCCTACGGCTGGGTGGACTGGCCGGAATCGCAGCTCGAGCAGCTGCGCGTCGACGATGAGGGCCGCCGCGGCAACGGCCCGCTCTACGGCATGGGCCTGAACTTCTCGATGACCGGCGTGTTCTACAACAAGGAACTTGCCGCCCAGATCGGTATGGATGAGCCGCCGCAGACCCTCGAAGAGTTCGACGGCTACCTGCAGGCTGCCAAGGATGCCGGGCTCACCCCGATGGCGCAGTTCAACGGCGGTGCCACCGGTGGCCTGCTGTTCCCGCTGCAGGCGCTGATGGCCTCCTACGGGCCGACGGCTCCGATCAACGACTGGATCTTCCAGGTGCCGGATGCCACGATCGACACCCCTGAGAACCTCGAGGCCGCCCAGCACCTGCAGAAGTGGGTGGATGCCGGATACTTCGCGCCTGACATCAACTCGCTCGACTACTCGCAGATGATGAGCCGGTTCATCGGCGGCGAGAGCGTGTTCGTCTTCAGTGGTGACTGGGAGTCCGGAAACCTCGACGCCCAGATGCCCGGCAACGCCGGCTTCTTCCTGATGCCCCCGCTCGAGGGAAGCGGCCAGATGGGCGCCATGTCGGCCCCGCTGACCTACGGCATCGCTGCCGGTGCCGAGCACCCGGACTGCGCTGCGGAGTTCCTGAACTGGATCGCGACCGACGAGACCGCACGCACCATCACGGTCGAGGTCGGCGGTTCCCACCCGATGGGTCCGGCTGACGCGTTCATGCCCGAGGTCGACCCCGACTCGGTGACGGCCGCGACGCTGGCTGCCGGAAACGTCATCAACGAGGTCAACGGCGCGATGGACTTCATCGCCAACGCAACCGGATCGATCTACGCGCAGAGCTGGACCCCCAATGTTCAGCGCCTGGCGGCTGGCGAAGAGGATGCTGCGACGCTGCTCAGCAACGTGCAGGCCGACTACGAGCAGGAAGTGAGCGAGTAACGCTCATGACCTCCCGTACCACGGGGGCTGCGCCGGTTTCCGGCGTGGCCCCCACCACGAAACGGCACCGAACCCCGGCGCAGCCCGCGCGTCGGCTCCGGAACGCGGCGGGGATTTACCTCCTCGTTCTCCCCGCCGCGTTCTTCTACGTCGTCTTCGTGATCCTGCCCATCGGACGCACCGCTCAGTACTCGCTCTACGACTGGGATGGCATCGGCCCGGCGACATGGGCTGGCTTCGACAACTACGTCGAGGTCTTCACCAATCCGAAGCTCGTCGGTTCGATCCTCAACTCGTTCGAGCTGATCCTCTACTTCAGCATCATCCCGGTCCTGCTCGCCCTGTTTGCGGCGAACATCATCCGCGGCATCGCCACCACACGGCTCGCGGGCGTCTCTCGCACCGTGCTGTTCCTGCCGCAGGTGATTCCGCTTGTGGCCGCGGGCATCATGTGGACGTGGCTCCTGGCCACCAACGGTCTTGTCAATCAGCTCCTGCGCGCCATCGGACTCGGGGAGATCACCCGCGCCTGGCTCGGTGACTTTGCGACGGCGCTGCCCGCCGTCGGTGTCATCGGAGCATGGGTGCAGTTCGGCTTCTGTCTGCTCCTGCTGTTGGCCGGCATGACCAAGATCGATCCGAATCTCTACGAGGCAGCCCGCATCGACGGCGCAGGCCCCGTACGAGAGTTCGTCTCGATCACCCTGCCGAGTCTTCGGCAGGAACTCGCGGTTGCGATCACCATCACGGTGATCGCCGCGCTCGCGAGCTTCGACATCATCTACATCTCGACGCAGGGCGGTCCCGGCAACGCGACGCTCGTGCCCGGCCTGCAGATCTACTATCTGGCCTTCTTCGAACGCGACATCGGCACAGCTTCGGCCCTCGGCATCGCCCTCATGGCCCTGGTACTGATCGTCGTGCTGCCGCTGCAGCGCATTCTGAGAGGACGCGACGGATGATCGTCTCGACGACCGAGAAGTGGCTCGGACGCGCCCTTCTGATCTTCATGATGCTCGTGACCATCGTCCCGTTCATCAGCCTGTTCATCACCGCCCTACACGAGCCTGGGACCTATCCGAGCGGACTGAGCCTGCCCGAAGAACCGCACTGGGAGAACTTCCTTCTGGCCTTCAACGCAGCGAACATGCCGGCGCTGCTGTGGTCGAGCATCCTGATCGAGCTGGGAGTCGTTCCCGTCGCGATCATCATCGCCACCCTCGCGGGATTCGCGCTGGGTCACCTGCGACCTGTCGGCGGACGAATCGTGTTCATCGTGTTCCTGCTGGGTCTGACGCTCCCCTTTGAAGGCATCATCGTCCCGCTGTACTACCAGATCCGCGACATGGGGCTGCTCAACACCCGATGGGCCATCATCCTGCCCCTCATCGGCCTGTTCATGCCGTTCGCCGTGACCTGGATGCGTGCGCACTTCGTGAACATGCCGCAGGATCTCTCGGAGGCAGCGCGCATGGACGGCGCGAACACCTGGCAGCTGTTCTGGCGTATCCATGTCCCCCTCTCGATGCCAGCGATCTCGTCGCTCGCGATCCTGCTGTTCCTGTGGACCTGGAACCAGTTCCTGCTGGCGATCGTGCTGGTCGATGACCCGCTCAAGCGGACGATGGCCGGAGCACTCGGGGCCTTCCAGGGCCAGTGGGGAACCGACATCCCGCTGCTGTGTGCCGGGTCGCTGCTGATCCTCACCCCGACACTGATCGTGTTCCTGATCTTCCAGCGCCAGTTCGTCGCTGCGCTGCTGCAGGGCTCGGTGAAGGGATGACCGTGCGAACTCCCCCACCCATCGATCCGGAGCTCCAACGGGTGCTGGCGTCGACGCCGGATGTCGTTACCACTTTGAGCGCTGAGGAGATCCCCGACCTGCGCCTGCGCAGTGTGCAGCCAACGCTCGACGAACTGACCCTGTCAGGAGAGTTCGAGCTGTCGCACCACCGAGCGCCCCGCGGCGACGGTTCGGAGATCGACCTGGTGCTGCTGCGTCCGGCGCTGCGCGAGGGCGCGGTTCCCGTGCTCTTCCATGTGCACGGGGGCGGGCTTGTCGTCGGCAACGCCTACGACGAACTCCCCGCGTTGACGCGCTTTGCCAAACGCGTCGGTGTGGCGATCATGGCGGTGGAGTACCGTCTCGCGCCCGAACATCCCTACCCGGCCGCCATCGACGATGTGTACGCGGGCCTGACATGGACCGCCGACCACGCTGCGCAGCTCGGATTGGACCGTGAGCGCATCGTGCTGCACGGAGTCAGCGCCGGCGGCGGGCTTGCTGCCGCGGCCGCGCTGCGCGCTCGCGACCGGCGGGAACCTTCGGTGTTCGCGCAGATGCTCCTGTGCCCGATGCTCGACGCTCGCAACGACTCCGTCTCGGCGCAGCAGATGACCGGGATCGGGGCGTGGGACCGAACCGCCAACGAGACCGCGTGGACTGCCTACCTCGGCCCCAACCGGGACGCTCCCCCGGCGGATGCCTCCCCCGCTGCGGCAGCCGACCTGTCAAACCTTGCGCCGGCGTTCATCGATGTCGGTTCGGCCGAGACCTTTCGCGACGAAGACATCGCCTACGCACAACAGATCTGGCTTGCCGGTGGTGAAGCGGAACTCCACGTCTGGCAGGGCGGCGTGCATGGCTTCCATGCCCTCGCTCCGGATGCTGCCATCGCCCACGACGCGCAAGAAGCTCGCGCCCAGTGGCTGACGAGAATGCTCAGGCGCGAGCCTTGAGGATGCCGGCATGCTCGGGATGCCGCTCGAACCATTCGGCGACGTACCAGCACACCGGGATGACCTCGCGGTCGCCGCGCTCCTCCAGCTCCGCTACGGCGCGCGCAACGATCTCGGCCGCGTAGCCCTTGCCCCGGAAGGGTGGTGGCGTGAACGCCCGGGTGAGGGCGACGGAGCGGCCGTCGTCGTTGTAGTCGAGCGCGCTGACCAGATCGTCACCCACGTGCAGGGTGTACCGGGAGGCATCCTTCTGGTCGGCGAACCGCGTCTCGCTCATGCCTCCAGCGTACGCTCGCGCAGAAGGCGCGGCGTCGGTGTTGCACCGGATGACGCAGCCGCTCGCTAGGCGGGGATCCGGTGCGTTGCGACCAACTCCTGGTACCACCTGCCGCTGTCTTTCACGGTGCGATCGAGGGTGTCGAAGTCGACACGCACGATGCCGAACCGCTTGGCGTACCCGTAGCCCCACTCGAAGTTGTCGAGCAGCGACCAGACGAAGTACCCGCGCAGATCCACGCCACGGGCCATCGCGCGGTGGGCCGCGGTGAAGTGGCGCCGCAGGTAGTCCAGCCGCTCCGGATCCGGGACCGAACCGTCCTCGGCCACGACGTCGTCGAAGGCCGCGCCGTTCTCAGTGACCATGAGCGCCTGCTGTGGGAACTGCTCGCGCAGCGACACAAGGAGCTCCTCGAGCCCCTCGGGGGCGATGTTCCAGCCCATGGCCGTGTACGGGCCGGGCTGCTCCACGAACTCGACGAGCTTGTCGCTGCCGGGCCACGCGGTACCACCCTCGGCGCCCTTGTGACCGTCGTTCTGCTGCTTCGGCGAGACGCCGTCCCACATGCGCACTGTCGCGGTCGAGTAGTAGTTGACGCCGAGCACGTCGATCGGCTGATGGATGTCGGCAAGGTCCCCGTCCTGCACGAACGACCAGTCGGTCACTGACGCCGTGTCTTCCAGCAGGTCGGCCGGGTACTCCCCGCGCAGCATGGGCCCCGTGAAGGCGCGGTTCGCGAGGGCATCGATGCGGCGCATGGCTTCGGCGGCCCCGTCGCCCTGACCGCGCAGCACGTGGAAGTTCAGCGTGACCGAGTACTGCGGGTTGCCGGTCGAGGTCGCCCGCAGCGCCTGCACGGCTCGCCCATGCGCGAGGTTGAGGTGATGCACTGCCGCGAGCGCAGCTGCCGGCTCATGGCGACCCGGGGCGTGGCCGCCCTGGCCGTAACCGAGGTAGGCCGAGCACCACGGCTCGTTCAGCGTCGTCCAGGTGTGGACTCGATCACCGAATGCCGCGCCCACGATCCGCGCGTAGTCCTCGAACGCATCGACTGTTGCGCGGTTCGCCCAGCCCCCGGCATCCTCGAGCGGCTGCGGCAGATCCCAGTGATAGAGCGTCGCCACCGGCTTGATGCCTCGGGCGAGCAGACCGTCGATCAGTCGCGAATAGAAGTCGAGGCCTGCCTGGTTCACCGTGCCCCGGCCCGCCGGCACGATGCGGGGCCACGCGATCGAGAACCGGTACGCATCCAGCCCCAGCTCAGCCATCAGGTCGAGGTCACTCTCCCACCGGTGGTAGTGGTCACACGCCACATCCCCGGTGTCACCGTTCCACACCTTGCCCGGCGTCTTGCTGAACGTGTCCCAGATGGATGGGCCACGTCCGTCCTCGTCGAACGCACCCTCCACCTGGTAGGACGCGGTGGCGGAGCCGAAGGTGAAGCCCTCGGGAAAGACCAGGCCGGAATCGCGGTAGTCAGGAGATCCGGTCATTGCTCGCTCACTCTCGATCATTCGCCTTCGGTCACCGCGGCGCGGTCGACCTCGAACGTCTCGACCCGCCCGTCGGGGGTGGTCACCGTGACGCTAGCAACGCCCTCTCCCCCCGGGAAGACACGAAGCGCGAGTCCGTCGAGATAGTCGTAGTCGGGCCTGTCATCGCGCGCACCCCAGGACAGGACTGCGCCGGGGCGCACGTACAGTGGCACACTGTCGAACCCGTGGACCTCGGTGCGCCATCCGCCACCCTCGACGCGCTCACCCGTCAACAGGTGGGTCCAGGCGCCGGGCGGGAGATAGAAGGTCACCTCGCCGGAAGCCGTGAACACCGGAGCAACCAGGATGTCTGGGCCCAGCATGTACTGGCGGTCGAGGTACTCGACGGCGGGATCACCGGGGAAGGCCAGCGCCATGGGCCGCATGACCGGCGTTCCGGTGGATGCCGCATCCTGTCCCGCCTGGAAGAGATACGGCATGAGGCGCATCTTCAGCCGCGTGAACAAGCGTGTCACGTCGACGGCTTCCTCGTCGAAGGCCCACGGCACCCGGTAGGACTCCGAGC
Source organism: Microbacterium sp. 67-17 (assembly GCF_001898325.1). Classification (GTDB taxonomy): domain Bacteria; phylum Actinomycetota; class Actinomycetes; order Actinomycetales; family Microbacteriaceae; genus Microbacterium; species Microbacterium schleiferi. The sequence continues at coordinate 75,835 of NZ_MKTR01000020.1, forward strand.
CGTGGAAGCGGGAGTGGGAGCTGAGGAGACCGAACGCCGTCCAGCGCTTGAAGACCGCCGGGTCGGGGGTGCCCTCGAACCCGCCGATGTCGTGACTCCAGAAGGCGAAGCCGCTCATCGCGAGCGAGAGACCACCGCGAAGCGTCTCTGCCATCGACGTGAACGTCGAGGTCGAATCGCCTCCCCAGTGCACCGGCATGGTCTGACCCCCGGTGGTCGCCGACCGCGCGAACAGCACGGCGTCCCCCGCGCCGCGAGCCTCCACCAAGACCTCGTATACGGCCTCGTTGTAGAGCTGCGTGTAGAGGTTGTGCATCCGCTCAGGGTCGGAGCCGTCGAAATAGTCCACGCCCAGGGGGATGCGCTCGCCGAAGTCGGTCTTGAAGGCATCCACCCCCTGATCGACCAGGCGCCGGAGTTTGCCCTGGAACCACGCTTTCGCGTCGGGGTTCGTGAAGTCCACGAGCGCCATGCCCGCCTGCCACAGGTCCCACTGCCACACCGAGCCGTCGGGCCGGGTGACGAGGTATCCCTGCTCGGCAGCCTCGGCGAACAGCGGCGAGCGCTGCGCGATGTAGGGGTTGATCCAGACGCAGACGCGAAGGTCCTTGGCATGGAGTCGCTCGAGCATGCCGTCGGGGTCGGGGAACACCCGCGGATCCCACTCGAAGTCGCACCAGTTGAACTCGCGCATCCAGAAGCAGTCGAAGTGGAACACCGACACGGGCAGCTCGCGGCGCGCCATTTCGTCGATGAATCCCGTCACCGTCTTCTCGTCGTAGTCGGTGGTGAACGACGTAGAGAGCCACAGCCCGTACGACCAGGCCGGCACCCGCGCAGGGCGGCCTGTCAGTGCCGTGTACCGCTCGATCACCTCAGCGGGCGTGGGACCTGCGATGACGAAGTACTCCAGCACCTCGCCGGGCACCGAGAACTGCACGCGCTCGACGGCCTCCGAACCCACCTCGAACGACACATGGCCGGGGTCGTTGACGAGCACCCCGTACCCGCGGTTGGAGAGATAGAACGGCACGTTCTTGTAGGCCTGCTCGCTCGAGGTTCCCCCGTCGGCGTTCCAGATCTCGACGCTCTGGCCGTTCTTGACGAGCGGACCGAACCGCTCGCCGAGGCCATAGATGAGCTCACCGACACCGAGGTCCAGCTGCTCGTGGACGTAGGCATCGGATGCCGGTGCGGCAAGCCCGGTGCGCGCGTTGCCCGCGACGCCGTGGCTGACATCGGCATCCGGGCTCAGTCGGATATAGCCGGCCGACTTGTGCCCGCTGGCGGTGACGGTCTTCCCGTCGAGCTCGAAGACGAGCGACCAGGGCGCGCCGTGGGTGACGCGGGCGGTGAGAGAACCGGAAGAGAGGATGCCGTCGGCATCCGTCACCCTCGCCTGACCCGCTCCAGCTACGGCGCCGGGCAGAGCGAATCCGCCGTGCCAGAGCCCACCCTCGTGGTGCGTGATCCGCACGCGGATGACACCCGCAAGCGGCGAGCTGAGCGTGACAGTCAGGGCCGGCCGGTTCAACACGTCCCCGCGCTTGGTGATCCGCGCGGTCGGAGCGGTGATCTGCAGCGCCGCACCATCGGCGGGATGCGCGGTCTCCCAGATGTCATACGCTTCCTGCGCGTACAGGGCAGTGACGCCGGGGCGTATCTGCCAGAACCCGTCGGTGAATCTCATTACTTGACTGCTCCTGCCGTGATGCCGCGAGTGAGGGTGCGCTGGAAGATGAGGAAGAAGAGGAGTGTCGGAACGATGCCCAGCAGCGCCGACGCACTCGTGGTGGTGACATCCATGAGCCGGTCGCCCTGCAGCACGCTGATCGCTACCGGCACCGTCTGCGTCGCGTTGGACACCAGGAACGTCAGCGGGATCAGGAACTCGTTCCAGGTCCAGATGAAGAAGAAGATGAGCAGCACCGAGAGGGTCGGCCTGCTGATCGGGAACACGACCCGCCAGAGGATCTGCCAGCGGGTGGCGCCGTCCATGGCCGCAGCCTCGAGCACTTCCTTCGGGAAGGTGCCGTAGACGGATGCCAGCAGGTACGTCCCGAACGCAGCCTGGATGACGGTGAAGATGATGATCACCGACCAGACGGTGTTGTAGAGCCCGACACCCTTGGCCATGTAGTACAGCGGGTAGAGCAGCGCCTCCTGCGGGAGCAGGTTCGCGAGGAGGAACAGCAGCACGATCCAGCTGCGCCCGCGAATGCGTCCGATGCCGATAGCGAAGGCGTTCAGCACCGAGATCAGGACGGCGAGCACCGCGACGGTGCCCGAGATGAAAAACGAGTTCCAGAGCTTCTCGGGGAAGTTCACGCGCTCCCAGAACGCCACGAGACCGTCGATGTAGAACTGGGTGGGAATCGACAGCGGGCCCGAGTTGGAGTACTCGGCTGGCGATTTGAACGAGTTGACGATGATCAGGTAGAACGGCGCGACCACCAGGATGGCACCGACCACGACGAACGCGACCATCAACCAGTCGATCCCCCGCGGCTTGTTCATCCCGCCGCGGCGGCGACCCGGGGTCTTCTCTTGCCGGGTCGTCCCGGTGGATGTCGCTGTCACGGTCGCCATCACAGCCCCGCCCTTTCCTTGCGCTCCGACGCGTTCTGCGCGCGGATGAAGATGACGGCGATGACGCCGATGACGAGTGTGAGTGCGGTGGCGATCGTCGCACCGTAGCCGACCTGCTGCGCCTGGAAGAACTCGGTGTAGGCGTAGTACGCGGGGACGATCGTGGAGGTTCCGGGGCCGCCGCGGGTCAGGACGTAGACCGGGCCGAAGACCTTCAGCGCCGCGATGGTCGTGGTGAGGGTCACGACATAGATCTCGGGACGGATGATGCTCACCGTGATGGCACGAAAGCGCTGGAACCAGTTGGCTCCGTCCAGTTCGGCAGCCTCGTACAGCTCGGGGTCGACACGCTGGAGCGCGGCCATGAAGATCACAACGGGATAGCCGATCTGCACCCAGATGAGCACGACCATGATGCTCGGAAGCGCGGTGTCGGGGCTGCCCAGCCAGTTGTGGGCGAGGAAGCCGAGCCCGATGTTCTCGAGGATCGTGTTGAGCGCGCCGTCCTGAGGCCGCAGGATCCAGCCGATGACGATACCGGCCACCGCGACGGGAAGGATCTGCGGGAGGTAGTAGGTAGCGCGCAGGAAGCTCGCGAATCGACCGCCGAATTTGCGGCCGACGAGGTCGAAGAGCACCGCCGCCAGCACCAGGCCGATGGCGGTGGGGACGATGACCATGGCGACGATCATCCAGATGCTGTTGCCGAACGAGGTCCAGAACTTCTGGTCCTGCATCAGCGCTACCCAGTTGTCCAGCCCGATCCAGATCGGCGGCTTGATTCCTCGCCACTCGGTGAACGTCAGGTAGAGATTCCATACCAGAGGGATGATCACCACGACCGTGAGCAAGACGAGTCCAGGCAGCAGGTAGAGCCAGTAGCCGCCGGTGCCGCGACCGCCGCGCTGCGGGATCAGGGGCTCCTCGGGTGGGAGTCGCTTGGCCCGGGCGGGCCGGACGAAGGGTACTGCGGTCATAGTTCCGATTCCTCGGGTGGATGCGGGGGCCGGGGATCCGGCCGGGGATTGGAGGTGGTGGGGCGGCGCTGCAGCCGCCCCACCACTGCGGGACTTACTCCCAGTACTGCGAGGCGTACGAGTCGTACTCGTCGCCCAGCGAGGTCTGCACCTGCTCGGGCGTTGCCGTACCGTTGGCCAGCTCCTGCAGGTTCGCGACGATCGCGTCGTAGAAGGTCGGCGTCGGCCAGTCGGGGTAGAAGGCGAGGCCGTCCTGTTCGTTGATCGCGTTGAACGCCGAGATCAGCTGCAGGCTTGCCTCATCGGTGATGTCTGCCTCGTTCGCGGCGACGGGCAGCCCACCGTTGTTGCCGATGATCGCCTGGATCTCGGGGCGCATCGTGATGTCGATGAACTTGTAGGCGAGCTCCTTGTTCTTCGCGTTCTCGGGCACGACCCAGAGGTTGCCCGACGACCCGAGGCTCAGGTCAGAGCCCGGGAAGGGGAACAGACCGAGCTGGAAGTCGCTGATCTCGCTGAGGAAGCGGCCGTACCACCAGCTGCCCGACACGAAGATCGGGTACTGCCCGGCGATGAACGCCGTTCCGGCATCCTCGGCCTTCATCCCCGCGACATCCGACGAGATGTAACCGGCGTCGATGTAGTCCTTCAGGGTCTGAGTCGCGTAGGAGATCTGCTCGCCCTGCCAGTCGACCGGGTTCGCGTAGAGCTGGTAGTCATCGACCCACTGGCGATCGGCCTGGCTCAGCGCGAGCTGGTACCAGAACTGACCGAGGGGGTACTCGGCGCCGGCCTCGGCAAGCGGCGTGACACCCTGGGCGACAAACGCGTCGAGCACATCGACGAACTCGTCGTAGGTGGTGGGAACCTCAAGCCCGGCATCCGCGAACATGTCCTCGTTGTAGAAGACCGTCACGAACTCGCCGTAGTTGGGGATGCCGTACCAGGTGTCGCCGCCCATGACGCCCTCGGGGCTGTACTTGGCCGTCGTCTGCAGCGCCGGTGCAAGAAGGTCACCCCAGCCGTACTCGGCAACGGCGTCGTTGAGGTCGGTCAGCAGACCCTGGCTGGCCAGGAGGCCTGCGGTCGCGTTGCCCTTGTTGTACTCCATGACATCGGGAGCCTCGTCGGAGTTGAGCACCTGGCTGGCGGTGGAGCGGATCTGCTCGAAGCCCTTCGCCTCGAACTCAACGGTGACGTCGGGGTTTTCCTCTTTGAAGGTCTCGATCGCGGCGTCCCAGGCCTTGCCCATCGCGCTGTCTTCGCCTTCGTAGTGCCAGAGGACGAGGGTGTCGCCACTTTCGGCATCCGAAGAACCGGAGCCGGAGCATCCGGCCAGGGCGAGGGCGGCAACGGTCATCGCGCTTGCGGCGACCAGTGCTCGCTGTGTGGTGCGGGTGAAGCGTGCCATCGGTGGCACTCCTTTCTTGGTGACCGTCGTCGGTCGGTGGATTCGGAGGGGCTGTGTAGTTGTGGAGGGAAAGTCATCGAAGCGCTTCGACAATGGACATGCGAGATCGCTTCTCGGTGGGGAGTCACATCGCTGCGGGCGCTTCCGGCTCGTCGCTTGTCGATCCAACCCACGGCCCGATCGAGTCGCGGGAAAGGTAGGTGGGAGCAATGAGGTGGAGCCCGGGTTGCCGATGCCCCTCGTCGAGGCTCTCGAGCGCGAGTTCGACAGCGCGGTTGCAGGATTCGGCAGGAATGAGCGGCAGGGAGTCGATCGGGCGCGCGAGCGTGTCGATATCGAAGCTGTTGCCCACCGAGATGAGCGACAGGTCATACGGGATACTCACACCGCGCTGGTCGAGTTCGCTCAGCACGATCGCGTGCGCATCCTCATTCGCGTGCAGAACAAGTGCCGTGACACCGGCGGCGAGCATCTCGGACACCGCCACGCGGCATCCGTTGCGGTCGGTCTGTGCCGGGCCGCTCGTGCGGAAGAACGTCTGCACACCCAGCTCAGCGGCGCGGTGTTCGTAGGCTGCCCGGACCCGCGGCGGGAAGTTCGACTTCTCGTACGCGGACTCTGTCATGCCGAGCATCCCGATGCGCTGGTGACCGAGCGTCGCGAGCTTTTCGACAGCCAGGCGAGCGGCAGCCTCGAAGTCCAGGTCGACGCACACCAGACCCTCATGATCGTCGGGTACGCCGATGAACACCGTCGGCGTTGCGAGGCTCCGCGCGAGCGCGACGCGCTCGTCATCCGGCGCGACATCGAGCACGAGGATCGCGTCGGCCAGACCACTGGAGGCCACCCGCTTCATGCCCGACACCGCCTGCTCTTCGGTCAGCAGGAGGATGTCGTAGTCATGCCGGCGTGCGGCGACTGCCGTGGCCAGCACGAACGCCATGTGGGTCGGGACGTGCGTGTCGGTGCGCAGCGGCTCGGTCAGCGCGAAGATGTTCGTGCGGCGCCCTGCGAGCATCCGGGCACTCGCGTTCGGGCTGTAGCCGAGTTTGGCGACGGCATCCTCGATCCGCTTCCGCGTCGCGGGCGACACAGGTCGCTTGCCGCTGAGCGCGTACGAGACGGTGCTGATCGACACGCCGGCGGCCTCTGCCACCTCGTTGATCTTCGCCATTGACGACTCCGCTGTCTGGATCTCACGTGCCTGCCTGATACTCGAAGCGCTTCGCTAAACGCTTCGACGGCGATAGTACGCACAGGTGGATGCCGACCGCAACCTTTTTGTCTTTGCAAACAACAAACCGTGACCTGGTCGTGACCCATGCCGCTCGTCTGACGAAGTGTCACGACCGACCTACTCCCCGTGAGCAGATTGCTCGCGAAATACCGGGGAAACCGGGCGCGGTGCCCGCGATTTGACGCACTTCGACACTGTCGGTCATAATCGGCCGCATGACTGACAACGCGCATGTCCTGTCCGCCTGGGAGGCGAACGGTACTGCCGGCATGATGATGGCCGGCCGCTCAGTCATGTGTTGTCGAATGTGTCGCTGACGACACCTCAGCGGGGCTCGTTCTGCGATCCAGATCGCACCGCCCCCTAGCCCTCTCGCAGAGCGCCTCCATCAGAACGGCGCTCGACACCGACCGCCGGGTCACCGCAACACCTCTGCCCGAACCAGCCGGGCCCTCCGCAAGGACCATCATCCCCATGTCGAACACCGCCCTTCTCACCCGCCCCGCTCCCGCCCGTCACCTGCACGCCGTGCCGCCGATCGCTGACGAGCCCGCCGCGCGCACTCCCCGCGGCTTCGCTCTCTACGTCGGTCTCGATGAGGCCAAAGCCGCCGCTGCCGGCGTTTCACTCCCGGTTCTCGTCGATGCGCTGCGCCGCACCCTGGCCGAGCTCGCACCGGATGCCGAAACCTACGCCACTGTCGCGCTTGCGCCCCGAGGCGCCGGCGGACGCGATGTCGATGTGGTGCGCCGCGCACTGCGTGAGCCGTCGGCAATCGCCGCGGTTACTGCTGCCACCGAACCCGAAGACACCGACCGCTCCGCACGCGGCGTCGTCTTCGATATCTCGCGCAAGCGCGTCGTTATCGACGGCGAGACGGCGCCGTTCACCTTCACGGAGTTCGAACTGCTCCAGTACCTGGTGCTCCGCGAAGGCCGAACGATCGAGCGGGCGGAACTGGTCTCGTCGCTCTGGCAGAGCGCCGAGGACGGCGAGGTGCCCGGAGAGCGCACGATCGATGTGCATGTCCGACGCCTGCGTTCCAAGCTCGGCCGCTACGAAGACATCGTGCGCACGGTGCGCGGTGTCGGTTACCGCTTCGATCGTCACGCCGACGTCGTCATCCGCTACGGCCACGGTGCGCCCTCGCCCGACCGGTTCTAGAGCGCACAGGGTCTCTCCCTCGGCATCCGATCGGCGTGCGACCTCCCGGTTCGGTCGCGCCTTGACGCGGGCTTCAGCGCCACTCACCCGCACGACAGCGCGACCGAACCATCAGGCGCCGTCGGCGTGTCAGCCGACCCACGTATCGTGATCCCATGACCTCGCTGGCGCCGAGCCCCACCGCTTCCGCGGCGGCCCTCGAGACCGTCTACCGGCCGCGGCACCCGCTCGATCTGGGCGCGACCGTGGTGTTCCAGCGCCGCGGCACGAACGACCCTACGCTCACCGTCGATGGACCCGTCATCTGGCGCGCGAGCCGTACGCCGCTCGGGGTGGCGACCCTCGCGCTGCGCGGCACCGCGGACGGTTCGGTGCGGATTGCGGCGTGGGGCCCGGGCGCTGAGTGGGCCCTCGAGCAGGCGCCCGCCCTGTGCGGTGCCAGCGATGATGCAACCGGGTTCGACGCGACGCGGCATCCGCTCATCGCGCACCTCGCACACCGCAACCCCGGGCTCCGGCTCGGGCGCACCGAGCTCGTCTTCGATGCTCTCGTGAGCTCCGTCGTCGAGCAGAAGATCACGGGATTGCAGGCGTTCGCGGCATGGCGGCGGCTCGTGACCTGGTATGGCACGTCGGCGCCGGGTCCTACGCCGCGGCCGATGTCCGCGCCACCCACGATCGAGGGGTGGCGGCGCATCCCATCGTGGGACTGGCACCGGGCCGGACTCGAACCACCTCAGGCGCGAACAATCGCCCGAGTCGCCGAGCGCGGCGAATCGCTCGTGCGTGCCATCGTCACCGCCAGCGACTCCGAGCAGATCGACCGGGTCCTGATCTCGCAGCCCGGCATCGGGCCCTGGACCTCAGCCGAGACACGCATCAAGGCGCTCGGTGACCCAGATGCGGTGAGCGTCGGTGACTACCACCTCGCCCACGAGGTCGGCTACGCGCTCACCGGCTCGCGCACCGACGACGACGGGATGCTCGAACTGCTGTCCCCCTGGGCAGGTCACCGGCAGCGCGTCATCCGACTGCTCGCGGCGGCCGGCGCACCCCGCGAGCCGCGGCGCGCCCCGCGGCTGCACCCCGAGGATCACCGGTCACGCTGACTCCGGTCCGTCTACTCGTCTTCGGGGGCAAGATCACCCTGCCCCTCTTCACCGAGGTCGGCGCTCAGCGGATCCTCGCCCTGCGTTTCGGGCAGGATGTCGGGATCGATATCGACCGTGGCATCCTCGACCGATCCGTCCTCCGACGAGCGCTGCGGGTCGACCGTGGGCTCAGCTCCTTCGACGGGGGCGATCTGTTCGACGGTGTCGGCCTCTTCCAGGGGATCACGTGCGCTGTCGGTCATGTCGATTTCCTTTCGCCAGGAGCCGCGCAACCCGCGCGGCACGGAGGACGTCAGGATCGCGCCAGACGGCCCTCCTCAGCGAGGGACTTGACAGCCCGGCCGGCGGTTGAAGCGAGTCGCCGTCACATCTCTTCGTGCGTGTTCGGGTCGCCGCCCCAGAGCCGCCCGCGCTCAAGCGCCGAGATCGCGGCAACCTGATCGTCGGTGAGCGTGAATCCGAAGACATCGGCGTTCTCGCGTTGGCGACCGGCGTGAGCGGACTTGGGAATGGGCGTGGCGCCGACCTGCACGTGCCAGCGCAACACGACCTGCGTGGGGCTGACGCCGAGTTCAGTCGCGAGGTCGCCGATCACCGGTTCGCTCAGCAGTTCGCTGCGGCGCGCGAGCGGACTCCAGCTCTCGGTGCGGATGCCGTGAGTCGCGTGGTACGCGCGCAGCGATGCCTGCGGGAAGTAGGGGTGGAGCTCGACCTGATTCACGACGGGCATCACTCCCGTCTCGCCGTGCAGCCGATCGAGCATCGCCTCCGTGAAGTTCGACACTCCGATCGAGCGCACGAGTCCCTCAGCCCGCAGGTCGATCATCGCGCGCCACGTGTCGACGTACTTGTCGACGCTGGGGTTCGGCCAGTGGATGAGATACAGGTCGATGCGGTCGAGCCCGAGGCGGTCGAGAGACTCGTGGGCGCTGCGGCGGGCCTCGTCGTACCCGTGGTCGCGCCCCGGGATCTTCGTCGTGACGATCAGTTCGTCGCGGTCCAGGCCGCTGCGCCGAACTGCCTCACCGACCTCGCCCTCGTTCTCGTAGTTCACTGCCGAATCCAGGAGGCGGTATCCCGCCTGGACGGCCGAGACGATGGCATCGGTGCCCTCGTCGCCGCGGAGGCCATAGGTGCCGAAGCCCACCTGCGGGAAGCTCACGCCGTCGGCCAGGGTCACGGTGGGGATAGAGATCATGGGTCCATCCTGCCCCGTGGCAGCCGCACGCGGGGCCGTCAGCCCAGAAGGCGCTCCAGGACGCGGATGACGCCGTGGTCGACGTTGGATGGCGCCCGGTAGCGGGCTGCTGCCGCGACATCCGGATGCGCATTGGCCATCGCGAACGAGAAGTCTGCGGCATCCATCATGTCGAGATCGTTGAGGTAGTCCCCGAACACGGCGGTCTGCTCGGGAGTGACGTTCAGGAGGTCCTGGATGGCGCGAAGCGCCTTGCCCTTGGAGGCTCCCCGGTTCATGACATCGACCCAGTGGTGTCCCGATACGACGACCTGGTGCGTCAGACGGTGTCGCTCCAGCGCGGGAGCCGTGTTCTTCTCGCCGTCCTCGACGTCGAAGACGGCGACTTTCAGGATCTCGTCCTCCACGGCGGTGAGGTCGGGGACATCGGTCAGGCGCGCGTAGTACTTCTCCGCCTGGCTGCGGAAGACGGCATCCGTTCGTTCGATATACGCCGAGCCCTTGCCGCACAGCACGACGCCGACGTCGTGGGTGAAGCCGCGGATGTCACCCAGAAGCTCTGCGACGAACGCGCGGTCCATGACATCGGAGCTGAGCTCCTCATCACCGCGCGTCACGAACGTGCCGTTCTCGGCAATGAAGACAAGATCGTCACCGTGCGTGCCGAACTCCCGGCGCAGTGTGGCGTGCTGCCTGCCACTGGCGGGTGCGAACGCGATCCCCGCCGCGCGCAGGCGGTCGAGCATCGGCCACAGCGCCGGCGGCACCGCGCCTTCGCCGTCAAGCAAGGTGCCGTCCATATCGACAGCGATCAGACGAATCTCGCTCGCTCGGCCGGCAAGAGCGTCGAGGTCGACGGAAGGATCGGGGGAGCCGTGCGAGGAGTCATCGATCACTCATTCATCCTGCCTGAGGCGCGCATCTGGTCGGATGCTGAGCGAGCGGTCAGGATCGAGGCATGACCAGACACTGGAGCCCCCTCGCCATCACCTACCTCGTCCTGGCCCTCGCGGGGCTGGTGGGCACGTGGTTCTTCAACACCCTCGCGATCATCCAGCTGCGAGACTTCATCGGCGACCTCATCTCCAGCGGCCCGGCTGTCTCTTCGATCACGGTCGACCTGCTCGTCGTCGCCGTCGCCGGGTGCGTGTTCATCGTCGCCGAGTCTCGCCGGCTCGGGATGCGCTTCGCGTGGCTCTACATCCTCGGTTCGGGGCTTACGGCCTTCGCCTTCACGTTCCCCCTGTTTCTGGCGATGCGCCAGCGTCGGATGACACAGCTCGCGGCATCCGTCACACCGATGCCTGGGCCTCCTCGGGCCTGAGGGTCTGTACGGAGGGCCAGCGCGGCGCCCCGCCGATCACCCAGTAGGCAAGTCCCACGAACACCGCACCGCCGACGAGATTGCCGAGGCCGACCCACAGCATGTTTGTGCCGAACGAGAGCCAGGTCGCGCTCGGGACTCCGGTCGCAAACCCCAGGGTGAAGGTCGTCATGTTTGCCACGACATGCTCGAAACCCGACGTGATGAACGCCAGAAGTGCCCAGAAGATGACCACGAACTTCGGACCGTCGGTGGTCGACCGCGCGACCATCCAGATCGCGAGGCACACGAGCACGTTGCACAGGATGCCGCGCACGAACAGCTCCAGAGGTGATTCGTGAGCCTTGGCATCCAGCATCGTCTCGAGCATCGCGCCAGCAGCGGGATTGGCGTGCAGGACTCCCGATACCGCGACGAGCACCCCGAACAGTGCCGAGCCGAGGAGGTTCGCGACGAACGTGAAGCCGAGCGCGCCCGCGGCCGGGCCGGGTGCTGTCGCGCGCATGAGTGTTCCCTGCGTGAGCGTCATCATCGATGAGGTCACAAGCTCTGCCCCCGCGAAGACGACGAGGGTCAGTGCGACACCGAACACCAAGCCGCTGACGAGCTTCGCCCAACCGCCGCTGGTGTCGACCAGCGGGCCTGCCGCATTGAGCATCAACACGACGGCGATGCCGACGTAGGCGCCGGCGAGCATCCCCGAGACGGTGAAGCGCAGCGGATGCCTCATCCCCTCGATCTTGTGGATCGCCGCATCGGCTTGGAGGTCGAGGGTCTCTTCGATCGTGCGCACACGGGCACGATACGCCTGTGGTCAGGCCACATGAAGGGCCGAAGGTCCCCGCTGAGGCCACCGCGGCCGTCAGGGTCGCACGACGATTTTTCCCGGGACGTGTCCACCCTCGAGCTCCGCGATCGCCGCGGGCACCTCCGTGAGTCCGACCTCTCGATGGATGATGCTGCGCAGGCTCCCCTCGCCGAGCATCGTCGCGAGGGTCGCGAGGTCTTCTCCCGACCACGTCGCGTTTACCATGACGACCCGCTCTCGGCGGAATCGACTCGTGATCAGTCCTCGAAAGATCCGTGTGGCAGGCCCGAGGAGCAACCCGTCGCCGGGGCCACCCACGAGGACAAGCGAGCCTCCCGGCGCGAGAAGGGATCGCAGATACGCGATTCGTGCTCCGCCGGCGATATCGAGAATGACGTCGAACCGCTCGTCGATGGCGTCGACCTCGCCCCGCGTGTAATCCAGAACGCGGTCCGCTCCCAGACCCTGGACCCACGAGGCGTTTCGCCCGCTGCAGCTTGCCACAACCCGACCGGCACCGAGGGCGCGGGCGATCTGCACGGCGTAGTGCCCCACGCCGCCCGCGGCGCCGAGGATCAGCACACGGGAGCCCGCCGTGATGAGCCCCTGGTTGCGCAGGGCCTGCAGCGCCGTCAGACCCGCAAGCGGCACAGCAGCCGCGGCTTCCAGCTCCACGCCATCGGGAATCCGCACGAGATACTCGGCGCGCGCGGTCGCCGACTCCGCCAGCGAGTTTCGCGCGACGCCGAACACGGGATCGCCCACTCGCAGATCAGCGACGTCATCCGCGACCTCGGTGACGATGCCGGCGACGTCTACGCCGAGTCCGGGATTGCGCGGGTGGCGCCATCCGGATGTGGGGCGCATCAACCACGGCAGGCCGCGCATGTGATGCCACTCGAACGGGTTCAGCGATGAAGCAGCCACCCTCAGCCGAACGCGCACCGCTTCCAGCGGCTCCTCATCGATGTCAGCGATCTCGAGCGTCTCCGGTCCGCCGTAGCGGGAGCGGCGAACAGCGAGCATGGTGGCCCTCCTGAGTCGAATCGATTCAGCCTTACACCGTATGGTTGGCGACCAGGCTAGTCTTACACCGTAAGTTCGTCAAGGTGCGGGAAGGTCGTCACATGACGAGATCCGACGGGGAGCCCGACGCGACTCGCCGACCGCTCAGCCGCGACAGCATCCTCGCCGCGGCGCTGGAACTCGTCGACGCCGAGGGGCTCGAATCGCTCACCATGCGGGCACTGGGTGCCCGGCTCGGCGTCGAGGCGATGTCGATCTACCACCACCTGCCATCGAAGCAAGCTGTCATTGACGGGATCGTTGATCTCGTCTGGGCCAAGGTCACCCTGACCGGCGACACGCGCGACTGGCGCACGGCTGTGCGTCGCACCGCCCGATCAGCGTTCACGACGCTGCTGCGCCACCCGTGGGCCAACCGGATTCGTGCGTCCAGCGGTGGTCCGGCACGGATGACCTACATCGACGTATCCCTCGGGCACCTGCGCAGCGCTGGTTTCACACCCGAACAGGCCTTTCATGCCCATCACGTGCTCGAGGCCTACATCCAGGGGTACGTCATCCAGGCCCTCGATTTCGCGCCGACGGATGCCGCCGCCGAGCGTGAACAACGCGACGCCGCCCTGGCCTACCTCGAACAGGTCGGACACACTCATCTCATCGAGCACGTGAACCTTCACGCCTCCGACCAGGGGTCGGGATTCGACTTCGGTCTGATGCTTCTGCTCGACGGTCTCGATGCGCGCCTCGAACGCTCACATCCTCAGTAGCGCTGGCTCGCGAGCACGCGCGCCGACTCCCGCGCGGCCGCCTCGTTGCGCACACCCGCGCGGGACCCGGCAAGTTTTGCGGCGATGTGCTCGCCCACGGTGACCGACTCGTAGAGATCGGGATGCTCGGCATCCACGCACGAGGGCAGCGTTTCGATCAGGGCATCGACGTTCCCGTCGTGGAAGAAGGCAGCCGATCGGCGCCGCTCGATCGTGCCGTCGATCACGGGTGGCTTCACACGGTGAAGCGTCGACATCCACCGCTCGTTGGTCCACCGGGCCGTGACATCGCCAAGGTTGATCAGCAGGGCATCGTCGGCAGGCGACACGTCGTTCCACGAGCCGTCCGCGCCGAGCACCTGCAGACCCTTGACCTGATCGGCCCAGAGGATCGTCACGATCCCGTAGTCGGTGTGCTCGCCCATGCCGATGAGGTCGCCGTCGAGAGTCACATCGGTCCCAGGCGGCAGCGCGTAGTTGTTCATCCGCATGACATCCAGCGAGTGATCGGTGCGGGAGGCGAAGAACTCCGGGTCCAGCCCCAGTGCGTCGGCGAAGATCCGGGTCATGACCCGGGCGACGCGGGCAGCCTCGTCGAAGTAGGCCTCCACCTGCGTCTGGAACCCCTCGACCGCGGGCCAGAGGTTCTCGGCGTAGTCGGGCTGTGGGAGTTCTGCCATGTGCGGGTAGGTCGCAGCGGATGCCCCGACGTTGAACGCCTCGAAGAAGTCGTTCATGCGGCTGGCCTGCTCGACGCCGAGACTGAGGCTCAGCGATTCGGACTTCGGCGGACTGTAACCGCGGTTGATCTGCGGCGGGGTTCGATAGGTCTTCTTCGCCTCCAGGTCGAGGGCGAAGAAGGCGTCCATCGCGTCGGTCAGGCCGCGGATGACGGGATCGGGGATGCCGTGGCCGGTGATCTGGACGAACCCGACTGTGCGGCACGCGTCGTCGATGCGGCGGGCGACCTCGGCCTTCGCCTCGGGCGTCCCGTCGGTCACGTACGCGGTGATGTCCACGAGGGGAACCTGGAATGTCATAGCAACTCCTTCTCGAGCCGCTTCACGCTTTCCATTCACCCGCCGGGAGCGGGCTTTCGCTTTCATGAGCGTCGCGCGCCACGATACGCGCGGTCGGTTTCACCCGCGTTACAGGAGCCGGGCGCTCGCCTCAGCTCCCCGTGAGGCTCTCGCGCACCGACCGGCGCAGGACCTTGCCGATCTGCGAGCGGGGCAGATCGGCCACCTCGACGATGCGCTTGGGAACCTTGTACGCAGCGAGATGCTGACGCGAGAAGTCGCGCAGTCCCGTGGAGTCGAAGTGGGCACCCTCGCGCAGTACGACGGCTGCCACGACATCCTCGCCACCCGAGGAACGCGGGACACCGACGACGGCTGCGGCACCGACATCCGGATGCAACACAAGCACCTGCTCGACCTCACTCGGGCTGACGTTGTAGCCGCCCGTGATGATGAGCTCCTTCACGCGATCGATCACCGTGACGAAGCCGTCCTCGGCGACCGTCACGATGTCGCCCGTGCGCAGCCAGCCGCCCGGAAGCAGGGCTGCAGCTGTCTCTTCGGGACGCTCCCAGTAGCCCTGAAAGACCTGGGGTCCCCGAATGAGCAGCTCGCCAGCTTCGCCGATCTCACGATCGATGCCCGGATTGTCGGGGTCGACCACGCGAATCTCGGTGCTCGGAAACGGAACCCCGACCGTCCCGGGGCGCCGCGTCGGACCGATGGGATTTCCGAGGGCAACAGGAGAGGACTCGGTCATGCCGTACCCCTCGACAAGGAGGCCTTCGCTGGCCTCCTCCCACCGCGTGACTGTCGGAATCGGCAGGCTCATCGCCCCCGAGATCGCGAACCGGATGCTGCGCAGGTCGATCCGGCGATGGGCAGCAGCCCGGGCCAGGGCGTCGTAGACCGGCGGGACGGCGGGCAAGAACGTCGGCGGCGAGTGCTTCGCAGCGGCCACCACTGCGTCGACGTCAAACCGAGGGAACAGCACGATGCGTGCGCCGATCGAGACGGCGAAGGTGAGGCACAGCGTGAGGCCGTAGGCGTGGAAGAGGGGAAGCACCGCGTAGAAGGTCTCGGCGCCTTCCTTCAGACCCGGCACCCACGCCCGGCCCTGCGCCGCGTTGGAACGCAGATTACGGTGGCTGAGGATGGCGGCCTTCGGGGTGCCGGTCGTACCGCTGGTCAGCTGCAGCAGCGCAATGTCATCGAGCGTCGGCTTCGCGGTCTTCCTCGCAAGAGGACGGGCAGCCGTCAGCGTCTTCCACGCCACGAGCTTCTTCGCGGTCGGCTTTGCCGTCATCGCGGTGCGGGTCTCCCGCGCTGCGGGGACCGGGAGCTGCAGAGCGAGACGCTTGCCCAGGGGCAGCGCGTCTGGCATCCGTACCGACACGATCGTTCGCGGCCTGACGTCTGAGGGCATCTCAGCGATCGTGTCGGCGACCTTATCCCACACGATTGCGGCGACCGCACCGTGCACCTCGAACTGGTGCCGCAGTTCCCGAGCCGTGTACAGCGGGTTGTGCTCCACGACGATGGCGCCCAGGCGCAGGATCGCGTAGAACGCCACGACGTGCTGCGGGCAGTTCGGCAACACGAGCGCGACCCGGTCACCCGCGACGACCCCCTGCTTACGGAGTCCGTTCGCGACGCGCTCGACCTGCTCCCCCAGCTCGCCATACGTCGTCGTTCTGCCGAAGAACTCGAGGGCCACGTCCTTGCGGTATCGGTCGACGGATGCCGAAAGCATGTCGACGAGCGTTTGGTCGACCGGGTCGATGTCCGCGGGCACACCGTCGGCGTAGGCGGCAAGCCACGGGCGGTGCGCCAGCGGCGACGAGTGCTCAGACGGGTTCGGGATGCTCATCGTCTCGTTTCTGGTCGACGGTGCGCGCCAGTCTACGGAGGCCCGTACGTCCCGCGGGGCATACGTCGACACTTCTGGAGTGCCTCCCGGCTGCTACGCCAGCAGGCCACGCTCGCGGGCGAAGCGGGCGAACGGTTCGAGGGCGTGCGGGTCATCCAGCGACGACAGCGCCGCCAGTTCGACAGGGTCACTGCCCTGCATCACCCTCTTGACCGGTACTTCCAGCTTCTTTCCCGTCCTGGTGTGCGGAATGGCGGAGACCACCGCGATGTGATCGGGCACGTGTCGGGGGGTGAGCGCCGAGCGCAGGGCGACAGTGATGCGGGCAACGCTCTGCTCCTCATCCCACGCAGCGCTTGCGGCTGGGGCGCCAGCGTCGGTCGCGGGAACAACGAACAGGACGAGCACACCCGGCCCACCGTCAGGATCCTCCAAGTGCACGACGAGACTGTCAGTCACGTCGGGAAGTTCCTCGACGACGCGGTAGAACTCGGCGGTACCGAGGCGCACGCCGCCCCGGTTGAGTGTCGCGTCCGATCGGCCGGCAATGACGCAGCTGCCGCTCGGCGCGAACCGCACCCAGTCCCCGTGCCGCCAGACCCCGGGGTAGACATCGAAGTACGCGTCGCGATAACGACTGCCGTCAGCGTCCCCCCAGAAGCCGACCGGCATCGATGGCATGGGGCGACGGATGACGAGCTCGCCGAGGTCGTCGATGATGACCTCTCCGTGGGCGTCGAAGGCCACGGCGTCCACACCGAGCGAGGCGCCGCTGATCTCCCCGAGCCACACGTCGTGCAGCGGCGAGCCCTGCACGATCGCGGAACAGACGTCGGTGCCTCCGCTGCCGACGTTCAAGACGACATCGTCACCGAACTGCTCGTGAATCCACACGAATCCTTCGGCCGCAAGCGGGCTGCCGGCCACGCCGATCTGCCGCACGGACGAGAGATCGTGATCGGGGGCAGGGGAAAGTCCCGCCGTCCGCGACGCGCTGATAAGTCCCGGGCTCGCACCGACCAGCGTTGCCCGGGTCTGGGCGGCGAGGCGCCACTGCGCGTCGAGGTCGGGGTAGAGGGGGTTTCCGTCGATCAGCACCGCGGCGGCGCCGTGCAACAGGGTCGAGACGAGGGTGTTCCACATCATCCAGGCCGTCGTGCTGAACCACATCAGTCGATCGCCCGCCCGCAGGTCCCAGTGCAGCCCGAGAGTCTTCAGGTGCTCGAGCAGGATGCCGCCATGCCCGTGGACGATCGGCTTGGGTGCCCCTGTCGTACCCGACGAGAACAACACAAACAGCGGATGCGCGAACGGCACTGGCGCGAAGGTGAGCGGATCGTCCGCGGGCGCCGCGATCTCGTCCCACGCCATGTCTGCATCGACGGCAAAGTCACCATATGGCACGCCGATCGTCTTCCTGACCGTCGGCAGCCCCGCACGGATCGCAGCGACGTCGGCCGACTTGTCGATCGGTTTGTCACCGAAACGATAGCCACCGACAACCAGCAGGATGTCGGGATCGAGCTGACCGAAGCGGTCGAGAACTGCCCGGGCTCCGAACTCGGGAGCACAGCTGGCCCAGATCGCTCCGAGGCTCGCGGTCGCAAGGAACGCCACCACGGTCTCGGGGATGTTGGGAAGGTACGCCACGACCCGATCGCCAGGTCCGACACCGAGTCGGTGCAGCCCCGCCCGCACCCGCCGGACCTGCTCGGCAAGGTCGCCGAAGCTCAGCGAGACGTCCTCGCGCGTCTGTGAGGTTGCGAAGATCGCGAGCGCATCGACATCGTGGCGCAGGCAGTGCTCGGCGTAGTTGAGCTCGGCACCCTCGAACCACGAGACGTCCGGCATCGGCCCGCCCGAAAGAACCGAGCGCGCAGGGGCGGATGCACGAACCCCGAAGAAGTCCCACACGCTCTGCCAGAAAGCCTCGAGCTCGTCGACCGACCACGCATGAAGTGACTGGACATCGTCGAAGCGCAGTCCACGTTCGGCAGCGAGCCAGCGCAGGTACTCTGCGATCACCGATCCATCGCGAGCAGCAGTCGAGGGGCGGTAGAGCACCTCGTGCGCGGGGGCGCGCTGGCCGGAGTCCGTCATCGCTTGAGACCGGTTGAGACCGGCATCCGCAGCTCGTCGGCATCCGTGAACAAGGCCGCGAGCTCGGTCATCGACTCGACCACGATCTCGGGCATCTCGTCGCCCGGGATGTCGGCGAGGCGCTCGCGGGTGGTCATCCCGGTGAGGACGATGCCCGCTACCGCCCCGCCACGACGGGCCATGCTGGCTTCGAGGTAGAGGTCATCTCCGAGCACAAGAGTGCTCTCGGTGGTCGTTCCCAGTGCCCAGCACACGGTCTCGAGCGCAAACGCCGACGGCTTTCCCAGCACCGTCCAGGGTTGCCCGGTCACGTGCGAAAGCCCTGCCACGATGAAGCCCGACAGTCCGACGTTCAGGCGGTCCTTGCTCGCAAAGGCCGGAGCATCCGAGGTGCAGTACAACGCCGCGCCGGCGAGGATCGCCTCGGCGGCGAACTGCAGCTTCGGTTTGGTGAAATCCGTGTCCCATCCCACCAGCACGGCGACAGCGCCCGATGCCGCGCCCGAGCGGTGCTCATCAGGGTCGATGAGGTTAACCCCGTGGGCCCGCAGCACCGGCACCACCCCGCCACCGCCGTAAGCGAGCACGGGTTGCTGGCCGTAGCGCTCGCGCAGGGTACGGGCCGCGGCCACGGCGGGGGTGAGTACCTCCTCGTCGGCGACGCCGAGCCCCAGATGACGCAGGTGCGCGGCGATCTCGGCGGGCGGCTGCGCAGTGCCGTTCGTGAAGACGCACACCCGGCGCCCGGATGCCCGCATCTGCGCGATCAGTTCGGCAGCCCCCGGGAGGGCTGAGCCTTCTTGGCCTGCGGGCCCGTCAGAGATCACCAGGCATCCGTCGACATCGAACATGACACCCTCGACGGCGGCGAGGCGGGAAAGAATCTCGGATGTCATCGCTCCTCCTGTGCGGGACGGTCCAGGGCGATGCGGGTCTCGCCGAACGCGATACGCAAAGACCTCCACCGGGGCAGGGTGTGCGCAGCGGCGATGAACGAGGCGACATCTGTCGGCGGTGGCCCCGCGGATGCTGGTACCCAGCGCGGTGCGGGACCTGCGGCATACATCGGATCGAGTTGCTCGGCGGGCATCACGATGGCCAGCAGCAGGTCTTCGTCAGACAGCGCACGGCCGAGCCTCTCGGAGTGCAGCATCCGCAGCTCCTCAAGCGACGGCTCGGGGACGGGCCTGTCGAGTTCGGCCGCGCGGGGAAGATCACGCACGCGCGTCTGGACGTCGGGGTCGATCTGCCCCTCGGGAGTGCCGAAGTGGCCGAGGACGAATCGCACGACCTCATCGGGGATGCGGCTATAGCGGTCTTGTCCGCTCTCTTCGGCCAGCACGTTCATGAGCGCTTGGCTGCCCACGAACTGGCTGAAGGGCGTCACCATGATCGGGTACCCGAGGTCGGCGCGCACCCGCACGCACTCCTCCAGCACTCGGGGAAGCCGATCGGCCATCCCGATCTCACCGAGTTGGCGTCGCAGGGTCCCCATCATTCCTCCCGGGACCTGGTGGACGTGCGCCCCGAGATCGAACTCGCTCGGGGCCCCGGCCGCCAGGCCCTGCGAGCGCGCAATCGCCCAGAGCGTCTGCGCGGCCCGGGCCGCGGCATCCCGGTCGACATCCACCTCGATGCCGACGGCGTCGAGGTTGGTCAGCAGGTGCTCCAGGCTTGGCTGGGCGGTGCCGTTGGAGAGAGGTCCAAGACCCGTGTGCAGCACATCGACATCCAGAGCTGCGGCGGTGACATACAGCTGGGATGCCGCCCCCGTCGTGGTGTGGCTGTGCAGCTCGAGGGGCTTGTGCACGACCTCCCGCAGCTGCGGCACGAGCTCTCGCACGCGCTCGACGGTGAGCAAGCCGCCGGGGTCCTTGAGGTACACATGGTCGATCGCCGGCTCGGCCTGGTAGGCAGCCGCGTTGGCGAGGTAGCGCTCATCGGTGTGCACCGGACTCTCGGTGAAGACGACACCGGCCACGATCTGCGTGAAGCCTTCGTCCTTGGCCCACTGCGCGACCCGGATGGTGGCGTCCCGGTCGTTCATCGGCTCGGCAATGTGCAGGCGCCGCACCCCGTGGGTGGCCATCATCCGCAGGGCAAGGCGCATCACCGGCTCGCTGGCCTTCTCCCACGACATGAAGCGCATCCCTGTCGTGATCGCCGACAACAGGGTGTCGGGGGCTGCCGCGCTGACCCGGTCCAGCCGCTCCCAGGGGTTCTCGTGGTGAAACTTCACCCCCATCGACAGGTGGGTGGAGCTGGTGAAATCGATCGCGGCAAGGTTCATCGGTGCCAGATCGACAGCCGCAGCTTCGGCCATGCCCGTCGTGATGCCGGTGGCTCCCCACAGGCTCTGGTTGCCGTCGCGCAAAGAGGTGTCGACGATGCGCACGGGCCCGCGGGTGCGGTGCCCGCCGAGCTGACTCAAGTGCGCGGCGCGCGGATGCTGCGTCATCCGATCTTCTCCCTCATGCTCTCCCACTCCCGCCCGAACCAGGTGGTCGGCACGGGCCCCGCCCTGAAGTCCTCGTGGGCAAGGACCGCTTCGAGCATGGGGAGCGTGGTGGTCAGTCCCGCCACGCGCGTGTTGCGCACCGCGGCGAGCGCGCCATCGACCGCGGCGGCGCGGTCATGGGCACGCACGATGAGCTTGGCGGCGAGGCTGTCGTAGTAGGGCGGAAACTCGAACCCGGACTCGATCTGGGTGTCGATGCGGATGCCGGGGCCACGGGGCCACCGCACCTGGCCGATCCGTCCCGCGTTGGGTCGGAAGTCGGCGGCGGGGTCTTCGGCATTGATACGCACCTCGATCGCGACAGCCGGCGGCACTGCGGGGGGCACCGGCAACCCGGTGGGCAGCCCCAGCGCCAGCAGGAGTTGGGCTGCGACGAGGTCGACTCCGAAGGCTTCCTCGGTGACCGGGTGCTCGACCTGGATGCGAGCGTTGACTTCGAGAAAGACGACGTCGTCGCTGAGCGTGTCGACGAGAAACTCCACCGTGCCGGCGCCCCGGTAGCGCAGCGCTTCCACGAGCGCACGCGAGGCATCGTGCAGCACGCGGCGACGCTCGGCCGACAACCCGGGAGCAGGGCATTCCTCGATGAGCTTTTGATGGCGGCGCTGCACAGAGCAGTCGCGGTCACCGAAGATCAGCGCGCCACCCTCGCCGTCGCCGAAGACTTGCACCTCGACGTGCCTGGCAGAGCCGTAGTAGCGCTCCATATAGAGGTCGCCGTTACCGAAGGCTGCCGCAGCTTCCTGCGCGGCCTGGGGAGCAAGGGCGACGAGTTCGGCTTCGGTGGTGGCAAGGCGGATGCCGCGCCCCCCGCCCCCGTGAATGGCCTTGACCATGAGCGGATAGCCCACTTCGGCACCGAGAGCTGCGACATCGTGCACGTCGGTGATGACCCGGCCCTGAGAGACGGGGACCCCGGCTGCCACCGCCACGGCCCGGGCGCTGCCCTTGTCACCGACAGCGCGCAGGGTCTCGGGACGGGGGCCGGCAAAGGCGATCCCCTCTTCCTCGAGAAGCTCACACAGCCGCGGCTGTTCGCTGAGAAAGCCGTAACCGGGGTGGACCACATCGGCGCCGGCGTGGACAGCTGCCTGGGCGATGAGTTCGGGGCGAAGGTAGCTCTGCGCCGACGGAGCGGGGCCGATGACCAGCACGCGGTCGGCAGCCCGGGCCGCGAGCGACTGCGTGTCAGCAGCGCTGGCAGCCAGCACCGCCTCTGCTCCGATCCGCTGCGCTGCGGCGACGATGCGCGCGGCGATCTCGCCGCGGTTGGCGACAAGAACGACGGGCCGGTCAGTGCTCACAGCTCACGCCTCGAACCGCGCGAGGACCTGACCGAACTGCACCTGCGCACCATCCTGCGCCTCGAACGCCGCGATCGTGCCGGCGGCGCCTGCCACGACCGGGTTCATGAGCTTCATGATCTCGATGATCCCGATGGTGGTGTCGGCCTCGACCACATCTCCGGGCTCGACGAAAGGCGCCGCACCCGGCGCCGGCCGCCGATAGAACACCCCGAGCATGGGGGCGGTGATGGGTGCGCCCAGGGCAGCATCCGTCCCCGCCTGGTCTGCCGCGCTGAGCTCCGCGGGAGCCGGGGCGGGCTGGGCGGCGGGAGCAGGAGCAGGTGCGGGAGCCACCGGCGCGACGGATGCCGTAGCCGCCGTCTGCTCGAGCGGGCCGGTGCGCGAGAGCTGCACCGACACCTCGCCCCACGTGATCGCGACAGTGTCGTAGTCGCCACCGTCCAGGGTCGCGACCAGGTCGAGCAGCTGCTGCCAGCTCGGGGCAGATTCCTGGGCCACGTCGCCCTCCTTCTGGTTGAGGCACCATCGTGCGGGGAGGCCCTGGTGGGGGCAACCGGCGTTCTCATATGATGAGAAGCGCCGTGGTCACGGCACACGCGATCGGTTTACGGTGATCGCCCCACCAGGGACGAACCAGATCGCGACTTCGAGGATGAAACGTGACCGATCACTTTGACGCCGTCATTGTCGGCGGCGGACACCACGCAACGATCATTGCGCCCTATCTCGCGCGAGCGGGCCTGAGCGTCGCCGTCTTCGAAGCGCGCACCCACCTCGGCGGCGGCGCCCAGAGCATGCCGGGGCCCACCGCGGGGGTGACGCAGAACCCCTGCGCCCACTGGACACGCTTCTATGGGCATCCTGCCTATAAGGACTTCGGGCTGGGCGAGCTTGGCCTGAGCTACGTCTTTCCCGAGGGCAACGAGGCCATGGTCTACGACGACGGCTCGGTGTTCATCGGGTATTCGGCGGCGCGCGTGGTCGACAACACGGGCCGCGCCGAGGCGTGGGACGAGGGAGTGGCGCGCACCGAGGCCAACATCCGGGCATTCAGTTCTCGGGATGCCGACACCTACCTGCGCGTCCACGAGGCGTACTCGGCACACATCAAGAGCGCTTTCGGGCGCCAGCGGTGCACGCCACCCACCCCCTGGGGCACGCCCGACCCGCTCGAAGAGCTCCTGGACCAGCCGGGCTCGCTCATCGAGCCCGTGCACCAGTTCATGACGATGCGCCAGTTGGCCTACGACATGTTCGAATCCGATGAGCTGCGGACCCTGTTCATGCGGGCCGGAGTCACCTCGACCGGGTGCTATCCGGATGACGTGCCGGGGCTCCAGGGCTTCATCCACAATCTGGCCCTCGTCCTCTCGCTCGAGCCGGCAGCGATTGCGATCGGCGGCACCGGAGCCATCACCTCCGCCCTCGTGAAGGCAGGAACCCTGCGGGGGGTGCAGTACTTCACGGGTGTGCGCGTGGATGAGATCGTGCAAGAGAACGGCAAGGCCACCGGCATCCGCCTTGCCGACGGATCTTTCGTGGGCGCGGGGATCGTCGTCTCTGATCTCGGGCTTCCCCAGACCGTGCTCCAGCTTCTGCGTCACGGCGAGGTGGCCGAACGCATTCGCCATCGCCTCCGCAACGTCGTCTACGACCGCGGTCAGCTCGTGTGGGCCAACGTCGTCAGCTACGAGGCTCCCGACTACGCCGGCACCACGGGAGTGGCCGAGGCCGGCGTCCAGCCGCGACTGTACTGGGGGCCCAAAGACCCCGACTGGTTCGCCACCCGCTACCAGGCCCACATCTTCTCGGAGGGAATCTCGCCGCGGATGCTGATGCTCTCGAGTACGGACTCGCAGTGGGACACCACCCGTGCCCCGCAGGGCCAGCACATCACCGGGATCGAAGAGTTCACGGCGCCCATCCGGTTCTTCGACGATCAGGGATGGGCCGCGCTCGAGAAAGAGTTCGACACCCGCATCCGCGCGCAGTGGCCCCGCTACGCCAAGAACATGACAGCGGACAACATCGCCGCGATCGAGTGGTTCCTGCCGCCGCGGGTGAACTCCACCCACCCCGACATGGTCGAGGGAGGGTACGTCGAGGGCGCACACCTGGCCAGCCAGCTGGGTCGGTTCCGCCCGATCCCCGAGCTCGCCGGCTACCGCACGATCTTGCCGAACCTGTACAACTGCTCGTCCAATGTCCATTCCGGATCGGGCATCGGGCGCGGCAGCTCGCTCAATGCCTGGCACCAGATCGCCGCAGACCTCGGACTCGACCCACACGCCGAGATCCGCAAGCCCGACCCCGCGCTTGTCGAGGTGGCCGCAGCCCGGTGAGTGGCATGAAGGAGCGAGGATGACCGCGGACGACGACAAACACGGACCCCACGGCGTCATCGAGCGCGTCCTCGCCGTCCTCGCTGCCTTCGAGGGCACGACCGGCTCTCTCACGGTGGCCGGGATCGCCCAGCGGGCAGAACTCCCGGTCTCGACGACCTACCGGATCGTCGCCTCGCTGGAGGGGTGGGGGGCGTTGCGCAAGGGCTCGGACGGTCGATACCAGATCGGCTTTCGGCTGTGGTCACTGGGGCAACAGGCCGGAAGGCGGCTGCGCGACCGCGCGCATCCGTTCTTGCAGGATCTGTTCGACCTCACTCACGAGAACGTGCATCTGGCGATCCGTGACGGGCTGTACTCGCTGTACATCGACAAGGTCTACAACTCCCGCAAGCTCCCTATCGTCTCGCGCATCGGCGGGCGCCTGCCGCTGCACGCCACCGCGGTCGGGCGCGTGCTGCTGGCGGCGCAACCTGACTGGTTCGTCGATGCCTACCTCGCTCGAGAGCTCGAAAGCCCGACCCCGAGCACCGTGACCGATCCGGCGGAGCTCGCCGAGATCATCCACACCGTGAGGCGTGAGGGGATGTCGGTCACCTACGAGCAGATGCGCCTGGGCGCGATCTCGCTGGCGGCACCGATCGTCTACGAAGAAGAGACAGTCGCCTCGGTAGCGCTGGTCTTCGATATCAGCCAAGCCGGGGAGATCGAACGTCTCCGCCCGGCAGTCAAGGGGACCGCCGACAAGATCAGCCGGGCGATGCGGGGAGGGAGCGCTGGTGCCGTGATGCGCCGGGTTCCGCCTCCCGCACCGGATCTTTTCTCAGGCGGTGAGAAATCCCGGTTGCACGCCGCCGATCCTCGTTGAAGAGTCGAGGCACTCGTTCGAGGAGGAACAGCATGAGCATCACTGCACCGGTCGCAGCGCCGGACTACCACGGGTTCGAACCGTTCAAGCTCACCGACCCCTTCGCCTCGTGGAAAGCCCTCCGCGAGCAGGCCCCCGTCTTCTACGATGACCGGATCGGCTACTGGGTCGTGTCCCGCTACGACGACGTCAAGGGCGTCTTCGACAACTGGGAGACGTTCTCGTCAGCAAACGCACAGCAGCCCGTGCGCCCTCTCGGCGAGGCAGCGAAGAAGGTTCTTGCCGAGGGCGACTTCACCGCCTACTCCGGGCTGTCAGCGCGGATCCCCCCGGATCACACCCGCATCCGCGCGATCGCGACCAAGGCCTTCACGCCGCGGCGCTACAAGGTGCTCGAGCCCTTCATCCGCGAGAACGTCAACGCGCTCATCGACCGGATGATCGCCAAGGGCGAGCCGGGAGACATCCTCACCGACATCGCGTGGGACCTGCCCACCATCACGATCTTCACCCTCATCGGCGTCCCCGTCGACATGATCGAGACCGTCAAGGCGTGGGCGAGCTCACGCACGGCGATCACCTGGAGCGACCTGACCGACGACGAGCAGGTCCCGCACGCCGAGAACCTCGTCGCGTATTGGCGCTTCTGCCGTCAGCTGGTCGCCGACGCCAAGACCACCCCGGGCGACAATCTCGTCTCCGACCTCGTGCGCTTCCAGGCCGAAGGCGACGAGATCACCGATCACGAGATCGCCTCCTTCCTCTACAGCCTGCTCTTTGCTGGACACGAGACCACGACCACACTGATCTCCAACACGGTGCGCGAACTTCTCGCCAACGACGAGTTCGCCCATGTGGCCGAGGATCCCGAGCTCATCCCGGGCGCCATCGACGAAGTCCTGCGCGTCAGCGGCAGCATCGTGGCCTGGCGCCGCCATGCAGAGAGGGATGGCGAGATCGCGGGAGTTGCGATCCCCGCCGGGTCCAAGGTTCTGCTGCTGATGGGCGCCGCGAACCGCGACCCCGCCGTCTTCCCCGACCCTGACACTTTCGACATCACCCGCAGCAACGCCCGCGCCCATCTTTCGTTCGGGTACGGCATCCACTACTGCATCGGCAACATGCTCGGAAAGCTGCAAACGAAGATCGCCGTCGAAGAGATCGCGCGGCGGCTTCCGAACCTGCGTCTTGTTCCGGACGCACAGATCACCTTCGGAGACAACTTGTCCTTCCGCGTCCCCGACTCCGTCCCCGTCCTTTGGAGCTGACCGCCATGAGCGCCTACACATCCCAGACGTACACCTTCGCGTTCGACTCGGTCGAGACTCCGACGATCGAGCGCCTCGGCGGTAAGTGCAACAGCCTGGCAATCATGACCTCCGCCGGCATGCCTGTCCCACCCGGATTCGCTGTCACGACTGATGCTTTCGACAAGGTCATGGACGAGACAGGTCTTCGCACCCGCATCCGCGAGATCCTCGCCGGTCTCGACGTCCACGATGTCGCCGATGTTGCGGATGTCGAGCGGCGCGCCGACCACGTCAGGGAGCTCATCCTCACCCAGGAGATCCCCGATGATGTCCGCGACGAAGTCGTCGGCGCGTATCGCGCCCTGATGGCACGGTGCGGCGGCGAGGTCGCCGTCGCGGTGCGCTCCAGCGCCACGGCGGAAGACCTGCCCGACGCGAGCTTCGCCGGGCAGCAAGACACGTACCTCTGGATCGTCGGCGAGAACAACGCCCTGCACAAAGTACGCGAGTGTTGGGCAAGCCTCTACACGGCACGTGCCATCACCTATCGCCTCAGCAACGCCATTCCCGATGAGGGGCTGTCGATGGCCGTGGCGGTGCAGAAGATGGTGAACTCCCGCTCATCCGGGGTCGCCATGACGCTCGACCCCCAGACCGGCGACCGCACCAAGATCGTCGTGGAGTCGAGCTGGGGCCTCGGCGAGATGGTCGTCTCGGGCGAGGTGACACCCGACAACTTCCTGCTCGACAAGGTCATGATGACCGTCGTGACACGCGCGATCAGCTTCAAAGGTGAGGAGCTGGTGCCCAATGGCCGAGGCGGAATCGTTCGACGCGCTGTCGCTGCCGAGCGGGTCGAGGCACCGAGCCTCAGCGATGACGAACTGATGGCGGTTGCGAGGCTTGCGAAGGCAGCCGAGAAGCACTACGGACGTCCGCAGGACATCGAGTGGGCGATCGATGCCGACCTTCCTGACGGAGACAACGTTCTGCTCCTGCAGGCGCGTCCCGAGACAATCTGGTCGCCCAAGTCGAATACCAACACCATCACCATCACCTCCAAGGGGTCGGGCATCTCAGCGATCGCGACATCGATGCTCTCGAGCCTCGGCATCCGCTGACTCCCGCCCCGTCGCACCATCACCCACCACACCCACTACCCGAAACGACGCAGCTCAGCCGAGCGCGTCACGGACGTATCGAAGGAGATGCAATGTCCGACACCGAGATGCAAACCAAGTCCTTCCCCTCTCCCTATGAGCTGAAGGCCCCCGCCGGCTCCGAGGGGTGGGAGTCGCTGTACCCCTACAACCTCGTCTTCCGCGAGGAGCTGCGCGAACAGGAGGAGGGCCGCTTCTGGTTCTGCGACAGCCAGCACTGGCCGAACGTGTTCAAGCCGTTCGAGGTGACCATGGTCGAGTTCGCCAGCCGAAACCTCGGCGCCTACAACACCCGGCACTACCTGGTTCCGCCTGCCAACGGCATCGACTACCGCATCCACAACGGCTACAACTACTTCAGCCCCGTACCGGTCCCGCCCGAGCAGATCGCCGCCCGTGTGCCGCATTTCCTCGAGCGCGCCGGTTACTACTTCCAGAACTGGGAGTCGCTGCTGGAGAACTGGCACACCAAGGTCACCGACAACATCAAGGCGATCGAGGCCATCGAGTTCACGCCACTACCCGAGATGGTGCCGATGGAGACGATCACCGAGGGCGTCGGCTACGACCCGTCCGTGGATCTGTTCGAGGCCTACGACAAGCTCCTCGCCCTGGCGTACCGCAACTGGGAGCACCACATGGAGTTCCTGAACCTCGGCTACGTGGCCTACCTCGACCTGTTCCAGTTCTGCAAGGAGGCCTTCCCCGGCATCCCCGACCTGGCGATCGCGAAGATGGTCGCCGGCGTCGACTCCGTGCTGTTCCGTCCCGACGACGAGCTGAAGAAGCTCTCGACGCTGGCGGTGGAACTCGGCCTGCAGGATGCCTTCACCCGCGGTGACGGCAACGCCGAGGCAACCCTCACGGCTCTTCGGGAGGCGCCCCGCGGCCAGGAGTGGATCCAGGCCTGGGAGGCAGCGCAAGACCCGTGGTTCAACTACACCTCGGGCAACGGCTTCTACGGCGATGACAAGTACTGGCGGGATGACCTGGACATCCCGATGGGCTACATCCGCGACTACGTCGTGCGCGTGGCTGCGGGCGAGACGCTGGGGCGCCCGAAGGACGAGCTGATCGCCGAGCGCGACCGCATCGCCGAAGAGTACGCCTCGGTGCTCGATGACGAGGCCCGCGCCACGTTCGAGGGCAAGCTGGGTCTTGCCCGCACCGTCTATCCCTACGTGGAAGACCACAACTTCTACATCGAGCACTGGACGATGGGGGTCTTCTGGCGCAAGGTCCGCCAACTGTCGAACATGCTGCACGAGCAGGGGTTTTGGCCGCAGCCCAACGACATCCTTTACCTCAGCCGCGACGAGGTGCGTCCCGTGCTCTTCGACTACGCCAGCGCCTGGGCCGTCGGCACCGAGCCGATCGGACCCACCTACTGGCCGAAGGAGATCGAGCGTCGCCGCGCGATCATCACCGCTCTCGAGCAGGAGCGCCCGCAGCCGGCGTTCAACACTCCTCCTGCCCAGATCAGTGAGCCGTTCACGGTCATGCTGTGGGGCATCACGACCGAGCAGGTGCAGCAGTGGCTGGGCTCGGATGACGCCGAAGAGGGAGTCCTCAGCGGTATGGCAGCCTCGGGCGGCGTCGTGGAAGGTCCCGCGCGCGTGATCACCAACGCCTCGCAGCTCGGCGAGCTGCAGCAGGGCGAGATCCTCGTGGCTCCCGTGACCGCCCCCAGTTGGGGACCGGTGTTCGGCAAGATCGCCGCCACCGTGACCGATATCGGCGGCATGATGAGCCACGCGGCGATCGTCTGCCGCGAATACGGCGTGCCCGCCGTCACCGGTACCGGCAAGGCATCCACCACCATCACGACCGGCATGCGCCTGCGCGTGGACGGCAACCAGGGCAAGGTCACGATCCTCGACTGAGGGTCTGGAGGCACACACCATGACGCGTACATCCCGCTCCCCCGTCAATCTGCTCGGACGGGACGTCTCGGCGCACATTCCTGCGCTCGAGGCCACCAAGGGCATGATCCAGATGCGGGAGCGGGATGACGCGGTGTGGAACGCCGCCCTGCCTTTTCTGCGCACCCGCGACAATGACGCCCACACCCTGGTGTCGTATGGCATCGCCCGCGCACTGTGCGAGATGATCCCGGACGCCGACCCCGACGTCGTACTGCCAGCGATCATCCTGCACGACACCGGATGGTCCACAGTCGACGAGGTCGTCGCTTTCAACGCGATAGCCCCCGACCGCGACGGCAGCCTGCACCACATCGTCATCCAGCACGAGAAGGAAGGCGCCCGGATCGCCCGGGAAGTGCTGGAGCCGCTCGGGCACTCTCCGGAAGTGATCGACGAGGTCGTCGCGATCATCGACGGACACGACACCCGGCTCACCGCGATCAGCCTCAACGACTCGGTCGTGAAGGATGCCGACAAGGTGTGGCGGGTCTCCCCGCACGGCATCGACGTCGCCGTCCCCCGATTCGGACTGACCCGTGAGGAGTCGGCCATTCTCAACGCCTCCCGGGCCGTCGATGACCTCTTCAACCCCGAAGCCAAGGCCATGTCCCGCGCGTTCTTGTCGTGGGAGTGCATGACCGAGAGCCCGCAATGGACCCAGACCACGCCCCGGGAGTTCGACGAATGAGCAACACACACACTGGCCGCACTGTCGTGGTCACCGGCGCCGCCACGGGGCTCGGGAGGGCTTTTGCCCTCGGCTTTGCCGGGCGTGGGGCGAATGTGGTCATCGCGGATGTCAACGAGGCAGGCGCTGCACAGACAGCTGCTCTCGTGCAGGAACTCGGCGTCGGCGCGGTGGCCGTGCGCACCGATGTCACCGACCGCGCCTCCACCGATGCCCTGATGGATGCCGCGCTCGAGCGGTTCGGCGCGATCCACGCCCTGATCAACAACGCCGCGATCTACGCGACGATCCATCGCGCTCCGTTCGCCGAGATCGACCCGGACGAGTGGGACAGGGTCATGGCCGTCAACGTCAAGGGCACGTGGCTGTCTTCGGCATCCGCCGTCTCCCGTATGAGCGAGGGTGGCTCCATCGTCAACATCGCTTCGGCGACGGTGTTCAGCGGCTCCCCGCAGTGGATGCACTACGTCGCCTCCAAAGGCGCGGTGATCGGGATGACCCGCACCCTGGCCCGCGAGGTCGGGGGGCTGGGCATCACCGCGAACGTCATCGCTCCCGGCTTCACCTTGACCGAGGCATCCCTCGCCCAGATCGAGGATGCCGAGACCTACGGTGTCGCGGCCCGCGCCATCAAGCGCGCGAGCGTGCCCGAAGACATCGTCGGCGCCGCCCTCTTCCTCACCTCCCCTGACGCTGCCTACATCACCGGCCAGACGATCGTCGTCGACGGCGGCAAGCAATTCATCTGACAAGGAGCACCCCGTGAGCACTGTGGTCTACATCGCCGATGACGGCACCGAGACGACGATCCAAGGGCGCCCCGGCGACTCGGTCATGGAGACCGCCGTGCGCAACGGCGTCAAGGGGATCGTCGGCGAGTGCGGTGGCAGCCTCTCGTGCGCGACCTGTCACGTGTTCGTCGAGCCCGAGACGTTCGCGCTGGTCGGTGGACCCTCGGGCCCCCTCGAAGACGACATGCTCGATGGCACCGCCGTGGACCGTGAAGCAACCTCACGCCTGTCCTGCCAGATCAAGCTGCAAGAAGGTGTCGAGTACCGCGTCCGCACCCCGAAAGCGCAGATCTGACATGGGCACCACACTGATCGTCGGAGCTTCCCAGGCCGGCGTCCAGATCGCCGCGACGATGCGCGAGCTCGGCGACACCGACCCGATCATCCTTGTCGGCGAAGAACCGCACCGCCCCTACCAGCGCCCGCCACTGTCGAAGAAGTGGCTCAAGAGCGAACTCGTTCCGGGCGACGTGATCTTGCGCACCCGCGAGTGGTTCGACGGTCAGGGCATCGAGCTCATCAGCGCCGACAGGGTCGTAACCATCCACCGAAACGAGGACGGCTCGGGCGAGGCATCCACTCAGGGCGGGCGGCGGCTTCATTTCGACCGACTCGCGCTCGCCACCGGCTCCTCCGTTCGGCGTCTGACGATCCCCGGCACCGACTTCCACGGCGTGCACTACCTCCGCGACGCCGACGACGCGCTCAGCCTCGAAGCAGCCCTTCACGATCCCGCGAATCGTCGGGTGGTGGTCATCGGCGGCGGCTTCATCGGCTTGGAGATCGCAGCCGTTGCCCGAAGCATGGACAAAGAGGTCACGGTGCTGGAGGCGGCGCCCCGCCTCGTCGGCCGTGTCGTGTCTGAAGAGACCAGCGCGTTCTATCTCGCCGCTCACCAGCGACGCGGTGCCAAGGTCGTGCTGGGGGCCTCCCTGAAGCGCATCATCGGAGGTGTCGCGGATGCCGCGGGCCGCCGTTCGCACGTCGTCGCCGTCGAACTGGCGGACGGTACCGCGGTGCCGGCAGACCTCGTCGTCATCGGGATCGGCGTCATCGCACGCACCGAGCTCGCCGTGCAGTTGGGTCTTGCGGTGGACGGCGGCATCGTCGTAGACGAGCATGCGCTGGCCTCGGACGGTCGTACCGTTGCCGCGGGTGACTGCACGGTGATGCCGAACCCCTATGCCCTCGGCATCCCGGGCCCCACGCGCATCGAAAGCGTCAACAATGCGCTCGAGCAGGCCAAGATCGCCGCAGCGAGCCTCCTGGGCGAGCGTCCCACGTACCGCTCCGTCCCCTGGTTCTGGTCGGACCAGGCAGACCTGAAACTCCAGATCGCGGGTCTGAGTACGGGGTACGACCAGGTCGTCGTGCGTGGCCGCCCGGACGATGAGCGCTTTGCCGTGCTCTACTACCGCGAAGGAGCACTCATCGCGGCCGACTGCGTCAACCAGCCCGCAGAGTTCCTTGCCATCCGAAACGCTCTCAGCAAGGGACACACGATCACCCCCGAGGCCGCAGCCGACACCGACATCCCCCTCAAGCAGTCGATCACCGAGCCGCTGCTGGCCACCGCGGAGGCACCATGAGCCGCTTCGTGAACACCTTCGATTCCGTGCAGACCGTCGGCAACGGTCAGACGCCGAGGCGTCAGTACACGAATCTGGACGACCTGTGGCGCGCTGCCGAGCCCTATATGCGTGCCCGGCGCAACGACATCCATATCCCGTTGTCGTTCTATTTCGCCGAGCTGCTGCTCGATGACTACCCCGACGCCGACGAGCTGGTCACCCGTGTCGCGATCCTGCTGCACGACACGGGCTGGGCCCGGGTGGATGCCCAAAAGATGATCACCGAGGGCTTCCGTGCGGCCAACTGGCGGCAGTCCGATGCGCGCATCCAGCACGAGATCGAGGGCTGCAACATCGCCCGTGAGCTGCTGCCCGGGCTCGGGTTCGACACCGTTTTCATCACCCAGGTCACCGACATCATCGATGGACATGACACGCGCCTTGACCACCACTCGCTCGAGGATGCGATCGTGCGCGACGCCGACCGCCTGTGGCGCTTCACCCCGACCGGGACGGCGTTCTCTGCGGAGTGGTTCGGGATGACGCCGCGCGAGATCATCGAGAACCTTGAGGCCGTTGTCCTCGACGAGCTCATCACCGCCTCAGGGCGCCGGATGGCCGAAGCCGAGATGGGCCGCACGATCGAGCTGCTGAAGATCGATCTGCTGTGAGAGAAGAGCACTGACGATGCGCGAAACCCTCGGAGCCACTTCGGCCACGACGCTGCTGGCGGGCCACCGCGCCGCCGCCGAGGCCCTCCCCTATCAGCACGTGGACGACCTGTTCATCGGCGGCCACTATCGCCGCGCCGCGGTCAGCGACGGCGTCGACGAGGTAGTGGACCCGGCGACCGGGGAGACCTGGGCATCGGTGCCGAAGGCGTCGGCGCAGGATGTCGACGGCGCCGTCGCCGCAGCCCGTGCGGCCTTCCCGGCCTGGGCGGCCACCCCTCCCCACGAGCGCGCCGAGCGGATGCGGCGCTGGGCCGACGCTCTGGAACAGCGAACCCAGCCGCTGTCGGTGACGAGCACTCTCGAAAACGGCTCGCCCGTGTCCGAAACGGCGGGTGCTGCGGCCAACGCTGCGGGCATCATCCGCTATTTCGCGGGGCTGTCCACGGTCCTGGAGCAGGACGACATCCGCATCGCCCCGCTCGACCCCACGCAGGCTACAACGGTGCGCCGTGACCCGGTGGGGGTCTGTGCGCTGATCGCTCCGTGGAACTTCCCCATCAACCTTGTGGTCATCAAGCTCGCGCCGGCACTGATCGCGGGCTGCACCGTCGTGATCAAGCCCGCCTCCCCCACTCCTCTGTCGATCCGCTTCGTGCTCGACGCCGCGGTCGAGGCGGGCATCCCCGACGGGGTCATCAACCTCGTCACCGGAGACGGCCAGGTCGGGGATCAGCTGGTGCGGCATCCGGATGTCGACAAGGTCGCGTTCACCGGGTCCACCCCGGTGGGCCGACGTATCGCGGCTGCCTGCGGCGAACTCCTGCGCCCCGTGACCCTTGAGCTCGGCGGGAAGTCCGCGGCGCTGGTTCTGCCGGATGCCGACCTCGACCACCTGCGGAAGGTCCTGATCCGCTCGTGCATGCGCAACACGGGCCAGACCTGCTACATCTCCACGCGCCTGATCGTCACCCCAGAGCACTACGACGAGGTCGTCGAAGCGGTGGCCACGACGATCGGCGAGGCGATCCAGGGCGACCCGCTGGATCCAGCCACGGTGTTCGGTCCGTCCGCGACGCGAGCCCAACGCGACATCGTGCGCGGCTACATCCGCAGCGGCATCGCCGAGGGCGCCCGACCGGTCACCGGAGGTGACGTGGCACCGGTGATCGACGAGGGGTTCTTCGTCACCCCCACCGTGTTCGCCGACGTCGCCCCCGAGATGCGCATCGCCCGAGAAGAGATCTTCGGGCCCGTGCTCTCGATCATCCCCGCGCGGAACATCGATGACGCCGTGGCGATCGCCAACGCCACACCTTTCGGGCTCGGCGGGATCGTTTTCGGTGCCGACGAGGACCGCGCGTTCGAGGTCGCGCGCCGCATCGACACCGGTTCGATCGGGGTGAACTTCTTTGCCTCCAACCACGCCGCCCCCTTCAGCGGGCGCCACGACTCCGGCCTCGGAGTGGAGTACGGGATCGAGGGCCTGCACGCCTACCTCAGCTACCAGTCCGTGCATCGGCGGGTGCGCTGATGACCGCGCTGCGGTGGGGCATCAAGAAGAGCCTGCACGAGTACGTGCGATCTGCCGAGGGCTCGATCGAGGTCGCTGACGGGGCGCGGCTCGACGGCGACGAGGTGATCTTTCCTGCGGACGACGGCGTCGAGGGCGCCTTCACCGGCTCCGTCCGCTTCCTCGCTCACGGCGGAATGATGGACTGGCGCCTGGCAGCCCCGCACCTCGAAGACGGCGGCTCGATTGTCACAATCGGCGGCCGCCGCGGCGCGCGCGTGCAGTTTGCGTCAGTCGAAGCCGGTGAGGTGAGTCTGACGCTGGACGGCGCCATCCTGCTCGGCAACTTCTACGCCCCCGGCACCGCCTTGGACCCCCTCCGCGTGGAGTGACGCGGAGGGGGTCCTTCCAGAGCGAGGGCTCTCCGCTCTCAGCTCAGGCCGTCAGAACTCTGCAAGGAGGGTCCGCATGGTCGCGATCTCGGCAGTCTGAGCGATGATGATCGCCTCCGCGAGCTCCCTCACGTCGGGGCTGGATCCGCTGTCGAGTTCGTCCTGGGCCATCTCGATGGCCCCCTCATGGTGAACGATCATCTGCTCGAGGAACAGGCGCGATGCGTCAGGGCCGGAGGCCGCCGCCAGTGTCGACATGTCGTCGTCGCTCATCATTCCGTTGTCGTGGCCCATGCCTGCCATCCCGCCGGCGCCGGGCATCTCCGCACCCCACGCCGTCAGCCAGCCCTCCATCGTGTCGATTTCGGGCTGTTGTGCGGCCTTGATGTTCTCGGCCAGCTCGCGCACGTCGGCATCGACCCCATCCTTGGCGAGGAGGGTGTCCGACATCTCGATGGCCTGCGCATGATGCGGGATCATCATCTGCACGAACATCACGTCCGTGGCATTGAACGCCGAAGCTGACGCGGAGGAAGGGGCAGAGCTGGCGCCCGGGCCCGAGCCGGTCACTGAAGCGCAGCCCGTGACGGCCAGAGCGAGGGTCAGCGCGATAGCCGCACTTGTTGCAGGACGATTCTTCATGTTTGTCATCAGGGGTCTCCATGGAGTGGTTCGTGAAAAGCACCGGCCGGGGCCCGGCGGGTGTGCGGGGAAGAGCCGGGCGCAGGATTCTCCGGCTCTCGCTTCTCACGTACGACTGATGCAGAGAGAGATGAGCGACGGGGGGCGTGGCGGGAGCGTCAGAACGCCCCTGGCGGCTCTCGTCGGCCTCGGGAGAACCGACAGCCACCGCAGACGGGGACCAGACCACCTCAACAGCAGCGCCGTCACGAGCAGGGCGAGTACACACGCCATGGCGAGCATCCCGGAGTGGCCACCCGCGGCGCAGTCCTCGCACGATTCGTCAGTGACAGCCTGCGCCGTGTGCTCGCCGGGTACGGCCGTCAGTGCGTCATGGTGACTGTGCGCATGAGGAGTACTCACTGTCGAGGTGAGGAGGTGTCCGCTGGCTGTCGGCGCGTTCAACGCGTGCATGGCGAGAAGTCCGATGATGACAGCCACGATGACGCCGACGACCAGAAGCAGCGTGCCCGCTACCGAGTTCCCGCCTCGCACACGACGTGCCAGCGCGATCAGCGACATGCGACCTCCCGCCCTCATGGTACGACTCCCGAAAAGTGGGTGCGCTGTGCGCCATCCACGCACAGATCAGTGGAGCCCGAGACGAATCACAAAAAGATAACGGTGAGGTCTTCCCCTCCGTTACCTCACCGTTATAGAGTGCTTGCACGGTAGTTGTTTTGCTGTGGCAGCTACCGGCATGTGATTGCAGGACACTCTTGGTGCAAGGGACAAGGGCCGGTCGGAAG
>NZ_MKTR01000021.1 GCF_001898325.1 Microbacterium sp. 67-17
CGCGAAGCTCCTGCGCGCGGAGGATGTGCCGCTGGAGCGGATCGCCAGGCTCGGCGCGTCGGTGGTCGCCGCGGTTGCCGAGAAGCGCACGACGTGGAGCCACTGGAATCTCTACGCCGAGGCCGCACGCCAGACGATGGGCTGGCGCTTCACCGCCACCGAGGACCGCGAGGCGATCACGGGGATGGTCACCGACGCCGCGGAGCAGGCGTCCATCCGGCTCACGCCGCCCGAGCTGGCCTCCAGCCCCGCCGCGTTCCAGCGCGCGGACGGGACGAGCATGTTCCGCCCCCGCAACACCGCCCGCTACAGCGGTGCCGCGGTGCTCGCCGCCGAGGACCGTCTGCTTGCACGCTCCCGCGAGCAGGTTGCACCGCGCCTGGCCGACGCAACCATCGCGCACGCGCTGCAACCCCACCGTGGGCGCACGCTCGGCGACGACCAGCGCGCCGCGCTCGCAGCGATTGCGTCGTCGGGTCGGGTACTCGACCTGCTCGTCGGCCCTGCGGGGGCGGGGAAGACCACCGCGCTGCGCGCGCTGCGGCGTGCGTGGGAGGCCGAGCACGGGCGCGGCGCGGTCGTCGGTCTGGCACCGTCCGCGGTCGCGGCCGAGGTGCTGGCCGGTGACCTCGGCATCCCGACGGAGAACACCGCGAAGTGGTGGCAGACCCACCGCGACCACGGCACCGGGTTCACCGCCGGGCAGCTCGTGATCGTGGACGAGGCATCCCTCGCCGGGACGCTCGCGCTCGACCGGCTCGTGCGCGTCGCAGCCGACGCCGGAGCGAAGGTGCTGCTCGTGGGCGATCCCGCGCAACTCCAGTCCGTCGACGCCGGGGGAGCGTTCGGGATGCTCGTCGCCGACCGTGCCGACGTGCCCGAGTTGACCGACGTGCGCCGCATCACCGCAGCCTGGGAGAAGGGTGCCACCCGCGATCTACGCAACGGCCGCATCGAAGCCATCGACACCTACCAGGCCCACGGTCGTATCCGGGCGGGCGAAACCGAGCGCATGGCCGACGCCGCCTACGCCGCCTGGCAGCGCGACCGCGCGTTGGGGCTGGCGAGCATCCTCATTGCCGAGTCGAGCGCGATGGTCACCACCCTGAACCGGCGCGCCCGCGCCGACCTCATCCTCGCCGGGCAGGTCGACGCGCGCGCCGAGGTGCGGCTGCACGACTGCACCGAGGCGTCCGTCGGGGACGCGATCATCACCCGCCGCAACGACCGTGAACTGCGCACCGGACGCGGCTGGGTGCGCAACGGCAGCCGGTGGACGATCACCGCCATCGGCATCGACGGGTCGCTACGAGTGCGGCCTGCCGGGCGACGCGGAGGCGCGACGCTGCGACTCCCTGCCGGATACGTCGCCGAGCATGTCGAACTCGGCTACGCGGTCACCGCATACCGGGCGCAAGGAGTCACGGTCGACACCGGACACACGCTCATCGAGCCCGGCGCGACCCGCGAGAACTTCTACGTCGCCATGACCCGTGGCAAGGCCGGGAACTTCGCCTATGTCTCCCTCAACCGCCCCGATGATGACCACATTCACCCGCCCGCTCAGGACACCCTCGTGGTCGCGGCGCGCAAGGTGCTCGCCGGGGTGCTCCAGCACGTCGGCGCGGAACTCTCCGCCCGCCAGACGATCGCCGCCGAGCAGGATGTGTGGGGCTCGGTCGCGCAACTCGCCGCCGAATACGAGACCATCGCCGCCGCCGCGCAACAGCCACGGTGGGAGGCTCTGCTGCGAAGGACGCGGCTCACCGAGGCCGAGGCATCCGCAGCAATCGACTCGACCGCGTTCGGCGTGCTCAGCGCAGAGCTGCGCCGAGCCGAAGCCGACGGCTACGATGCCGAGCGCCTTCTGAGCGCTCTCGTCGCTTCTCGTCCGCTCAATGACGCGGGCGATGTGGCCGCGGTGCTCCACGAGCGGGTGATCCGCGCCCTGGAGCACACGAACGGCGCGGGGCGCGTGCGCCAGCCCGCCACGCCCATCGCCGGAGTCGTCACTCCCGCGCTCGGCCCGATGGACGACGATATGCGCAGCGCACTCCGTGAACGTGCCGCGCTCATCGAGCAGCGAGCAGATGCGCTCGTCACCGAGGCCGTCGAGTCCTCGGGGGAGTGGATCTCGGGACTCGGGATGGAACCCTCTGATCCGCAGCTCGCCGCACTTTGGCGACGCGAGGCACGCACCGTCGCGGCCTATCGCGACAAGTACGGCATCGCCGTGGCCAGGGGGCTCGGCCTTGTCGGCGATGATGCTTCGCAACGCGCAGACGCGGCACGAGCACGCGCCGCGACCCTTCGCGCGCAACAGCTCGCGGTACGCGCGGCAGAACCTGGACCGACCACCCGCAGTCTCAGGGTCGCTGGGCCGCGCCTGTAAGGGCAGAACGGGCATGCTCAGCGACTGCTCATTGCGAGCCGACATGCCACTGGGCTGGAGTGCGCGCCAGACGCGGGGCTCCTTACTTGGCGCTCTCGCGACTCCCGCCGCATCCCTTCCGCGTCTCGCGGGTCGGGCGTACTCTGATCTTGAGGTAGTAGCCACGATTTCTAGGTCGCTTTCGACGGTCCCTCGGGACACTCACCACATGATCTACCTCCTCGGCGGAGCTACGCACCCTCTCGGGAGGCGGACATCGTGTTCCGACTGCTCTGGAATCTCAGCATCCGAGTTCGGCTGTTCCTGCGGACGTACATGCCGACGAACATCCTGCTCGACGCGCTGCACACGCGCCGCGGCCTGAAGTGGGGCGTGCCCGCCATGCTCATCGCCGTGCTGTACCTGCTCGGCGCGTGGCTGCTGACGGTGTGGATCGCCGACGGCGGGCCGGGCTGGCTGAACCTGGTCGTGCTGCTGTTCATCTGGAACGCGCTGAAGTTCCTCGTCAACGGCCCGATCACCCTCATCATCCTGATCCGGGCTCGCCGCGCCGAGCGGCGCCAAGCCTTCGAGCAGAAGTCGGCGGCTTACGCGATGGGCGGGCCTCCTCCGGTGCTCGCCTCTACGAGAGGCTGACAAGCCCCGCTGTCGCGCCTCTCATACCGCAGGCCGCGCGAAAGGGGGGAGGGAGCGACCGAGGCGCTACCGCGCTAGCGCGCCGATTAGCCGACTCCGGCTGTTCGTTGGACGCCGTCAGGCGCAAGAAGCACCGACGCGTGGAAGGTTCGGAGTTGGCATCGACGGGGGGCCACTCATGGCACATAGAATCCGACGACGATGACGATTGAGCACTTTCTGGGGGCTACGGATGACCGTCGTGCTGGTGCTGAACGCGGGCTCCTCCTCGATCAAGTGGCGGCTGGTCGACGGGCAGTCCGGAACGGCAATCCGGGGCGGCACCGTGGAACGGCTCGGTCACGATGCCTCCGAGGGAACGGGGCACGGTGCCGCGATCCGGGATCTGCTTGCCGAGCTGCGCCATGAACCTGTCGGCGTCATCGGTCACCGGGTGGTGCACGGCGGCAGCCGGTTCGATTCCGCGACGCTGATCACCGACGAGGTGGAGCAGCAGATCGACGATCTCGCCGCCTTGGCGCCGCTGCACAACCCAGTCAATCTCGCGGGCATCCGCGCCGCCCGCGCCGTGTTCCCCGGCGTCCCGAACGTGGCGGTGTTCGATACCGCGTTCCACCGCACCCTGCGCCCGGCAGCCACCGCCTATGCGCTGCCGCCGGAGCTCGTCCGGCAGCATCGGATCCGCCGGTACGGGTTCCACGGCATCTCCTACCAATACGTCTCCGCCCGGGCGGCCGAGCGGCTGGGGCGGCCGCTGTCGGAGCTGCGGCTGATCGTCTTCCATCTGGGGAACGGCGCCTCCGCCTGCGCGATCGCCGGCGGGCGGTCCGTGGACACCTCGATGGGCATGACGCCCTTGGCAGGACTCGTCATGGGCACCCGCGCCGGCGACCTCGATCCCGGAGTGCTCATCGCCCTCGGCCGAGCGGGCCTCGGATGGGACGAGCTTGAGGAGCTGCTGACCCGCGAGAGCGGCTTGCGCGCTTTGGCCGGCACCGAGGACATGCGCGACATCCACGCGGCTGCGGTCGCCGGCGATCCCGCCGCGACTGCGGCGCTGGAGGTCTACCACTACCGGCTGCGGCACTACCTCGGCGCCTACCTCGGCCAGCTCGGCGGCGCCGACGCGATCGTGTTCACCGGCGGTGTCGGCGAGAATGCCCCGGCGACCCGCGCCGCCGCCGTCTCCGGCATGGAGCGTCTCGGGATTCGCCTCGACGACGAGCGCAACCGCGCGACGGCGGGGCGGGAGGCGCGGACGGTCTCCGACTCCCGCTCCCCGACCGCCGTCCTGGTCGTGCCCACAAACGAGGAGCTCGAGATCGCCCGGCAGTCTCTAGCCGCGGTGACTCGGCCCGACGCTGATCCAGCAGGGCCGGTCTAGTTCCCGAGCCGCTGCAGGATGTCCTTCATCTGATCGATTTCTTGTTGCTGGGACTCGACGATCTCGCCGCAGAGGTCTTTGATCTCCAGGTCGGTGATGTTCGACTGTTCGCAGAGCAGGATGGCTCGGGAGTGGTGGGGGATCATCGAGTCCAGGAACTGCTGGTTTCCCACGAACGTCGCGGCCCTTCCCATGAAGAACGCGCCGACCGTGAGCAGGGCGAATGCGACGATGAGCCCGATGTTGAGCGGCTTGTTCGGGAACATGCGCCACATGATCGCGATCATGATGATGCCCATCGGGAACACCATCATCAGGGCCATGTAGAGGTTGCTGATGTTCAGGTAGAGATCGCCGACGACGTTGATCAGTGCGAACGTGAAGAAGTACATCACCACCAGGCTCAGGGCCAGCGCGATGAGCAGGCGCAGGTAGCTCTTCGCACCGCCGGTGTGCGAGGCCCGTTCGTGCGGGGTGTGGTCGCTCACAGCAGGCCGAGCAGCTTCTCGCAGGCCTGCTCGCAGGTCCGGCAGGCTTCCGCGCACACCCGGCAGTGCTCGTGCATGCCGGCGTGCTGTTCGCATTCGTCGGCGCAGGCCGTGCACGCGGTGCGGCAGGCTTCCAGGGTGGCTCGCGTGACGTTCGCGTCGTAGCCGGTGCGCCGCGACAGGATGCGACCGGTTGTCTCGCATAGGTCCGCGCAGTCGAGGTTGGTCCTCACACACTTGGTGAGGTCGGCGATCATGTCCTCGCTCAAACAGGCGTCGGCGCACGCGCTGCACGCCTGGGCGCAGTCGACGCAGGCCTGAATGCAGGCCAGTAGTGCCGCCTGATCGAGGTCTCCCAGATCCTTCGGGTGGGTCCGGAGCATCTGATCCGCGATGGTCATCTCAGTCCTCCTTCTCGTCGGCCCGTATCGGGTCGGTTGCGAAGAACCGTAGGCCGGGCGGCAGCGGTCGACGACCGGCTTGCATACGCTAGGGGGGTATGTTATGAGGAGTCCTGCCTTCCACACCCGGGCAGTAGGCGCCCGGGAGCGGCGACCGGCGCTAGAGCCGGTCGAGGATGAAGTCGACCCGCTCCTGCGCCCCGAGCACTGGGACGTGCACGATCGGGAACGGCAGCGCCGCGTATACCTCGGTGAGCAGGTGATGGATCCGCTGCTGGGCGGCGGTGTCCTCGGTGCGGGCGTAGTCCGGCGCCAGCGGCAGCAGGTCCAGGATGAACGTCGTGCGGTAGTCCACCTGCTCGAGCGCGGCCACCAGGATCGGGTCGGGTTCGAGCTGCAGGAAGCGGTAGTAGGCCAGCGAGTCTGGGATGGCCCGGTCCAGAAACACCGTCGTGGCGGGATCGAGGGCGGCTTCCTCGGCGAGCTGCATGTCCAGCACGCCGCGCTGGAACTCGCGCTGCTTGGCGCGGACCTCCTCGACGGTTCGCCCCTCGATGCGCTGGAGATCGATGTAGTGGCGGGCGTGCTCGATGGTGGTGGTGTAGCCGCGGTCGCGTAGCAGGTTCACGGTCGTGGTCTTGCCCGAGCTAGGCCCACCGGTGATGACGTACCAGTTAGTCACGTTCGCCCTTTCAATTTGCGTTCTCCGGGAATATTTGGACTGACATGTACCCTATACCCCTAGTAGGTATATGGTCAGGTAGGAGGTGGTCGGAATGGCACACGGATACGTGGATGACAAGCAGGCGCTGCTGGCGCGGTTGCGTCGTGCGGAGGGTCAGGTGCGCGGGATCGCGCGGATGGTCGATGAGGACGTGTACTGCATCGACATCCTCACCCAGGTCTCCGCGGTGACGAAGGCGCTGGAGTCGGTCGCGCTGACCCTGCTCGAGGATCACCTCGGGCACTGCGTCGCCCAGGCGACCGCCGAGGGTGGCCCCGTCGCGGAGGAGAAGCTGCGTGAGGCGAACGCCGCGATCGCGCGGCTGGTCCGCTCCTAAACATTCGTCCCCACAAACATTCATTCAATGCTCGCGAAGGGAGCACATCATGACCGGACAGGGATTCCAGGACCTCGGACTGCAGGCGACTAGCGGCGGCGGTTGCGCGTGTTGCAGCCCGACCACGCACGGCACCGCGGCGAAGGCCGAGGCTGCACCGCCGGCTCAGCCTGGGGTGGGTGGCGTGTCGGCGCAGTTCCTGGTGGAAGGGATGACCTGCTCGCATTGCGTGCGCAGTGTGACCGAGGAGGTCTCCGCCATCGACGGCGTCTCCGGCGTCGAGGTCGATCTGCACGCGGGCGGCGTCTCGACGGTGACCGTGTCCAGCACCGCCCCGGTGGACGCTGCCCGCGTGAGGGAGGCGGTCGAGGAGGCCGGATACAGCCTCGCCAGCGCGTCATGAGTACGGCTACGGATGTCGATCTCGACATCACCGGGATGACGTGCGCGTCGTGCGCGACGCGGGTCGAGCGGAAGCTGAACAAGCTGCCCGGGGTGGAGGCGACCGTCAACTTCGCCACCGAGAAGGCCCGTGTCCACGCCGAGTCCCCGGTGGCGGTGGAGGAGCTGATCGCGGCCATCGAGCAGGCGGGGTACGGGGCGACCGTTCCTGCCCCACCCGCCACCGACCCCGTCGAGGGGCAAGCTGGTGCGCCTCGCGATGAGGAGCTGCTGTCGTTGCGGCAGCGGCTAATCATCTCGACGCTTCTGGCGGTGCCCGTCGGGGTGCTGTCGATGATCCCTGCGCTGCAGTTCACCTCCTGGCAGTGGCTCGCCCTGACCCTCGCCGCCCCCGTGGTGGTGTGGGGGGCATGGCCGTTCCACCGGGCCGCGGCGATCAACGCCCGCCACGGCGCGGCCACGATGGACACCCTGATCAGCGTCGGCGTGCTGGCCGCGTTCGGCTGGTCGCTGTATGCGCTGTTCTTCGGCGGCGCC
Organism: Microbacterium sp. 67-17; assembly: GCF_001898325.1. Classification (GTDB taxonomy): domain Bacteria; phylum Actinomycetota; class Actinomycetes; order Actinomycetales; family Microbacteriaceae; genus Microbacterium; species Microbacterium schleiferi. Next base: position 7,302 of record NZ_MKTR01000021.1, read on the forward strand.
GGGATGCCAGGGATGCGGATGAGCGTCACCTTCGTCGGCACCCCGCAGTCCGGCGGTCACGAGGTATACCTGGAGGTCGCCGCGCTGGTGACCGTGTTCATCCTGCTCGGCCGCTACCTCGAGGTCCGCGCCAAGCGGCAGTCCGGGGAAGCGCTTCGAGCCCTGCTCGAGCTCGGCGCGAAGGACGCGGTGGTCCTCCGGACAGGCGTCGAGCAGCGCATCCCCGTCGGCCAGCTCGTCCCCGGCGACCGCGTCGTGGTGCGGCCGGGCGAGAAGATCCCCGCCGACGGCCTGGTCGCCGAGGGCGTCTCGGCGGTGGACGAGTCGATGCTCACCGGCGAGTCCGTGCCGGTGGAAGTCGGCCCCGGCTCCCGCGTCGTCGGCGCGACCGTGAACACCGGCGGTCGCCTGCTGGTGGAGATCACCCGCGTCGGAGCGGACACCGAGCTGGCCCGGATGGCCCGGCTGGTCGAGGAGGCGCAGACCGGCAAGGCGCAGGTGCAGCGCCTCGCCGATCGGGTCTCGGCGATCTTCGTGCCCGTCGTCATCGTCCTCTCGTTGGCCGCGTTCGCCGGCTGGCTGATCGCCGGAGCCGGGCTGGAGGTCGCCTTCACCGCCGCGGTGACGACCCTGATCATCGCGTGCCCGTGCGCGCTCGGGCTGGCGACGCCGACCGCGTTGCTGGTGGGAACCGGCCGCGGCGCGCAGCTGGGCATCCTGATCCGCGGACCGCAGGTGCTGGAGCAGACCCGCCGCATCGACACCGTCGTGCTGGACAAGACCGGCACGGTCACCGCCGGCACCATGACCGTCACCGGCATCCACCCCGCCGAAGGCACCGACCCGGCGGAACTGCTCCGAGTCGCCGCCGCGCTGGAGCACGGCTCAGAGCACCCCATCGGCCGCGCCATCACCGCCGCCGCGACCGTTGCGGCAGGCGCGGTGGAGTCCTTCTCCGCCGAAGCCGGTCAGGGCGTGCACGGCATCGTCGAGGGCCGGATGGTCGCTGCCGGCCGCGCCTCGTGGATCACGACGCGATGGGCCATCCCGGTCCCCGAGGAGCTCGCCGCGACGATCGCGGCGGACGAATCGGCGGGAGCGACCGTGACGGTGGTGGCGTGGGACGGGCAGATGCGCGGCACGATCAGCGTCGCCGACACCGTCAAGCCCACCAGCCCCGAGGCGATCGCCCGACTCCGAGCGCTCGGGCTGACCCCGATCCTGCTCACCGGCGACAACCCGGGCGCCGCCCGCGCGATCGCCGACCAGGTCGGCATCGAGGACGTCCGTGCCGGGGTCACCCCGCAGGGCAAGCTCGACACCATCCGAGAGCTCCAGGCCGCGGGACGCGTGGTCGCGATGGTCGGCGACGGCGTGAACGACGCCGCCGCCCTGGCCGCCGCGGACCTCGGCATCGCGATGGGCACCGGCACCGATGCGGCCATCACCGCCGCCGACCTGACCATCGTCTCCGGAGACCTGGTGCTGGTCCCGGATGCGATCCGGCTGGCCCGCCGCACCCTGGGCACGATCAAGGGGAACCTGTTCTGGGCGTTCGCGTACAACGTCGCCGCGATCCCGGTCGCGATGCTCGCCCTGCTCAACCCCATCCTCGCCGGCGCCGCTATGGCGTTCAGCAGCGTGTTCGTGGTCACCAACAGCCTCCGGCTGCGCCGCTTCCGCCCCCTGTCCGTCCCGACCCCCAGCGCAGCCCCGGTCTCGCGGGAGCCCGCCCCGATCCGGGCCTGACCCATCGCTCAAGAAGGAGAAGACATCATGTCCCACGACCACGATCACTCGGGGCGCGACCACACGGATGACCACGCTCACGAGCATGCTCACGGAGCGCAGAATCACAGCGCGCACGAGCATCACCATCACGAGCCTCCGGCGGGGGCAACGAACCTGGTGACCTGTCCGGTGATGCCCGGCAACCGGGTCGATCCGGCGTGGGCCGAGCAACGCGGCCTGTTCCGGGACTACGAGGGCGCCCGCTTCTGGTTCTGCTGCCCCGAGTGCGGTCCGCTGTTCGACGCCGACCCGGCCCGCTACGCCCACGCCGCCTGACTGACGACGGCGACAGAACGGAGCGCACGGTGGACACCGCGGTTGGATTGGTGCAAGCGTACTTGCGGGTAAACGGATACTTCACCGTCGCCGAGTACCCGGTGCTGGACGCGGCCGGTGCCGACAGGCCCCGCACCGTCACCGACCTGGACATCCTCGCGATCCGGCTCAACCGCGCACCCGACGACGATCCGGACCCTGCGCTCGGCGCCCGGCCGGGCATGCCGGACATGATCGTGGGCGAGGTCAAGGAAGGCGCCCCTAAACTCAACCCGGCTATGCGCGACCCCGCTGTGCTGGAAGCCGCCTTCGCGCGGTTCGGCTGCTGCTCACCCGCCGACGCGCCCGCCCTCGTGCAAGAGCTGCTCACGGTCGGGCAGGTCACCGCCCCGGAAGGTCACCTGATTCGCGCCGTCGCGTTCGGCAATACCGCGAATCCAGCCCAATCGGCCTCGTGGCACACCGTCGCCCTCGCGCACGTCCTCGACTACCTCCGTCGCCACCTGGACCGCAACTGGGCGGCCGTCGGACGCACCCAGATCAAAGACGACACCCTCGGGCTGCTCGCACTGATCGAGAAGTCCCATCGCAGCGGGGCCGGCCTACGATGACCGAGCGCCCGACACGTGCCATCCAGGATCTTCGCCCGCACCGCGGCCCGGTTCAGTCGACTCGGCTGGTCACGACGCTCGCGCGTCGCCTCAGGTGCGCGCCGATCAGAATCCGGCGCGCCCGGAGTAACCTGGATGCGGGAAGGAGGTCGGCGGTGAACCACATCCGAGCTCTCGTGCACGCCCGGTCCGGGCTGCACCGGCTCCTGCTGACCTTCACCACCGCCCTTCTGCTGATCGCCGGCCTGCTGGCCATGCATACACTCACCGGCACCCTCTTGGGCGGGCATTCCGACACGACGGCGACCGCGTTCGAATCCGCCCATGTGGACGCCGGCACCGACATGAGCGCCGTCACCGCGACCGAGACCACGCCCGGCATGAACTCCGAAGCTGCTGCCGGTCATTGCGCAGGCGACTGTGGCGGCTCGGGCGGAGTGCCGGATCACTCGATGCTGACGATGGTGTGCGCGCTAGCACTGCTAGCCGCCGCCATCGTGCTGCTGGCGCCGGTCCTGCTGGCTCGCCTCGGCGTCGCCCTCGCCCTGCTGCGACTCCACGGACGCATTGTCCTGGCCGCGCTGCCGCACCCGCGACCACCCTCTCTCCTCGTCCTGTCCATCAGTCGAACCTGATTCCCCGCCCGTGCCGGCGCGACCGCGTGCCGGACGGTTCTCTCGCCGTGCCCACCCCGGGCGGGCGGAATCAGCTCACCCGTTTCGACTGACAGATAAGGACCCCTCTCATGCGTTTCCGTACCCTCGCGCTGACCACCGGCGCTCTCGCCATCGCGCTCGTGCTCGCCGGCTGCGCCCCCACGGGCAGCTCTATGCCCGGCATGGATCACGGCCCCGGCGGCATGACCAGCACGACACCCGACACCACCGAGGAAGCGTCGTTCAACTCGGCGGACGAGATGTTCGTGACGATGATGATCCCCCACCACGAGCAGGCCATCCAGATGGCCGATCAGATCCTGGCCAAGGACGGCATCGACGAGCGGGTCGTGGCCCTCGCCGAGCAGATGAAGGCCGCTCAGGATCCCGAGATCCAGACCATGAAGGGCTGGCTCGAGGACTGGGGCATCCCCTACGACGACTCCATGTCCGGCATCGGCGGCATGGAGGGCATGGACCACGGCGACGGGATGATGTCCGAGGAGGACATGGCGGCCCTCGATGCCGCTACCGGTGTCGAGGCGACCCGCCTGTTTCTGGAGGGCATGATCACCCACCACCAGGGCGCGGTCATGATGGCCGAGATGGTGCTCGACAACGGGCAGAACCCGGATGTCGCCGCGCTGGCGCAGCAGATCATCGACGGGCAGACCGACGAGATCACCACGATGCAGGACATCCTCGCCACCCTCTGACCCCCCCCGGCCCCTCGGGCGGAGCCGATACCAAGCCGGCTCCGCCCGAGCCCCGGCGACCCGCCAGGCCATCGCTTCCAGGAACCGGCAGCGTGACCCGTCGAAAGGCCCCCGTCATGACGTCCCGCACCCTGGCCGCCTCCCTGGTGGCCATCCTCCTCGCCCTGATCATCCTGTCCGTGGCGACTGTTCTCTTCATCGGAGCCATCGCATGAGAAGCCAAACCATCACCGTCGCCGCGGCGGCAATCGTCGCCGTCGGGCTCCTCCTGGCCGGCTGCGCGGGCTCTACCGCCCCGGCGCCCGCACCGACCGAGCCTGCGTTCGGGCATGTGCACGGCATCATCGACCTCGGTGAGGGCACCGTGCTGCTCGGCGCGCACACGGGCCTGTACACGCTCACTGCCGCCGGCGTGCTCGCAGGCCCGGTGGGAGGCAACGACTTCGACGCGATGGGCCTCACCGCCCACGGCGACACGCTCTACGCATCCGGGCACCCGGGACCGGCCACGCCGACCGAGCTCGGTGAGCACAACCTCGGCATCGTCCGCAGCATCGACGCCGGCGCCACCTGGGAGCCGGTCGCCTTCACCGGGCAGGAAGACTTCCACGTCCTCACCGCCACCGCCGAGGCGATCTACGGGATCGGGTCCAGCTCGATCACCGTGCGCACCAGCCCCGACGGCGGAACCACCTGGGTCGACGGCGCCAATCTGCCTGCCGTCGACCTTGCCGCCACACTCGACGGCGCCCTCTACGCGGCGACGCAGGATGGGGTCCAGGAGAGCCGCGATGCCGGAGCCACCTTCGCCCCTGTCCCCGACGCGCCGCTGCTGTACCTGCTGGAGTCTGATCCGGCGGGCGGGCTGGTCGGCGTCGACACTGACGGCGCCCTCTGGCGCCTCAACGGCGCCGGCTGGGAGAGGTCCGGAACGGCCAGCGGCACCGTCCAGGCGCTCGGCACCACCGCCGACGGCGCGATCGTGCTCGTCGACGACCGCGGCGTCGTGTGGATGCGCGGCACCGAAGCCACCGTGGTCCTCCCGTCAGGAGCACGATCATGAACACCATCACACCCGGCGGCCGCTGCAGCCGCGGATCCGGAGGACACCGACCATGAGCACGACATCGACCCGCTGGGTCCGCCACACCACCCCGCTCACCGCGGAAACCCTGTCCGGGGTGGACGCGTGGTGGCGCGCGGCGAACTATCTGAGCATCGGGCAGATCTACCTGCAGGGCAACCCGCTGCTGCGCACGCCCCTCACCCGTGACGACATCAAGCCGCGGCTGCTGGGGCACTGGGGCACGACCCCGGGGCTGAACTTCCTCTACGCGCACCTGAACCGGGCGATCATCGACCGCGACCTGGACACCCTGTACGTCACGGGGCCAGGGCACGGCGGGCCGGGGATGGTTGCCAACGCCTATCTCGACGGCACTTACACGGAGCTGTTCCCCCAGATCGCTCAGAACGAGGACGGGCTGCGGGCGCTGTTCCGGCAGTTCTCCTTCCCCGGTGGCATCCCCTCGCACGCGTCCCCGGAGACGCCCGGGTCGATCAACGAGGGCGGGGAGCTCGGGTACTCCCTCGTGCACGCCTACGGCGCCGCGTTCGACAACCCGGGCCTGCTGGTCGCGTGCGTGATCGGCGATGGGGAGGCTGAGACCGGGCCGCTGGCCACGGCCTGGCACGGCAACAAGTTCCTCAACCCCGCCCACGACGGCGTCGTCCTGCCGATCCTGCACCTGAACGGTTACAAGATCGCCAACCCGACCGTGCTGTCCCGCATCCCCGAGGAGGAGCTGGTCGCGTTGCTGCGCGGCTACGGTCACGAGCCGTTCGTCGTCACCGTCGGCTTCGACGACGAGGACCCGCGGGAGTCTCACGCGCGGTTCGCGGGAGTGCTGGACACGGTGCTGGACCGCATCGCCGACATCAAGGGCCGCGCCGCGAACGGAACTTTGGAGGGGCGGCCAGTGTGGCCGGCGATCGTGTTGCGCAGCCCGAAAGGCTGGACCTGCCCGCCGGTCATCGACGGGCTCCCCGTGGAGGGCACCTGGCGCGCCCACCAGGTCCCGCTCGCCGAGGTCCGCGACAACCCGGAGCATCTGCGGATCCTCGAGGACTGGCTTCGCTCCTACCGTCCCGACGAACTCTTCGACGCCGCCGGCGCCCCGCTCCCGGCGACGGTCGCGGTCGCGCCAGACGGCGCGCGGCGGATGAGCGCGAACCCCGTCGGCAATGGCGGGCAGCTGAGCGTCCCGCTGCGCCTCGGTGACTTCCGCGCGTACGCCCACCTGGTTCACCCGGATAGGCGGGGCGCCACATCGGCGGAGGCGACTCGGGTGCTCGGAGAATGGCTTGCCGATGTGATCCGGGACAACCCGGACAACTTCCGCATCTTCGGACCCGACGAGACCGCCTCCAACCGGATCGCACCCGCCGTCTACGAAGCCACCGGCAAACAGTGGAACGCGGCCGTGCTCCCGGTAGACGAGCACCTCGCCCCGACCGGCCGCGTGATCGAGGTGCTCAGCGAGCATCAGTGCCAGGGCTGGCTCGAAGGCTACGTGCTGACCGGGCGACACGGGCTGTTCAACTGCTACGAGGCATTCACCCACATCGTCGACTCGATGTTCAACCAGCACGCCAAGTGGCTCGAAGCCGCCCGGCATGTGCCGTGGCGGGAGCCCATCCCGAGCTTCAACTACCTGCTGTCCAGTCACGTCTGGCGGCAGGACCACAACGGATTCAGCCACCAAGACCCCGGCTTCATCGACGTCGCGCTGAACAAGAGCCCCGACGTCGTGCGGGTCTACCTGCCGTTCGACGCGAACACCCTGCTGTCCACCTACGACCACTGCCTGCGTTCCACCGGGTACATCAACGTCGTCGTCGCCGGCAAGCAGCCCGCCCCGCAGTGGCTGACCATGGATGAGGCGATCGAGCACTGCACCCGCGGGCTCGGCATCCTGCCCTGGGCCGGCACCGAGACCGAAGGCACCGAGCCGGATGTCGTCCTCGCCGCTGCCGGAGACGTGCCCACCCTCGAGACCCTCGCCGCGGCCGCGCTGCTGCGCGAGCACATCCCGGAGCTGAGCGTGCGGGTCGTCAACGTCGTCGACCTGACCCGTCTGCAGTCCGAGGACCAGCACCCGCACGGACTGTCGGATAGGGAGTTCGACGCGATCTTCACTCCCGACAAGCCGGTGATCTTCGCCTACCACGGCTACCCGTGGCTGATCCACCGGCTCACGTACAAGCGCGCGGGGCACCCGAACCTGCACGTCCACGGCTTCGTGGAGAAGGGCACCACCACGACCCCGTTCGACATGGTCATGCTCAACGACCTGGACCGGTACCGGCTCGCGATCGACGTTCTGGACCACGTCCCAGGCCTGGCCGCACGTCGCGCCGAACTGCGTCAGGAGTTGCAGGACGCCCGGTTGCGCGCCCGCGCCCACACTCGCGAGCACGGCACCGACATCCCCGCCGTCGCCGACTGGCAATGGCCCCATCCCGGCACCACCGACCTCGCCATCGGGAAGGAACCCCAATGAACGACACCAAGACCGTGACGTTGCAGGTCAGCGGCATGATCCGCGCGACTTCGAAGAATGTCACCGAAGCCCACCTGGCCCGCCAGCCGGGTGTGATCAGCGTCGACGCGAACCCCGTCTCGCAGACCGCGACCGTCACCTACGATCCGCAGACCACCTCCGTCGCGTACCTGCAGCAGTGGGTCATCGAATGCGGGTACCACTGCGCCGGGCAGTCCGTGCCCGACCACATCTGCGACCCCACCCACGAGCCGCACGACCACGCGACCACGCAGGGGCACGACACGCATGTCGGCCACGGGGGCCACGAGGCGCGCACCGATCACGGCGGGCATCCCGAGCATGCTGGCCATGAACCGCACGACGGGCACGAGGGGCATGAAGGCCATCAGGCAATCGCAGCGGACGGACACGATCACGTTGGTACCGCGGTCGCTGGCGAGCACGCCCACCCGGCGGCGGGCGCGGGTGATGAGCATGCTGGCCATCCGGCAACCGCCGCGGACGGGCACGATCACGGGACGGAGGCGTCCGGGCACAGTGCGCAGGAGATGATGGGCCACGGCGGGCACGGCGGGATGTCGATGGACGCGATGATCCGCGACATGCGCAACCGGTTCCTGGTCGCGCTGATCCTGTCGATCCCGATCACCCTGTGGTCGCCGATCGGCCGGGAGGTGATCGGGTTCGAGGTGCCGGCCCCGTTCGGGCTGCGCGATGACGTGTTCATGCTGATCCTGTCGCTGCCGGTGATCTTCTACTCGGCCTGGATCTTCTTCGACGGGGCCTACCGTGCCCTGCGCGCCCGCACACTGGACATGATGGTGCTGGTCGCGGTCGGCGTCGGCGCCGGTTGGATCTACAGCCTGATCATCACCCTCACCGGCGGCGGCGAGGTGTTCTACGAGGCCGCGACCGTGCTGGCCACCTTCGTGCTGCTCGGGCACTGGGTGGAGATGCGTGCCCGCGGTGGGGCGAACGACGCCATCCGCCGCCTACTGGAGCTCGCCCCGGCCCGCGCAGTCGTCATCCGCGGTGGCGAGGAGGTGGAGATCCCCACGTCCGAGGTGGTCCCTGGCGACCTGATGCTGATCCGCCCCGGGGCGAAGATCCCCACCGACGGCACGGTGGATGAAGGGGAGTCCGAGGTCGACGAGTCGATGGTCACTGGCGAGTCCATGCCGGTTGAGAAGGCGCCGGGCTCAGAGGTGATCGGCGCGACCGTGAACACCGTCGGCACGCTGCGAGTGCGGGCGACGAAGGTCGGCGCCGACACCGCGCTCGCGCAGATCGTCAAGCTCGTGCAGGAGGCGCAGAATTCCAAGGCACCCGGGCAGCGTCTTGCCGACCGGGCGGCGTTCTGGCTCGTCCTGGTCGCCCTGATCGGCGGCACCCTCACCTTCCTGGTCTGGTTCCTCGCCGGGATGGACGTGCCGATGGCGATCCTGTTCGCCATCACCGTCGTGGTCATCACCTGCCCCGACGCTCTCGGACTCGCGACCCCGACCGCGATCATGGTCGGCACCGGCCTGGGCGCCAAGCGCGGCGTGCTGTTCAAGAACGCCTCCGGGATCGAGACCGCCGCCCGCATCGACACAGTCGTGTTGGACAAGACCGGCACCCTCACCAAGGGCGAACCGGAGGTCACCGACTACCTCCCGGTCGGCACGGACGACCTGGAGCTGCTGTCCCTCGCTGCGGCGCTCGAGCGAGAGTCCGAGCACCCGCTGGCGAAAGCGATCGTGACCTATGCCGACGAGCGCGGCATCCCTCGGCGGACCGCGACGGCATTCCGCAACGTCACCGGGCAGGGGGCGATCGCGACCGTCAACGGGAAGCAGGTCGTCCTCGGCAACGCTCGGCTGATGGCGTCCGAGGGCATCGACACCAGCGCGGTCGCCGCGCAGCAGCAGGCCCTCGCCAACGGTGGTCGCACCGCGATCATGTTCGCTGTCGACGGGAAGATCGCCGGGGTCATCGCCCTTGCCGATGCCGCCCGTGACACCGCAAGAGCAGCGATCGACGCGCTGCATGAGCAGGGTATCGAGGTGGCGATGCTCACGGGCGACAACAAGCCCACCGCCGAACGGATCGCGTCGCTGCTGGGCATCGACACGGTCATCGCCGACGTGCTCCCCGAGGACAAGTCCGCGAAGATCGCCGAGCTGCAAAAGGCCGGCAAGAAGGTCGCGATGGTCGGCGACGGCGTCAACGACGCGCCCGCCCTCGCCCAGGCGGACCTCGGCATCGCGATCGGCGCTGGCACCGACGTCGCGATCGAGACCGCCGACGTCGTGCTGATGCGCTCCGACCCGCTGGACGTCGCAATCGCGCTGAAGATCGGCAAGGGAACGCTACGGAAGATGCGGCAGAACCTTGGCTGGGCCATCGGATACAACGCCATCGCGCTGCCCATCGCTGCCGGAGTGTTCTACCCGGCCTTCGGGATCATGCTCACCCCAGAGATCGCCGCCATCAGCATGTCCGGCTCCAGCGTCATCGTCGCAGTCAACGCGCTCCTTCTGAAGCGGCTGCGCCTGCCCGCCCCGGCCGATCCGGCAACCGCGAGCACTCCCACCACGGCCTCGGCGTCCGGCGGTGCGTCATGAACCCTCACGGTGCGTCACGATGAGGGCCGATCGGCGATCGCAGGCGCAGAGGACTCATCGTCTTGACACTGCCTACGACGCAGTCCTCTTCGACCTGGACGGCGTCGTGACGAACACCGCCGCCATCCATGCCGCCGCGTGGAAGCAGCTCTTCGACGAGGTGCTGCGAGATTCGCGCGTCCACGTGGATGATCCGCAGAACACCTTCGACCCGGTGGCTGACTATCGGCGATACGTGGACGGGCGGAGCCGAGAGGACGGAGTGGCGAGATACCTCGCCGCCCGCGGCGTCAGGCTGGATGCCGGGCAATCCGACGACCCACCGTCGGCATGGACGATCGCCGGGATCGCCGCGCGCAAGAACGCACTCTTCCTTGCCGAGCTGCGCACGCGCGGACTGCGGGTCTATCCGGGCACGGCAGCGCTGCTGCGGCGCCTGCGGGACGCGGCCGTACCGGCCGGTCTGGTCACCGCGAGTCGAAACGCGCAGCAACTGCTGAACACAGCCGGTCTTACCGGCGCCTTCGACACGGTCGTGGACGGCCAAACCGCGCTCACGCATCACTTGCAGGGCAAGCCTTACCCCGACATGTTCGCCGAGGCAGCACGCCGCCTCGGCGTTCCTCCCGCTCGCATTGCGATCGTCGAGGACTCGGTCGCCGGCGTGGAAGCCGGCCAACGCGGCGGTTTCGGGCTCGTCGTCGGAATCGACCGCGCCGAACAGCGCGAGCAACTCGAAGCCGCGGGCGCCGACGTCGTGCTCAACGATGTCGGCGAGCTGGATCTGGGCCTCTCCACGACGGATCCCTGGCGGCTGGTCTACGAAGGCTTCGACCCCGCGCACGAGGGGCACCGGGAGACACTCACCGCGCTGGGCAACGGCTATCTGGTGACGCGAGGGGTACGTCCCGAGCACCACGACGACGGCATCCACTACCCGGGCACCTACCTCGCTGGCGTCTACAACCGACTGATGAGCACTATCCACGGCCGCGCTGTCGAAGAAGAACACCTCGTCAACACACCGAACTGGCTTCCGGTGGACCTCCGAATCGGAAACGGACCATGGCTTTCCTCCGGACAGGCGCCGACGCTCAGCGAACGACGCGAGCTCGACCTCCGACGCGGGCTCGCCACACGCCGCGCCGTCCTTGCCGGCCCGGACGGGCATCAGCTCTTCCTCGTGCAGAGGTCCTTCATCTCCATGGACGACCCTCACCTGGCCGTCCTGGAGACCACGATCAGTGCACCCGACTGGAACGGCACGCTCACCCTGCGAGCAGGAGTCGACGCGGGGGTACGCAACTCCAACGTGGCCGCCTATATCGGTTCGGACACCACACACCTCGCCCCGCCGGCGTTCCGCCACGCCGACGACATCACCGTGTGCGAGACACACACCCGGCAGAGCCGGATCCGTATCGTCACCGCCGTCCGCACGCGTCTGACCGGTGCCGCCGCCGTGACGGAACACCTCACCGAAACGGCCTCGCAGGCAACGCGAGAGTTCCGCGTCGAGCTGGAACGGGGCCGAGCGGTCACTCTCACCAAGACCGCGGCGATCTTCACCTCCCACGACCGAGCCATCAGCGAACCGAGTGCCGCCGCACTCGACCTGTTCGAGAGGCGCGGCCAGGATGTCGCAGGGCTCCTCGAACGGCACGAGGCGGAATGGCGACGCCTCTGGCACCTGTTCGCGGTGACGCTGGACGCCGATACGCACAGTCAACTCGTACTGAATCTGCACGTCCTGCACCTGCTGCAGACCGTGTCCACTCACACCACCGCGCTCGACGCAGGGGTGCCCGCACGCGGCCTGTACGGTGAGGGGTATCGAGGTCACGTCTTCTGGGACGAGGTCTTCGTGCTGCCCATCCTCGACACCCGCGCCCCGCAAGTGAGCCGGTCGCTGATCGAGTACCGGTGGCGGCGCCTGAACGAAGCTCGCACAGCCGCGACGGCCGCCGGCCTGGGCGGGGCGCTGTTTCCCTGGCAGAGCGGCAGCGACGGCCGCGAGGAGACGCCCACCGCGCTCTACAACCCGCGTTCCGGCAGATGGATGCCGGACAACTCACGTCGCCAGCGTCACGTCGGGCTCGCCATCGCCCACAACGCCTGGCAGCACTATCAGGCCACCGGCGATCTCGACTGGCTCGCCGAGCGCGGCGCCGAGCTCATCATCGAGGTGACCCGCCTGTTCGCCTCCCTCGCCGAACACGACCCGACCACGGACAGATTCCACATCGCCGGAGTGATGGGTCCCGACGAGTTCCACGATGGCCCGCCGGACGCTCCCGGCACCGGGCTGCGCGACAACACCTACACCAATGTCCTGGCCTCTTGGGTCGCCCAGCGGGCCGGCGACACGCTGGGAGTCCTGGCCGGCTACCGAGCCGACGGCCTGTGCGACCGGCTCAACGTCACCGACGACGAGATCGCGCTCTGGGCGCGCCTGAGCAGACGGCTCACCGTCGGGTTCCACGCCGATGGGATCCTCACCCAGTTCGACGGTTATGAGGACCTGGAGGAGCTGGACTGGGGTCACTACCGCGACGAGTACGGGAACATCGGCCGACTCGATCTCATCCTCGAATCCGAGAACGACAGCACCAATCGGTACAAGCTCGCCAAGCAGCCCGACGTCGTCATGCTCGTCTACCTTCTCGGCCGTGACGGGCTCCGTAAGCAGCTCGCCGCCCTCGGCTACCCGTTCTCCGAGGCCGACCTGGTCCGCACCGTCAACTACTACCTGACCCGAACCGCCAACGGTTCTACGCTCAGCCGCGTCGTGAACGCCTCTGTCCTGGCCGGCATCGACCCTGCACGCTCGTGGATCGCGTTCCGCGAAGCCCTGATCGCCGACCTCGACGACTCCCAAGGCGGCACGACTCGCGAAGGGATCCACCTGGGTGCGATGGCCGGCACGGTAGATCTGCCCGTCCGCTCCTTCGCCGGCATGACCGTCGGCGACGACGAGCTGACCTTCGCGCCGCAACTCCCTCCACACCTGACCCGAGTCGCGTTCCAGGTCAGATATCGCGACCATCTCCTCGACGTGACTCTCGGCCGAAGCGGTCTAGAACTGCACGCCCACCCGACCACGGCCCCAGTCATCCGGCTGCGCGTCGGCAGCGACGGCGGCCAGCTCTCCGCCGGCGAAACGAAGGTGTTCGCCGTCCGCTCAGCTGATGCCAGGACACGCTCCGTCTCCAAGGAGTCTCGATGAGCACGCACCGGCGCCGATACCGGCGGATCGCATCGGTTCTGGAGAGGCATGGCCTCGGCCTGGCCACCGGCCTGATCGGTGCCGGCGCGGGCGCGGTCACCTCCCTCGGCGGCTATCTGCTATGGACCACGCGGCGGCGACGATGACGACCGCGCCCCCCGCACCCTCTCAGAAAGGCACGCTCATGAACCCCATCCGAGTCGGCGTCAACGGCTATGGTGTCATCGGCAAGCGCGTCGCTGACGCGATCCTCCTGCAACCGGACATGCGCCTGATCGGCGTCGCGGACATCGCCACCGACTGGCGCATCAAGTCCGCCGCGAACCGATTGCCCGTGTTCGCCTCCACCGCTGAGGTGCGGCAGGGTATGCACGACGCGGGTGTGACCGTCCGCGGGAGCCTCGACGAGCTGCTCACGCAGTGCGACGTGATCGTCGACACCACCCCCAAGCATGTCGCGGCCGGCAACCTGGAGCGCTACCGCGGGGCTGGGGTGAAAGCGGTGCTGCAGGGTGGCGAATCCCACGCCACCACTGGGCATTCGTTCGTCGCCCAAGCCAATTACGCCACCGCCCTCGGCCGCGACAGCACCCGGGTGGTGTCCTGCAATACGACCAGCATCGTCCGCGTCCTCGGCGCCTTGGACACGGCGGGGCTGCTTCAGCGCGCCCGCGGAGTGCTCATCCGCCGCGCCACCGACCCGTGGGAGTCGCACCTGGGTGGCATCATGAACACGATGGTCCCGGAGCCGACCATCCCCTCCCACCAAGGTCCCGACGCGCAGACCGTTCTCCCGGGCCTGGATGTCGTCACCATCGCAGCCAAGGGCGCCCACACCCAGACGCACACCCACTTCTGGACACTGCAACTATCCCGGGAGGCCGCCCGGGATGAGGTGCTGGACGCCCTCCGTGCCGCGCCCCGCATAGCCTTCATCCGCATGTCCGACGGCTTGATCGCCCTCAATTCCACCATCGAGCTGATGCGCGACCTCGGCCGGCCCCGAGGGGACATGTGGGAAGTCGCCATATGGGAAGACCTGGTCACCGTCACCGGCAACGAAGCGTACCTCGCCTACCAGGTCTACAACGAGGCCATCGTCGTGCCCGAGACCATCGACGCGATCCGCGCCCTCTCCGGCACCGTCACCGATGCCGAGACCTCGATCCGCCTTACTGACAAGAGCCTTGGCATGCGCCAGGACTTTCTCACCCGTCCGGAGGACTCCGACCATGACCGATGACCAGCATCCGCACCCCGGTCAGGAACCAGGTGTCGCTGCGCCGCGGCGACGGATGCCCCTGTCTGCCTGGGCCATCATCGGCCTGGCCGTCGTCGGAATCGTCATCTACCTGTTCATCGACCACTTGCCGCACGTGCTCGCGGCCCTCCCATATGTGGCGATCATTGGCATGGCAGCGATGCACATCTTCGGCCACGGCCACCACGGCGGCAGCCATCACACCAATCACGACCACGCAGGCGGTGCTCGCCAGGATGGCGCCGCCGTCGACGGTGAGACCAGCAATGGCCCCCGCGATCCGTCATGACCGTCGCCCACCCGTGGCTGCGTGCCACCCCAGTCGGACATCCTCGGCCCTGGCGGATGCTGTGGATCACGGCAGCCTGGGGTTCCTGTTTCGTCGGCATCACCATCGCCCTTGAGGACGCGCCGGTGCTGTGGCTCGCGGCACTGCGGGCCCTCATCGCTGGTGCCGCCCTCGCGTTGCTCATCGGCATCCAACGGGTGCCGATCCCGCGCGACCCGCGGACCTGGGCGCTCGTTGTCTGCCTCGGAGCGGTGAACATCGCCGTGGTGTTCGCGACGATGTTCGGCGCTGCTACCGGACTGTCTACCGGAATCGTGTCGGTGCTCGCCAACGCTCAGCCGATCCTCATCCTTCTGCCCGCGTGGTGGATCTATCGCGAACGCCCCACCCCCGTCGCCATCGTCGCCATCGCCCTCGGCTTCGCCGGGCTGCTCGTGATCGTGTTGCCGGTAGGGCTTGGCAGTGGGGCGTGGATCGCGTTGACCTCGGCGGCCGCTACGACTGCCGGCACCCTCATCGGGCGGATCGTGCAGGCGGACCCGCGATTCGTGGCCGCCGCGCAACTGCTCATCGGAGGGGCTCTCCTCGCTGGCACCGCCGCTTTCGCGGAAGGACCCCCGAGGATCTACTGGAGCATCCCGTTCCTTCTCGCCCTCCTGTTCCTGTCGCTGGTCGGGACCGCCGCGACGACAGTCGCGTGGTTCACCGAAACCCGACGTGCCCGTCTTGACATCCTCGCTGCGTGGACCCTGCTCGTGCCGGTGTTCGGAGTGCTCCTGTCCCTGGTGGTCCTGCGGGAAGACCCCGGTCTGTGGGGCTGGATCGGCATTGTCATCGTGCTGATCTCGATGGCCTTGCTCGCAGCGGGATCCCGGTGCCGATCCTCCGCGGCGGGAATCGCGGCAGTAGCTACCGTCCCACGAACCGCCGAACACGCAACGCCCGACTCGGACGGACGAGACGAAAGTCACCGCCACCCCATGCGACCCGAGAGGAAACACCGATGACTGTGCCATCAGACCCGCGTACCCGCTTCCTGCTCACACGACGAGCGTTCCTCGGCGTTAGCGTCGGCACCCTCGCGACCATTGCGCTGGCCTCCTGCGCTCCCGCTGCGAACTGGGTGCAGCCCGACGGCGCCCCCGTGCGGGAGGCCGAACGCCGCCGCGGAGGCACCGGCAAGGTCACCACCGCGACATTGACCGCCGCACCCAGTGCGCTTGACCTCGCCGGGACCACCGCAGCCACCTGGGCGTTCGGTTCGATCCCGGCCCCCGTGATCCGTCTCGGCGCTGGAGACACACTGAAAGCGACCGTGCGCAACCAGCTGGACACCGACACCTCCGTGCACTGGCACGGGCTCGCACTGCGCAACGACATGGACGGCGTACCGCCAGTCACCCAGCAGCCCATTCGGCCCGACGAGAGCTTCGACTATGAGTTCATCGCCTCCGACCCTGGAACCTACTGGTTCCACCCCCACGTCGGGGTGCAGCTGGACCGCGGCCTCTACGGAGCACTGATCGTCGAGGATCCTGCCGAGGCCGGAGATTACGACGACGAATGGGTCATCATCCTCGACGACTGGCTCGACGGCGTTACCGCCACTCCCGACGAGGTCCTCGCCGAGTTGAGCCGGGGGATGGGAACGATGACAGGCGACATGTTCATGCGCATGGGCAACACGCTCATGGGCGCCACGTCCGACCTACTCGGCGGCGACGCCGGTGACGTCTACTACCCGACCTACCTCATCAACGGGAAACCGGCTGGGGACCCCGCCCAGTTCACTGCCTCGCCTGGTCAGCGGATTCGGCTTCGGATCATCAACGCCGGTAGCGACACCGCATTCCGCGTCGTAGTCGGCGGACACACGCTCACGATCACTCACACGGATGGGTTTCCCGTCACTCCGAGCGAAGTCGACAGCATCCTCATCGGCATGGGAGAGCGATACGACGCGGTCATCACCCTTGCAGATGGCGTCTTCCCCCTGATCGCGCAAGCCGAAGGCAAACGCGACCGCGGTTTCGCGCTCGTCCGCACCGGCGACGGCTCGGTGCCTGCAGTCGACGTAAGCGTCCCGGAACTGGACAGCGACCGCGTCGGTACCGCAGACCTACTCAGGGCAGCCGGTGAGGTAACGCTGCCGACAAGAGGGCCCGATCGACAGGTCTCCATCGCGCTCACCGGAAGCATGGCCGCCTACGACTGGGGCGTCGACGGCCGCCGCTTCGACATGAGCGACCCGCTCCGAGGCGCACATGAGATCCGGCAGGGGGAGCGTGTCCGGCTCACGATCGACAACCAGACGACGATGTGGCATCCCTTCCATCTGCACGGTCACACCTACCAGCATCAAGACGGCGGCCCCCGGAAGGACACCTCGATCATCCTGCCGCAACAGACCCTCACCGTCGACTTCGACGCCGACAACCCCGGCCTCTGGGTCGCCCACTGCCACAACATCTACCACGCAGAAACCGGCATGACCACGGTGATCGGCTATCGGGCGTGACTACGGACCCGGTCACGACAGTGAACAGGTAACAGCGCCGTCGACCGGACGGGGGCCGTGGGTCAATGCGGTGTGACCGCATCGTCACACGACGCGGCTTGATTGTCGGTCAGCCTGGCCGCGCCGCAGCCGCTGACGGCACCGCAGAAGCGGTCGTCCGTCCCGTCCGAAAACCTGTCCGTTTACCGCCCGTAGCCGTCCGTAAACGTCCAGAGGTAGACTGAGCCCCAGACGGCGACTGCCGCCTGGGGCTCAGTAAATTGCTGGCCTCTGAGACCGGGAGTGCGGTCCCAAAACCCCTCGGAATCAGACCCCGAAGTACAACTCGTACTCGAAGGGGTGAGGACGGGCGTTCATCGGCTGGATCTCGTTCTCGAACTTGTAGTCGATCCACGTTTCGATGAGCTCGGGCGTGAACACGTTGCCACGCAGCAGGAACTCGTGGTCGGCGCGCAGAGCGTCGAGCGAGTCGAGCAGCGAGTTCGGGACCTGCGGGATGAGCTTGGCCTCCTCGGGGGGCAGCTCGTACAGGTCCTTGTCGACCGGCTCGTGGGGCTCGATGCGGTTGATGATGCCGTCGAGGCCGGCCATCATCTGCGCGGCGAAGGCGAGGTACGGGTTGCCCGACGCGTCGGGAGCGCGGAACTCGATGCGCTTGGCCTTCGGGTTGGTTCCGGTGATCGGGATGCGGATCGCAGCCGAACGGTTACCAGCCGAGTAGACCAGGTTGACGGGAGCTTCGTACCCCTTGACCAGACGCTTGTAGGAGTTGAGCGTCGGGTTGGTGAACGCGAGAACCGCGGGGGCGTGCGCAAGCAGGCCACCGATGTACCAGCGGGCGATGTCAGACAGCCCACCGTAGCCGGCCTCGTCGTAGAAGAGGGGCTTCCCATCGAGCCACAGCGACTGGTGGGTGTGCATGCCGGAGCCGTTGTCACCGAACAGCGGCTTGGGCATGAAGGTCGCGACCTTGCCCCACTCGTTCGTCGTGTTCTTGACGATGTACTTGAACTTCAGGATGTCGTCAGCCGCGTGCACCATCGTGTCGAAACGGTAGTTGATCTCCTGCTGGCCACCGGTACCGACCTCGTGGTGCGAGCGCTCGAGAACAAAGCCGGACTCGATGAGCTTCAGGGTGATGTCATCGCGCAGGTCGGCGGTCTTGTCGACCGGCGAGACGGGGAAGTAGCCGCCCTTGTAGGGAGTCTTGTTGGCGAGGTTGCCGCCGTCCTCTTCGCGGCCGGTGTTCCAGGCGCCCTCAGACGAGTCGACGGAGTAGAAGCTCGTGTTCTGCTTCACTTCGTAGCGCACGTCATCGAAGATGTAGAACTCAGCCTCGGGTGCGAAGAACGCGGTGTCCGCGATGCCGGTGGAGGCGAGGAACTTCTCTGCCTTCTTGGCAACCTGACGCGGGTCCTTGTGGTAAATCTCGCCCGTACGCGGGTTGTAGATGTCGAAGATCATGATCAGCGTCTTGGCCTCGCGGAACGGGTCAAGGTACGCCGTGGTGACATCCGGGATGAGCTGCATGTCCGACTCGTGGATGTTCGCGAAACCGCGGATCGAGGATCCGTCGAACAGCTGGCCGACGGTGAAGAAGTCCTCGTCGACGGTGGATGCCGGAATGTTGAAGTGCTGCTGCACACCGGGGAGATCCGTGAAACGGATGTCGAGGAACTTGACGTCCTCGTCCTTGATGAACTTCAGCACCTCAGATGAATCTTTGAACATGAAGACTCCAGAGGTAGGGCGTGGTGATACCCGTGTCGGGTTTCCCAAAACGGTAGTCGGCAGGGATTGCCCTGCCGTGTCCCTATTGTTTCGGGCATGTTACGAGCCTGTCGAATCGGCGCGCCCAGATAGGCTCTTCCGGTGACCTCAGTTGCCCAGGACTACCCCGGTAAACGCCTCGGACTTGCGGAGTCTGGACCCGGATCGATCGGTCGACTCGGTCGTCGAGTCGGTGCGTTGTGCGTCGACTACGGTGCGGCGTATCTCATCTCTGGGTTCTTCGGGTGGGACGCACTCGCCATTCTCGGGATCTTCGCGCTCATCCAGATCGCGTTCCTGCCGACGTTGCAGGGCAGCCCCGGACACCGGATCTTCGGGTTGACCCTCCAGCGCGTGGAGGGGGGCTGGGTGGGCCTGTGGCGACCCGTGCTGCGCACGCTGCTGCTGATTGTCGTCATCCCGGCTGTCATCTGGGACGCCGATCAGCGTGGGTTGCACGACAAGGTGGCGGGCACAGTCCTGCTTCGTAGTCGCTGACGGTGCCGCCGGGACTCAGCGGGGGCGCGGTGCCCGAACCTTGGTGGGATCGATGCCCTTTGGGATCGGCAGCGAGGTCAGCGTCTGGGAAACTGAGTCGACTCGCTTGATCACGGCAGCCATTGTTGCGCGGTCGATCTTCTTGGGAAGCTTCTTGATCCTGGTCGCGAGCTGCGAGATCGGCACGTCCTCTTCGCCGTGTCCGACGTAGAGCACCGTCAGCGGTACACCGGATGCCACCCGCTGAACTTTCTGGCGTTCGTCATTGACCAGCCGAGTCAGTCTCCCGCGTGAGCCCTCGCCGATAATGACGACGCCGCCGCGGCCGATGACACGGTAAACAGCTTCTTGGGTCTTGGGGTTGACGCCGACCGGGTTCTCGTTGGCCTGCCACGAACGTCCCAACGAGGTGGAGATCACGTGGCCGGTGGCGCCGGGTACGCCGTCGATGCGCTTGTACATCGCGCGTGTCGACAGGCGCGTCGTCAGGGTCAGACCTATCAGGACACCGAAGAGAAGACCCGTGACACCCCAGAGGATGATGCTCCAGACAGCCACCGGCGGGATGAGGAACCCGATGCCCACACCGAGGGCGGCACCGGCGAGCGCGACGCCGACGAGCAGCCAGGGGAGTCCCCGGTAGGTCTGCTGCGTGAAGGTATACAGGGTACGAAGCTGCGAGAAAAAGCCGGGCCTCTTCTCGGGTGAGGACGCGCGTGCTGCCATCCCTCCAGCGTACCCGTGACGGACGCGCCGCATGAGTCGCCGGCTCGCCCAGCCGCATCTGCGCGCCTTCCTCCCCAGGCTGCGATCGGGATCGCGGGTCCCCGCATCGGCGCTGGGCTGACTGCGAGTTTGGTATGGCTGTTCAGGCTGGGGACATGAGTGATGCAATGCCCGGGTGGGCGGATGATCCGTTCCTGATCCCCTTCACCCCGCTGCGTCGGGTCACGACACGAGAGTCTCCCTACGCGGGAACGCTCGTGCGCAGCCCGGCAGGCGTCCACCTGCTGATCGATCCCGAACAGGTGCCTGCGGGGGAGCTGTTCTGGACGCCGCAGGAGGACACGCACGTGATCCGCGCACTGGATGTCGTGCACATGGGTACATCGCGCTCTGAAGCCGCCGTCGGCGCGCTGGTCGAAGCGTGTCGTGAGCCTCTAGAAACCTACCTCGAGGTGCGTGACAGCCTGCTGGCGCCGGTCACGGAGCCGGAGTGTGCCACGATCATGATCAGCCTGCTGCGGGGGGCGAACGAGTTGCGCGCAGCAGCCAGTAAGGATCTCGGCGGAGCATGGTGGCTCTCCGCTTCCGCCAGACCCGTGTTCGCGCTCATGCCCGGCGCGGAACCCGCTGCGCAGAGCGCCTGCCGCATCCTGAACCGGCTTCCGCTCGATGATGCGCGGGGTGGCTCCGTCAGGGATGCCATCGTGGCTGTCTTGCGGGCCGATGACATTCGGGCAGGTGGTATCGACGCCTGTGAGCGCGCCGTGTTCGAGTGGGTCGAGCCGGGGCCGCTTCGCCCGTCCTCGAAGCCTCCGGCCCCAGTACGGCTCACACCGAGCCCGGCAACCGTTGACTCGCCGCTGCGCGCGGAGTCCCGGCCAGTCACGCCGGACGAGCCTGCTGCCTTCGATCGGCTCGTGCGCGGTGGCGATGGCGGATGGCACGAGACGCTCGCGGACGTGGCCGCTTCTGCCCGTGGCGCCATGCGTTCCCTCCGGCGTCGCCCGAGAGCGGAGCGCCCGGTCAGGCGGGGCCGACTGGTGATCGCCGCTGTTGCCGTCGGCGTGGTCCTCGCCGTCGCCGTCACGTTTCTGACCCCCGACGCCCGGACTGCGCCAGCGGACAATGCGCCGACCGGGGGAGGCGCGCCGTTACCGGCTATCGGAGAGGCTACCTCGCCCGACTCAGGGCTCGAGGAGGAGTCGCCCGATCTGTCCCGCGTGGCGGGCGTGATCCTCGACGCCATGTCGACGTGTGCCTGGGATGCCGCCTGTGTGGGGACGATCTCCGAGCGTGGGGACGTGGCACCCGCCGCCGGGGCCGCCACCGCTCCTGCTGCGCTTCGGACCCTTCACCTTGTCGACGAGTACGGGGACGTCGCCGTGGTCCGCGCCGAGGCTGACAGCTACCCGCCGCAGCTCGTTGTGATTGCGCGCCACGATGACAGATGGCTGCTGCGTGAGGTGCTCGACCTCACGCAGCAGCCATCTTCGTAGCGCTGGTGCGTTTCCTTTTCGGCGTCGACCTGGTCAGATACCGAGGTCGCCGGCGAAGTCCGCCTCTTCGAGGCGAGCCTTCACGGCACCGAGGAAGCGTGCGGCATCCGCACCGTCAATGATCCGGTGGTCGTACGACAGCGCGAGGTAGACGTACGAGCGAACCGAGATCGCATCCTTTCCGTCAACCTGCACGACACCGGGTCGCTTGACGACGGTGCCGGTGCCGAGGATCGCGGACTGCGGCAGGAAGACGACCGGCGTGTCGAACAGTGCACCACGGGAGCCGGTGTTGGTGAGCGTGAACGTGCCGCCGGCCAGCTCGTCTGGCTTCAGCTTGTTCTCGCGCGTGCGAGCCGCAAGGTCGGCGATCTCGTGAGCGATCTGAGCCAGGTTCTTCGTTGCTGCATCACGCAGCACAGGAGTCAGCAGTCCCCGCTCGGTGTCGACGGCGATCGAGAGGTTCTCGGTTGCCGGGTAGACGATCGAACCATCGTCGACTGTGGCGTTGATGACGGGGTACGCCTGGAGAGCCTCGGCAGCCGCGAGTGCGAAGAAGGGCAGGAACGAAAGCTTGTCGCCAGTCTTCTTCTGGAACTCGCCCTTCACCGCATCGCGGAACGCCGCGACCTTGGTGATGTCCACCTCCACGACAGTGGTCAACTGAGCCGTCGACTGCATGGACGCGACAGCGCGCTCGGAGAGAACCTTGCGCAGACGCGACATCGGCTGTGTGGTCCCACGGAGCTCAGAAACCTCGCGGGCAGCGCGCTTGGGCGCTTCGCTTGCAGCCGCGGGAGTTGCCGCCGACTCGGCAGCGGCCAGGACATCCTCCTTGCGGATCCGCCCCCCGACGCCGGTTCCCTTGACCGTCGCGAGGTTGACGCCCCTCTCCTGCGCGAGCTTGCGAACGAGCGGAGTCACATACGTCTTGCCGTCGCCGTCGGTCTCGGAAGCAGTTTCCGCGGCCGCGGACTCGGTCGCCTCGGACGAGGTCGCAGGCGTCTGCGCGGTCTGGCTCGATGCTTCGGGCTTCTCGGGCTCGGCCGCCGGCTTCTCCGGTGCACGCTCCGGCTCCGGCTCCGCGGCGGGAGCGGGCTCAGGCGCGGACTGCTGCGGAGCGCCGTCACCGATTCGGGCGAGCGTCGCGCCGACAGAGACTGTCTCGTCTTCTTGCACGAGAATCTCCTGCAGCGTTCCCGCGACAGGGGAGGGGATCTCGGTGTCGACCTTGTCGGTGGAGATCTCCAGAAGCGGCTCGTCGACCTCAACGGTGTCACCGACGGCCTTGAGCCACCGGGTTACGGTGCCTTCCGTCACGCTTTCGCCGAGCTCTGGCAGGACGACGTCCTTTCCCTCACCGGAGGGAGCAGCCTGCGCCGCGGGGGCGGGGGCGGGCTCTTCGGCCGGGGTGGGCTCCGGCTCGGGAGCCGACTCCTGAGGCGCCTGCTCGGCGGGGGCGTCCGACGACGGTGCAGACGAGCCGTCACCGATCTTCGCCAGGATCGCGCCGACCTCGACGGTCTCGTCTTCGTCAACGAGAATCTCCTCGATCACGCCCGAGACGGGGGAGGGAATCTCGGTGTCGACCTTGTCGGTCGAGATTTCGAGAAGCCCCTCATCGGCCTGAACTGTGTCTCCCACCTTCTTGAGCCAGCGGGTCACCGTTCCCTCCGTAACACTCTCGCCGAGTGCGGGGAGGACCACGGAAGTGCTCATGAGTTTGTCTCCTTCAGGATGCCGATGTCTTTTCCAGCTTAGTGATTCTGCAGGGGCGGTCGTCAGATCGCATGCAGCGGTTTGCCCGATAGCAACAGCAGGGCCTCACCGAGTGCCTCGCTCTGCGTCGGATGGGCGTGGATGAGGGGAGCGACATCCTCGGGATGCGCGTCCCACCCGACGAGCAGTTGACCTTCGGTGATGAGTTCACCCACGCGATCGCCGACAAGGTGCACACCCAGGACCGGTCCTTCGCGTCGACGCACGATCCGCGCGAATCCGGATGTGCCCAGGATCTCGCTCTTGGCGTTGGCAGCCAGCGGAATCTCCGCGGTCTGCACGGCATCCTCACCGAACCGTTCGACCGCCGCCGCTGTCGTCAGCCCAACGGATGCCACCTCCGGACTCGAGTACGCGACCCGCGGCACCGAGTGGTCATCGAGCGGGGCGACGGAGAGCCCGGCGATGCGCTCTGCAACCGCGATGCCGTGCGCGAATCCGCGATGGGCAAGTTGTGGCCCCCGGACGATGTCGCCGACCGCCCAGACGTGCGGCGCGCTCGTGCGCAGCTCGGCATCCGTCACGACGAAGCCGGCACTGAGTTCAACGCCAGCTTCTTCGAAGCCGAGGTCTTCGGTGGACGGAACCCGGCCCGCCGCGACCAGAACGTAGTCGGCGGTGCGGGTCGAACCATCCGACAAGGTGACCGTGACGTCGCCCTCACCCGCAGCAACGTCGGTGCACGAAACTCCGAAAGTCGCCGTGATCCCGCGTTTACGGAACGCCCGAAGGAGCGCCGCACTACTGGCTTCGTCTTCCGAGGGAAGCAAACGACCGAGTGGCTCGACGATCGTCACCTCCGCACCGAACGAGCGCCAGATGCTGGCGAACTCGACACCGATGACGCCCCCGCCCAGGATGACGACGGACGCTGGCACCTCGTCGAGTTCGAGCGCGGTGTCGCTGCTCAACACCCGCCCCCCGAGCGGGACGTCCGGAAGCTCGCGGGTGCGTCCGCCGGTGGCGAGGACGATGTCGGATGCCGACAGGACGCGGTCACCGACCCGCACCTGCAGGCCGGGCTCGAGATAGCCGTCACCGATCACGGTCACGACACCGCGCGCGGCGAGAAGTCCGGTGAGACCCGCGTGCTTCTTGCTGACGATCTTGCGGCGGTAGTCGTGGACCGCCGCCATCTCGATGGCCTCAAAGCTTGCGCTCACGCCGTGGTGGGCAGCGTTTCGGACGACATCGGCGACTTCGCCGGAATGCAGCAACGCCTTCGTGGGGACGCAACCGCGGTGAAGGCAGGTCCCGCCGACCTGGTCCCGCTCGATCAGAGCGACGGTGCGCCCGAGCTCCCGTGCGCGCAACGCCGCGGCGTAGCCTCCGGAGCCGCCGCCGAGGACAACGATGTCGAAGGCGTCCGCGCTCATCGGCTCGCCTCGCTGAGGACGAACTCGATGAGGCTCCGGGTCGTCGCAGCGGTCGGACCCATGTCGGTGAACCCGAACGGGGCACCCTTGTTCATGCCCACACCGGCGATGTCGAGATGAACCCACGGGATCCGGGATCCGCCGCCCTCGGCGTCGTCGCGTGTTCCGACGAAGTGACGCAGGAACAGGCCCGCGAAAAGCGATCCTCCCGCGGGGTCGCCGACCTTGGCGTTCCGAAGATCCGCGATGGGGGAGTCGAGTTCGTCCACCATGTGGTCGGGAAGGGGCATCTGCCAGGCGAGTTCGTTGACACGATCCGCGGCCGCCAGGTAGCGGGCGACGGTCTCGTCATCGCCCATGACACCCGCGTGTCGCGTTCCCAATGCTGTGGTGATCGCACCTGTGAGTGTTGCCACATCGACGATCAGGTCGGGGTGCTCACGGCTTGCTGCGACGAGCCCGTCGGCAAGGACCAGCCGGCCCTCGGCATCCGTGTTCAGAACCTCGACCGTCGTGCCGTCGGCGATGCGAAGGACATCACCGGGTCTGGTCGCCGTTCCCGAGGGCATGTTCTCGGCCAGACACAGCCACGCGGACACGCGCACCGGAGCGCCGATCTCGGCGATGGCGCGAAGCACGGCAAGCACCGTCGCAGCGCCGCACATGTCGTACTTCATGTCGACCATGCCGGCTGCGGGCTTGAGTGACAGTCCACCCGAATCGAACGTGATCCCCTTGCCGACCAGAGCCACGTGGCGCGTCGCGCCGTCCGGTGCATACTCCGCGCGGATGAGGCGTGGAGGGCGGACCGAGCCACGCCCGACACCGAGGATGCCACCGAACCCGCCGGTTGCCAGATCGTTTTCGTCCCACACCTGGACTGTTACCGGGAGGCCTGTCAGCAGGTCGCTGGCAACCTCAGCCATGTCAGCAGGGCCGAGGGCATCGGCGGGGGTGGTCACGAGATCCTTCACAAGCGCGACTGCCTCGATCACGGCGCGCACTCGTGCTGCATCCTCGGGCGGAACCGCCGCCGCAGCGTGAACGACGACACGCGTCGCGCGGGGCTTCGGCGGCTCTTTCTTGAAGCTCGCGAAGCTGTAGCCGCCGAGACCTGCGCCTTCGGCGGCTGCGAGCGCCGCATCCGCTGTCTGATGGAACGGCAGAGCCACCGCGACAGTGGCGAACCCGGCCAGAGTGCGACTTCCAACACCGACAGCGTTGCGAACGGATGCCGCGTCCCGACCCGCACCGCTGCCGACGACGGCAACGGGGTGAGCGAACAGCTGCGGAACCGCCACTCGGGCATAGGATCCCGCCGCGCCTGTGAACCCGATCGACTCCAGGCTGTCGCGCAGGCCGGGAAGCGCCTGCCATTCGTCGTCAGTGGTAGCGGAAACGAGAGGGATGACCAACATCACCGCGTCTGCGTCGTGTTCGGTAATCGGGGCTTCGCTGAAATCGACGACAGGACTGGCCATGCATTCATCCTAGGTCGGGGCATGTTCGCTCTGAGCGGCACGCGGCGGGGCAGTCGTAACGAGCGCGCGCCTAGCATGGAGGCATGACCTTGTCGGTACCCGTTTATCACCGCGTCGCCAGCGCCCCGCCGGTGCCCGCGGGTCTGCCACTCGTGATCGCCCTCACCGGTTTCACCGATGCCGGATCTGCCGTGAGCCGGGTCGTCAGCTATGTGAGGGAGGATCTGGAGCCGACCCCGATCGCTGTGTTCGAGAACGACATCCTTCTCGATTACCGCGCGCGTCGCCCCGTCATCTCCTTCGAGCACGACCACCTCACTGACTATCGCCCTCCCCGGCTGGAGCTCTCCCTCGTTCACGACGCGTTGGGTCAGCCGTTCATCACGCTCACCGGATACGAGCCGGACTTCGCCTGGGACTCGTTCACGGCAGCAGTTCTCGACCTTGCCGCGGAGCTTGGCGTGTCGAGCGTTACGTGGGTCCACGCGATTCCGATGCCCGTGCCCCACACGCGCCCCCTGGGAACGACAGTGAGCGGCACCCGGACGGAGCTGACGGCGGCTCACTCGGTATGGCAGCCCGAGACGCAGGTGCCTGCGACTGTCGGCCACCTTCTCGAGTATCGCTTTGCGGAAGCCGCGGCGGATGTCGCGGGATTCGTGCTTCTGGTGCCTCATTATCTCGCAGACACGCAATACCCTGCAGCCGCTCTGGCCGCACTCGATAGCGTGACGGTGGCCACGGGACTGGTCTTCGCCGGTGACGAGCTTCGCGAAGAGAACCGCGAGTACCTCGAGAAGGTGCAGGAGCAGGTTGGCGGTAGCGACGAGTTGCAGCGGATGGTCGAGACGCTCGAAGAGCGCTACGACGCCTACATGGCGGGGGCCACGAACGCGACACCGATTATCCATGCCGGCGACCTGCCGACCGCGGACGAGATCGCCGCTGAGCTGGAGCGGTATCTGGCCAGCCGTCCCGCCGGCGACGACGACAAGGCTTGACGACCAGCATCTCGGAATAGGTAGCGCGTCACACACGTTGTGATTGATATCCGTTCGCGCGGCCGGGGGAGTAGGCCAGGAATCGCGTACGGAGTATGAGACAATGGTGGTTCGACCCATTGTCACCCGTAGCCGTCAGACGCTTCGGGACTTGACAAGGGTCTTACTAGCGTCCGAAACCAACAGCGCGGCAATCAGATTGCCGTGCGCTGAGAGGCGAAACGTGACCGCAAGCACGACACCCACCCGTACGCGCGCCAAGAAGGCCGACGCGGACGATCTGGCAACGGAGATCGAG
This sequence comes from Microbacterium sp. 67-17, assembly GCF_001898325.1. Taxonomy (GTDB): domain Bacteria; phylum Actinomycetota; class Actinomycetes; order Actinomycetales; family Microbacteriaceae; genus Microbacterium; species Microbacterium schleiferi. Next base: position 35,243 of record NZ_MKTR01000021.1, read on the forward strand.
AGCGACGACGAGGTCGCCACGACTGCTGCCAGCAAGCGTCCCGCAGCCAAGAAGCGTAGTGGTGCGGCGGGCGCAAAGGCCAGTGCCAGGAAGACATCCACGAAGACTGCGGATGACGATGCCGACGACATCGACGAGGACGAAGAACTCGACGAGGCTGATGTTGACGGCGACGACGAGGCAGCCGATGACGAGTCGTCCGACTCGGAGTCATCGGATGATGCAGCCGACTCGCCGGCCGCGAAGGACGCGTCTGACGACGACGACGCTGACGATGACGACAAGCCCGGCAAGCCTGTCTTCACCGAGCCGCTCCCTACTGGCGCCATCGTCATCACCTCGAGCGACGAGGATGATGTCCCGGTCTACTCGACGCAGATCACCGGCGCGACAGCCGACCCGGTCAAGGATTATCTGAAGCAGATCGGTAAGGTTCCGCTGCTGAACGCGGCCGAAGAGGTCGAGCTCGCTATGCGGATCGAGGCGGGTCTGTTCGCCGAAGAGAAGCTGTCGAACATGACGCCGGCAGAGAAGTCCAGCCAGCTTGGCCTGGACCTGCAGTGGATAGCCCGCGACGGTCAGCGCGCCAAGAGCCACCTGCTCGGAGCTAACCTGCGCCTGGTGGTCTCGCTTGCGAAGCGCTACACGGGTCGCGGGATGCAATTCCTCGACCTCATCCAGGAGGGAAACCTCGGCCTCATCCGTGCCGTCGAGAAGTTCGACTACACGAAGGGCTTCAAGTTCTCGACCTACGCGACGTGGTGGATTCGTCAGGCGATCACCCGCGCGATGGCAGATCAGGCCCGCACCATCCGTATCCCGGTGCACATGGTCGAGGTCATCAACAAGCTCGCCCGCGTCCAGCGTCAGATGCTGCAGGACCTCGGTCGCGAGCCCACCCCCGAAGAGCTCAGCCGTGAGCTGGACATGACCCCCGAGAAGGTCATCGAGGTCCAGAAGTATGGCCGCGAGCCGATCTCGCTGCACACGCCGCTCGGTGAGGATGGTGACAGCGAGTTCGGTGACCTCATTGAAGACACCGAGGCTGTCGTCCCGGCTGACGCTGTCGGGTTCACGATGCTGCAGCGTCAGCTCGAGTCCCTGCTCGACTCGCTCTCGGAGCGAGAGGCCGGCGTCATCCGCATGCGTTTCGGACTCGGCGATGGCCAGCCCAAGACGCTCGACCAGATCGGCGACACCTTCGGCGTGACCCGTGAGCGGATCCGCCAGATCGAATCGAAGACGATGGCCAAACTTCGCCACCCGTCGCGGTCGCAGTCCCTGCGGGACTATCTGGAATGACCGGCGTCGCCAACGAGGGGAAGTCGCTCGACGTCGAGATCGACGGCACGAGCTATCGCCGGATTCCGATCCGCACGCGCGTCGTGATGCCCGGTGACGACCTGGATGCCATCATCCGCGAGTACGCCCTCGAGAACGCTGTCGCCGGCGACACGCTGTTCGTCACCGAGAAGATCGTCGCGATCACGCAGGGTCGCTCGTACGCGGTCTCGGATATCCAGCCGCGCAAGCTGGCGCTCTTCCTCTCGCGGTACGTGACCCGAACTCCGTACGGGATCGGCCTCGGAATGCCCGAGACCATGGAGATGGCGCTGCGCGAGTGCGGCACGCCCCGCATCCTGTTCGCTGCGGCAGTCTCGGCAGTGACGAAGGCGTTCGGGCGTTCAGGTGACTTCTACCGGATCGCCGGAGACCGAGCCCGTGCGATCGACGGCCCGACGAGTGGGACGATCCCGCCCTATAACAGTGCTGTCGTACTGGGCCCCGAGCGTCCGCGCGAGGTGGCTCAGCATCTGAAGACGCTGCTGGCCCCCGGTGTCGAGGTTGCGGTGGTGGACATCAACGACCTGGGGGGGAACATCCTCGGGTCGACGCTCTCGAAGAGCGACGAGAAGACGCTGCTCTCCGTGCTTCGCGACAACCCCCTGGGCCAGGGCCACCAGTCCACGCCGCTCGGAATCGTGCGCGCCGTCTAGCGCTACTCAGAAGCCGATCGCAGCCCGGTACCGGGGCTTGTGGCCGGTACGGATGCCGGTCACGCTGGGCTTGTTCTCGTAGACCCCTGCCGCCCAGTTCCCTTCGACGAGGACCGGACCGGCGGGAGTCACGACGACGTCCCAGCCGACATAGCGCACCGTGGGAACGACGCGTGCCACCGCATCGATGAAGAGCTTCACCTCGTCGAGCATCGGCAGAGTGAAGTCCGAGATACGGCGTCCGGTGTCGGGGTGCAGTTCGTGCACGTTGCCGTGAGAGTCGTAGCCGGCGCCCACCGCCCGGCCGTCGTCATCGAGCATCGAATAGAAGCCGCCGAAGCTCATCTGATCGCTGACCTCTCCGCGGCCGAACTTCTGCGCCATGGCGAGGATGTGTGTGCGTTCGCCGTCGAAGAAGGTCGTCACCCGGGTCGTATTCACCGTGCCCGGGCAGAAAGCAGCAAGGTCAGGATGCTGGATGATCACCTCTTCTGCGAGGAGTTCGCCGCGCTCGAGCAGACCCGTGTGGAAGGCCGCCCAATCTGTCACGGCGTCCGCCCGATAGCGGTGCACGCCGGATCCTGCCTGACCGACCGGCTCCTTGACGATGACGGTGCCGTGGCGCTCGACGAAGTCGCGCAGTCCTTTCGCGTTGTCGGGCGTGATCGTCATCCATTCGCGGTGGAGGAATGGCGCAAACGTGCGGTTGAACGCGATCTTGTTGTGGAACTGGGAACGGTGCCGCGGATCGTCGTAGCGCTGTGACAACTCGTTCGAGACGGGATGCGTCATGTAGGTGTCGCGCTCCGCGCGGGTCAGCATCGCGAAGTCGTAGTCGACGTAATCCTGGAATCCCACCTGACGCACGCCCGCCGACCAGAGCATGTCGGCGAGCACGGCAGGAGCCCACCGATCGTGCTCCCGTGACGCTTCGCGCGCGCGCTGCCACAGCGACACGACATCGATCCGTCGTGCGCGCGCGGCGCGGTAGTGCATCCGCGTCAGCGGATCAAGCGAAGCCATTCAGGGGGTACGGGGTGTTCGGTGTGCTGAAATCATTCAGCGCTGAGACGGTGCGTCTCGTCGTGCCAGCTCGTCGCGACCTCGCGCAGCTTCTCTTCGTAGCGGCGTCCGTGGTGGGCGCAGAAGAGCAGCTCGCTGCCGTTGACTTCGGCGGCGATGTAGGCCTGAGCGCCGCACGAGTCGCAACGGTCGGCCGCGGTAAGACGGCTCTCGATGACGTCGATCTCTGCGGGGGAAAGGGTAGCCATGGTCATGCCTCCTCGGTGCGTCACTCCTGGCGGTGTCATGACATACAACCATGGGGATGTTTCGGGTATGCCGCGAACGGGTCACATTTCGCTGAGCGCGTACGCGGGTACGCAGCGCAGCGTGCCTGCCGGCCGATCGATGGGGCCGCGCGTAGTCTGAACGATTGTGACCTCCGAGTACTCCGCCCATCATCTTCAGGTGCTTGAAGGCCTCGAGGCCGTCCGCAAGCGGCCTGGAATGTACATCGGATCGACCGACTCGCGCGGTCTGATGCACTGCCTCTGGGAGATCATCGACAACTCCGTCGACGAGGCACTGGCCGGGCACGGGTCGACAATCGAGATCGTTCTCCATGCCGACGGAAGCGTTGAAGTGCGAGACCGTGCCCGCGGGATTCCGGTCGACATCGAACCGCGCACTGGGCTGTCGGGCGTCGAGGTCGTGTTCACGAAGCTGCACGCCGGCGGAAAGTTTGGCTCTGGGTCGTACAGCGCCTCGGGCGGTCTGCACGGCGTGGGAGCGTCAGTCGTCAACGCCCTGTCGGAGCGATTGGATGTCGAGGTCGACCGGGGCGGCAAGACGTGGGCGATGTCGTTCCACCGTGGTGAGCCGGGCGAGTTCGCGGGCCCCACGCCTGACTCTGCCTTCACACCGTTCGAGAAGAGTTCCACTCTTCGTGCGGTCGGGAAGGTTGCCAAGGGTGTCACGGGAACGCGCATTCGGTACTGGGCCGATCGGCAGATCTTTACTCGTGACGCGGCGTTCTCGCTTGAGGACCTGCAGCAGCGGGCGCGCCAGACGGCGTTCCTCGTGCCGGGCCTATCGATCACGATCACCGACGAACGTGACCCCGAGGCGCCGCTCACGACGGAGTATCGCTTCGATGGCGGGATCTCGGAGTTCGCGGAGTTCCTCGCTCCGGATGCCGCGGTCACCGATACCTGGCGACTGCAGGGCACCGGTACCTTCACCGAGACTGTTCCCGTGCTCCAGGCATCCGGGACCATGGTTCCGACCGAACTCGAGAGATCGTGTGAGGTCGATGTCGCGGTTCGGTGGGGGACCGGCTACGAGACCACGATGCGATCGTTCGTGAACATCATCGCGACGCCGAAGGGTGGCACGCACCAGCAAGGCTTCGAAGCCGGCCTGATGAAGGTGATTCGCGCCCAGGTCGAGCAGAACGCGCGCAGGCTGAAGGTCGGCAACGACAAGCTCGACAAGGACGACATCCTGGCGGGGCTCACAGTCGTGCTCACGGTGAGGGTTCCCGAGCCGCAGTTCGAGGGGCAGACGAAGGAGGTCCTCGGCACCCCGGCCGTGCGCCAGATCGTCTCGACCGTGGTCTCCCGCGAGCTCGCGGCACGATTCGCCTCCACCAAGCGCGACGACAAGGCGCAGACGTCGCTCTTGCTCGACAAGGTCGTCGCCGAGATGAAGGCTCGCATCTCAGCCCGCGCGCACAAGGAGACGCAGCGTCGCAAGAACGCGCTGGAGTCATCGTCGCTTCCGGCCAAGTTGGTGGACTGCCGCTCGAACGACGTCGCCGACTCTGAGCTCTTCATCGTCGAGGGTGATTCGGCTCTGGGCACTGCCAAGCTCGCGCGCAACAGCGAGTATCAGGCGTTGCTTCCGATTCGCGGGAAGATCCTCAACGTCCAGAAGGCGTCGATCAGCGACATGCTCTCCAACGCGGAATGCGCATCGATCATCCAGGTCATCGGTGCCGGATCGGGTCGCTCGTTCGACATCAGCACGGCGCGCTACGGCAAGGTGATCCTCATGAGCGACGCCGACGTCGACGGCGCTCACATCCGTACGCTCCTGCTCACCCTCTTCTTCCGTTACATGCGGCCACTGATCGAAGAAGGCCGAGTGTTTGCCGCCGTTCCGCCGCTTCACCGCGTCATCGTGAAGCATCCCGGGTCCAAGCCCAACGAGACGCTCTACACCTACAGTGAGGCAGAGCTCCATGGTCTGCTGAGCCGGCTGACCAAGGCCGGCCGCACGTGGCAGGAGCCCATTCAGCGCTACAAGGGCCTCGGTGAAATGGATGCCGAGCAGCTCGCGACCACCACGATGGATCGCGCTGGTCGTACCCTGCGTCGCGTTCGGGTTCAGGATGCCGAAGCCGCGGCATCCGTCTTCGAACTGCTCATGGGCAATGACGTCGCGCCGCGGCGCGAGTTTCTGATCGAGTCGTCGGACCGGCTCGCTCGCGAGCGCATCGACGCCTGAGCGACGCCTGAGCGACGCCTTGAGGCGATCGGGCTCAGCGGACGACGGTGCCGATCGCGGCGACGCCGGCTTCCAGCGATACCCCGGATGCGTCGCGCTTGGCGCCGGCGGGCGGCAGGGTTCGTGCTGCACCGTCCTGCGCTACGGCGCGCGGGTCGGACCCCGCCCAGGCCAGAACCAGCCGGTCTTCACCCTTCAGGAGCCGGTGCGCGCGAACGCCGCCGGTTGCGCGACCCTTCGGGGGAAACTCGCTCAGCGGCGACACCTTGCCAGAGCTCACGTCTGCACCGGCCAGCGCGCCTGCGCTTCCCGCCGCCGTCACCACGACTGCCTCGGCAGCATCCGCGGCTGGGATCACGGCGAAGCCGATGACAGCAGCGCCCGAGCCCAAGCGGATACCGGCCATGCCGCCGGCCGCGCGTCCCTGAGCACGCACGGCGCTCGCGTCGAAACGCAGCAGCTGCGCATCGTCGGTGACGAAGAGAAGCTCGGCGTCATCGGGAGCCAGCGCCCCGCCGACGACAGCGTCGCCGGGCTTCAAGGCGATGATCTCGATCTCGTCACGAGCGGCGATTTCGCTCGGCAGCACGCGCTTGACGACACCCTGCGCGGTACCGATCGCGAGCGGGGTTGCGCCGTCCAGGGGAACGATCGCGACGACGTGTTCACCGCCCGCAAGTCCGAGGTACTGGTCTGCGCGGGTCCCTGCAGCAAGCTGCACCGCGTTACCGGGAACCGACGGGAGGTCGACGGGGGAGAAGCGCACGAGGCGTCCACGGGTGGTGAGCGCCCCGAGGTGGCCGCGGGTTGTCGCATCGGCGGCGCTACGGATCGCATCATGCTTCGACCGGCGTGTGGGCGAGACGATCCCGCCACCGGTAGCCTGCGGATCGAGGTCGGCCCGAACCATGCGACCCGTAGCCGAGAGGAACACTCGGCACGGGGTATCGGCGATCTGCAGATCCACGGGCTTCTTCGACGACGAGCGCGAAGCGACGGGTCCACCATTGAGCAGCAGAGTCCGGCGCGGCGTACCGAAAGCCTCGGCCGCGGCATCCAGCTCTGTGGCGACCTGTGCGCGGATCAACCTATCGCTCGCGAGCAGCGCCTCCAGCTCGGCGATCTCAGCCTTCAACGCGTCACGTTCCTGCTCGAGCTCGAGGCGCGAGAAGCGCGTGAGCCTGCGCAGACGAAGCTCAAGAATGTACTCGGCTTGCGGCTGGGAGAGGTCGAACACCTCCATGAGGCGAGTGCGGGCCTGCTCGCCGTCGTCGGACGCGCGGATCACCTGGATGACTTCGTCGATGTCGACGATTGCGATCAAGAGACCCTCGACCAGGTGCAACCGCTCACGTCGTTTGCCCAGGCGGTGCCGACTGCGCCGCGTCACGACCTCGATGCGGTGCCCGACGTACACCTCGAGCATCTCCTTGAGGCCGAGCGTCTGCGGCTGCCCTTCGACAAGCGCAACGTTGTTGATGCCGAAGGAGTCCTCCAGTGGCGTCAGTCGGTACAGCTGCTCGAGCACGGCGTTCGGGTCGAATCCGGTCTTGATCCCGATGACCAGCTGCAGGCCGCGGTGCCGATCGGTGAGGTCTGTGACGTCGGCAATGCCCTGCAGCTTCTTGGACGTGACGGCATCCTTGATCTTCTCGATCACCCGCTCGGGGCCGACGAGGTACGGGAGCTCAGTCACCACGAGGCCCGTGCGTCGGGGGCCCAGCGACTCGATCGACACCTTCGCGCGGGTCCTGACCGATCCGCGACCCTTGGAATAGGCATCCTTCACCCCGTCGAGTCCGACGATGATGCCGCCCGACGGGAAGTCGGGTCCGGGAACGAATTCCATGAGCTCTTCGACGGAGGCCTGGGGGTTCTCGAGCAGATGAATGGCTGCCGCTACCACCTCGATGAGGTTGTGCGGCGCCATGTTCGTGGCCATACCCACAGCGATGCCCGATGCGCCATTGACCAGCAGGTTCGGGAAGGCTGCGGGCAGGACCGCCGGCTGCTGGAACTGTCCGTCGTAGTTCGGGATGAAATCGACAACGTCCTCATCCAGGTTCTCGGTAAGCGCGAGCGCGGCGGCTGCCAGTCGCGCCTCGGTGTACCGGGGCGCAGCGGGACCGTCATCCAGCGACCCGAAGTTGCCGTGCCCGTCTACCAGCGGCACGCGCAGCGAAAAGGGCTGCGCCAGGCGTACGAGGGCGTCGTAGATCGCCGCGTCGCCATGGGGGTGGAGTTTTCCCATGACCTCGCCCACGACGCGGGAGCTCTTCACGTGGCCACGGTCGGGCCGCAGCCCCATGTCTGCCATTTGGAAGAGGATGCGGCGCTGCACCGGCTTCAAACCATCGCGGGCGTCGGGGAGGGCCCGCGAGTAGATCACCGAGTACGCGTACTCGAGGAACGAGCCCTGCATCTCTGCTGCGACGTCGACATCCTCGATCCGCTCGGCGACCTCAGCGGGCTGGGGGGGACGGGATGACGGCATGACAAAACCTCGGACGCTGGAACGGACGCACCTCGCCCTGCGGGAAGAGGGCGCGTGGGAGACTGGCGTGGATGCCGATCACACTACCTGCGCACTCGCCGAGAACCCGGAGCCTCACCGACGTCGTGCCGGAGATGTTTCGTTCGCTGCGTGGAGAGGGCACCTGGCTGAGGCCTGTTCGCAGCGCCGTCCTGGTCTTGTTGGACGGCGTGGGTGCGGCACAGCTGCGGGCCCGATCTGGACACGCGAGGTTTCTTGCGAGCGTCGGTGGTCCACGGGATGTCGCGCGCACGACGTTCCCCTCGACGACGGCGAGCGCGCTCACCAGTCTGCTCACCGCGACATCCCCCGGGCGCAACGGCATGCTCGGGTATCGCGTGCGCGTTCCCGCGACGGGCCGCGTTGCCAACCTGCTGCATGGGTGGGAAGACGGCGATCTGCCGATGGATTGGCAGCCGCAGACGCCGCTCACCCGTCCACAGGCTCAGCACGGGCCCGTCTACGTGGTCTCGAAACCGGAGTTCGCCACCACGGGCTTCACCCGTTCGACCACCGACGGTGCCGAGTTCATCGGGGTCTCGGATCTCGATGAACGAATCGCCCGCGCCGGGGCGATCGCTGCGCAGCATCCGGGGAGCTTCACCTACCTGTACGTTCCCGAACTCGACGGCATCGGCCACCGTGCCGGCTGGGAGTCGGGGGCATGGACCGACGGTCTCGAACGCGTGGATGCTGCCCTTCGCGACCTCGCGCGTGCAGCGCCCCCGGTAGGCGTACTCATCACCGCCGATCACGGGATGATCGACGTGCCTGCGAGCCGTCATGTCCTCCTGGATGACGGTGACCCACGCCTCGAGGGGGTCGCCGACATCGCGGGCGAACCACGCATGCTGCATCTGTATACGCAGCCGCAGGCAGCGGATGCGGTGGCCGGTGTCTGGCGGGCAGCCGACGCCGAGCGGGCCTGGGTCATGACCCGTGACGAAGCGATCGCCGCCGGGGTCTTCGGATCCGTGAGCCTGGACATGGTCCACCGGATCGGGGACGTTCTCGTCGCAGCCAGAGCACGGGTCGCCTACTACGACAACCGGCTCGACGACCGGTCTCCCCAGCGCATGGTCGGGCAGCACGGTTCGCTGACGCTCGAGGAATCTGTCGTTCCGCTGCTTCGAGCCGGCGCATACGCCGCCTGACCGTGATCGCGGCGTCCTCGGGGCTACTCGTCGGAGCGGGCGCCGAAGACGATCTCGTCCCAGGTGGGAAGGGCCGCCCGACCGCGCCGACGGGATGACGACAGTTGCGTCGCCTCGAGGTCGGTGGGATCCTCCTCGGCTGCTGCCGCAGGCGGAGAGGTGGCCTCGTCGTAGCCGGGCTCGAGCGCATCGAAGAGCGCAACCGGTGCGCGCTCTGCCTCATCGGCGCCGGCTTCCGGAGCGGACTCGCGCTGGCCTCGCCTGCGGCGCAGCGCCTCAAGCAGATCCGCTGTCTCGGGGGAGGTGGTCACGACGGGATCGGCCGCGCGCTTGGTCGCAGCCTCGCGAACTGCAGCGCTCGCCCGATCCGGCGTGCGCTCAACAGCCCGCTCTGTGTCGCGCGTCTGTTCATCGTCGCGCCGCGGGCCAAAAGCTCCGGAGTCGAATCGCGAGTCATCCTTCGACGGAGAGGGATCGAGGGCGCGGAGTCGAGGGATGAGGCCGTCGGGGAGGGCTCCCTGCCTCGACAGCTGCGTCGCATCAGTGTTCAGCGGTGACAGAGTCGTGCGCCGCGGGTCGAATCCCCACCGGGCGTCGCGATCGACGTCGCCGGTGCGGAACTCGAGCTTGATGACCCAGCCCGTGCCGTCCTTCCAGCTGGTCCACCGTTCAGCGGTCGCACCAGCCTCGGCGAGCTTCGCACGCACTGCTGCGCCGAACGTCGACTCACCGTCGGGTTCGAGTTCGGCAGACACGAGTACGGGGACTGCCAGCGCCTGGCTGAGAACGTGCTCGCGTTCAGCAAGGACGGGCCCTTCGTATCGGCGCACGTCTTCGACCCGCGCCCCCAGAAGCTCCGCGACTTCCTCCGCGCTGAGGCCCGCACGGATCTGCGTCTGGATCTCACGGGGGCTTGGCCTGGCGGCCGTGGTGTCAGATTCCCGGGCTCGCCGGGCACGCCGGACTTCGAACGCCAGTGCATCATCGAGGGCGAGCGTAAACCTGTCGCCTGACTCCGTTGCGAGGATCAGCTGATCGTCTTCCGTTGCGATGACTTTGAGCTGTTCCATCCCACGCTCCTCCCGTGCCTCTGCGGCCTGTCGGCCCCATGGTGACACACCGAACCGCCGCGGCAGGGAATATCCATCGCGTGCCGCTCGTTTCGTCGGCGTCGACACACGGACCGAGCATTTGCTAAATCCCGATCCGTCGTGCAAACTATCGCCGCCCATAGCGGCCCCGCAGCACCGCACCACAGCATCACGCAACGGAAGTAGAGAATGGCCACCGACTACGACGCACCGCGCAAGAGTGACGACGACAGCGAGTCCATCGAGGCGCTCAAGGAGCGGGTCCCTGACAAGATGTCAGGTTCGGTCGACGTCGACGATTCGGACAACCCGTCGGGCTTCGAGTTGCCAGGCGCTGACCTCTCAGACCTCGAGCTCGACGTGGTGGTTCTGCCGCCCCAGCAGGACGAGTTCACCTGCGCCAGCTGCTTCCTGGTGAAGCACCGCTCACAGGTGGACCACGAGGAAGCGATCGGCATCATCTGCAAGGAGTGCGCCGCCTGATCGGGGCGCGTGGCGGCCGAGCCGCTTAGAGCACGGCCCGAGCGCGTCGAATCGCCGCAGCGAGTCTGTCCGGTGTCCGGCTCGAGATGACCCAGGCTCGTGCCGGATCATCCGGGTCGATGACCGGGACGACCACGACGCCGTCAATGCCACCGCGGATGACGTGCCACGCCGTCGCATCCAGTCCCGGCCCGCGCGCGAAGCGCGCATCCTCACCCGTGAGGCCGACGGGTCCGCCGAGGTAGCGAGCTTCAATCCAGGCTCGGCCTGCGAAGATGCGCCCGTCAGCGACCCGCACGACCGGACTCGCCCAGACCAGGAGGGCGATCGCGATGACTCCGATCGCTGCGCCCACGGCCAGCGCCACGGTGGTGTCGATAGGTGTGAGAACCAGCGCTGCCATGGGTGCCACCACCGCTGCAGACACGATCACCCACAGGGATGGTCCCAGCCGTTCTCGATAGTCTGCCGCGGTCTGCACTCTCGTCGTCGCCATCGTGTTCTGCATTACCCTCGTTGCGTGACCCCATCCGTGGACATCCCCATTATCGCCGCCCACCCGCCGACGTACAGCCATCCGGGCGATGCCGGCGCGGATCTGGTCGCCGCTGAGGCTGTGCGTCTCGAACCGGGCGAGCGTGCGCTCGTGGGCACCGGTGTTCGCATCGCCCTCCCGGATGGGTACGCGGCCTTTGTGGTTCCGCGAAGCGGGCTTGCCGCAAAGCACGGCATCACGGTTGTTAACTCGCCCGGCACCGTGGATGCCGGCTACCGCGGCGAGATCAAGGTGTGCCTTTTGAACACCGACGCGCGTGAACCGTACGAGATCGCGGTGGGTGACCGAATCGCTCAGATGATCATCATGCCGGTGACCGTTGCCCGGTTCCTCCCCGTGGAGGAACTGCCCGATAGTGTGCGTGGCAACGGCGGGTTCGGATCGACCGGCTACGTCGGGGGTAGCGTTGACGGTGTGGGACGGAGCGTAGCGCGATGACGGAGCAGATCGACGACGGTTCACCGGATGCCTCGACTGACGGGCCCGAAAAGGATGCCAAGTCCGCTCCCGCGGACCGCGAGCAGTCGGGCCCCTTCGATGAGGCCGAGGCGCGAGCTGTGCGCCCGTACATCGACCTCGGTGCCATCAAGATCCTGCCGCGCGAGGGCCTGAATCTGCGCCTCGAGGTCGAGGAGCAGACCAAGCGCATCGTGGCTGTCGGACTTGACTATGCCGGGTCCACGCTGCAGGTCCAGGCCTTCGCTGCGCCGCGATCGACAGGATTGTGGAATGAGACGCGGGACCAGATCCGCGCGCAGATCCGCCAGCAGGGCGGTCGCGTCGAGGAGCGTCACGGCCCGCTCGGCCCAGAGCTCCTGGCCGAAGTTCCCGTTGTGGCGGGCACTGATCCGTCGGCGGGCAAGCGCATCGCTCGCTTTGTCGGCGTGGATGGTCCCCGGTGGTTCCTCCGTGGCGTGGTAGGTGGCGCCGCAGCCACCGATGTGGACGCTGCAGCGCAGGTCGAGGATCTGTTCCGCTCGATCGTCGTGGTACGGGGCACGACCCCGATGCCCCCGCGCGACCTGATTCCGCTTCGGATGCCCGCAGCCCCGGGTACCACGTGAGCACTCCGCGCCCGGATGCCGATGATGCTGCGCAGCCCGATGATTCAGCAGCTCCCTCGGTGAGCGGAGAGCAGCCCCGGGTCTCGGATGCTGTGAGCGCTGCTCTCGGCGAAGCTGCGCGTCGCGCGGGTCTGGACCCGGCGCAAGACGTCACAACCGGTCGTGCCGTGTGGGCTGCGATCGGCGGCTGGCGCGGCATCCTCGAATCTGTCCTGCCGAGCCTTGCCTTTCTCGTCCTCTACACGCTGACGAGTGACCTCGTGCTGGCGCTGGGCGTCTCGGTGGGGCTCGCGCTGGTCTTCACGGTGGTGCGGTTGGTCGCCCGCTCGTCGGTGAACGCCGCGCTCGGTGGTCTGATCGCCGCTGCGGCCGCAGCTGCGCTCGCGCTGTGGACCGGGAGAGCCGAAGACAACTTCGTGCTCGGCTTCGTCACGAATGCCATCTACGGATCAGCGTTCCTTATCTCGGCCTTGGTGGGGTGGTCTCTGATCGGACTTGCCGTCGGGTTCCTGATGGGCGAAGGGACGGCGTGGCGCCGTGACCCGCGCAAGCGCCGGGTCTTCTTCTGGCTGTCGATTGCGTGGGCCGCCCTCTTTGCTGCACGCCTCATCGTTCAGCTCCCGCTGTACTTCGCGGGAGACGTCACCGCGCTTGGAACGACCAAGCTGCTGATGGGGATACCGCTGTTCGCCCCCCTCATCGCCGTGACGTGGCTGGTGGTCAGGGCGCTGTATCCGCGACGCACCGAGTGATAGCATTTATCTTGACATCAAGATACTTTTCCGCGTCAGGGCCGGTAAGGCTCGCCTTGCTGGCAGGGTCTGATGCTGACGAACAAGATGGGGAGCGACCGGCTTCCCGCCTCCGCCGACGAAGGAGCACACATGTCCACCGTTGACAGCTTCGGTGCCAAGATCACACTGACAGTCGGGGAGACCGACTACGAAATCTTCCGGATCGACTCGGTCGCTGGGTACGAGAAGCTTCCCTTCAGCTTGAAGGTGCTCCTGGAGAACCTGCTTCGCACCGAAGACGGCGCGAACGTCACGAAGGAACAGATCCAGGCGCTCGGCTCCTGGAACCCGGATGCCGAGCCCGACACTGAGATCCAGTTCACCCCCGCTCGTGTGGTGATGCAGGACTTCACCGGTGTTCCCTGCATCGTCGACCTCGCCACGATGCGAGAGGCCGTCACCGCCCTCGGCGGCGACCCCGCCAAGATCAACCCGCTCTCGCCTGCCGAGATGGTGATCGACCACTCGGTCATCGCCGATCTGTTCGGCACGCCAAACGCACTCGAGCGCAACGTTGAGATCGAGTATGAGCGAAACGGCGAGCGTTACCAGTTCCTGCGATGGGGCCAGACAGCCTTCGACGATTTCAAGGTCGTTCCGCCCGGCACCGGCATCGTCCACCAGGTCAACATCGAGCACCTCGCCAAGGTCGTGTATGACCGTGAAGTCGGTGGTGTGCTCCGCGCCTACCCCGACACCTGCGTCGGGACCGACTCGCACACGACCATGGTCAACGGCCTCGGCGTGCTGGGCTGGGGAGTCGGTGGTATCGAGGCCGAGGCCGCCATGCTCGGCCAGCCGGTCTCGATGCTCATTCCGCGGGTCGTCGGCTTCAAGCTCACCGGCTCCATCCCGGCTGGCGTGACCGCCACGGATGTGGTGCTCACGATCACCGACATGCTTCGCAAGCACGGCGTGGTCGGCAAGTTCGTCGAGTTCTACGGCGAAGGTGTGGCATCCGTCCCGCTCGCCAACCGCGCGACCATCGGCAACATGAGCCCCGAGTTCGGTTCGACCGCTGCGATGTTCCCCATCGACGATGTCACGCTCGACTACCTGCGCCTGACGGGCCGCGACGAGCAGACGGTGGCCCTGGTCGAGGCGTACGCCAAGCTGCAGGCGATGTGGCACGACCCGGCGCGGGAACTCGTCTTCAGCGAGTACATGGAGCTCGATCTCGGAACTGTCGTTCCCTCGATCGCCGGACCGAAGCGCCCGCAGGATCGCATTCTGCTTTCCGAGGCGAAGGCGCAGTTCGAGAAGGACATCCTGAACTACGCCGCGCCGACGTCGTCTGATTCCATCGTCGACCTCGAATCGCAGGGCTCGTTCCCGGCATCCGACCCGGGCGGGGAGCCCGGTGACGAGGACGGCCACGTTCACAATGTCCTGATTTCTTCGGGCGGCCCGGCTGCCGCATCCAAGCCCGTGAAGGTGACCACTCCCGAGGGCCAGAGCTACCTGCTCGACAACGGCGCGGTCACGCTCGCCGCGATCACCTCGTGCACCAACACCTCGAACCCGTCGGTGATGCTTGCGGCAGGTCTTCTGGCGAAGAAGGCCGTCGACAAGGGCCTCAAGCGCAAGCCGTGGGTCAAGACGACCCTGGGCCCGGGCTCGAAGGTTGTCACCGACTACTACGAGTCATCGGGCCTCGACAAGGCGCTGGAGGGGCTCGGCTTCTACACGGTCGGCTACGGCTGCACGATCTGCATCGGCAACTCCGGTCCGCTCATCGACGAGGTCTCGGCAGCGATCAACGACAACGACCTCGCGGTGACCGCGGTGCTCTCGGGCAACCGGAACTTCGAGGGTCGCATCAGCCCAGACGTCAAGATGAACTACCTGGCCTCTCCGCCCCTCGTGGTGGCCTACGCCCTCGCCGGTTCGATGAACTTCGACTTCGAGACCGACCCGCTTGGCAAGGACCAGGACGGGAACGACGTCTTCCTGAAGGACATCTGGCCCTCGACCGAAGAGGTCCAGGAGGTCATCGACTCGTCCATTTCGCGGGAGCAGTTCATCAAGCAGTACGCGACGGTGTTCGACGGTGACGAGCGCTGGCGCAGCCTTCCCACGCCGGATGCCGCGCAGTTCGAATGGGATCCGAACTCCACCTACGTTCGCAAGGCCCCGTACTTCGACGGCATGACGATGGAGCTCACCCCCGTGAGCGACATTCGGGGAGCTCGCGTGATGGCCACCCTCGGTGACTCGGTGACAACCGATCACATCAGTCCCGCCGGCAACATCAAAGCCGGCACACCTGCCGCTCAGTACCTCGCCGAGCACGGCGTCGCGCAGAAGGACTTCAACTCCTATGGGTCGCGCCGCGGCAACCACGAAGTCATGATCCGCGGTACCTTCGCCAACATTCGACTGAAGAACGAGCTCGTGGCAGCCGTCAACGACGGTCAGATCGTCGAGGGCGGCTACACCCGCGACTTCACCCAGGAGGGCGGCCCGCAGTCGTACATCTACGACGCGAGCATGAACTACCAGGCGCAGGGAATCCCGCTCGTCGTGTTCGGCGGCAAGGAGTACGGCTCTGGCTCGTCACGCGACTGGGCGGCCAAGGGAACCAACCTGCTCGGCGTGAAGGCCGTCATCACCGAAAGCTTCGAGCGTATCCACCGCTCGAACCTGATCGGAATGGGTGTCGTGCCGCTGCAGTTCCCCGCCGGAGAGAGCTGGAAGTCGCTCGGCCTGGACGGCACCGAGGTCATCAGTATCACCGGCCTCGAGCAGCTCAACGAGGGCGTGACTCCCAAGACCGTGCGTGTCACGGCCGAGCCGAGCGAGTTCTCGCCCGAGGGCAAGCAGACTGTCGAGTTCGACGCGATCGTTCGCATCGACACGCCGGGTGAGGCTGACTACTACCGCAACGGCGGGATCCTCCAGTACGTGCTGCGCTCGCTCGTCTGAGGCTGGAGCGTAGCCGAGGGGCGGGGTCGAGACACGGGAGTGCTCGATCCCGCCCCGTCGGCGCCTCGATAGACTTGCGAGATGGCACCGGCTGGATTGCCACCCGACGGGAGGAGTGAGATGGCTTTGCTGCCCACGATCCGCTCGCCACGGGATCTGGACGCTCTCACGACGGATCAGCTGTGCGACCTTGCCGAAGAAGTGCGCGCGTTTCTTATCGAGAATGTCGCGCGTACGGGCGGCCACCTCGGACCGAACCTCGGAGTGGTGGAACTCACCATCGCCCTGCACCGTGTGTTCTCATCCCCCGATGATCCGATCATCTTCGACACCGGGCACCAGTCGTACGTACACAAGCTCCTCACGGGGCGCCAGGACTTTTCGCAGCTGCGCAGCCGTGGCGGCCTTGCCGGCTACCCGCAGCGTTCGGAGAGTGAGCACGACGTCGTCGAGTCGTCGCACGCCTCAAGTTCGCTCAGCTGGGCTGACGGAATCTCGCGGGCGTTCGCCCGCACAGGGCGGCGTGACCGCCACGTGGTTGCCGTCGTCGGTGACGGCTCGCTCACGGGCGGCATGACCTGGGAAGCGCTCAACAACATCTCCGACGACAACGACCGCAATCTGGTGATCGTCGTCAATGACAACGGACGCTCGTACGCGCCGACGATCGGCGGCATGGCACGTTATCTGAATCGCGTGCGCACGGCATCCAGCTATGAAACGCTGCGCAAGCGTTCCGACCGGATCTCCAGCAGGCTCGGCCCTGCAGCTCGCGCCTTCTACCGAGGTGTCCGGGGCGGAACCCGGGGTTTTCTTTCCCGGTTCACGAACAACGAGGCGTTGTACTCGAATCTCGACATCAAGTACCTCGGCCCGATCGACGGGCATGACCTGCCGATGCTGATCGAGACGCTCGAGCTTGCGAAGGAACACGGCGCTCCCGTCATCGTGCACGCGATCACCGAGAAGGGGCGCGGTTACGAGCCGGCCCTTCGAGACGTCGCCGATCAATTCCACGCAGTCGGCAAGATCGACCCCGTTTCGGGCGAGCCCGTCGGCGGATCAGGTGCATCGGCCTGGACCGACGTCTTCGCCCAGGAGCTCGTGGAGCTCGGTTCCGAGCGCGAGGACGTCATCGCCATCACCGCTGCGATGTTGCGGCCCACCGGCCTGCAGCCGTTCGCTGAGCGTTTTCCGCAGCGGGTCTATGACGTCGGCATCGCTGAGCAGCACGCTGTGGCCTCCGCCGCTGGTCTGGCCTTCGGGGGTCTGCACCCGGTCGTCGCCGTGTACGCGACCTTCATGAACCGCGCGTTCGATCAGGTCATGATGGATGTCGCACTGCACCGCGCTGGGGTCACATTCGTCCTCGACCGCGCCGGGGTCACTGGGCCGGACGGCCCGAGCCACCACGGCGTGTGGGACCTCGCTATGCTCCAGCTTGTTCCGAACATCCGGATCGCTGCTCCGCGGGACGCGGAGCGTCTGCGCGAAGAGTTCCGCGAGGCGGTTGCGGTATCGGATGCACCGACCGTTGTGCGCTTCCCGAAGGGATCAGTGCTTCCGGATCTCCCCGCGGTCGAACGCCTCGAGGATGGCGTTGATGTGCTCGCCCGCGGGGGAGCGGAAGACGTCCTTCTGATCGGCATCGGACCGATGGCACACATTGCGATGGACGTCGCGACCAGACTACGTGCCCAAGGGATCGGTGCGACTGTCATCGACCCCCGCTGGGTGATCCCGGTGCAGCCGTCTGTGATCGATCTCGCGGCGGCACACCGCCTCGTGATCACGATCGAGGACGGCATCCGGGTCGGCGGGATCGGGACGCGCGTGCGCCAGGTCCTGCGGGAGGCTGGCGTCGACACTGCTGTCGATGAACTCGGGCTTCCCGACGAGTTCATCGCTCATGCGACCCGCGAGCAGATCCTCGAGGATGCCGGGCTCGTCGCCAGCAAGATCGCCCAGGATGTCGTCGCGCAGGTCCTCGGGACGAGGATTCCGATTGCACGCCGTGCCGAGAACGGCGCCGATCTCATCGCCGAGTTCGCGGAACGCCGCGACTGACGAGGCAATGCCAACGAGAGAGGGGGCCCGGCTGATCCAGCCGGGCCCCCTCTCTCGTGTGCGGTCTGATCAGACGGCGGCGATTCCTCGGATGGGCGGTTCGTGGAAGGTGCCCCCAAAGACGCGCTGAGACGCCCCTTCGCGGTCGAGGTACGGCGAGGCACCGCCGTCGATGAAGGGCCAGCCGGCACCGAGGATCAGGCAGAGATCGATGTCTTCGACCTCGGGCACGACACCCTCATCGAGCATGATGCGGATCTCCTGTGCCAGCCCGTCCTGCACGCGGCGCAGAATCTCGTCTTCGCCTGCCGGCGCAGTGCCCACAGCAGGCTTGAGGATCTTCTCGGCGGCCTTCGTCCAGCCGGTGACCTTGCCGTTCTTGTCCTTGTCGACAACCTGCGGCAGCTCAGCCAGCTGGTGGAAGTTCTCGTTGGCGTAGAAGCGCTCCGGGAACGCGGAAGCCATTGTGTCCTGCACGTGTGCGGCGACCTTCCAGCCCACCAAATCGATGAGCTGGAACGGCGTCATAGGCAGGCCCAGTGGGCCGAAGGCCTTCTCGACCGTGAGCAGCGGCGTGCCTTCGTACACGGCCCGAGCAGCCTCGCCCATGACCTTCGCGAGAAGACGGTTGACGACGAAGCCCGGGGCGTCGGCGGTGAGGACAGCGTTCTTGCCCAGCCCCTTGGCGACGACGAACGCGGTCGAAAGAGCCGCCTCGTCGGTGGTCGGTGTCTTCACGATCTCGATCAGTGGCATTACCGCGACCGGGTTGAAGAAGTGGAACCCCACGAGTCGCTCGGGGTGCTCGAGCTTCTCACCGATCTCCTCCACAGACAACGAGGAGGTGTTGGTCGCGAGAATCGCGTCGTCGGCGATGATCTTCTCGATCTCACCGAACACCTGCTGCTTGACTCCGACCTCTTCGAAGACCGCCTCGATCACGAAGTCGCAGTCGGCGTACTCACTCTTGTCCGTGGTGCCGTGAATGAGTGCGCGCAGGCGATTCGCGGCATCCCCGTCGAGTCGCCCCTTCTGCTCGAGCTTGCCGATCTCGTCGTGGATGTAGGCGAGTCCCTTATCGACGCGCGCCTGATCGAGGTCGGTGATCAGGACGGGAACCTGGAGTTTGCGCACGAACAGCAGCGCGAACTGGCTGGCCATGAGTCCTGCCCCGATGATCCCGACCTTCTGCACCTTCTTTGCCAGTGCCTTGTCGGGCGCACCGACGGGGCGTTTAGCGCGCTTCTGAACAAGGTCGAACGCATACATGGATGCCGCGAACTGATCACCGGTGATGAGATCGGTCAGCGCCTCATCTTCGCGGGCGAAGCCCTCTGCTTTCGTGCCGCCCTTGGCCTTATCAAGCAGGTCGAGTGCGACATAAGGGGAGCGGGGCACCGTGCCGATGCGGCTCTCCAGCATCCCGCGCGCCATCTTGATGGCGATCGGCCACTTGGTGAGACGCTCGATCTTGCCCGGCTCGTTCTTGCGTTCGACCTTGACGGAGCCGGTCAGGACGCCATCTGCCCACCGCAGCGAGTCCTCGAGGTAGTTGGCCGCGGGGAAGATCGCATCCGTGATGCCGAGGTCATAGGCCTGCTGGGGCTTGAGCACCCGGTTCTGCTTGAGCGGGTTGGACACGACGACTTCGAGCGCGTTCTCAATGCCGATGAGGTTCGGGAGGAGGTATGCCCCGCCCCACCCCGGGATGATGCCCAGGAACACCTCGGGGAGCGCGATAGCGGCCGCCGAAGCATCCACCGTGCGATACGTGGAGTTCAATGCGATCTCGAGCCCGCCGCCGAGCGCGAGGCCGTTCACGAATGCGAAGCTCGGGACCCCGAGGCTCGAGAGTTTCCCCAGAACCTGATGGCCCCGCTGCGCAATGAGCTTTGCGATCTCGGCCGAAGGAACCCGCGAGACATCACTCAGGTCGGCGCCAGCCGCAAGAATGTACTGCTTGCCCGTGATAGCGACAGCGTGGATCTCACCGGCCGCAGCGCGCGCCGTGAGGGTGTCGAGAGTCGCACCGAGCTCCTTGAGTGTTGCCGGTCCGAGTGTGTTGGGCCGGGTGTGATCGCGTCCGTTGTCCAGGGTGATGAGCGCGAGCGTCTTGCCGGAGGCCAGACGCACGTCAGTCACGAACGAGTGCGTGATGACCTCACCGTCGGCGAGGGCATCGAGCGGCGAGAAGTCGATCTCGTCGTAGTTGGTCATGGCGGCGAACTCCTACTTCTTCTTCTTGCCGTCGTAGTGGGGGTTTTCCCAGATGACCGAGCCACCCTGTCCGAGGCCCACACACATGGCGGTGAGCCCGTACCGGACGTCGGGGCGCTCGGCGAACTGCGCCGCAAGCTGAATCATCAGGCGCACGCCGGATGCCGCGAGGGGGTGGCCGAGGGCAATGGCGCCGCCCCACTGGTTTACGCGAGGGTCGTCATCCGCCACTCCGAAGTGATCGAGCAGCGACAGCACCTGCACAGCGAAGGCCTCATTGAGTTCGAACAGTCCGATGTCATCGATCGTGAGACCGGCCTTCTGAAGCGCCTTCTCGGTCGAGGGGATCGGCCCGATGCCCATGATTTCAGGCTGCACTCCCGCGAAGGCGAAAGACACCAGTCGCATCTTGGGTGCAAGGCCGAACTGCTTGACCGCGTCGCCGCTGGCCAGCAGTCCCATCGTCGCGCCATCTGTGAGCGGTGATGAGGTGCCCGCGGTAACGCGCCCGTGCGGGCGGAAGGGGGTCTTCAGTGCTGCGAGACCTTCCATCGTCGTCTCGGGACGTCGGCCCTCATCCTCGGTGGCGAGCCCCCAGGCGCCGTCAGCGTTCTTGATCGCCACGGAGACGAGATCCGGCTGGATCTTTCCGGAGTCGTATGCTGCCTGCGCCTTCAGCTGGCTCTGCATGCCGAACCGATCCGCGCGCTCCTTGGTGAGCTGCGGGAACCGGTCATGGAGGCGTTCGGCCGTGACGCCCATGTTCAATGCGCCGGGGTCCACCATCTTCTCCGCGACGAAGCGCGGGTTAGGGTCAGCGTTGGAGCCGATCGGATGACGCCCCATGTGCTCCACACCGCCTGCGAGCGCGAGGTCGTACATGCCGAAACCGATCGAACCAGCCATCGTGGTGACGCTCGTCATCGCGCCCGCGCACATCCGGTCAATTGCGAACCCCGGAACGGTCATCGGCAATCCGGCAAGGATCGCCGCAGACCTACCGAGCGTCAGTCCTTGATCGCCGGTCTGTGACGTCGCAGCGATCGCCACATCGTCGATGCGCTCTTTCGGTACGTCAGGATTGCGCTCCATCAGCCCGATGATCGCCTTGACCGCCAGGTCGTCAGCCCGGGTGTTCCAGTACATGCCCTTCTCGCCCGCGCGCCCGAACGGGGTGCGCATACCGTCGACGAAGAAGACGTCCGACATTTCGGCCACTCTGCCTCCAAGGATTGGGAATGACGCCAGCCTAGGAAGGCGTCAAAACGGCGCGGAATCGGTTGGGTCGAACCTACGAAGCGCTCTCGGAGGCCTCTGGAGAGGGTTGACCGGATTCCACAAAGGCTTCGGCGATCACCTGTGCAGTCTGCTCAATCTGCCACGGTCGTGCACCGAGTTCAGCCAGGGCTTTGCCGATTCCGTCGGCGCCGATGACAGCCGGTGGAGCCCAGGCGACGCGTCGCAGCAGCTCTGGGGTGAGAAGGTTCTCGACCGGCATGTGCAGCGACTGCGCGACCTCGTCGATCGCAGGCTTGGCTGCCTTGAGTCGAGCGTCGGCCTCCGGCGCTCGGTCAGCCCACGCCCTCACCGGCGGGATCGTGTCGGTGTTGCGCACCCGCTCGGGTGGCAGGTCGAGGTCGGCGCGTCCCGCCTCGAACGCTGCCCACCATCGATCGAGCTCGGAGCGGCTGGCTCTGCCTGTGAACTCCTTCACGGCTGCGAGCTGCTGCTTGGTCTTCGGATCTGCCAGGATCGCGGCGACCAGAGCCCGGTCGGGGACGAGGCGCCCGGGTGAGACATCCTGCGTGACGGCGAGTTCTTCGCGAGCGAGCCACAGCGCCCTCGCGATCGCGAGCCCCCGACGCCCGCGCACGGTATGGAGACCGCTGAGCCGACGCCAGGGATCCTCCCGCGGAGGTTTGGGCTCCCGGGTGAGAACGGCAGAGAACTCCTGCGCAGCGAACTCTGTCTTGCCGGCGTCCGCGAGCTGCTGGACAAGGATGTCGCGCACGTCGATGAGATACTCCACATCGAGCGCCGCGTACTCGAGCCAGGCTTGCGGAAGCGGACGTGTCGACCAGTCGGAGGCAGAGTGCGCTTTCGCGAGAGTGATACCGAGGGTCTCTTCGACGACGGCCCCGAGGCCTACACGCTCTCGTCCGAGGAGTCGCGATGCCAGTTCGGTGTCGAAAATCGTCGGGGGTTCGAGGCTCAGCTCGCGCAGCGAGGGCAAGTCCTGGCTGGCGGCGTGAAACACCCACTCGACGTCACCGATTGCCTGCTGCAGTGACGAGAAGTCCGTACCGACCGCTGGCGGGTCGATCAAAATCACGCCCGCGCCGCGGCGGAAGACCTGAACAAGATAGGCGCGCTGCGAGTAGCGGAACCCCGAGGCGCGCTCGACGTCGACGGCCACGGGACCTGTGCCAGCAGCGAGGTGCGCAGCCGCGGCACGGAGGGCGTCTGCGTCTGTGATCACGGTGTACTCAGCCACGGCTCACCCTGCGGGACGTCACCGTTGCGATCTGCTCAGATCCGGGGGGAAGTCCCGCGAGCATGCAGACCAGCTCTGCCCACGCCTCGACGTGCGCGTCGAGGTTCGCGGTCGGCGTCCATGAGGCGCGAAGTTCGATCTGCGCGCCATCGCCCTCGTCGGCAAGGCTCCCGAATCCCTTCGAGAGGGTCTTCGTCGCGGTGCCTGAGGGGGAGTGATAGGTAGCGGCGTGTGCCTGCAGGGCGTCCGTGAGCCACGACCAGGTCACATCCGCCAACAGCGCGTCCATGCCGATCTCAGGCTCGAGCGGCGCCTGCGCGAAGCACACGATGCGCCAGGCGCCATTCCACTGGGAGGGCTCGTCCGGGTCATGTAACAGGATGAAGCGACCCGTTCCGTACGCTGAGTCGGTGCCGGCTGCCTCGGGCCTCACGTCAGCGGCCAGAGCGAGGGCGTGAGGAGCAAGGCCGGTCGGTGCGGGAATCTCGCGGACCGTGAGGTCGTCACGGAAGGTGGCCTCGCGAATCACCGCGGCCACGTCGTCGAACGCCACCCCCGACAGAAGGTCTCCGGTCACCCCGACAGACTAGAGTGAGGACCCCATGGTCGAGTCCAGGCGCGCCGCCTCCCCACAGTACGTCGTTATCGTCAAAGCGGCTCTCGCGGCGATCTCGATGGCCCTCGGCGCTGTCCTCGCACTGTGGGGCGGTATTGCCGTACGTATGGCAAGGAAAGTCGTCACGCCGGCAGCTCGGATCCCCGATTGCCGCATCCTCGAGCTTGATACGTCCGCCCAGACCATCACGCTCACGCGCACTCCCGACACCGAGTTGGCTGGCCGGTATGGCCTGTTCACCACGGGAACAGAGCGCTACCTCAAACTCGGATCCGTGCTGTCGGAGACGGCCGACACGGTCAAGCGCAAGCTTCTCACTCATGTCGGTCCCCAGGCTCGGATCGTCAGGGATGCCGCCTTCAGCGGGTGGTACTACGAGCGTCCCGAAGAACTGCATCTGCCCGTCAGTCCGGAGCTGGTCGGTTCGGCGCTCGGACCCTGCCCCGCCTGGTTGTTTCCCGCCGGCGAGGGTGAGATCTGGGTGATTCAGGTGCACGGGCGTGGCGCCACACGAGCGGAGTGCCTACGCGCCGTCCCGATCTTCCACGGGTTGGGAATCACATCGTTGGTCGTCTCGTATCGTAATGATGGCGAGGCGCCTCGGAGCCGCTCGGGCACCTACACACTCGGTGCCACCGAGTGGCGCGACGTGGACGCCGCGGTGGGGTTCGCCCGCCGGAGAGGCGCGAAGCGGGTCATCATCATGGGATGGTCGATGGGTGGTGCTATTGCGCTGCAACTTGCCCTGAACTCCGCGCATCGCGACCTCATCGTGGGTCTCATCCTCGACTCACCCGTGGTCGACTGGCGGATCGTGCTCGACTACCAGGCGCGGCTCATGAAGCTGCCTCCGGCAGTCACGCGCCTGGCGATCACCGTGCTCGGTGCTGATTGGGCGACGGCGCTCACCGGCGCGGGCGCTGCGATTCCGTTCCGTCGCCTCGACGTGCTCGCCCGCTCGGCGGAGCTCCGGCATCCGATACTCATCCTCCACAGCGACGATGACGGCTTCGTCCCCTCGGATGCTTCCCACGACCTCGTGGTCGCGCGTCCCGACCTCGTGGAGCTCGACGTCTTCAGCGTGGCTCGTCACACCAAGCTGTGGAACTACGACCAGGAGCGCTGGACGGGCCGGATCACGCGGTGGCTGACCCAGCGAGGGTTCGTCAGCGAGCGCGTAGACGCAGATAGGTGAATCCCTCCTCGTCGACGAGGTGACCGGCGAGTTCTGTCTCGACGGCGTCGTGGATGCTCAGAAACGGATGCTCCACCGGCGTCAGCGCCGGTGCAACCGTGATGCAGTATTCGTCGATGATTCTTGATTCCGCGAACTGTCGGGCCAGTGACGGGCCGCCCTCACAGACGAGGTGACGCAGGCCCAGGTCCCGGAGAGCACCGACCACGAGCGCCGGCGTGGGCTCGTCGGTAGGGAGTCCCACGACCTGGGCGGAAAGGTGAGCGACAGTTGCTTCCACGTGCTCGGTCCGGGATGCGGGGCACAGGACGATGAGAGGCTGGTCCACCTCGTCAGGCATCCGGAGCCCCTCCAACGAGCCGGAGCGGGTCACGACAGCGAGAGCCGCCGACCGGGGGAGGAGATAGCCCTCGGCGCGCACCGTCTGAGCCCCGACGATCACGGCATCCGCGGCCCCACGGATTGCGCTGAGAATGAGCCGGTCTGCCCCGCCGGTGAGGGTCTCACTCGTACCGTCGGCGCCGACGGCGGACCCGGTGAGCGAGGTGATCATGTTCAGCCGCACGGAGTCCGGATCTGCGGAGCCGTAACGCGCGGCGATCCACGCACGCGCTGCGTCACGGTCGTCGTCGATGTCGATCGTGTCGAGGGTTCGTGGCGACAGTTCGGTCACGATCATGGAGAGATCCTCTCTGGGCCCGTGGAACTCGGTCGGGGAGCCTCCGGGTGCGCGGGGTGTGGCGACACCCCGCGTAAAGTAGGAGGGTCCTCCCGCCCTCCCCGACTCTAGGCGGCACGCGGCACGCCCGCATCCGCCTCCTCCGCGGAAGCTACCCATGCCAGCATCCGGCCCCACCGGCATCGTCCACCTCGCAACGCGCGCACCCGAGCTCTCCGGCGACCAGATGGTGGCGGCGCTCACGCCCCCACCGCAGTTCGCCCATGCGTCGTTCGAGTCGTACCGCGCCGACCCGGCTTTCCCCTCTCAGCAGGAGGCGAAGGAGCTTCTTGTCGCCTTCGCCGGCGGGCGCCCGGAGGCAGCACGCGGAGGTCTGTTCCGGCGCCGACCGAAGCAGCCCGAGCTCAAGCCCGGCGTGTACCTGGACGGCGGATTCGGTGTCGGCAAGACGCACTTGCTCGCTGCGATCTACCATGCGATGCCCGTGCGTCGGAAGTACTTCGGATCGTTCATCGAGTACACGGCGCTGGTCGGGGCACTTGGCTACCAGAACGTCGTCAAGCTCTTCACCGGGGCCGACCTGCTGTGCATCGACGAGTTCGAGCTCGATGACCCCGGCGACACGATGGTCATGACACGACTCCTGGGCGGACTGGTGGCCACGGGCACCCGGCTTGCGGCGACATCCAACACCCCGCCCAATGCGCTGGGAGAGGGGCGATTCGCCGCGCAGGACTTCCTGCGTGAGATCCATGCGATGGCCGAGAGCTTCCAGACCATTCGGATCGATGGAACCGACTACCGTCACCGGGATGTCGACGGACACGCGGTGTCCCTGGACGTTGCCGACTATGAAGAGGCAATCGCATCAGCATCCGGTGATGGGATCGTGAGCGACGACGCCTTCGAGGACGTCGTCGCTCAGCTGGCGCGCGTCCACCCGTCGCGCTATATCCGCTTGATCGAGGGGGTATCCCTCGTCGGCCTTCGCGACGTAGAAGTCTTCACCGACCAGTCCGCGGCTCTCCGATTCGTCGCACTGGTTGACCGCATCTACGACGCGCAGATCCCGATTCGCGCGACCGGCATCACCCTGGACCGGGTCTTTCCTGACGAGATGCTGGCCGGCGGATACCGCAAGAAGTACCTCCGCGCGATCTCGCGCCTGGTCGCTTCGACTCTCGCGTGAATTTCGTGGTGACCTCGGGGTCACACGAAACCTGATGTTTACCTGAGCGCAGGTCGTGTAACAGACGCGAAACACAGGGCACCCTCTGGTCGAAACCGGTCGCCGCGAGACTGGCTCCGCAAGTGCCCGACTACCCGCTTCGGTGCAACTTTTGACACACGACACGAATTGAGGATTCTCAATGGATGCTGGAAATCTCGCCTGGTCCGTCGCCGCGACGGCCCTGGTGTTGTTTATGACGCCGGGCGTGGCGTTCTTCTATGGAGGCCTGGTCAAGGCCAAGAGCGTCGTCAGCATGATGATGATGAGCTTCGGGGCGCTCGGTCTCGTGAGCGTTCTCTGGATTCTGTACGGCTTCAACATGTCTGCCGTCTCGAGCACCTGGGAGTTCGCAGGCAACCCGTTCTCGGACTTCGGTCTCGGGGGAGCAGATAGCGACACGCTTGTGGGGGCGACGTTCGGTGCCACCTTCGCGATCATCACCGTGGCTCTGATCTCGGGTGCGATCGCTGACCGCGCGCGGTTCGGGTCGTGGATGATCTTCGCCGGCGTTTGGGCGACCGTGGTGTACTTCCCCGTGGCCGCATGGGTCTGGGGTGGTGGCTGGATCATGGGTCTTGGCGAGACCTTTGGTTTCTCCACGAGCGTCATCGACTACGCGGGTGGTACTGCCGTTCACATCAACGCGGGTGCTGCTGCCCTCGCCCTGGCGCTTGTCCTCGGTAAGCGCATCGGCTTCCAGAAGGGCATCAACAAGCCGCACAGCGTTCCCCTGGTCATGCTCGGAGCATCGATCCTGTGGTTCGGCTGGTTCGGCTTCAACGCCGGCGCTGAGGGCACGTTCGGCCTCCTCGGCACGGAGGACTCGTCCGTCGGTCTCATCATCGTGAACACCCTCGGTGCGACCGCAGCAGCCATCATCGGTTGGCTCATCGTCGAGAAGTTCAAGGACGGCAAGGCGACCTCGGTGGGCGCCGCATCCGGTGCGGTTGCCGGTCTTGTTGCCATCACCCCGGCATGTGCAAACCTCACACCGGGGTGGGCGCTTCTTCTGGGCCTCGTCACGGGTGTCATCTGCGCGTTCGCCATCGAGCTCAAGTGGAAGCTCGGCTATGACGACTCGCTGGACGTGGTCGGCGTTCACCTCGTCGGCGGTCTCATCGGTACGCTCTACCTCGGGTTCTTCGCGACCGAGACCGGTCTGTTCGTCGGCGGGAACTACGAGCAGATCGTGCTTCAGCTGATTGCCGCAGTGGGTGTTCTGGTCTACTCCTTCGTCGTCGCCTGGATTCTGGGCTTCGCGATCGAGAAGACGATCGGTTTCCGTATCAAGAACGAGGACGAGCTCGCCGGCGTGGACGTTTCGGTTCACGGCGAAGAGGGCTACGCCTACGAGACTGTCGAGAAGTAAGCTACGACTCTCCTTCAGAGCCCTCAGGGGCGTCGCGACTCATTCGCGGCGCCCCTGAGGCGTTTCTTCGCGTCTTCGGCGGTTAGGGTGACCTCGTGAGTCAGCTGTCGTCGCTTGTGCGCAGAGTTGTCCGCGCGCTCACGCCCTCGCGGCACGCATCCGTGGGCACGGACGCCGCACGAGATGCGCTGCCCCTGGCGATCCGGACACGGCTCATCGCGCCACCTGGCGCACACGGTCTCACGATCAGCTATGCACCCGAACCGGACGGGGACGCCGACGCCGGCGAGATCGTGTGGACCTGGGTGCCTTACATCGAGGGCGACGGACGGGGCAAAGATCGTCCGGTTCTCGTAATCGGCAGGCAGGATTCGGACCACGTGTTTGCGGTGCGATTGACCAGTCAGTCGCACGACGGGGATCGGGACTATGTTGCGATCGGCTCGGGGCCGTGGGATGCGCGGGGGAGATCTTCCTGGGTCGACATCGAGCAGCTCTACAGCGAGCATCATCACGGGATGCGTCGTGAGGCGGCAGCGCTGGATCTTGACCGGTTTGTGCTGGTCGCCAACGCGCTGCGCCGCCGCTACGGCTGGGATGCAGAGAGACGCCGTTGATGCTGAGTGTGGTGGGCGATACCAGACTCGAACTGATGACCTCTTCCGTGTGAAGGAAGCGCGCTACCAACTGCGCCAATCGCCCAAGACCCTCGCGGGCCGAGTCTCGATCCTACCGGATTCCTGGTCCGGCACACGACCGCGCGCCTCGACACGCGCAGAGCCGTTTCAGTTTTGCGCGGCGGCGATTCTCGACTAAAGTCGATCAAGCGCCACACGGTGGTGCAATGCGGATGTAGCGCAGTTGGTAGCGCATCACCTTGCCAAGGTGAGGGTCGCGAGTTCGAGTCTCGTCATCCGCTCGAGTGCGGGGCTTCCTTCGGGAGCACGACACGTGGGTCGAACCACACACGGTGGCGTGGCCGAGCGGCTAGGCACCGGCCTGCAAAGCCGTTTACACGGGTTCGAATCCCGTCGCCACCTCGCATGACAACTGAATAGCCTTTTAGGCGCGATTGGCGCAGCGGTAGCGCGCTTCCCTGACACGGAAGAGGTCACTGGTTCGATCCCAGTATCGCGCACCACCAACAACGAAAACCCCCGGAGTCCCGGGGGTTTTCCTGTGTGCCGAGCTGGATGGGTCCGCTCAGCGTGGTGGCGCTAGACGACCGGTGCCACCCGGATCGAATTAGCCCAAGGATCCTCGAAGGCAAGAGTCGCGCCGTCATCGGCCACGTCGACACCGTGGTGGCGCATCCGTTCATCGAGAGCGCCGAGATCGTCACGAGAAGGGACGAGGATGTTGACTTCACCGAGGCCCAGCGCGGGGTTACGCCGGCCGGCTCCTCGGCTGTTCCACACGTTCATCGCCATGTGGTGGTGGTAGCCACCGGCGGAGACGAACAGCGCCGAGCCGTGGAAGTCCAGCGTGGCATCGAACCCCAGCCGGTCGACATAGAAATCACGCGCTGTTCGTACGTCTCCGACGCTGAGATGGACGTGCCCGACTCGAGCCGAACGGATGTTGTCAGGCTCGACGACCGGGCCACTGAGGTGCTCGCGTAGGAACTGATGTGGGTCGAGCAAGAGCGTGTCCATCTCGACCTGTCCGTGCCTCCAGGACCACTGCGTTCGGGCGCGGTCCCAATACAACTCGACACCATTGCCCTCAGGATCCGTGAAGTAGAAGGCCTTGCTGACGAGGTGATCAGCACTGCCGGTGAACGTTCCGGGTGCCCGACGTGCGACCGATGCCACTGCCGAAGCGAGTGCAGCTTCGGTCTCGAACAATATCGCCGTGTGATACAAGCCCGCCTGCCCGGAAGCGGCGTGGCGCAGCTCGGGCGTGTGAACAAGGACCAGCACGGGGACGCCGCCGCGCCCCAGCATGGCGGTTGGCCCGGCGTGGCTGAGAAGCTGGAGCGGCACCGCCTCGGTGTAGTAACGGATCATCGCATCCAGGTCCCCGACCCTCAGAGTGACCGCTCCCATGTGGGTTGCTGCCGCGAGCTTGTCAGACATACCGAACCTTTCGTTCCTGTTGCCCGGAGCCGTTACTGGACGACCGCGAAGCCCGCGGTCCAGCTGATCTTCTCGGAGGCCGCCAGTGTCAGCTGGAGGAAGCCGATCGCCTCGAGCTCGTGCGCACGCGCCAGAGCTCCGGCGTCAAGCGCTGCAAGCCCACCGGCGGTGACAGCGTTGATCAAGGCAGCTTTCGCGTCGGCGTCGTCTCCGGCAACCAGCACGGTTGTCGGCTCGGTTCCGACCTTTCCAGCCGCCAGGGTTGCTGCGAAGTTGGTGTTGAAGGCCTTGAGGACATGTGCGCCAGGCAGGGCCTTCTGGAGCTCAGCTGCAGCAGACGAGCCGACCGGCACCACGAGCGAGTCGAAGGTCTCGAAGTTGAGCGGGTTCGAGATGTCGACGACGGTCTTTCCCGTCAGCTGCTCGCCGTAGGTTGCGGCGATCGTCTCGAGCGCGCCAAAGGGAACGGCGAGGATGACGAGGTCGCCCTCGATCGTTGCGTCCGTGTCACCGCTGACGATGTGTTGGATCGACGCGCCGCCGCGCGCGAGGACGCCGGCGATGGCCCCGCCCATGTTTCCACTGCCGAAGATGGTGATCGTGCTCATGATGTTCCCTGACCTTTTCTGAGAGTCCCCGCGTTCCGGCGGGAGGTGGATAGCCCTCGCGAGCTACGTCACTGCTCAACATAGTTGTAGCAACAACTATTCCCGTAGAATCGCGGAATGCACAGAACCCGATCTTTCACGGCCGAGGAGCGGGCCACCTGGGTTCCGCTCGTTGCCGTGCTCGAGCTGCTCCCCAAACAGCTGGACACGCAACTGAAGCGAGACGAGCAGCTCAGTCACTTCGACTACTTCGTCCTCTCGCTGCTGGCACTCAGCGATGGGCGCACACTGCGGATGAGTACCTTGGCGATCGAGTCGAACGCCACGCTTCCTCGTCTGTCGCATGTCATCTCGCGGCTGGAAGAGCGAGGATTCGTTCGGCGCCTCCCGGCGCGCGATGACGCGCGTGCGACGGATGTCGAACTCACCAGCGCCGGTCGCCGCAAGGTCATCGCGGCGACACCAGGGCACGTGGCCAACGTGCGCTCTTTCGTGCTCGACGCGCTCTCCCCAACCCAGCAGGCGCAGCTGCGCGAGATCGCGGGAATCATTCTTGATCGCCTTGACCCCACGCAGAGCCTCGCTGCGCACGCGCGAGCCGTCCCGATCGATCCCAGCGTGTAACGACGAAGACCCCTGTCCATCGGCGGACGGGGGTCTTCGTCGGCGTCGGTCAGGCCTCGCTCATGGCGAGCTTCTCCTTCTGGCCCTTTGCTGCGTAGTAGGCGGCACGGGCTGCATCCCGGCGCGCCTGCTCGGCCTGGCCGGCTTCGCGAATCTCCTCCGAGACCGGGTAGTAGTCGGTGGTGGGCTTGCCGTGGTACTTCTCGATATAGGCGTCGAGCTCGGGGCCCGATGTCCACGAGGTAATGAGGCAGTAGCGCGGCTTATCTCCCTGATGGTGGACAGCGTGCCAGAGGCGCTGCGTGTCGACGATCAGCTGGGCGCCGGCGGGAAGCGCTATGCGGTACTCGATGCTCGGGTCGGTGCGGTTCTCACGAAGGACGAAGTAGCTGTCCTTGTCGTCGGTCAGATTGAAGAAACCACGAACCACCCAGCCGGTGCCGTCGGGGTTCAGGCGGTTATTGTCGTCCTGGTGCAGGTTGTACAGGCAGTCGGCGTACGAGTTCGGCTGCAGCTCGATGATGCGGCACCGGCCCACGTTCGCACCCGGCTCCTTCGCCCGTGCAGTGAGAGTGGGAGCAAGTTCGGTCTGGGAATCGATCCAGACGCCGTCCTTGTCGGTGCGGGGCGGCTGGTGATTCCAGAAGCCGTTGCACTCGATCTCGCCCTTGGCCGAGGCGAGGGGAGCGAATCGGGTGTCACCCGAGGACTTCCAGTCCACGTATTCGATGTCGAGCCATTCCTTCGGATCGACGGGCTCGTTGTAACTGTCGAGGACGACGAAGCCGGTCTCGTCGAGAGCGGCGCTCTTGATGTAACCCATAGGGTCTGTGCCTTTCGGTCGGTGAGCCAGCGCGTTTTTACAGGCCCAACTTAGGTAACCCTACCTCCGGCTCTGCGCGGGAACCTGGGCATCCGCGCCGTGATTATTAGACTCGTCGAGGTCGTCCATACAGCCGGAGGAGACACTCGATGATCACCGCGACGAACATCCGCGCTCACGCCGTGAACACGGTCGCGTGGTTGGCGTCGGCGCAGGCGACGATCGTCGTTCCGGTGTATCAGCGGCAGTACCGGTGGGACATCGGCGGATGCGAACAGCTGCTGAGCGACATCCGTGCGGTAGCCGATCGGGATGACGACCAGATGCACTTCATCGGGTCGATTCTCAGCGCTGCCGATTCGTCCAGTACACCGTCGGGTGAGAGCGCGGACGAATGGGTGCTCATCGACGGGCAGCAACGCATCACGACGTTGATGCTCCTGGTTGCTGCCCTGTTCCACACGATCCGCGGTGAAGACGCCGTCCTTGCTGACGAGCTCGAGTGCGTGCTCCTTCATCGCGCAACCGGTGAGACGAAGCTTCGGCCTCACCGTGAGTGGGCAGGGCCCTTCCGGGAGGTGGTGGTCGGTGCCGCCGACGGTGTCACCGCGCCCTCCCGTTTCGCCGACAACTACGCGTTCTTTCGCAGTCAGATTGCCGCGGATGATGTCGCGCGGGTCTGGCGCGGACTCCAGCGGCTGGAACACGTCGCCATTTCGCTGGGCACCGGCGCCAATGCGCAGCAGATTTTCGAGAGCCTGAACTCCACGGGCGAGCCTCTGCGTGACCACGAGCTCATTCACAACTACGTGCTCATGGGACTCTCGCATGCCGAGCAACTGGTCATCGAAGACGAGTACTGGGCTGCGATTGAGCGCAGCACCGGCGAGCACATCGCCTCGTTTTGGGCCCACTACCTCGTCATGGTCGGCGGACGAGAGGTCATAGCGACCGCATCGGGTCGCGGCGTCTACGACGTCTTCCGGGCTCACTTCCCTCGACTCGACCCCGCGGCGCTTCGAACCCAGGCGGAGCAGTGGCGCTCGTTCGCGCAGCTCTATGCGACGCTGCTTGATCCCGAGGGTGAACCGGATGCCGAGATCCGGACGCGTCTGCACCACCTCAATACGTTCGGGCGCGGGACATATCCGCTGGTCATGTCTCTGTGCCAGCGATACCGGGTAGGCGAGGTCCGACGTGACGATCTCCTCGGTGTGCTCGACGACCTGCAGTCACTTCTCTTGCGCCGCGACGTCGTCGGCGTGAGCTCGGAGCGCCTTGTCGCCCGCCTCGTGCGCGCGTCCGGAGACGGCATCGACTCGCTCGTCGCGGCAATCTCGCGCCTGAGTCCGTCGGATGATCGCGTGCGTGTTGCGCTGAAGCACAGCCCGCTGCCGCATCCGGAGTATGTTCTGTCCCGACTGGCCGACGCTGACCCGGTGCAGGATGACCTCGTCGTCGACCGCGTCTTCCCCCCAGCGCCATCGGACGACTGGACGGGTGGTGATGGGAGGCGGTGGAAGGACTACAGCGAGGACGAACAGAACAGCCATCGTGCCCTGGCCGCGACCCTGGGCAACCTCACGCTGCTGGAGGAGGCACTCGCAGCTCAGGTCTTCGACGCCGACTTCCCCGTCAAGCGCAGTGTCTATGGGAAGAGCTTCATCACCCTGACACGGCAGCTGGAGTCCATCGAGACGTGGGGGACCGGTGCGATCAGCGCGCGGTCTGCAGAACTCGCTCAGCAGGTGATGACCCTCTGGCGACGCCGAGGACCCCTCGTGATCGACGATGACGGTTTGACGCCCATCCTGGATGCGACCCCGCGACGTGGCTGGCCACGAGGCTGGGAGCGCGAGTTCTCGTACGTGGAATACGTCGGCGAGCACTGGGAAGTCCCCGATATCAAGTACCTCTTCAATCGCATCTTCAAGCGGCTCTGGGCAGATCGACGCGATGCCGTCATCGCGTACTGCTCACGGCGAGGTGGGCCCGTCTACAACGATCGCGCGTGGAACGGCGACTGGGACAGCCTGGATGCCGACCACCACCTGTACATGGGATGGGACTCGCGCTACATGATGGCTGCCGTCCAGGGAGTGCTCGAGGAGGCGGGGCTCGCGCCCGAGGTCTTTGTCAAGTACTCGTACATCGGGCAGATCATGTGATCGCTCTGGTCCGACGCCCCCGCTCGGCTCGGTAGCCTTGAGACTGACATCGCCCAGGAGTTCGCTGTGACACAACCGCTCGTCCCGTCCGACGTGGCCTATCCCGCCGACGGCTTCGCTCTCTTCCCCGACCGCTCCGTCGTCGCCCTGCGGGTCAACGGCACGTTGCGGGATCTCGCGACGGTTGTGACCGCTGAGGACACCGTGGAGCCGGTGACGATCGACAGCCCTGACGGGCTCGACATCCTTCGCCACTCCACCGCGCACGTGCTGGCACAGGCCGTTCAGCGGATCCGTCCGCAGGCGAACCTCGGCATCGGCCCGCCGATCACCGACGGGTTCTACTACGACTTCGGCGTCGATGAGCCGTTCACCCCCGAGGATCTCAAAGCCATCAAGAAAGAGATGGAGCGGATCGTCCGTGAGGGCCAGCGCTTCACACGCCGTGTCGTGACGGAGGGTGAAGCGCGCGTAGAGCTTGCCGACGAGCCGTTCAAACTCGAGCTCATCGGGCTGAAGGGCGGCGGTGCGGATGCCGCGGAAGGGGCATCGGTCGAGGTTGGCGGTGCTGAACTGACGATCTACGACAACGTGACCCGCGATGGCGAGACGGTCTGGAAGGACCTCTGCCGCGGACCGCACGTTCCGGGCACGCGCATGATCGGCAACGGCTGGGATCTGACCCGGATTGCCGGCGCCTACTGGCGGGGCAGCGAGAAGAACCCGCAGTTGCAGCGTATCTACGGAACGGCGTGGCCGACCAAAGACGAGCTTCGGGCCTACCAGCACCGCCTCGAAGAGGCAGCCCGGCGTGACCACCGCAAGCTTGGCGCGGAACTTGACCTCTTCTCGTTCCCCGACGAGATCGGGCCGGGCCTTGCGGTCTTCCACCCCAAGGGCGGCATCATCCGCTACGAGATCGAGCAGTACATGCGCCAGCGCCTGCTCGCCGCCGACTACGAAATGGTCAACTCGCCCCACATCACCAAGGGCGACCTCTTCATGACCAGCGGTCACCTGCAGTGGTACGCCGACGGGATGTACCCCCCGATGGAGCTCGACGAAGTCGTGGATGCCGAGGGCCACGTGACCCGGCAGGGGCAGGAGTACTATCTCAAGCCCATGAACTGCCCGTTCCACAACCTGATCTTCAGGTCGCGGGGCCGCAGCTACCGTGAGCTTCCGCTGCGTCTTGCGGAGTTCGGCACGGTCTACCGATACGAGAAGAGCGGAACCCTCGCGGGGCTCACTCGCGTGCGGGGGATGACCCAGGATGACGCGCACATCTACGTCACAGCCGACCAGGTGCGAGACGAACTCACTCGCAACCTCGACTTCGTGCTGTCGGTGCTGCGCGACTACGGTCTGCAGGACTTCTACCTCGAGCTGTCGACGAAGGAGGAGGGCAACCCGAAGTTCATCGGTGACGACGCCCTGTGGGCAGAGGCCACCGAAACGCTGCGCGAGGTGGCCGAAGCCTCGGGTCTGGAACTCGTGCCCGACCCGGGCGGCGCCGCGTTCTACGGACCGAAGATCTCCGTGCAGGCCCGCGATGCGATCGGCCGCACCTGGCAGATGTCGACCATTCAGCTCGACTTCAACCAGCCCGAGCGGTTCGAGCTCGAGTACACCGGCCCCGATGGGGCAAAGCACCGTCCCGTGATGATCCACCGTGCGCTGTTCGGCTCGATCGAGCGCTTCTTCGCGATCCTGCTCGAGCACTATGCGGGAGCCTTCCCGGTGTGGCTCTCGCCGACGCAGGTGGTCGCGATCCCCGTGGCTGAAGAATACGGCGAGTACCTCGATGAGATCGTGGCGCGCCTGCGCGCGCGCGGAGTGCGGGCCGAGGTCGATCACTCCGACGACCGGATGCAGAAGAAGATCCGCACGCACACGACACAGAAGGTGCCGATCCAGCTGATCGCGGGGGAGCAGGACCGCTCCGCAGGGACAGTCTCGTTCCGCTTCCGCGACGGGTCGCAGACCAACGGCATCCCGGTCGACGACGCGATCGAGCGCATCCTGACGGCGATCGCAGATCGCACTCTCGTGGACACCGCTGAGGACCTGGCATGACGGATGCCGGGACATCCGAGCCGGCATCCGTTCCCTCTTCCGAGTATGCCGGTGTACCCGACGGCTTTCAGCGACTGTGGACTCCACACCGGATGGCGTACATCCAGGCCGGTGCCGACGCAATGCGCGCCGCGTGTCCGTTCTGCGCGGCGCCCGGCAAAACGGATGCCGACGGCCTGATCGTCCACCGCGGCAAGAGCGCCTACGTCTTGCTGAATCTCTTTCCGTACAATTCCGGTCACCTCCTGGTGTGCCCCTACCGCCATGTCGCAACCTACGACCTCGCGACGACGGAGGAGACTCAGGAGATCGCCGAGCTCACACAGACGGCGATGCGCGTGCTTCGCGCCGTTTCACGGTGCGACGGTTTCAACATCGGCATGAATCAGGGGGCGGTAGCCGGCGCGGGTGTCGACGAGCACCTGCACCAGCACGTGGTGCCGCGGTGGGCCTCGGACGCGAACTTCTTCCCGATCATCGCGCGCACCAAGGCACTCCCTCAGCTCCTGGGCGACGTGCGCGAGACTCTCGCGGCAGCCTGGCCCGCCTACTGAGCGTCGGGGTCAGCGGACCCGCGTGACCTCGAACTGCATCCGCGGGTGGGCATAGGCCTCCTGCGACTCGACCAGCTGCAGCTCCCGCTCGCCCGAGTCATACGTGTTCTGCAGAAGGTCGAACACGCTCGACACGGTGCGTGCGAGAGCAAGCGCTGGGTCACCGGTGGCGCCGTAGTGGGCGGTGAACAACGCGGCAGTCACGTCGCCAGAGCCGTTCGCCTTCATCGGGATACGCGGCGTCTGCACGATCCACGCGCCATCGTCGGTGACGGCGAGCATCTCGATCGTTCCTTCGGGTGCGTCCGGACGTTCGACGCTGGTGACGAGGACCGTGCGCGGGCCCATGTCGCGGGCAAGGTCGGCCGAGACGAGCGTGGATTCGAGATCTGCCGGTTCGGTTCCGGTCAGAAACCCCAACTCGAACTGGTTCGGGGTGATGATGTCGGCAGCTGGAACTACGCGCTCGCGCAGCAGCACCGGGATGGCGGGAGCGACGAAGCATCCGGACTTTGCGTTGCCCATCACCGGATCACAGGCGTAGACCGCAGCCGGGTTGGCCGCTTTGACCCGCGCGACGGCATCCAGGATGACATCGCCGATTCCCTCCGAGCCCTGGTAGCCCGACAGCACCGCGTCGATCTGCGGAAAGACCCCGCGTTCCTCGATGCCGGTGAGTACTTCGGCGACGTCGGCGGGGGAGATCAGCGGTCCGCGCCACGCGCCGTACCCGGTGTGGTTTGAGAAGTTCACGGTGTACACCGGCAAGACCTCGACGCCGATGCGCTGCAGGGGGAACACCGCTGCAGAGTTGCCGACGTGTCCGTAGGCGACGGCTGACTGGATCGAAAGGATCTTCATGAGGGCTGGCCTGCTTCCATGGAACGGGCCGCGTCGATCGCGGCTGACAGATCGGATGCCAGGCGCGTCGCCTCGGCATCCGTGAGATCGTGCACCGTGAGGCGCAGGTGCTGCGCGGCATCCGCTCCGGCGAGCACGAACTCTTCGCCAGAGCGCGCGAGCCAGCCGCGCCGCATGAGATGCTCGCCGACCGCGCGGGCCGGGGCCCCGAGCGGGACCCACAGGTTGAGGCCGTCGGCAGCATGCGCCGGAACACCGGCATCCTGCAGCAACTGCGCGACTGCGGCATTGCGCGCGGCGTAGTGGGCGCCCGCTCGCCGGATGTCGTCTCGCACTGCATCATCGGTGAGCAGCGCGTGAGCGAGGCGCTGCAGCAGATGGCTCACCCACGTTGTTCCGGGGCTCAGACGCAGCGCCAGACGTGCCGCCGTGTCGGGATCTGACGCGGTGACCGCCAGACACATGTCAGGCCCGAGGAACTTCGAGACGGACCGGATGAGAGCCCAGCGTTCGTGTTCGGGTCCGACGATCGTGTGGAAGGGACGCTCGGAGAGGAGGGAGAAGTGGTCGTCCTCCACGACCAGAACGTACGGATGCTCGGCCAACACGGCACGCAGCGCGGCTGCCCGCGCGGCCGACAGGCTTGCACCGGTGGGGTTCTGTGCCCGGGGCGTGCTCACAATTGCGCGCACCCCGGCATCGAGGGCCGCACGAAGCCCGGCGACCGTCATTCCCTCGTGGTCGACGGGAACCGGCACTGCCCGGTACCCACCGAGCCGCAGGATGTTCATCGTCGACAAGAAGCACGGGTCTTCGACGGCGACGGCATCCTCACGGGTAAGGGATTGTCCCAGCAGCCGCTCGATCGCATCAGACGCGCCGCCCGTGATCGTGAGCCGCAGTTCGGGCTGATCGACCATGGCCTGCCGCATCCACGCGCTGGCCCACGTTTCGAACTCGCGGTCGATGACCGGCTCCCCGTAGAGCACGGGTCGGCCGATGACGCGGGACAGCACCCTCGCCGGATCCGGGATCAGTGCGGCGTCCGGGTTACCGGTGCCGAGGTCTCGGAGCACGGTTCCGGCAGCGAACCCTTCTTGCGGCATCCGGGGCGATCCGGCGATGAGTGTGCCGCCCCTGCCCCGCGTCACGACCGTGCCTGCCTGCGCGAGATGACGATAGGCGGCGACGACGGTATTGCGATTGACGCGCAGACGCTCGGCCAGGGTGCGGACGGGGGGGAGCGCATCTCCAGGAACGAGCATGCCGCGTTCGACAAGACCCCGGACACTCTCGGCGATGTCGGTCGCCGTCGAGCCCGCGATCGCCGGTGGGGTGTCGAGAGCAGTCATCTCGACGAGTCTAGGCGGTGGGACATGCTAGGTTTTGGCATAGGTCAAGACGAAAGGGTCATCGTGTCCGCATCCACCACCGGGTCGTCTCGCGTCAAGCGGGGTCTCGCCGAAATGCTCAAGGGCGGCGTCATCATGGATGTCGTCACTCCCGACCAGGCGAAGATCGCCGAGGACGCGGGTGCGGTCGCGGTGATGGCGCTGGAGCGGGTGCCCGCCGACATCCGTGCTCAGGGTGGTGTGTCGCGCATGAGCGACCCCGACATGATCGACGGCATCATCGAGGCGGTCTCGATCCCGGTCATGGCCAAGGCCCGCATCGGCCACTTCGTCGAGGCACAGGTGCTGCAGGAACTCGGCGTCGATTACATCGACGAATCCGAAGTGCTCTCGCCCGCTGACTACGTCAACCACATCGACAAGTGGGGTTTCACGGTGCCGTTCGTCTGTGGCGCCACGAACCTCGGTGAGGCCCTGCGTCGCATCAACGAGGGCGCGGCGATGATCCGCTCGAAGGGTGAGGCCGGCACCGGTGACGTCTCCGAGGCGATGAAGCACATCCGCAAGATCAAGGGTGAGATCGCCGCGCTCGGCGCTCTCTCCAAGGACGAGCTGTACGTCGCCGCCAAGGATCTTCAGGCGCCCTATGAACTCGTCGCCGAGATCGCCGAGACCGGAACACTGCCGGTCGTGCTCTTCGTCGCCGGGGGCGTTGCGACTCCGGCGGATGCCGCCATGATGATGCAGCTCGGCGCCGATGGCGTCTTCGTCGGCTCGGGCATCTTCAAGTCCGGCAATCCGGCGCAGCGCGCCGCAGCGATCGTGAAGGCGACGACCTTCTACGACGACGCGAAGGTCATTGCCGACGTGTCCCGCGGCCTGGGCGAAGCGATGGTGGGCATCAACGTCGCCGACCTTCCCGCGCCGCACCGACTGGCCGAGCGGGGCTGGTGAGCGCGACGCGTCCGCACGTCGGAGTGCTCGCCCTCCAGGGCGACGTGCGCGAGCACGCGGCCGTGCTGCAGGCCCTCGATGTCGAAGTCTCCCTCGTGCGCCGCCCCGAGGAACTCGCCGCTGTCGACGGGCTTGTCATCCCCGGCGCGGAGTCCAGCGTGATCGACAAGCTCTCGCGGGCGTTCGGGATGCGCGAGCCCATCATGGCCGCTCGCGAGGCCGGAATGCCGATGTACGGCACGTGTGCTGGCCTCATCCTGTTGGCCGATTCCATCGTTGACGGAATCGAGGGCCAGCAGACATTCGGAGGCCTTGACGTGGTCGTTCGCCGCAATGCGTTCGGGAGCCAGGTGGACTCGTTCGAAACCGATCTCGTCGTCCCGGCTTTCGACGATCAGAGCGTCCACGCTGTCTTCATCCGCGCGCCGCTGGTCGAGCAGGTGGGGGAGCTCGCCGAGGTGGTGGCATCCCTCGACGATGGCCGGGTGGTCGCCGTCCGTCAAGGTGCGCTGCTCGGAACCTCGTTCCACCCTGAGGTGACTGGTGAGACCCGCTTCCACGAGCTGTTCCTGCAAGCCGTGCGCGCGGCAGCCTGACGGTGCCCGCGTCGCGCGGCCGATAGAATCGAGCGCATGTCCGGCCACTCCAAGTGGGCGACGACCAAGCACAAGAAGGCCGTCATTGACGCGCGTCGTGCAAAGTCGTTCGCCAAACTCATCAAGAACATCGAAGTCGCAGCCAAGCTCGGCGGTGCCGATCTCTCGGGTAACCCGACGCTGTACGACGCCGTACAGAAGGCGAAGAAGACGTCGGTTCCCAACGACAACATCGATCGCGCGATCAAGCGCGGCGCGGGAATCTCGGGCGACTCGGTCGAGTATCTGACGATCCTCTACGAAGGCTACGGACCCAACGGCGTCGCGCTCATGATCGAGTGTTTGACCGACAACAAGAACCGCGCGGCCGCGGAGGTGCGCACCGCGCTCTCGCGCAACGGGGGAACGCTGGCCGACCCCGGGTCGGTCGCGTACAACTTCCACCGCAAGGGCGTCATCGTCGTCTCCGGCGAGGGCACCACCGAAGACGACGTCATGATGGCAGCTCTCGAAGCCGGCGCGGAGGAGATCGAGCCGCACGCGCAGGGGTTCGAGGTCATCACCGAGGCATCCGACCTCGTCGCGGTGCGATCGGCACTGCAGGAGGCGGGGCTGGATTACGAATCGGCGGATGTCGAGTTCGTCCCCTCTCTCAAGGTCGAGGTCGACGCCGATACTGCGCGCAAGGTCTTCCGCCTCATCGATGCTCTCGAAGACAGCGACGACGTCCAGAACGTCTACAGCAACTTCGACCTGAGCGCCGAGGTGCAGGCCGAACTCGAGAACGACGAATAGGGCGCGCCTTCTGGGCACCGCCGCTCGTCGCGCCTAGCGTTGCCGGGTGGCGACTGTTCGTGTGCTCGGAATCGACCCCGGTCTCACCCGCTGCGGCGTGGGTGTCGTGGATGTCGCTGCCGACCGCTCGGCCGTCCTCGTGCATGTCGGCGTGATCAGGACGGATGCCGACCTCGCCATCGAGCGCCGTCTCGCGGGCATCGCGTCCGGCATCCGAGAGATCCTCGATCTGCATCGGCCGGATGTCGTCGCTGTGGAGCGCGTGTTCGCCCAACAGAACCGGAGCACGGTCATGGGTACCGCGCAGGCCAGCGGTATTGCGCTGATGCTCGCGGGCGAGCGGGGTCTTCCGGCGGCTACGCACACGCCAACGGAAGTCAAGGCCGCGATCACCGGATACGGCAGCGCAGATAAACGCCAGGTCCAGACGATGGTGGCCCGCATCCTGAGGCTGGACGCCCTGCCTCAGCCCGCAGACGCTGCTGATGCGCTGGCGCTCGCTCTCTGCCACGCGTGGCGGGGTGCTCCGCAGACGGGCGCGGCGAGCGGTGGCTCGTTGACCAAGGCGCAGCAGGCCTGGCGGGATGCCGAACGGCGCGCCCGGGTCTGAGCGTGTCGCTCGAACAAATGTCCGATTCGCCGCATAGCCTGCTCTGAGGCGCGCGCAGCGCCGAACGGAGGGAGCACGATGATTTCGTCAGTGCGGGGCATCGTCGGCTACGCCGATCAGGACTCAGTGGTGGTCGAGGTCGGGGGAGTCGGACTCACCGTCGCCGTGACGCCCGCCGTGGCCCGCTCGGCGCGCGTTGGCGAGCCGCTGTTTCTGCACACGTCATTGATCGTGCGGGAAGACGCTTTGAGTCTCGTCGGCTTCGAGGCCCGCGACGAACTGACGACTTTCCTCCTTCTGGTCGGAGTCACCGGCGTCGGCCCCAAGTCCGCACTGGGCGTGCTCAGCGCCATGTCCGTCGACCAGATCGCCACCGCCGTCGCTGCCGAAGACGACGCGCCGTTCCGGCGGGTATCGGGGATCGGCCCGAAGACAGCCAAGCTGATCGTGCTGCACTTGACAGGGAAGGTCATCGCCCCCGCCGTAGCCTCGCGCGCGGCATCCGTCACCGATAACCGGGCCGATGCAGTAACCGCAGCGTTGACCGGACTGGGATGGCCCGAGCGCCACGCCGCCGAGGTGGCAGCCACTGTTCTGGAGGATGCCGCGGCAGAGGCATCCGTGCAGGACCTGCTGCGTCGGGCACTG
Organism: Microbacterium sp. 67-17; assembly: GCF_001898325.1. Taxonomy (GTDB): domain Bacteria; phylum Actinomycetota; class Actinomycetes; order Actinomycetales; family Microbacteriaceae; genus Microbacterium; species Microbacterium schleiferi. The sequence goes on from NZ_MKTR01000021.1 coordinate 77,965, forward strand.
GCTGAACTCGGCCCGGCGCGAAAGGAGCCCCTGCGTGGATGATCTGACCGACCCCACACCCTCGAAGGATGAGTCAGAGCTCGCGATCGAGGGGGCGCTCCGGCCGGCATCCCTCGCGGAGTTCGTTGGGCAGACGAAAGTGCGGGGACAACTCCAGCTCCTCCTCGACGCAGCCCGACTTCAGGAGCGCCCCGCCGACCACATTCTGCTGGCCGGACCGCCGGGCCTGGGCAAGACGACGCTGGCCATGATCGTTGCCCACGAGAGCGAACGTCCGCTTCGAATGTCGAGCGGACCGGCGATCCAGCATGCCGGCGATCTCGCGGCGCTGCTCTCAAGCCTGACGCCCGGTGAGGTGCTTTTCATCGATGAGATCCACCGCATGGCGCGCTCTGCTGAAGAGATGCTCTACCTCGCGATGGAAGACTTCCGGATCGACATCATGGTCGGCAAAGGGGCCGGCGCGACGAGCATCCCGCTCGATCTGGCCCCGTTCACGCTCGTGGGCGCCACGACGCGCGCGGGCCTGCTCCCCAACCCGCTGCGCGACCGCTTCGGATTCACCGCGCACCTCGAGTATTACGAGCCCGAAGAGCTCGAACGCGTCCTCGAGCGGTCGGCCCGGATGCTTGATGTTCCGCTGCCAGCCGAATCCCGTGCCGAGATCGCCCGGCGTTCGCGAGGAACCCCGCGCATCGCCAACCGTCTGCTGCGACGAGTCCGTGACTACGTCGTGGTCCACGGGGGAAGCGCCACCGCAGCATCCGTAGACGCAGCCCTCGACCTCTACGACGTCGACGCGATCGGGCTCGACCGACTTGATCGCGCCGTCCTGGAGGCGCTTGTGCGCCGTTTCCACGGGGGGCCGGTCGGACTCAACACGCTCGCCGTGACCGTCGGGGAAGAGGCAGACACCATCGAGTCCGTCATCGAGCCCTACCTCGTGCGGATCGGATTCATGGGGCGTACGCCGCGCGGGCGCGTGGCAACTCCCGACGCCTACGCGCACCTCGGCGTGCGTCATGCCGATCAGACGCTGAGATTCGATGACCTATAATTCCTGGAGGCTTTGACCCCCACGCGGCCCGACGTCTGCGCGGCCGCACCCGAAAGGCGCCCCTCTTCATGAACTTCCAGGATTTCTTCCTCAACTACGGTCTGCTCATCTTGCTGGGCGCCCTCCTGGTGTTCATGTTCTGGAACTCCAGTCGCCGCATGAAGAAGCAACGCGAGGAGCAGGCTCAGAAGGCTCGCCAGACCGTTCCGGGAGCCGAGGTACTGCTGCAGGGTGGCCTCTACGGCACGATCGTGGAGTTCGACCCCGACAATCTCGACCAGCCTGCGGTGGTCGAGATCGCTCCCGGTGTTGACATCAAGGTGCACAGCCAGGCAATTCTTCGTGTCATCACCCCCGCTGACGAGGTCGAGGACGAAACCGATGACGGGTTCGACGACATCGTCGACAACTATCACGAGACCCACGACGGCGAGTCGTCGGACGCTGTGACCCCGGACGCGGAGCCGGCAGCAGAGACCGACACCGACGGGCGTGACGGCGACACCAAGCCCAACGCCTGATCCTTCCGAGAGCATCCCGTGGCCGCATCCACTCCTGTTCGCCGTGCCTGGCGGGCCCTCACCGGCCTGCTGACGATCACGGCGGTACTGTTCGGCATCAACGCCCTCGGCGTCTACGTTTTCAACGCGAGCTCGTGGACCCCTGAGCTCGCTCTCGACCTTCAAGGTGGCACCCAGATCATCCTCGAAGCGCAGACTGCAGACGGGACGAATCCGTCGGCCGAGCAGATGAATCAGGCCGTCACGATCATCCGGCAGCGCGTTGACGCATCCGGTGTCGGCGAAGCCGACGTCACCACAGAAGGTGGCAAGAACATCGTCGTCCAGATTCCTGGTCAAGCTGACGAAGAGACGCGGCAGCGCATTGAGGCGTCAGCGCAGCTGCAGCTGCGTGCGGTTCTCTACTCCGGATCTCCGGCGACAAGCTTCGTGGGCGATGACGGCGAGTCCACTCCGTACCCCACGCCGGATCCGGCACTCGAATCCACGCCCACGGTGGAGCCCACGAACGGGAGCGACCCCGCGTGGATCACTCCTGCGCTCCAGGCCGAGTTCCTCGCGTACAACTGCGCCGATCCGGCCAATGATCCCGCTAACGCACCGACCGACGAGCCCCTCATCACCTGTGATGCCAACGGGACGGTCAAGTACATCCTCGGGCCGGTAGAGCTCGACGGGTCGTCGATTGTGGATGCGACCAGTGGACTTGAGCAGACCTCCGGACAGTGGGTCGTCAACCTTCGTTTCGACGAAGCGGGAACCGAGACGTTCGGTCAGATCAGCCAGAGACTGTATGGTGCAACGCCACCGCTCAACCAGTTCGCTTTCGTCCTCGACGGCTACGTACTGACTGCGCCCTCGATGAACGGCGTCATCCTCGACGGGCAGCCGAGCATTAGCGGCACCTTCACCCAGGAGACGGCGAAGGTCCTGGCTGACCAGCTCAAGTACGGCGCCCTGCCGCTGAGTTTCGCCGTCGTGAGCTCTGACACGATCTCGGCAACCCTAGGATCGCAGCAGCTGCAGATCGGTCTGATCGCCGGTCTCATCGGCCTCGCCTTGGTCGCCATCTACTCGCTGATCGTCTATCGCGCACTCGGGTTCGTGATCATCGCATCCCTGGTGGTGATGGCGGTTCTCACCTACGTGATGCTGCTGATCCTCGGCTGGCGCATGGGCTTCCGACTCTCGCTCGCGGGTGTGGCCGGTCTGATCGTGTCGATCGGGTTCACCGCTGACTCGTTCATCGTCTACTTCGAACGCATTCGAGACGAACTGCGAGACGGCAAGTCGATCACGGGCGCCGTCGAAGACGGCTGGTCGCGGGCAAAGCGAACGATCTACATCTCGAAGTCGATCAACATCCTTGCCGCTGTCGTGCTGTACATCCTTGCGGATGCGACGGTGAAGGGCTTCGCTTTCACTCTCGGGCTCACAACGGCGATCGATGTCCTCATCTTCATCCTGTTCACCCACCCGGTGATGCAGCTGTTGGCTCGAACGCGATTCTTCTCGTCCGGCCACCCGCTGTCGGGCCTCGATCCCGACGCGCTCGGCGCGGTCTACCGGGGCCGCGCGCAGTTCCGCGCGCCGGTTGTGACGCCCAAGACGGCAGCCGAGAAGCGGGCGTCCCGGTCGCGGGGCGAAGCCGCGCGTCGCCAGACGATAGCCGAGCGCAAGCTCGCCGAATCTCGCACACCCGGGTCTACCCAGCCCACCGAGGGAGAGGACACCCCCTGATGCGCTCTCTCAACCAGCTCGGAAACGACCTGTACAGCGGCAAGACCTCCTTCCCGTTCGTCGGCAAGCGGCGACTGTGGTTCATCATCGCCGCGGTCCTGGTGATCGGCTCAGCGCTCGTGCCCTTCATCCGGCCGATTCAGTTCTCGATCGAGTTCACGGGTGGATCGCAGTTCACCGTTTCGGGAGTCACCAACCCCGATCAGTTGATCGCGACCGAAGCTGTGCAGTCCGTCGTGCCCGGCGCGACGACCAAGGTTGCAACCGTTGGAGCTGAGACCGTTCGTGTCCAAACGGACCAGATGACGGACGCCGAGACGCGAGATGTTGCGGCGGCGCTTGCCGAGGCTTACAGCGTCGACGCGAGCGAAGTGACCACCTCGTTCATCGGCCCGAGTTGGGGTCAGGATGTCACGCGCCAGTCGCTGTGGGGTCTTGCGATCTTCCTCGCGCTGACGTTCATCATCCTTGCGCTGTACTTCCGCACCTGGAAGATGTCCGCGGCGGCGATCATCGGTCTCGTCGACGTGCTGGTTATTACGGTCGGGATCTACGCGCTCTTCGGCTTCGAGATCTCTCCCGCGGCAGTCATCGGGTTCCTCACGATCCTCGCGTACTCGCTGTACGACACGACTGTCGTGTTCGACAAGGTCCGCGAGAACACGTCCGAAGACGGAGAGATATCGGGTCGAACCTTCGGTGAGTCGGTGAACCTGGCTGTGAATCAGACGCTGGTGCGCTCGATCAACACCACCGTCGTTGCGATCCTGCCGGTCGGTGCGATCCTCTTCATCGGTGCATTCTGGCTCGGCGCCGAGACGCTGACCGATATCTCGCTGTCGATCTTCGTCGGGATCATCGTGGCCGCCTATTCGACGCTGTTCGTTGCGGCACCGCTGTTCTCGCTGTTCCGCGAGGGCGAGGCGCCCATCCGCCAGCGCGACCAGCGCGTCATCGCTGCCCGCGAACAGGCGGTAGCTTCGGCCTGATCGCCTCAACCGCGGCGTAGGATATGGGCTCCAGCGAAGGGAGGGCTATCGGGTGACCGAGACCGTCCCGCCCGCCCAGAGCGTACCTGCGGGCTCGTCGTCGCTGTTGCGGCTCGTTCCGCGCATCTTCTCGCGGGCCGCGCGCCGCGACGACGTCGAGAAGCTCTTGCGCACCGTCCGCACGCACCATCCCAAGGGTGATCTGGCGATCATCGAACGTGCGTACGCGATCGCAGACCGCGCGCATGCGGGACAAAAGCGACAAAGCGGCGAGCCCTACATCACGCATCCCTTGGCGGTAGCCCAGATCCTCGCAGATCTGGGCCTCGGACCCAAGGCCGTGGCCGCCGCGCTCCTGCACGACACCGTCGAGGACACCGGCTACTCACTTGACGCACTCACTGCCGAGTTCGGCGACGAGGTGGCGATGCTCGTCGACGGTGTGACCAAGCTCGACAAGGTCAAGTACGGCGAGAGTGCCCAGGCCGAGACCGTGCGCAAGATGATCGTTGCGATGTCGCGCGACATCCGTGTTCTGCTCATCAAACTCGCCGACCGATTGCACAACGCCCGGACCTGGGGCTTCGTTCCGCCCGAGAAGGCCCGGAAGAAGGCGACAGAGACCCTCGAGATCTACGCGCCGCTCGCGCATCGCCTGGGTATCCAGACGATCAAGTCCGAGCTGGAAGACCTCTCGTTCGCGGTTTTGCACCCGAAGCTCTACGCCGAGATCGAGAGCCTCGTCAAGCAGCGCACGCCGCAGCGTGAGAAGTACCTGCAGAACGTGGTCGACGCAGTCGACTCCGATCTGCGTGAGCTCCGCATCCGCGGGCGCGTGCTCGGCCGCCCAAAGCAGCTGTACTCCGTGTACCAGAAGATGGTGGTGCGGGGTCGCGAGTTCGACGACATCTACGACCTCATCGGCATCCGGATTCTTGTCGCATCCGTGCGGGATTGCTACGCCGTGCTCGGTGCCATTCACGCACGGTGGACGCCGCTCCCGGGGCGGTTCAAGGACTACATCGCCACGCCGAAGTTCAACCTGTATCAGTCGCTGCACACGACGGTGATTGGCCCCGAGGGGCGCACTGTCGAGATCCAGATCCGCACCCACGAGATGCACCAGCAGGCCGAATACGGTGTGGCGGCGCACTGGAAGTACAAGGAACGGATGGCCGGCGGGAAGGTCGACGACAAGGCCGTCGACGCGGATCTCGCCTGGCTCGCGCGGATTTCGGACTGGCAGGCAGAGACCGCCGACCCCGGGGAATTCCTCGACTCGCTGCGCTTCGAGATCGGTGCCAAGGAGGTCTACGTCTTCACGCCCAAGGGCCGTGTGATCGGGCTTCCGGCAGGGGCCACTCCCGTGGATTTCGCCTACGCGGTGCACACCGAAGTCGGTCACCGCACGATGGGCGCGAAGGTCAACGGGCGCCTTGTTCCCCTCGAATCAGAGCTCAAGAGCGGCGATGTCGTCGAGGTGTTCACGTCGAAGAACCCGGATGCCGGGCCCAGTCAAGACTGGTTGAGCTTCGTCAAGAGCACCAGGGCCCGCAGCAAGATCCGCGGGTGGTTCACGAAGGAGCGGCGCGAAGAGGCGATCGAACAGGGCAAGGAGTCGATCGCGCGCGCGATGCGACGCCAGAACCTGCCGCTCCAGCGACTGATGAATCAGGACACCCTGAGCGAGGTCGCCCACGGTTTGCGCTACGAAGACGTCTCCGCGCTCTACGCAGCTGTCGGCGAAGGACACGTCTCGACCCAATCCGTCATCGAGAAGGTGACGGCGCTGGTCAGCGCCTCCAACGACACCGCAACGGGCCCAATCGACCTCCCGCACGTGGGGCGCTCGCGCCAGCCGCGAGCAGGAGACTCGGGTGTCCTCGTGCGCGGCGCGCCCGACATCCTGGTCAAGCTCGCGAAGTGCTGTACTCCGGTTCCCGGCGACGAGATCCTCGGCTTTGTGACGCGGGGGAGCGGCGTCTCGGTCCACCGCGCGGACTGCACGAACGTGGCCTCGCTGCGCTCAGACCCCGAGCGTCTCATCGAGGTCGAGTGGGCACCGACGACCAAGAGCGTGTTCCTCGTGCAGATTCAGGTCGAAGCTCTCGACCGGTCGGGTCTGCTCAGTGACGTGACCCGTGTGCTCAGCGAGCACCATGTGAACATCCTGTCAGCGTCGGTGTCCACGACGAACGACCGCCTCGCCCTGAGCCGCTTCGTCTTCGAGATGGGTGACATCGTGCACCTGGACCGCGTCCTTAACGCTGTTCGCCGCATCGACGCCGTCTACGACGTCTACCGCGTGACGTCCTCGTAAGTTTCCCGGGCCCGCAGGATCTCGAGAGCCCGCACTTTGTGTGGGACCGTGCCGGCGTTCTCCAACCAGCGGATCCCCGCCCGGAGGGTCTCAGGATCTCGCGCGAAGCCGTCGAGGGCTGCTCCGTGGTCGGTGTCGCCGACGCGGGCAAGGTCTGCAGCCGTGCGTGCCGGCGTCGTGACGAGCACCCCGCCGATGCGGCAGAGGTCGGCCTCGGGGAGGTAGCTGTCGCGGTAGTGGAGCCGGCGATGGATGACCCCGTGGATGCGGTGCGGCACCGCTCGCTGCACGGTATGCCGAGCCGGCGGGTCGCCGATGGCACCGTACACCCAAGCTGCCGAGAGGTGTGTCGCTGCCATCAGGTCGCGAAGCAAGCGTCCGAGAGATGCAGCTCGCGCGCTCGGTGTTTCCACGGTGTCGGCAGGCATATACGCGGCGTCCACCTCGATGAGGTGACCGTCGAGCCGCGCGGCCGACAGTTCAGCGAGCGAGAGCCGCTCGTCGACGAAGTACAGGAACGGCGAGGTCATCCCCGCAGTCTGCCCGGGGCAGACTCGGTCGACGGTGCGCTCGTCTCAGTCTGTGGAGAAGTCCTGGTCAGCCCTCGAGGGCGCGAAGCCATGCCCGTCGAGCGTCCAGCGCCTCGCTTGCCTTCTTCATCGCGCGCTGATCCTTGCGGGCGGTGGCCTCGGCAAGCTCGGCCTCGAGCTTCTCGATCGCGTCGTAGAGCTGGCGCGTCATGTCATTTGCGCGCGCCGTCGTCTCAGGGTTGTTGCGGGTCCACTCGGCATCCTCCCGCGCACGAACCGACACCTCGATCTTGCGCAGTTCGTCGTCGAGGGCACGTTCCTGCTCGCGGGGGAAGATCCGCCCGATGTCATCCCACGACCGCTGAATCGCGGTGAGAGCGCTGCGTGCGGCGGCAAGATCCGCCATGTCGAGAATGGGACGAGCGCGCTCGATGAGCTCGCGCTTCGCGTCGATCTTCTCCTTCGAGGCTTCGACTTCCGCGGCCTCGCGACCCGCACGTGCCGAATAGAGCGCATCGCCTGCCGCCTTGAATCGTGCCCACAGGGCGTCATCGACCTTCTTGCCGGCGCGGCCTGCGGCCTTCCACTCGTTCAGAAGGTCGCGGTAGGCGCCGATCCCGTCTTCGCCGCGCGGCGCCAGCGCCTCCGCGCGCTCAACCAACCGGTTCTTGCGTTCGCGTACGGCCTTGTGAGCCTCGTCGAGTTCGGCATAGAACTCTCGGCGGTGCTTGTCGACGGTAGCCCGAGCGTCCCGGAACCTCTTCCACAGCGACTGCGAGATCGACTTGGGAAGGTGAGGACCGTTCTGCTGGTGCGACTGCCACTGGTCGAACAGCGAACTCATCTCAGCCGAGGCTGTCTTCCATTGCACGGTCTTCGGGTCCCGTGCGGCGATCGCCTCGGCCTGCTCGACGAGCTGCGTCCGCTCGGCGATCGCGGCATCGACGGCCTCACGCGCCTGGGCCGCCTCAGCGGCACTCGCTTCGGTCAGCGACGCGGTGAGAGCATCGACGCGGGCGCTCAAGGCCGCAAGGTCGCCGACCGCGGATGCTCCGGAGATCTTCCCGCTGAGGATTGCGGCCGTCGCGCGCAGATCGGCGGCACTGGCACCGCCGCGGCGGTGGCGAACTTCCAGAAGCGTGACCTCCGATGCGAGGTCGGCGAACTTCCGCTCGTAGTAGGCCAGGGCTTCCTCGGCGGTGCCGTCGGGATATTGGCCGACGACGCGCCACTGGTCGGCTTCGCGCACCGAAACCGTGCCGTCGTCATCGACGCGGCCCCAGGGCTGATCGACGGGGGTGGAGGACGAAGCTGTGTCTGACACGGAAGGCACCTCAATGCGGCGGAGCCGCCTGCGGGGGGATGGACGCTTAAGCCTAATACGGAGCGCTGCCGCCACCAGGGTGGATGCTGCAGCGATGTCGTGGCGCCCGGCTAGCCTGGGGTCTATGGCGACTACGGCGGGGCTCTTCTCTGGGCAAACCCCGCTGCCGGTGCGGATGAGACCGACCTCTCTCGACGAGGTGGCGGGTCAGCAGCATCTGCTTCGACCCGGCGCACCGCTCGTCGTGCTTGCCGACCCAGACGGTGGTGCGAGAGCCGCGACATCCGTCATCCTCTGGGGTCCACCGGGCACAGGCAAGACCACCCTCGCCCAGGCAGTCGCGCGCTCGTCGGGTCGCCGCTTCGTCGAACTTTCGGCTGTCACCGCCGGCGTCAAGGACGTTCGCGAGGTCATGCAGGAGGCCCTCACCCAGCGCGATCTCTATGGAGCCTCGACGATCCTCTTCCTCGACGAGATCCACCGATTCACGAAGGCGCAACAGGATGCCCTGCTGCCCGGCGTCGAGAACGGCTGGGTGGTCTTGATCGCAGCAACCACCGAGAATCCCTCCTTCTCCGTTGTTTCGCCGTTGCTGTCCCGGTCACTGCTGTTGACCCTGCAGCCGCTGACGGATGCCGATCTTGCCGGGCTCATCGATCGAGCGGTCGCCGATGCACGCGGCCTCGCCGGTGCCGTCGCCCTGACCGATGAGGCACGCGCTGCCCTGGTACGGCTCGCCTCCGGGGATGCCCGCCGCGCTCTCACAGCTCTCGAGGCTGCGGCATCTCTCGCCGAACCGGAAGCTGACGAGGAAGCCGGCACGATCACCGCCGAGCACGTTGCGCAGGCTGTCGATCGCGCGCTCCTTCGCTACGACCGGCAGGGCGACGAGCACTACGACGTGATCAGCGCGTTCATCAAGTCGATCCGCGGATCGGATCCGGATGCCGCGCTGCACTACCTCGCGCGCATGATCGAGGCGGGTGAGGACCCGCGCTTCATCGCGCGCCGTCTGATCATTTCGGCCGCTGAAGACATCGGCCTGGCAGATCCCCAGGCCCTTCCGCTTGCCGTTGCTGCTGCGGATGCCGTGCAACTGATCGGCTTCCCCGAGGGACGCATTCCCCTCGCTGAGGCGACGGTGTACCTGGCAACGACGGCGAAGTCCAACGCCGCGTATCTGGCTATCGATGCCGCGATCGCCGACGTACGCCAGGGTGGTGGCGGTCGCGTGCCGCCGCATCTGCGTGATGCGCACTACCCGGGGGCGGCGCGACTCGGCCATGGGAAGGGCTACCGCTATCCCCACGACGACGAGCGCGGGGTGGTTGCGCAGCAGTATCTTCCCGACGCACTTCGTGACCGCAGCTACTATCGCCCGACCGCCCGCGGCGCAGAGCGGGAGATCGCGGCGCGGTGGAGCCGTATCCGCCGCATCCTCGGCAGACCTGACGAACCTGGCTCGGGTGCCGCTTCCGGCGCCAACTGACCGCTCTGGTAGACTTGTTCGGTTCGGAACCGAGTTTTCGGATATCCCCACACTCGAGAAGAACCCCTTCGGTGCGCTGCGACGTGCGAATCGAGGCGGAGTGCGGGATACGTCCATGAGCCGCGAAAGACGCGGCCATGTCATCGGAAGGAATCCTTCGTGCCTACGAAGTCCCAGGATCGCCGCAAGGTGCGCATGTCGCGTGCCCTCGGCGTCGCACTGACCCCCAAGGCTGCTCGTTACCTCGAGAAGCGCCCCTACGCACCGGGTGAGCACGGCCGCACCAAGCGCAAGGCCGACAGCGACTACGCCGTTCGCCTCCGTGAGAAGCAGCGTCTGCGCGAGCAGTACGGCATCCGCGAGAAGCAGCTTCGTATCGCGTTCAACGAGGCCCGCCGCAAGGACGGCCTGACCGGTGAGAACCTGGTCGAGCTGCTCGAGATGCGCCTGGACGCGCTTGTGCTTCGTGCCGGTTTCGCCCGCACCACGGCGCAGGCCCGTCAGCTCGTCGTGCACCGCCACATCCTCGTCGACGGCAAGACGGTCGACCGTCCGTCGTTCCGTGTCGCACCCGGCCAGCTCATCCACGTCAAGGCAAAGAGCGAAGGCCTCGAGCCGTTCCAGGTCGCCGCAGCCGGCGGACACGCAGAGGTTCTGCCCCCGGTTCCGGGCTACCTCGAGGTCGAGCTCGACAAGCTCCACGCCCGTCTCGTGCGTCGCCCCAAGCGCGTCGAGGTTCCTGTGGTCTGTGACGTTCAGCTCGTCGTTGAGTACTACGCGGCGCGCTAAGCGGCGCGTAGTACAGCCGCGAAGCGGCCAACAGCACTGTTTCGCGGCGCGCTAAGTGTACTGCCCAGGGAGGTTGTTTGATCTGGCTTCCCTGATGTGACGAGAACCTCCCGGCAGAGTGGAGCTGCTACCGCATCCGCTCTG
>NZ_MKTR01000022.1 GCF_001898325.1 Microbacterium sp. 67-17
GTCGACGACATCGACAACTTCGGCAACCGTCGCATCCGCGCCGTCGGCGAGCTCATCCAGAACCAGGTCCGCACCGGTCTGTCGCGCATGGAGCGCGTCGTCCGCGAGCGCATGACCACGCAGGACATCGAGGCGATCACGCCGCAGACCCTGATCAACGTGCGCCCCGTCGTGGCTGCGATCAAGGAGTTCTTCGGCACGTCGCAGCTGTCGCAGTTCATGGACCAGAACAACCCGCTCGCGGGTCTGACCCACAAGCGTCGCCTCTCGGCGCTGGGCCCCGGCGGTCTGTCGCGTGAGCGTGCGGGCGTCGAGGTCCGTGACGTGCACCCGTCGCACTACGGCCGCATGTGCCCGATCGAGACGCCGGAAGGCCCGAACATCGGTCTGATCGGCTCGCTGGCATCCTTCGCGCGCATCAACGCGTTCGGTTTCATCGAGACGCCGTACCGTCGCGTCGAGGCCGGCAAGGTCACCGACAAGATCGACTACCTCACGGCATCCGAAGAGGTCGACTACATCGTCGCCCAGGCCGGTGCCGAGCTGAAGGCGGACGGCTCGTTCGCGACCGAGCGCGTGCTGGCCCGTCGCGGCCAGGGCGGCGAGGTCGACATGTTCCACGCCGACGAGATCGGCTACATGGACGTCTCTCCGCGCCAGATGGTGTCGGTCGGTACTTCGCTGATCCCGTTCCTCGAGCACGACGACGCGAACCGCGCCCTCATGGGTGCGAACATGCAGCGCCAGGCTGTGCCGCTGCTGCGCAGCGACTCGCCGTTCGTCGGCACGGGTATGGAGGGCTACGCCGCCATCGACGCCGGTGACGTCGTCACCGCCGAGAAGGCCGGTGTCGTCATGGAGGTCTCGGCCGACGTCGTGACCGTGCAGCTCGACGAGGGCGGCACGCAGGACTACTTCCTGCGCAAGTTCGACCGCTCGAACCAGGGCAACTCGTACAACCAGCGCGTCATCGTCTCGGCGGGCGACCGGGTCGAGGTCGGCGAGGTCATCGCCGACGGCCCCGCCACCGAGAACGGCGAGCTCGCGATCGGCAAGAACCTGCTCGTCGCGTTCATGACCTGGGAAGGCCACAACTTCGAGGATGCGATCATCCTCAGCCAGGACCTCGTCAAGAACGACACGCTCTCCTCGATCCACATTGAGGAGTACGAGGTGGATGCCCGTGACACCAAGCTCGGCAAGGAGGAGATCACCCGTGACCTCCCCAACGTCGCGCCCGACCTGCTGAAGGACCTCGACGAGCGCGGCATCGTCCGCATCGGCGCCGAGGTGCGTCCCGGCGACATCCTCGTCGGCAAGGTCACGCCCAAGGGTGAGACCGAGCTGAGCGCCGAGGAGCGCCTGCTGCGCGCGATCTTCAACGAGAAGAGCCGCGAAGTCCGTGACACCTC
>NZ_MKTR01000023.1 GCF_001898325.1 Microbacterium sp. 67-17
AGCCCTGCCCGCCTGGCTGCACTTCTACAATCACCACAGGCCCCACACTGCGATCGGGAAGCTCCCGCCCATCAGCCGGATCTCAAACAACCTGCCTGGGCAGTACAGCTAGCTGCGCTCCTCTACACGTACGGGCCCTGGGAAATCGGGCGTGACTCGAAGCTTGCGGCATTGGCCACGCTTCTCACGGAGGAGCACCCGAACGAGAAGGTCTTGGTCTTCACGGAGTACAAGGACACCGCAAACTACGTCGCTACCGCGCTTCGATCGCTCGGCATCGATGCGGTGGACTCGGCGACCGGCGATGACGAGGACCCGACTCAGCTTGCGCGTCGGTTCTCGCCGCACTCCAACAAGCTGCGAGGAAAAGCCGAGGCGCCGGGCGTCGGCGACGAACTCCGGGTGCTCATCTCGACGGATGTCCTCAGCGAAGGTCAGAACTTGCAGGACGCGCACATCGTGGTCAACTACGACCTGCCGTGGGCCATTGTGCGTCTGATTCAGCGGGCTGGCCGTGTCGACCGAGTCGGTCAGGAGTCGCCCGAGGTGCTGCTCTACTCGATCTTCCACGGTTCGCTGAACAACGTCTTGTCGCTTCGTCAGCGCATCGCCGACCGGCTGCAGCAGAATGCGCAGGCCTTCGGCTCCGATGAGCAGTTCTTCGGTTCGGAGGACGAAGTGCGGACGATTACTGACCTGTACGACGGCACGCTCGACGAAGCCGACGACGTCGAGGACATCGACGCCGCGAGCCTTGCGTTCCAGTACTGGAGCAACGCGTTGCAGCAGACACCGGAAGCTGCTGAGCGTGCGCGACGATTGCCGGATCTCGTCGATGCGACCAGAGGGCGTCGCGTTACCGATGTCGAAGACGGCGTTGCGTGCTACGTCCGCACCGAGGCCGGCATCGACGGATTCGGCTGGACGACGTCGGACGGCGAAACGCGACTCCTCACAGGCTTCGAGACCCTGCGTGTATTCGAGAGCACGCCTGATGAACCCTTTGTCGAGCGCCTTGCGAATCATGACGAGCTTGTGGGAGCGCTGGTGCGCGGCCCGCTTGCGAACCCCGCGGTCGCTGCGGGGCGGCTTCGCGGTGTGCGGCGCCAGATCTGGAAGCGCCTCGGCGAGAGCGTATTCGACTTTGGCCCTGAGGCTTCGGCGGCGCTCGATCTGCTGTACCAGCACCCGCTCACCAATGAGTCCGATCGTCGGCTGCGGAACGCCGTCCGTAACGGCGCCTCGGACGACGAGCTCGCCAACCGTCTCGCCGCGCTGGCGCGGGAAGACAAGCTTGTTATCGAGCGTCGTTCCGGCAGCGACTCGATCCGAATCGTCAGCACCATGGGAGTGAGTCAGTAATGGATAGCGCAGTGCTACTTGGGCTGGTCGATCGCCGTGAGTTCCGCGATCTCTTCGTCGATCATCTCGGCTGGAGCAACCCCGATCAGGGCGACTTCGAGGTGGCAACGGAGAACGGCGTTTACACGCTGACTCAAGTCGCAGGGTTCAAGGGCCTGCGTGTGTGGTTCCACGACGGGGTGCCGCCGCGTTCCGAGCAGCGCCTGATCGATCAGACCATCGGTGCGAGGAACCTCGAACGCCTCGTCATCTTTGCTGACGAGCACGACCAGGCCTGGCGCTGGCCGCGGCGAGCCCAGATGGGCGGCGCGAACGCGAAGCTCGTGCTCCACGAGCGTCGGGTCGGAGACAGCGATAATCGTCTCGTGCGCCAGCTCGAGGCGATCTCCATCGACTTCGACGAGGACATCACGCTCGTAGACCTCTTGTCGCGGATGCGTGGAGCCTTCGACCATGAAGCCGAGACCACCGCGGCTCAAGCGGCTCGCCTCATGAGCACGCTCTACGCCGAGCTTGAGGCGTCCGGATGGGACCAACACAACTCGACGCTTCTTCTCGCTCGCCTGCTCTTCCTCTACTTCGCTGACGACTCGGGCATGTGGAAGCATCCGGGACGACCGGATCAGTTCCAGCAGTTCTTGCTCGACGGCACCACCGACGAGACGCTCGCGAGCGACTTGAGTGCGCTGTTCGAAGCGTTGAGTCACGAACAGCGTCGTGCAGACCTTCCGGAGGAAGTTCGTGCATTCCGTTACGTCAACGGTGGCCTCTTCACAGACGAGTTCACCATGGGGCTGCTGACCGAGACATTCCGCGCCGAGCTGATCAACGCTGGCGACTTTGACTGGTCAGTGATCTCGCCTGCCATCTTTGGGTCGATGTTCCAGACCGTGAAGGACAAGAAGTCGCGGCGACACGGTGGTGAGCACTACACAACCGAAGAGAGCATCCTTCGGACAATCGATCCCCTTTTCCTCACGGAGTTTCGGCAGCGTCTATCCAGTGGATGGAACGATCGCTCTCAGCTCACCAAGCTCCACAACGACCTTGGACGGGTGCGGGTGCTCGATCCGGCCTGCGGGTGCGGGAACTTCCTGATCGTCGCTTACCGAGAACTCCGCGCCCTTGAGCTCGACCTGCTACTGAGGCAGCGCGAGCTCGATCTGCAGGACAAAGGCAAGGACTATGCCCAGCTGTCGTTCGATGTAACCGGCGACCTCAAAGTACGTCTCGATCATTTCTACGGCATCGAGATTGAAGAGTGGCCGGCGCGCATCGCGGAGACTGCGATGCTCCTCGTCGACCACCTGGCGAATCAACGCATGGAGCAAGATTTCGGGCAGGCGCCGGATCGGCTACCGATTCAGATCGCACCGAAGATCGTGAACGGGAATGCTCTGAGGACTGAGTGGCGCGAGTTGATCGAGCCAACTCCCGACGTCATCATCGTCGGAAATCCCCCGTTCATTGGCCAGTACACCAAGACTGCTGAGCAGACGGCTGACGCCCGTCGCATCTGGGGAGCTCGCTACAACGGATACCTTGACTACGTCACCTGCTGGTACGCCCTTGCCCTTCAATACTTCGGTGACGTTGCAGGTAGGTGGGCATTCGTCTCGACGAACTCTATTTCCCAGGGCGAAGCCGCGGAGTACCTGTGGCGCCCTATCTTCGAGGCGGGTTGGCGCTGCCGTTTCGCGCATCGCTCGTTTCAGTGGGTCACGGAGGCGCCTGATGGTGCTGCGGTTCACGTGTCGATCATCGGCTACGACAAGCGGAGCATGCCGAAGGCGACCTTGTGGACCTACCCCGAGAGTGGGAAGGGTGACGGGATGCCGGCCGAAGTGCCGAACATCAACCCATATCTGCTCCCCGCGCCGAACACGTTCGTGTCCAGCTCAACTCGCCCACTCGTTTCGGAGCTCCCACCTGTGACGAAGGGTAGCCAGCCAACGGATGGCGGGAATTTCTTCGTCGACGCAGATCAGCTCGCTCGAGTTCGTGCCGATTCGGTGGCCGTTCGATTCCTGCGACCATTCGTTGGAGCGAGGGAGTTGCTTCACGATATTGAACGCTGGTGCATATGGCTGGAGGGTGTTGATGCGGCCGAGATCGCTCGAAGCGACTTCCTCACCGAGCGAGTTGAGGCCGTTCGGGATCTTCGTCTCCGCAGCAAGAAGGCCGCAACTCGTGCCAAGGCCGCAACCCCACATCTCTTCGACGAGAGGCGTCAACCTCACGCCAGCTATCTGGGCATCCCGAGACACGTGGCTCAGACGCGGGAGTTCTTTACCGCGAAGCGGCTGCCGCCAGAAGTGATCTGTGGCGACGCCAACTTCATGGTCGAGGACGCCGACGGATTCGCGCTCGGTGTTTTGTCGTCGTCGATGTTCATACTCTGGATGCGCGGCATCGGGGGGCGTATCAAGTCCGACCTGCGTTTCTCCAACACGTTCGTCTACAACTCCTTCCCGCTACCACCGATTAGCGATCAGCGACGACGCGCGCTCGTTCACGCCGCTGCGCAACTAATCGAAGCACGCGCGGAGTTCCCGCGCGAGTCACTTGCGGACCTCTACGAAGTGGATCGAATCCCAGAGCCGATCCGAAGAGCTCATGCCGCTATCGACTCGGTCATTGACGCGGTCTTTGGAGTGCGTCCGGATGCGACAGTGGAGGCGCGTCAGCGCCTAATGCTGAGGCGGTACTCCAAGCTCACGCGGCAGGACGCTCCGGATTCGACGCTCTTTGACGACAGTGAGTTTGTAGAGCAGTAGCCCTCGGCAGGGAGGGACGCTTCAAGTCCGAGCGACACGCCGAGAGTAAAAACAAGCACGCGTTATACTGACCTTCGCGTATTGTGGTCTCATGACCGCAGAAGATGATGCTCTCGCCGCTCTCCAGGCTTTTGGGCTGCTCGATGTCCTGAAATGGGGAGCGCCGGTGGCGTTCGCTGCGACCGATCAGCTTTACGACGAGGACCAGGGCCACGATCAGGGTGTCGTGGGGTACCTCAACTTCAAGCACTTGAAAGACCTCATCGACCGAGCGACTGCGAATGGCCGCTTCAAGCTGGGCGAGGGGCTCGAGAGCCTCGGCGGTGATGTCCTCGAGCGTGGCATCACGCCGGAGGCATTCAGCGCGATGCCGGGCCTCCCGATCGACGCGGTCGCTCGCAGGGACTACAAGCAGTCTCCCGGATGGGCCATCGAGGGTTACCGCGTGCTGCTGCAGTCCTACCCGTTCGGCAAGGTCGATGAGATCAAGTGGGGGCAGCGCAGCACGGCGAAGAAGCGGGTGGCGGATCAGTTCTTCGACGATGGCAACGCGCTCTTCTCGCCCGAGGACTTCGGCCTGGAGACGATCCCGGGCATTCCGGACGACGACAACTTCGAGGGCGTCACCTTGATCGCGGCACACGCATTCAACCCGACGACTAAGCAGTACGAGCTCTATATCGGTCAGAGCAAGAACCCGGTGTCTGCCGACGACGAGTGCTGGTACTGGAAGGAGCTGCTGCTCTCCGGTGGCGCTCCGATCGGCGGGACGAGGCCGGTTACGCCGCAGATGCCGACCGGTGGCGCGTCAACGGACGTCGAGGACGTGCCGGTGCGGATCAAGCGGACTGGTGCGGGCGAAGGGTCGGGCACTGCGAATGGCTGAGGTGCGTCGACCGTCCCAGACGCTCGCCGCCGCCGCTTCCTTCTTCAACGGTGAGCGCCTCACCATGGCCCGTCAGCTGAAGGGACTCAAGAAGTCGCATCTGGCGTCGCTCATCGAGATGTCGCCGGCCTCGGTGACCGCATGGGAGAGCGGCGCCAAGCAGCCCAACCGTGCGACTGTGGCGAAGTTGGCATTGGCCCTGCAAGTCGAGCCTCAGTTCTTCGGGGGAGGCGCACCGCCGAAGACAGATAAGCCGAACTTCCGGTCGCTGCGCTCGACGCCACAAATTGCTCAGGATGAGGCAGAGGCGTATGGCAGGTTCGTCGCTGAGATCGCTGGGATGCTCGAAAACGCGGTTGAGTTCCCCGAAGCGCTCCTGCCTGACCTCCCTGTCGACCCTGACGAGCGTTCGATGACGCCGGAGCAGGCCGCGCGAGAAGCGCGCGAGTTCTTTGGTGTCGCACCCGGTCCTGTACAGCACGTGGTGCGGCTCGTCGAGCGCAACGGTGTCGTCGTCGTGTTCAGCGAGCCAGGGGTGGCCTCGATCGACGCCTACTCCCTGCACTCGGTGACGCGGCCGATCATCGTCCTGAACCCGGTGAAGGACGACTACTACCGACAACGCTTCGACGCCGCTCACGAGCTCGGCCACCTGATCATGCACCACGACGCCGAGCCCGGTGGCAAGGTCGCGGAAGAACAGGCCAATCGGTTCGCGTCTGAGTTCCTGATGCCGGCCGAAGAGATCGCGCCGTCCCTTCCCACCTCCACTGCAGGCAAGGCGTGGGCGCAGCTCGCCGAGCTGAAGGAGTACTGGGGCGTCAGCCTCGCCGCGCTTCTCTACCGCGCGCGGGCGCTCGGGATCATGAGTGACGTTTCGTACCGCAACGCGGTCATCCGCATGTCGCAGAACGGCTGGCGCCGGTCGGAGCCAGGGCGAATCTCATCGCTAGAGATGCCGTCGATGCTGCCGCGCGCACGTGAGGTATTGCGCGAAGCGGGCATCGACGAGGGATCCTTCCTCGCTGGCTCGGGGCTGCCGGTGGGGTTGTACGAGATCGCGGCGTCGCGAGTGCCGGTCGTGGGAGTTAGGTCGTGAGGTTCACGGAGACGTTCGGCATCACGCGCGTTGCGGAGGACGACTGGTTCGACCCACATCTAACGGTGGACACCAAGCTGTTCATCGACCCGCTTCTTCTCCTTGAAGGGGGCGGCATCTGGTCTACGGCACACGACGAGCTGATCGCGCATTTCGTGCACTGCTACGGCCTCGTCGCGAAGGCAACGAGCTCCAAGTCGGTGTCCGCACAAGCCGCGCGCAGACTGCTCACGTTTCCTGAACCGTTCGAGCTGGGGCTGGGCTACACCGCCATCGGAACCCGGGGCTCTGGGGCCGGAGATCGGTTCGCTGCACGGATGGCGGACGGCATAGCGGTTGCGATCGCCGCGGGACTCACTCAACCAGAGCACATCGAAGAGATCGGCATCCTGAACGAAGGTATCGGTGCTGATCGGATCTCTGATGCGACTGCCAACGTCATCAAGGGGCGCTTGATCGCATATACGCAGGAAGTTGCGCGCCGTCACCACGTTCCTCTGGATACGCACAAGGTCCGGCATTCCCGAGTTTCGCTCGATGCCGCCCGGTGGCACGACGAGGAGGTGGAGCTGCCGACGAACCCTGCGACCGGAAGGCCAATCATCCTGGTGCCCGAGTTCATCCTCGGTGGACTTCCGACGTTGAATGCTGACGACTGGTTCGATTCGCACTTCAACGACGACATCCGTCTGTCGCTCAACCTCAAGGTCGGGCAAGCCGTATCGAAGTCGAGCATCGTGGCGTTCGCCCGCCAGAGACCAGAGCGCGTTCGCGAGTGGGCTCGTGCCCAGACCAGCCGAGAAGATCTGATGAGTTACGACTTCGGCGGTGACCCGCTCGGTGTCGTCCAGTGGGATCGCGAGCCTGCGCGTTTCGCCGCCGAGCATCCCCTGCGGATGCGCGTCGTAGCGACCACGAAGGACCTCGTAGAGCTTGTGGCGGAGGTCGTCGACCAATTCCGACACTTCGTTGAGGAGCAGCGCGGATGGAGCCTGCTCTGGAACGACGATGGGTCTGAGAAGCCCGAAGAAGCGATCCAGCTACTGCTCCTCGGCCTCGCCCAGCCCTATCTCCGCCAATTCAATGTCGAGCTCGATCGAGAGGTGGAGCTCGGACGCGGCCCGGTCGATTTCAAGGCGTCATCTGGGACGTCGGTGCGCCTGCTCATTGAGGTCAAGAAGCTCCACAACGGTAAGTTCTGGAACGGGCTTCGGCATCAGCTCCCGAGTTACATAAACTCCGACGGAGCAAGCGAGGGGTGGCTCATCGCCGTCCAATACCGCAGCAACCGTGCTGCGGTATTGCGGCTCAAAGCACTTCCCGCCGAGGTCGCCGCGGTGGCTGACGCCACGGGCACATCCCTGTACTACTCGGCGGTCGACGCGCGACGACCCCTGTCCGCCTCGAAGATAGAGGACATCCAACCGGGCGAAGCGCCGGAGGAGGAGGGTTCGGAGTGAGCGGCCTTAGCGTGTCGGACAAGGTCGTGCTGGAGGCAGTCTTGGGTATGTCCGGCGGGCATGTGCTCGACTTCAGCAACGAGTCGTTTGGCGCGTTCTTCCACGATCTCGGGATCGACGTCTACGACGCCGAGCGATACCCAGGGTTTGGTGATTCGAAGGCGAATCGCCTTCGGGCGCTCTGGCGCGGCGGCACCGAGGACGAGGTTGGCAGGTCGCTCCAAGCCCTCATCGAGTACATCGAAGCGAAGCGCCTCACCGGGTTTCTGAGCTACGAGGTCAACGATGAGAGCATGGACCGGGCGCGCGCTGTCGCCGGACGTCTGGCAGAGTCCGCGAAGCGTCCTGCGGATACGCCGCCGTCGAGCGTGAGCTTCACTACGGAAGCGACGGTCACCAACAACAAGATACAGATCGAGATCCACGAGGACATCTATGCCCATATAAGCCGATACCTCGAGACCGAAGACAACTTCCACGCGGTCGAGGAGTCGTACAAAGTTGTGCGGGAAGCGCTGCGCGAGAAGACAGGGAGTGAGAAGGCGACGGATGCTTTCAAGCCCGACAACATCCCGGCCCTCTTCGGCCACGAACCCTCGGGGCAGGCAGAGAAGGACTTCTTCGATGGCGTGAAGTACCTCAATATGGCTATCCAGTTCCTCCGGAACGAGAAGTCCCATACGCTCGCGACCTCTATGGAGCGGAACCTCGCCCTTCACTACATCTCGCTTGCGAGCCTGGCCTATGACCTGATCACGAGGTACGTCAGCGACGATCTGATTCAGGAGGTCGAGGACCTCATCACCGCCGAACGGCGCTCGTACTCGGCAACTCGCTTCTACGGAGTCTTCCGGGACGGACGATGGCTCGACCGACTCAGCTTGCCGAGCGACCTGTCGTCGGCGTCGGTGCGTCGTGTGCTGAAGGACAAGTGGCTCGGCGAGGCCGACTTCACCCGGAGCTACGACGACAGCAACATCGTATTGATGCGCCTCCAGATGGTGGCCGATGCGTTGAGTAAGTCCGACATTGAATTGTTGCTCGCCTTGCCTATTGTCGACGGCAACGGGTTTACCCAGGAGGCGGGCCTGACCACGTTCCTTGAGTACATGCAGCAGAAGTACCCGGCGACGATCTCCGCCAAGGCAGAGGCGCGCATCGCAGGACGCCATTGATCCAGCGCCGGACGCGCCATCTCTGATATCCTGAACTGTCTCTCGAAGGCATAGCTTCTGTGCGCCTGCCCGCGAAACGGCGGGGGAGTGACATCGCACAACCCCATCCACCTGGCCTGGAAACAGGCTGATGCGTGTGTTTCGACATCCGTGTCGGCATCCTGGCCCCGACTACAACACCATCCAAGGACAACCCACTACATGACTACTGCAACGACCGCCCCGGCCACCAAGCAGGTTGCGATCAACGACATCGGATCTGCTGAGGACTTCCTGGCCGCGGTCGAAGAGACCCTCAAGGGCAAGGACTTCAACGACGGCTCGCTCATCGAGGGCACCGTCGTCAAGATCGACCGCGACGAGGTGCTCCTCGACGTCGGATACAAGACCGAGGGTGTCATCCCCTCCCGTGAACTTTCCATCAAGCACGACGTCGACCCCAACGAGGTTGTCAACGTCGGCGACCAGGTCGAGGCGCTGGTTCTCCAGAAGGAGGACAAGGAAGGCCGCCTCATCCTCTCGAAGAAGCGTGCCCAGTACGAGCGTGCGTGGGGCGACGTCGAGAAGATCAAGGAGAACGACGGTGTTGTCACCGGTTCCGTGATCGAGGTCGTCAAGGGTGGACTCATCGTCGACATCGGCCTGCGTGGATTCCTCCCCGCATCGCTGATTGAGCTGCGCCGCGTCCGCGACCTGACCCCCTACCTGGGTCAGGAGATCGAGGCGAAGATCCTCGAGCTCGACAAGAACCGCAACAACGTCGTGCTCTCGCGCCGTGCGCTGCTCGAGCAGACCCAGTCGGAGTCGCGCTCGAACTTCCTCAACAACCTGCACAAGGGCCAGGTCCGCAAGGGCACCGTCTCGTCGATCGTCAACTTCGGTGCGTTCGTCGACCTCGGCGGCGTCGACGGTCTCGTGCACGTCTCGGAGCTCTCGTGGAAGCACATCGAGCACGCATCCGAGGTCGTCGAGGTCGGCCAGGAAGTCACCGTCGAGATTCTCGAGGTCGACCTCGACCGCGAGCGCGTGTCGCTCTCGCTCAAGGCCACCCAGGAAGACCCATGGCAGGTGTTCGCCCGCACCCACGCGATCGGCCAGATCGCACCGGGTAAGGTCACCAAGCTCGTTCCGTTCGGTGCGTTCGTTCGCGTCGCAGACGGCATCGAGGGCCTCGTGCACATCTCCGAGCTCTCGGGCAAGCACGTCGAGCTCGCCGAGCAGGTCGTCTCGGTCGGCGAAGAGGTCTTCGTCAAGGTCATCGACATCGACCTCGAGCGTCGCCGCATCTCGCTCTCGCTGAAGCAGGCCAACGAGTCGATCGACCCCTTCGGTGTCGAGTTCGACCCGGCCCTCTACGGCATGGTCACGGAGTACGACGAGAACGGGGAGTACAAGTACCCCGAGGGCTTCGACCCCGAGACCAACCAGTGGAAGGAAGGCTTCGACGAGCAGCGCGAGAAGTGGGAGCAGGAATACGCTGCAGCCCAGGCGCGCTGGGAAGCCCACAAGGCTACGGTTGCCAAGGCCGCCGAAGCCGAGGCTGCCAAGGAAGCCGACGACAGCTACAGCGGTTCGTCCACCTCGGGCTCCGGCTCGTACTCGAGCGAAAGCCCCGTCGGCACGCTCGCGGATGACGAGGCACTCGCGGCTCTTCGCGAGAAGCTCTCGGGCCGCTAAGACCCGGCACCACCCGCGTCACAGCCGGTAGCATCACACAGCAACGGAAGGCCGGGATCCCTCAGGGGGTCCCGGCCTTTCAGCGTTCGTCGGGCGCCGAGGAAAGCTGCTAACGATGCGCTTCGACGACCTCGACCGTGCCGCTGCCCGTGAGATCCGTATCGACCTGGGTTGGGTCTTCGGAATAGGTGAGTCCGCCACTGCGGGCGCAGTCGGTCTCCGTTGAAGTCGCCCAGAACCAGAGTGCCCTGGGCCACGTCTGAGGTCAGCGCCGAGATCACGCTGCGCGATGCGGTTATCGTCAGAGACTCCTCCTCGCCGATGGTGATGGCGAGGAGGAGTCGCTTGTTCGCAGACCTGCGGCATCGACATCGGCGATGTCGCGGGTCTGCGTCGTCATTGTTCCCGTCAGGTGAAGCTGCCCGCAGGATGCAGCGGCAGGACAAGCGCGAGCGCTACGCCGAAGAGCGTGGCGCGGGTGAGAGGTCGTTGCCGGATGTTCATCGTGCTCACTGTCGACTCGTGGTCGACGCCGCATCGGCCATCGCCGCGATCGTTCGCGGCATCATCCAGGCCGAGCGCAGGATGTACGCCAACAGCGCCAGCTCAATGCCGATGGAGACGACGTAGAAGGGAGCCCACTCCCACGTCTCGCCGACGGCGTTGAAGACCGTGACGGGGACGTAGACGGCACCGGCAACGAGGTTCGTGATGCGGTTCGCGCGGGCAGGAAGGACCGCGGAGAGGACCACCATCACCGACGGGATCGCCGTCAGCGTGAGGAACCCGGTCATCAGCGCAGGCGTGATCGG
The DNA here is from genome assembly GCF_001898325.1 of Microbacterium sp. 67-17. Taxonomy (GTDB): domain Bacteria; phylum Actinomycetota; class Actinomycetes; order Actinomycetales; family Microbacteriaceae; genus Microbacterium; species Microbacterium schleiferi. The sequence continues at coordinate 11,249 of NZ_MKTR01000023.1, forward strand.
GAACTCGAAGACGACACCTGCCTGGATATTGTCGATCACGTTCGGCTTGTGGAGGTGGTAGTAGTCGACGTAGATGTACAGGAACATGAAGCTCGTCCAGGCGGCAGCGAGCTTCGCCTGCACCGGGACCTGCGGGTGGGAGAGCGGTTTCGGGGTGCGTGAAGTGGTCATGTGGCCTTCTCTCTGTTCAGGGATTTCCCTCCGCCTGGGTGGCGGCGGGGAGGTGCATGCCGGGAGCCTGAGCGACCGGGAGCCGTCAGGGCGTGACGACAACCTTTCCTCGCGTGTGGCCGGTCGCGACGTGGTGAAGAGCTTCGGCTGCGTCATCCAGCGAGTAGACGCGGTCGATGACGGGTGTGACCTGGCCGGCCGACAAGAGCGCCGCCAGAGTGAGAAGGTCTTCGTGGTTGCCGACAGAGGTGAACGGTCGCAACCTCTGCTGTGTGAAGGCCGACAGCACACGCGATCGTGCGATGCGTACAAGGGGACCTAGCCAGCGTCCACCGCGTCCGCTGTTCGGAATCAGGGTGCCGGTGCGGGTTAGTGCCCGGCGCATGACGCTGATCGGCTGAGCCTCGACGTTGTCGAGGATGACGTCGTAGCGCGCACCGGTGCTGGTGATGTCGGATCTCTCGTAGTCGACGACGTGGTCGGCGCCGAGAGCGGCGACAAGGTCGGTGTTGCGGGCGCTGCACACGCCCGTGACCTCGGCGCCGAGCGCCTTGGCGATCTGGACGGCAAACGACCCGACACCACCCGATGCCCCCACGATGAGAACCTTCTGTCCGGGGGACACCCGTGCGACATCGCGCAGGGCCTGCAGCGCGGTCATCCCCGAGGTCGGCGCCGCGGCGGCATCGGCCAGCGACAGGTTCGCGGGCGCGGGAGCGAGGTTGCGCGCGGGCACGCAGGCGAACTCGGCGAGCGTGCCCGTCGAACACCACCCGAACACCTCGTCACCGGGCTCGATGCTCGCGACATCCTCACCGACCGCAGTGACGACGCCCGCGAGATCCGTGCCGCGGATGGCCTGGCGCGGCCGACGCAGTCCGAAGGCGAGCCGAATGACGTACGGTTCGCCGGCCATGATGAAGCAGTCGCCGGGGTGCAGCGAGGCAGCACGCACCCGGACACGCACGCCGCCTCGCCCGAGACGAGGGAGCTCGACATCCGCTGTCTCGAGAACGGTGGGCGTACCGTACCGACGCTGAATGACGGCGCGCATGGTCGTTGTCGTTTCCATGACTTGAGAATGGGCCGCGACACGGATACCCGTCATCGGCCGGAAGGCCGCGACCGCAGGGGCCGAAAGTACGATTCTCAGTCCGTACCGCGGGCCGATGTGGGGAGAGGTCACGCACGCGAACATCGAGCTATGTCGACTGACCTGAACCTCGCCCCGCACGCGCAGACGAGCACTGACCCACGGCCCGCACCCCGGAGCGGATGGCTCGCGATCAGTGGCCTGCTCCTGCTGAGTGCGCTCCCGATCATCGGAGGAGCACTCAGCCTGCGGGAGGCGAGTGTTCCTTCGGGTGACGCATTTGCGTGGGCATCGACGGTCGCGATGGTCGCGCACATCGTGTCGATGAGTGTGTACTGCGTGGTTGGCGCATTCCAGTTCTCGCCCGCGCTGCGCGCTCGACGCGGATGGCACCGTCGGGCGGGTCGGGTGCTGCTTCCGCTGGGGTTCCTGGCGGCGGTATCCGGCGCCTGGCTCGCGGTGTTCTTCGGCGGACCCGCAGACGAACTGCCGCTGGCGATGGTGCGGCTGTTCTTTTCCGCCGTGATGATGGCGTTCCTGGCGATGTCAGCGATCGCGATCGTGCGCCGTGACTTCGCAGCGCACGGCGCGTGGTCGACGCGGGCATTCGCGATCGCCGTCTCTGGCGGCACCCAAGCGCTCGTCTCGGTGCTGTGGTCGCTTCCCTTCGGCGAACCTGACACGGCTGGCGAGACCTGGGTCGTCGCGGCGGGCTTCACCATCAACTGGCTCGTGGCCGAGCTGATCGTTCGGCATCGCGCGAACGGTCGATCGCGGAAGGCGACGGAGCGCGGTGCGCTTGTATCCTGACCCGGTGACTGGGCTGTGGCGTTCCGCGTGGGATGCGCCGAGCGCCGCGCCGCCTCCGCCGCGTCGGGTGTGGCGGGACTGGCTCCTCCTCGTTTTCATCGCGGTGCTGGCGGTCGTCGAGGGTCTGCTCCGGTCCGATCTGACGAACCCTTGGCTCTCCGTGGGCGTGGTCCTCGCGGTGACGCCGACTGTGTTGTGGCGTCGCACCAAGCCGCTGTGGATGCTGTGCATCGTGCTCCTACCGATCGACGTGCTCCTGCCCGTCTCGAGCTTGACGACCAGCCTGTTCATCCTGGTGATCGTGTACGCCCTCTTCCGTTGGGCCTCCGGTCGCGAGCTCATGATCGGTTCCCTACTCCTGATCATCAGCCTCGGACTCACGTTCCTTCGTGGCGGAGGACTCGTCGAACTGATCGGCGGGTTCGCTCTCCTGCTCACAGCGGTGTTGCTCGGCATGGCCTTTCGCTACCGCGCGAGCTCCCGCGAGCGACTACTTGACCGCATCCGGATGCTCGAACGCGAGCATCTTGCCCGCGACCTGCACGACACCGTCGCGCACCACGTCACGGCCATCGCGATCCGCGCGCAGGCAGGACTCGCCGTTGCGCCCCACGACCCGACCGCGGCGCAGAGCGCGCTGCGGGTGATCGAAACCGAAGCGGCCAAGACGCTGCGGGAGCTGCGGTCGATGGTTCGGGTGCTGCGTGTCGGCGACATCGGAGATCTCGCACCGAACCCCGGCCTGGGCGACATCGCACAGCTCGCGGGCACGAGGCCCGGCGGCACTGTCGTGGAGGTCACGGTCAGCGATGGCGACATCAGCATCCCCCCGCCCGTTGCCGCCGCCGTCTTTCGCCTCGCCCAGGAGTCGGTGACCAACGCGCTTCGTCACGCGCGCCACCTGACGCGGGTTGACGTGGTCGTGGTCGCGGACGACGTCGGTGTTCGATTGAGCGTCGTCAACGACGGTGACCTGGCCTCGCCGCCCGCTCCCGGTTTCGGCATCATCGGCATGAGGGAGCGCGCGGCACTGTTGGGCGGCTCGTGCGAGGCCGGGCCTGCGCCGGGCGGAGGGTGGACTGTCACGGCGACCCTCCCTCGTGTTGGATGGGCTCCGTGACCATCCGAGTGCTCATCGCCGATGACCAGGAGCTGGTGCGCACGGGCCTGAGCATGATCCTCGACGCGCAGCCGGATATCACGGTGGTCGGGCAGGCATCCGATGGCGCCGAAGCGGTCGAACTGGCGCGGCGCCTGCGGCCCGATGTGTGCGTCTTCGACATCCGCATGCCCGACGTCGATGGCATTGAGGCGACCCGCCTGCTTGCGGGCCCCGACGTGGACGACCCGATGGCGATCGTCATCATCACGACCTTCGACCTCGACGAGTATGTGTTCGCCGCGCTGCGGGCCGGCGCCAAGGGCTTTCTGCTCAAGGATGCCGGGACGGAGTTGCTTACGGAGGCGGTTCGTTCGGCCGCGAACGGCGACGCCCTCATCGCCCCGAACATCACGGTTCGTCTGCTCGAGGCATTCAGCCGCGCAGAGCCCGCTTCACGGCCGCAGCCGGCCGAGCCTCTCACCGACCGCGAAGAGCAGGTGCTCATCGAAGTCGCACGGGGGCGCAGCAACAGTGAGATCGCGGCCAGCCTGTACATCACCCTCAGCACCGTGAAGTCGCACATCGCGAGTCTCATGACCAAACTCGGCGCGCGCAATCGCGTCGAGATCGCGATCTGGGCACACCAGGCGGGACGGATGACGCCCGCTCCGAGACCGGGGGTGGGTGACCGGGCAACTCGCTGAACTGCGGAATGTCGAGCGCCGCCGCCAGCAGGCGCAGGCGGCTGTCGGCATCCGTGCCCGGGAGCTCTCGCGTCGTTCCACCCACTCAATGACCGGGGCTTGCGCGCTGTGCCACACTGGGCGCATGCATCGGGGGATCGCACGACTTGCTGTTGTTTTTGTTGGCATGCTCGCGCTGGTCGGGTGCACCGAGGTGTCACCCGAGCCGACCAACTCGCCGCGCACCTACACGTACAGCATTTTCGACACTGGGGCCGAAGACATCGACACGCTGCCCGATGCCGCGGGTGACCTGTTCGCAGATCTCACGCAGAGCATGTCGCGGTACGCGGGCGACGACAACGGAACGCAAGTCTGGGCCGTACACGGAATCGGAACCGAGGGACCCAAGGTCTGCCTGGTGTTGGTCGCCCACGACGTGGCGTCGACCGGATGCGCATCTCGGGGGGTCCTCGAGGTCGGCAGAGGGACCTCCGCTGCGTACCAGCTCGTTCCCGACGGCGACCCCGCGCCGGACAGTTCCGTCAAGCTCGCCGAGAACGTCTACGTCGTGCGGTGAACGGTGGCGCACGGCCCGGCGTCGATGATCGCTTGCTGACGGCATCCGTCGCGCGTACGGTCAAGCCATGCTGACCGTCGGATCCATCGTCATCCGTGTCGACGACCTCGCCGCGCAGCTGCAGTTCTGGACGCAGGCACTGGACTACGAGCCGCGACAACCGATCGCCGCCGACTTCGCGCTGCTGCACCCGCGCTCGGGGGACGGCCCGAATATCTCACTCGACAAGGTGCCCTCGCCCCGGATGCTTCCCCCACGCATCCACCTGGACCTGTACGCCGACGACCAAGCCGCCGAGGTCGAGCGGCTCACCGCGCTCGGCGCGCGCGAAGTGCACTGGAGCAAGCGTCCCGCCGACGCCGACTACATCATCATGGAAGACCCCGAGGGTAACCGCTTCTGCGTCATCGACGCCGCCCGGTAGTCGGCGTAATCAGCGGTCGACGTCGCTGAACTGCTGCGTGCCGAGCACCGAGAGCAGGCGCAGGCGGCTGTCGGCATCCGTTCCCGGGGGAGCGGTCAGCACGACGAGGGTCTGCGAGGCATCCTCGGTGAACAGGGCCTGGCAGTCGACCTCGATCGGGCCGATCTCGGGATGGATGACGACCTTGTGGTCTTCGAACCGGCGACCGACCCGCTGACTCCGCCACAGCTCGGCGAACTCGGCGCTCTGGGCATCGAGTGCACGGGCGATCTCGCCGGCCCGCGAGCGCGGACCCATCGCACCATACGCTGCCCGGAGCGACGAGACCAGGGCGAGCGATTGGCGAGCGTGATCACTCTCGGGATAGACCGCGCGCGCCGTCTCGGGATGGGCGAACCAGCGGTAGATTCCGCTGCGCTCGAGTCCCGTGTAGACGGATGCATCGCCGAACAGCGCGCGCCCGGGCGCATTCTGCACGAGCGTCTCATCGATCGCCGTGATGATGAACGCCGGCACGTCGGAGAGGCGGTCCATCATCCGCAGCAAGCCCGGCGACACGAAGTCGCTCGCGGCGCGGTCGGGAGCGCTATGCCCGGCGACGCGGAACAGGTAGTCGCGCTCCTCGGCGCTCAGGCGCAGTGCCCGCGCGAGCGATGAGAGCATCTGTGTGCTCGGCTGCGGTCCGCGGCGTTGCTCGAGACGCGTGTAGTAGTCGGTCGACATCGCCGCCAGCTGCGCGACCTCCTCACGCCGCAGGCCCTGGGCGCGGCGGCGGGATCCTGCCGAGAGGCCCACATCCTGCGGCTGCAACGCGGACCGGTGATGCACGAGAAACTCAGCCAGCGCGTCACGGTCCATCCCGCCAGTATGCGCGGCTGTCGGCATCCGTTCCAGGGATCGCGAATCCCTGGACATCCGCTCTCTGCCGCGGCCTCGCACCCCGGCGCAGGGTGGAGACATGAACATCACCGGAAACACCATCTTCATCCCGGGTGCCACCAGCGGCATCGGACTCGCGCTCGCCCTGCGCCTGCACGAGCGCGGCAACACCGTCATCGTCGGGGGCCGGCGCACGGCGCTGCTCGACGAGATCCGCGACACGCACCCCGGCATCGACACGGTGCAGATCGACACAGCGGATGCCGACAGCATCCGTTCCGCCGCCACTACCGTGCTCGAGAACCACCCCGAGCTGAACGTGCTGATCACGATGGCCGGCATCATGCGGGCCGAAGACTGGACGCGGGCCGACGGCTTCGTCGCAAGCGCCGAGTCGATCATCACGACCAACGTGCTCGGGCCCATTCGGCTGATTGGCGCGTTCATCGAACACCTGCAGACCCGGCCGGATGCCACGATCATGACCGTCTCGTCGGGCCTGGCGCACGCGCCGCTGCGGGTGACGCCGAGCTACAACGCCTCGAAGGCGGCGATCCATATGCTGAGCGAGTCGCTGCGGCTGCAGCTGGAGGGCACCTCGGTGTCGGTCGTGGAGCTCGTGCCGCCGGCCGTGCAGACCGAGCTGATGCCGGGGCATGACGTGAACCCGATGGCGCTGCCGCTCGATGACTTCATCGACGAGGTGATGACCCTCATCGAGACCCAGCCCGAGGCATCCGAGATTCTCGTCGAGCGGGTGAAGTTCCTGCGGTACGGCGAGGCGCGCGGCGACTACCCGCAGGTCGTGGCCGCGCTCAACGCCTCTGACCCGCACGCCGCGGGGGAGTAACGCCGGCGCTGTGTGGCTAACTCCTCAGATCCGAGGGCTGCGGGCGGTAGGTCGCGGCGGATGCTGCGTCGGGCGGCGGGTTTCAGGAGTTAGCCACGGCCCGCGCCGGGATACCGGGTGCCGGCGCGGGCGAGCACGCCGAGAAGCTGCAGCTTCTCGGCGCTCTCGCTGCCGGGAACGGCTGTGTAGACGAGCAGACTGTGCGACGTCTCGGCATCCGTCAGTACTTGACAGGTGAGTTCCAGAAGCCCGACCTCGGGATGGACATACCGCTTCAGGTCCCGGGGACGGATGCCGATCTCATGCCGATCCCAGTACTCGCGGAACTCCGCGCTCTCGGCCCGGAGCAGCTCGACGTAGCCCGCCGCGCGCGATGTCGGCCCACGCTGCGCGGCGATCGCGCGGAGCCCAGCCGCATACATCCGGGAGTAGAACTCGTGGTCTTCTTCCAAATGGATGCCGCGGGCATCCGGATCGGTGAACCAGCGGTAACCGATGCTACGCGCGGGGCCGGTGAAGCGCATGAGGTCTCCGACCAGTGCGACGCCCTGGGGAGTTTGCCGCAGCGTCTCGCCCAGCTCGGTGACGACTTCGGCGGGGGTGTCGGTGAGGCGGTCGAGGATGCGCAGCATCCCGGGACTGACGTGCTCGGATGCCGTGCCACGCTCGGGCGGACGATGGCCGGCGAGGCGGAAGAGGTGATCGCGCTCGTCGGTTGACAGGTGCATCCCTTGCGCGATGGCGGCGACCATCTGCTCCGACGGCTGCGGACCCTTCTCGCGCTCGAGACGGGAGTAGTAGTCGGTCGACATGTGGCACAGGGCCGCGACCTCCTCACGCCGCAAGCCGCTTGTGCGCCGGCGAGCGCCCCGAAAGAGCCCGACATCCTCGGGCTGCAGCGCCTCGCGGCGGGTGCGCAGAAAGTGCGCGAGTCCGGGTCGATCGATCATGTAGGCATCCTCTCCCAGATCGCCTCGCGCAGCCTCGGATCGTCAGGCCGTGGATACGGTTCGCCCGGCGACGGATGCTGAAGCCATCCCTCCGGACGAAAGAAGAATCACGATGCCTCGAACCTACGATCTGCCCCTGCCCGACCTCACCGGCCGCCGCGCCGTCATCACCGGCGGCAGCGACGGCATCGGCCTCGTGATCGCCCGGTCGCTCGCTGGTGCCGGCGCCGAGGTGGTGCTTCCGGTGCGCAACCGCACGAAGGGCGAGGCGGCGATCACGACGATCCGTGCCGTGCACCCGGGCGCCCAGGTGACGCTGCGCGACCTCGATCTCTCGTCGCTCGCGTCTGTCGCCGCCCTGGGGGAGACCCTTGTCGCCGAAGGCGCGCCGATCCACCTGCTCATCAACAACGCCGGCATCATGCGCCCGCCTGCCCGGCAGACGACCGCTGACGGCTTCGAGATGCAGTTCGGCATCAACCACCTCGCTCATGTGGCGCTGACGGCGCAGCTCATGCCGCTGCTGCGAGCGGGCCGCGCCCGCGTCGTCACGCAGACGAGCGTTGCCGCGCAGCGCGCCGCCATCAACTGGGACGACCTGAACTGGGAGCGCAGCTACGACGAGATGCGCGCGTACGGGCAGTCGAAGCTCGGCTGCGGACTGTTCGGACTCGAACTGCACCGCCGCAGCGCGGCATCCGGCTGGGGGATCACGAGTTCGATCTCGCACCCGGGTGTCGCCCCGACGAGTCTGCTGGCGGCCCGCCCCGAGATCGGCAGGACAGAAGACACGCGCGACATCCGGTTCGTGCGACGGATGTCGGCTCTCGGCCTTGCCGGGACGCCGGAGTCTGCCGCGCTCCCGGCGCTCATGGCAGCGACGACCGGGACCGGTGGCGAGTTCTTCGGACCGCAGGGCCTGGGGCAGGTCGGCGGGCGACCCGGGCGCCAGAAACTCTGGAAGCCGCTGCGCAGCCAGACGGATGCCGCGCGCCTATGGGATGCATCCGAAGAGCTCACGCGCGTGAGGTTCGCCACCGCGGCGGCGTGACGCGGACGGTAGTCGATCACCATCTCGCCCGCGCCCGAGATCACCGCTCCGGGAGTGTCGGTCCTGCGCTCAGGTGGTGAGCGACGGGAAGGTCCACCCTCCCGTCGTGATCTCGGCGCGCGGGCGATACAGGCGCACGACGTAGTTCCAGCCCTCCGTCAGCGGCAGGACGTTCGGAACGTCGTCGGGGAAGTCGCCGAAGCGCACCGTGATCGACCCATCGGGATTGCGTGCCGCCATCACATTGTTGATCGAATTCGCGCCACGCTCGTTCGGTTCGAAGAAACCATCCGCGTTGTACATCGATATCGACCAGAAGCCATCGACCGGAACATCGCCGACCGTCAGCTCGTATTGACCGACCGGCAATCCGGGTTCGGCGTTGACATACTTCGCCTCGCTCCCGGGAAGCCCGCCCCATCCTGCGGCGGTCCCGATCAGGTGCCGCACGGGATCGACCTCGTCCTGTGATCCGAACGCGCCATCGAAGTCGGTCATGTTGCGTGCAAGAGCGAGCAGTGCTGTGCGCGTCTCATCGAGGCTCGAAGCGTCGTAGTCGGCTGGCTCAAATGGGGCATCCGACGCGCTCTCGATCTGGATCTGATCTTGCAACGCCACGACGGCTGCGATGTCGTCGGGGTCGTTCGCGTCGACGAGGATGCGCAGCGCGACCACAACGTGCGGGCTGCCGAAACGCTCCATCGACATCGGATGCTGCCCGGCGGCGTGGAACACCGCGTCAACGTAGTGGTCCTCGTTTACCACCATCGCCGAGACATAGCGATCGCCCGCGTCGGGAAGCGTGAGCGTTGCGCCCGCGGTGATGTCGACGACGGCGAAGCTGTAGAGCGTGTCGCGGTTCATGCGGATCACCGGCTGATTGTCGATCGGCGTGGGTGCGCGCAGATGATTCAGGCGGTTCACCCCGCCGCCCTGGGCCTGCAGAGTCGCCATCATGCGGTGGGTCTCGGCTCGGGTGAAGTTGTCGACGTTGACGCGAATGCTCACGAGCCGATCCTCTCGCCCTGCCCGCACGCGCCGCAAGGGACCTTGGTGGGGCGCTTCCGTTCCGCGTCGCTCGCGAGGCCGAACGGGGAGTGGGGGCGGGGTACCACGCTCGGTGGGCGGGGGTCGCTAGTGTTATCGCGTGACCGACGCTGCAGCATCCGTGCCCGCCGCCCCCGCCGCACCAGCCCGCCCGAAGCTCGTGCTGACGGCGCTGATCCTCGGCGCGCTGGTGTGCAACATCAACCTTGCGGCGGCGAACATCGCGCTCCCCGACATCGGCGACGCGTTCGGGGCCGGGCAGACCGCGCTGAACCTCGTCGCCGTGGGCTGCTCGCTGGGCCTCGCGATGTCGGTGCTGTACCTCGGCGCCGTCGCCGACCGTTATGGGCGCAAACAACTCCTCGTGCTCGGTCTCGGCCTCACGGTCATCATCAGCTTTTTCGCTGCCTTCGCGGCATCCATCGAGATGCTCGTCGTTGCGCGCATCTTCACCGGTATCGCCGCGGGCATGGCATACCCTGTCACTCTGTCGCTCATCACGGCGCTGTGGGGCCCTGGCAAGCAGCGCACCCTCGCGATCGCACTGTGGTCGGCGGTCAGTGCCACCTCGACCGTCATCGGATCGGTGCTTGCCGGCATCCTGCTGCTGTGGTTCTGGTGGGGTGCCGCGTTCCTGCTCGCGGTGCCGTTTGCGATCGCGGGATTCATCCTGGTGTGGCTCTATGTGCCGTCGCACGTGGCAGAGAGCAACGACAGGGTCGATCACCTCGGTGGCGTGATCTCGGTGTTCATGATCGGGTCGATCGTGCTCGGCCTTTCGACAGTGTTCGTGCCGACCACGCGCACGTTCGGCGTCATCCTGCTGATCTCAGCGGTGGTCCTGATCGCCCTGTTCGCGTGGCGCCAGCTGACCGCCAAGAGCCCGCTCTACGACCTGAAGGTCGCCCGGCGCCGGATGTTCTGGGCACCCGCCACGGGCGGTCTTGTCGTCTTCGGGTCGCTCATGGGCGCGATGTTCGTGGGTCAGCAGTTCCAGCAGAACATCCTCGGATACTCCACGCTAGAGGCATCCCTCTCGATCGTTCCCGCCGGTATCGGTCTGCTGCTGGTCGCCCCTCACTCGGCAAAGCTCGTCCTCACCCGTGGCTCGCGCTTCACCATGATGCTCGGCTACGTCTTCGTGCTCGTTGGCTTCATCATGGCGTTGTTCTGGAACGAGACCACGCCGTTCTGGTACGTCTCGCTCGGCTACATGGTGATCGGTATCGGCGCGGGATTCGCCATGACACCGGCATCCCGCGCCATCACCGAATCGACTCCGGTCCGCCGCGTCGGGATGGCATCTGCCACCGCCGACCTGCAGCGCGACCTCGGCGGATCCGTCATGCAGGGTGTGCTCGGCGCCATCCTCGCTGCCGGCTTCGCTCACGCGTTCGGCAAGCTCATTTCTGAGTCGTCCGAAGCCTCGAGCATCAGCGATCAGGTCACCGCGGCGCTGCAGGCCTCGTACGCATCGGCGCTGCACGTGGCCGACCAGTACCCGCAATACAAGGACCAGATCATCCAGGCCGCGCAGCAGTCGCTCGAGACCGGCGCGATCGCCGCCTACGCCGTCGGAGCCGTCGCTATCGCGATCGGCGCCGCGGTCGTCTGGATCTTCCTGCCCAAGAAGTCCAAGGAACTCGAACTCGTCGCGTCCTACGAGAAGGTTGACGCCGACAAGGCCTGAGTGTCGTGGGGGCGCGAACTCCGCAGTTTCGCGCGTACCTCGTAGTACCGGTGGCGCAACCTGCGAACTTCGCGCCATTCTGCGAACGTGGGTCGTGCCGGGGTCGGCACGCGACACACCCTGCCGCGGACGAGACACCGCGCGCGGGCTGAGACACCCCTCCTCGCGCAGTGCCTCACCGGGCGCACGGTGTCTCGCGGCGCGCGGGGTGTCTCGCGGCGCGCGGGGTGCGCTACGCGGGCACGGATGCTGCGCGCAGCGCGCGGGCACGGATGCTGCGCGCAGCGCGCGGGCACGGATGCTGCGCGGCGCTCGCGTGTACGTCAGGCGCCGACGTACTCGGCGAGGTGCTGGCCTGTCAGCGTCGAGCGGGCCTTCACGAGATCGGCGGGGGTGCCTTCGAAGACGACTCGGCCGCCGTCGTGGCCCGCGCCCGGGCCGAGGTCGATGATCCAGTCGGCGTGAGCCATCACCGCCTGGTGGTGTTCGATCACGATGACCGACACACCCGAATCAACGAGCCGGTCGAGCAGGGCGAGCAGGTTCTCGACATCCGCGAGGTGCAGGCCCGTCGTGGGCTCGTCCAGCACGTAGACACTGCCCTTCTCGCCCATCTGCACGGCAAGCTTCAGCCGTTGCCGCTCACCGCCTGAGAGCGTCGGCAGGGGCTGGCCGATCCGGATGTAGCCGAGTCCGACATCCACCATTCGCCCGAGGACCGCCGCAGCCGCCGGTACCTTAGCCTCACCCGAACCGAAGAACTCGAGAGCCTCGGATGCCGCCATGTCGAGCACCTCGACGATGTTCTTGCCGGCCAGTCGAAACTCCAGAACGGTCTCGGCGAAGCCCTTGCCGTCACAGACATCGCACGGCGACTCGAGCTGCTCCATCGGACCGAGTTGCGTCACGATCACGCCCGACCCGCCGCACACCGGGCAGGCGCCCTCGGAGTTCGCGCTGAACAGGGCCGGCTTGACGCCGTTCGCCTTCGCGAAGGCCTTGCGGATCGGATCCAGCATCCCCGTGTACGTGCCGGGGCTCGACCGGCGCGAACCCTTGATGGCGCTCTGATCGATCGCGACGACGCCCTCACGCCCGGCGACCGGCCCGTGGATCAGCGAGCTCTTGCCCGACCCCGCGACCCCGGTCACGGCAACCAGGACGCCCAGCGGGATGTCGACATCCACGTTCTGCAGGTTGTGCGAGTGCGCACCGCGAATCTCGATCGCACCCGTCGCGCGTCGCCCGGCGGGCTTGAGGTGGGCGCGGTCGTCCAGGTGGCGGCCGGTCAGCGTCCCGGAGGCACGCAAACCCTCGACCGTGCCCTCGAACATGATCTCGCCGCCGCCTGAGCCGGCGCCGGGCCCGAGGTCGACGACGTGGTCGGCGATGGCGATGGTCTCGGGCTTGTGTTCGACGACCAGCACGGTGTTGCCCTTATCGCGCAGCTGCTCGAGGAGCCGGTTCATGCGCTGGATGTCGTGCGGGTGCAGCCCGACCGTCGGCTCGTCGAAGACATACGTGACATCTGTCAGCGCCGAACCGAGGTGGCGGATCATCTTCGTCCGCTGCGCTTCGCCGCCCGAGAGCGTCCCGGAGGCGCGGTCGAGCGAGAGGTAGCCGAGCCCGATGTCGACGAACGAATCGAAGAGCGCGCCGAGGCTTCGCAGCAGGGGAGCGGCGCTCGGTTCATCGATGCTCTTCACCCACGTGGCAAGGTCCGAGATCTGCATGGCGCAGGCATCCGCAATGCTCGTGCCGGCGATCTTCGACGACCGCGCTCCCTCGTTCAGCCGCGTGCCGCCGCACTCGGGGCACGGCTGAAACGCGACAGCGCGCTGGACGAACGCCCGGATGTGGGGCTGCATGGCCTCGACATCCTTCGAGAGAAACGACTTCTGGATCTTCGGTACGAGCCCCTCGTAGGTCATGTTCATGTTCTCGAACTTGACCTTGCGCGCCTGGCCGTAGAGAAAATCGTGGCGCTGCTGCTCGGTGAAATCGCGGATGGGGAGATCCAGCGGCACGACGGCGCCGAAGATCTTCACGTACCACCCGTCGGCCGAATAGCCGGGGATGGTGAGCGCGCCGCCGGCAAGCGACTTCGATTCGTCGAACAGCTGCGCGAGGTCGACGTCGTTGATCTGGCCCATGCCCTCGCATCGCGGACACATGCCGCCGGTTACGGTGAAACTGCGCCGCTCGACCTTCTTGCCCTCCGCCGTCTGCATCGTCACCGCGCCCTTGCCGCTGACCGAGGCGACGTTGAACGAGAAGGCCTGCGGGCCACCGACGTGGGGCTGGCCGACCCGGCTGAACAGGATCCGCAGCAGGGCGTTGGCATCCGTCGCCGTTCCGACCGTGGATCGGACGTTTGCGCCCATCCGTTCCTGGTCGACGATGATCGCCGGCGTCAGTCCCTCGAGCACATCGACGTCGGGGCGCGGCGGCGTGTTCATGAATGCCTGGATGAACGTCGAATACGTCTCGTTGATCATCCGCGACGACTCGGCCGCGATCGTGCCGAACACGAGCGAGCTCTTGCCCGAGCCGCTCACCCCGGTGAAGACCGTGAGCCGGCGCTTGGGCAACTCGACGTCGACGTTCTTGAGGTTGTTCTCACGCGCACCCTGCACCCGGATCAGGTCGTGAGCGTCGGCGGCGTGCGGCGTCGGTGCAGGCATGAGCACACGTTAGCCGGATGCCGCGACATCCGTCTTCTCGATTCGTGACGGCATCCGGTCTCTGTTGCCGCCGTGTCGCGTGCGGCCGACGTCACGAACCTCGCAGTTTCGCGCGTATGTCGCAGGCATTGCGGGCAGGAGTGCGAAGTTCGCGCGATTCTGCGAACTTGGACGCGACGCCGGGCCGGCCCCACCCCGGGCTACAGGCGCGCGATCTCGACCCGGGGGCGCACGGCGATGTCGGTGAGGTGCACGTCGGGGAAGGCATCCACGAGGAACCGCACGGTCGCCGCGACCGACGAGGGCTTGATGTAGCGCTCGGGCTCGTAGGGCGTTCCCATCTCGGCCGACTGCGTGCGCAGCATCCCGGTGTCGGTCTGTCCCGGGGCGAGGGTCACGACGCGCACCCGGTGGCGCTGCTCGTCGATGCGCAGCACGTCGGCAAATCCCCGAAGCGCGTGCTTGGATGCCGTGTAGATGGCGTGCCCAGGAACCGGGCGAGTCCCGGCTCCTGACCCGATGAACACGACGGTTCCCTGGCTTTCGCGCAGCAGCGGCAGCACCTGGCGTGTGAGCTCGGCCGGCGCGAACACGTTGATGGCGAACTGGCGCTCCCAGTCCTCGGGAGTTGCGGTCTCGGTGGTGTGGACCGCGGCGATCGCTGCACCGTGCACGAGAACGTCCAGGCGCGTGAGCTCGGCGGTGCGGGCGGCGAGGCCCTCGGCATCCGTGATGTCGAGGATCCACGGGGTGGCGCCGGTCTGCGCCGCCAGCTCGCTCAGCGCGTCGGCGCTGCGCCCGACGGCAATGACGTCGTGCGTGCGCGCGAGCTCGCGCACGATCGCGCCGCCCATGCCGCCGGTTGCGCCCGTCACGAGGGCCTGGGGGCGAACACTGGATGCGGTCATGCGGAACTCCTTGCGAGTGGAACGGTGTGTGAGACGGATGCCGCGCGCAGCGCGATCCGCACGGCACTGCGCGCGACGCGATCGGTCTCACGCAGCATGGTCGGGTTGGTGCCGGGCATCGGGCTGATGATCGTGTCGTGCACGACCTCGTCGACGGGAATGCCGGCGACGTGGATGGCCGTATCGAGCGTGCCATCCGACCCTACGAGCAGGCCGGTGTCGGGGTCGATGTCGATGCCGCCGGTCGTGCCCAGCCCACCGTCACGGTCGGCGACCTGGAAGACGCGCAGGCGTCCGGCATCCGTCAGCGACCGCACCAGCGGATCCGCGCTGGAACCGGCATCGTGCATGTGCATCCAGGCGTCGATCAGGGTACGGGCGGTGATGTCGGCATCCGGGATCTGCGCCGACACGACGCGGAAACCGGCGTCGGTGATGCTCAGCTGCGGCCGGGGACCGAGAAACCGCACAATCCCCGCGGCGTGCAGCGCAAGAAGCTGCCGGTTGCGAAAAGCCGGCGGGCCCGAGCCGAACATCCCGCCGATCGAGAGGAGGCGACCGAAGGCTCCGCGCCGGGCCGCTGCATCGAAGCCTCCGAATGCGCCTGCGAGGCTCACCGGCTGCCGAGCCGATCCGATCGACCACAGGGCAGCCTTCAGCGGTGAGTCGGCGCCGCGCTCGGCTTCGCGCAGGTCATCGGCCAGGAAGCCAGCAACCCAGGTGTCGAACTCCTCACGATTCGCGAAGAATCGGTTCGACGGGTCGAGTGCGGCTGCCAGATCGAACAGGTCTGAGGAGTTAGCCACAAACGGCGCGACAGCTGCGGCCAACGAATCCGCGTCTCCGGAATCCGCGGCGATCGTCTCCCGCAGGTCATCCAACGAGCCCGTCAACGCCTCGGGACGGATACGGTGCAGCGTCTCGTAGTACGCCTCGAACGCATCCTTGCGGATCGCCGGCCAGAGGAGGCCCTCGACGTCGATCGGTCGCGCAACTCCGGTCTCCAGCAGCGCGCGCAGGTGTCGCTGCCGGGAGCGCGGCGGCAGGCTGCCGTAGAGCGTCTTGGCCCGATACGGCACACCACGCGGGGAGGTCGCCCACAGGATCGGCTCGGCCCCGGACGCCTCATAGCGCAGACCGCCGGGGGAGGCGGCATCCGCGACGAACCGCCCGCCGCGCCCGAGCGTGAGCAGCGTGACGGTGTCGAAGAAGCCCATCCCAAGACCCCGGATGATGACGTCCTCGCCCGCGGGAACCCGCGACAGGTCCTGGTCGACCGGGTTACCCGGCGCCACCCACACGAGGTCGGGTCGCGCCGACACGGATGCCGCGAGTGCGCTCTCCTCGGCGGTGGGTAGGTTCGCGAGCCACCCGGTCGCCAACACCACGGCATCGACGGCGATCTCGGATGCCGCGCCCTCGGCATCCGTGACCTGCAGTACCTGGCGTCCGCCGCGTTCGACGATTGCCGTCACGCGTCCGGTGCGTGGATGCACGGTGACGCCGCCCGGCGCCACCCGAATCGACCGCGCGAGCGCCCAGGCGATGTACTCGCCATACAGTGATCGGCTCGGATGGGATTCCGGGCGCAGGGTGGCGAGTTCGTCGCGGTAGTCGGCAACGAAGCCCGCGCGGACCGGAGCCTCGCCGAACCCTGCTTGCCGTGGCGCCGGAATGGCGGCCACGATCTCGGCCGTCCGGTCATCCGGCGCGGCGGCATGCGCGGCAAGAATCGCCCACTCATACAGCGTCGGGCCCGGCCGCACCGTGCCGGCCATCTGCACCGAGTCGTCAGTGAACAGCGTCACGGCATCCGCGAGCGTGTTCATGCACAGCTCGCGTGTCTGGTCGGTGCGCCAGACGCGACCAGCGCCCACCTCGACATCGTCGATCAGATACACGTCGACGAGCGTCGTGTCACCCGCCGGCAGGTCGGCCAGCGCCGACACGAGACGCTCGAGCAGCGAGACGCCGCGAGGGCCCCCGCCGACGAGCGCTATGGCGGAGGCGGCAGACATACCTTCGTGTCTAGGCATTCCCGGCCCCAAACGCGAATTCGAGTGTCACAAACTGTCGTTTGGGCAGCGCAGAAACCGCAATCTGTGACACCGGAAGCGGGGCATTGTGACGAAATGCTTCGCTTCATGACGGCCCGGCTGCGTGATTCTGGCGCCCCGTGCGCAAGATAGCCGGGTCGCTTCGACGAAAGCGGCAGCATCCGGCCGTACCTCACGGCACCACAGCACCCTTCTCACCAGGAGTCAGCATGAACCTGCGCACGCGCACCCTTGCGGCAGCCGCCGCCCTCACCGCGACAGCCCTCGTCGCGGCAGGCTGCGCCTCCAGCAGCGGCGGCAGCACGGATGCCGACAGCACCGAACCGATCGTCTTCGGCGTCTCCGGGCCCCTGACCGGCAACCAGGCCGAGTACGGCGAGAACTGGCAGGAGGGCTTCGCGATCGCCCTCGACGAGATCAACGGCGCCGGCGGCATCAACGGCCGCGAGGTGCAGATCGACTTCCAAGACAGCCAGGGCGAGGCAAGCCAGGCCACCACGATCGCGCAGCGCTTCGTCAGCGATGACTCGGTCCTCGCGGTGCTGGGCGACTTCTCGTCGGCGACCTCGATGGTCGCGAGCCCGATCTACCAGCGTGCGGGTCTGCTGCAGCTGGGCATCACCAACTCGCACCCCGAGTTCACCGCGACCGGCGATTACATCTTCAGCCCGTCCGTGACGCAGGCCGTCGAAGCGCGAGTGATCGAGGATGCCGCGCACGAGATCGGCTCGAACATCGCCGTCTTCTACCTCAACACCGACTGGGGCAACACGGCGTTCGGTGTGCTGCAAGACCAGGCAGCGGCCAACGGCGACACGATCGTCTACAGCTCGCCGGTGGAAGAGGCCTCGACCGACTTCCGCCCGCAGCTCGTGCAGGCTCGCGACGCCAAGCCCGACGTCGTGATCTTCTACACGTACTACGGCACGACGGCGCTCCTCGTACAGCAGGCCGAGCAAACGGGCCTGGACGTTCCGTTCCTCGCCGTCGGATCGAACTACTCGGCCGAGTTCCTCGACCTGGCACAGGATGCCGCCGAGGGCGTGTACGTCGACACGACGTTCTACCCCGAGTCTGACGACCCGGCAGTCGAGAGCTTCGTGACCGCCTACACCGACGAGTTCGGGCACGCGCCCAACCTGTTCGCCGCGTACGCGTACGACGGACTCAAGCAGCTTGCCTGGGCCGCCGAGAACGCCGAGACCCTCGACCGGGAGGGCATCCGCAATGCCCTGCGCGACGGAACCGACATCCCGTCGATCATCTACGGCACGGCCACCTACAACGACGAGCGTCGTATCGACAGCCCACGCTTCCAGTGGCTGGTCGTCGAAGACGGACAGTTCGTGCTGACCGACCAGGTCGGCTGAGAACGCACCGGATGACCGGGACTCTAGGGCCTCGGTCATCCGGGCACCCGCATTTCAGCATCCGCTTCCTCCCGTCCCAACCCCTGGAGCCTCGTGTTCGACCTGCTCATCGCCGGCCTCATCAACGGAAACGCCTACGCCCTCGTGGCGCTGGGCCTTTCGCTCGTGATCGGCGTTGCGAACGTCGTCAACTTCGCGCACGGGTCACTGTTCGCAGTCGGCGCCATGGTCGGGTGGCTCGTGACCTCGAGCCTCGGGATGCCGCTGTGGCTCGGTGCCCTAGCCGCGATCATCGTGACCGCGGCGCTCGGGTGGCTCATCAATCTCGTGGCCGTCCGTCCGTTCGCGGGCAAGGCGCCGATCGCGGCGGTGCTCGCGACGATCGCGGTGATGATCATCCTCGACAACCTCACGCAGATCGTCTTCGGGCCTGAGGTGCGCCGCTTCGACTCGGGCCTTCCCGACATCACGTGGCAGATCGGGGGCATCACGCTGCGGCTCATCGATGTCGTCATCCTGGTCACGAGCGTGACGCTCATGCTCGTGCTCGCCGGCGTGCTGCGCTGCTCCAAGATCGGACGCGCGATCCGGGCTACCTCACAGGATCGCGAGGCGGCGGCGCAGATGGGCGTGCCCGTCGCGCGGGTGCAGTCGATCGCGTTCATGGTCTCGGCCGCCCTCGGCGGGCTTGCCGGCGTGCTCGTCGCCGCATACTTCACCACGATCGCCCCGACCCAGGGCTTCCAGATCGGGCTCGCCGGTATCGCCGCGGCCGCGATCGGTGGACTCGGGTCGCTCCTCGGCGCCGTCATCGGCGGACTCGTGCTCGGCGTCGCCGAAGCCTTCGGTGTGGGCCTGTGGGGCGATTCGGCACGCCAACTGATCACGTTCGGCGCGCTGCTGCTCGTGCTCTGGATCCGACCCGAGGGCATCCTCGGCAAGAAGACGGTGCGCCGTGAGCCGCTCACCGGAACCTTCTTCGCGCAGGCCCGCCCCGTCGTCATGCGGCGATGGCAGATCGCCGTGCTCATTGCTCTCGCGCTCATTCCGACGATCCCCGGCGTCTTCGACGGCTACGCCGTGCAGATCGGCGTACAGATCCTCGCCTTCGCGATGATCGCCCTGTCGATGACGGTCATCGGCGGCGCCGCGGGGCAGCTCTCGCTCGGTCAGGCGGGGCCCGTCGCCCTGGGGGCGTACGCGGCGGCGATGCTGACGAAGGATGCCGGACTCCCGTTCCTGGTCGCAGCCCCCCTCGCAGGCCTCGTTGCCGCCGTGCTGATCGCGCTCCTGAACGCCCCGTCGTGGAAGCTCTCCGGTCACTATCCCGCCATTGCGACGCTCGCCACGGGAGCGGCGATCTCGGCAGTGCTGCTGGTGGCGACGCCGATCACCGGTGGCGGCAGCGGGATCGCCCAGATTCCGCTTCCCGACATCTTCGGCATCCAGATCTCGTCGACCACGCAGTTCTACGCGCTGGGGCTTGGCATTCTGCTGGTGCTCATCCTGCTCGTGCACCGTCTCGGCCGCTCGCACCTCGGGCTGACGTGGCGCGCGATCCGCGACGACGAGGTTGCAGCACGCTCTGCCGGAATCGCGACCCCGCAGTACAAGTCCCTCGCGTTCGGGATCGGCGGGTTCATCGCCGGTGTCGCCGGCGCGTTCTGGGCTGCCCAGTTCGGGTTCGTCGAGCCCAAGATCTTCAACCCCAACCTGTCGTTCCAGATCGTCATCATCGCCGTGCTCGGCTCGATGCTTCGGCCCTTCGGTGCCGTGCTCGGCTCGATCGTGCTCGTCGGCGGGCTCGAAGTGTTCCGGGTCGCCAGCGAGACCCGACTGCTCATCTATGGCGTAGTGCTGTTGCTGCTGATCTGGTTCCGCCCGCAGGGTATCTGGACTCTTCCGCTGCCCTTTGCCAGACTGTTCCGCCGCAAGGATGCCGGTACTCCCGTCGTTGCCGAGCAGTCGGCATCCGCGGGGCTCGTCGGCACCCTCGCCGGCCCGGGAACGGATGCCGCCGGGGGAGAGGGGGCCCGCTCATGAGCATTCCGAGCCAGCCCCTCCTGCAGGTCAGCGACCTCGCCAAGTCTTTCGGGGCGCTCACGGCCGTCGACGGCGTCTCGTTCGCGATCGCGCCCGGCGAGGTCGTCAGCATCATCGGCCCGAACGGTTCGGGAAAGACCACCACGATCAACCTGCTCTCGGGCGAACTCCGCCCCGACCGGGGCCGCATCGCGATCGGCGAGACCGTCATCACAGGACGCACACCCGACGCCATCGCCCGCGCCGGCATCCGCCGCACGTTCCAGAACGGCCGCGTCTTCGGCAACGCCACCGTGGAAGAGAACGTGCTCGTCGGTCAGACGCCGCTCGTGCGTGCGTCGGCGCCCCTTGCCCGCATCCGCACCCTCCCGGTGCTGCGCTGGATCGCCCTCATCGCCGAAACCGTGCTCGCCATTGTCGGCACCCCTGCCCAGCGTCGTGAGGAAGCCGACCTCCAGGCCCGGGTCACGACCCAGCTCGAGCGGTTCGCGACACGGCTCACTGCGCGCCGTAACGACCCCGCCGCGACCCTCTCATACGCGAACCGGCGACGCACCGAGATCGCCCGGGCCCTGGCATCCGACCCGCGCCTGCTGCTGCTTGACGAACCCACCGCCGGCATGAACGTCTCGGAGACCAAGGAGGTCATGCATCAGCTACTGGACCTCAAAGCCCAGGGCCAGACCATGGTCGTCGTCGAACACAAGCTCGAGCTGGTCATGACGATCTCCGACCGCGTCATCGTGATGGACGGTGGCCGCATCATCGCCGAAGGGACGCCGCACGAGGTGCAGAACGACCCCGCGGTCATCGAGGCCTACCTCGGTTCGCGCCGCGCGAGCGTCGTGGCGCGCACGCACCACATCGAAGACGTGATCGGGTCGCCTGAGCCGAGCGATCCCACCGATGACGGGCAGGGAGGCACGCGATGAGCGCCGAGATCATCGACACGGATGCCGCGCAACCTCTTCTGGACGTGCAGGGCATCAACGTCTACTACGGCGAGTTCCACGCCCTCCAGGACGTGAGCTACCGCATCCACGAGGGCGAGATCGTGTCGCTGCTGGGCGGCAACGCGTCGGGCAAGTCGACCACCATGAAGGCGATCCTGCGCCTCGTGAAACCTCGCAGCGGCGAGATCAGATTCGCTGGCCGCAGCGTCCTGGGCGACACGACTGCCGATGTGGTTCGGGCGGGAATCGCGAGTGTTCCGGAGGCCCGGCGGGTCTTCCCGGAGATGACGATCGAAGAGAACCTGCTCGTCGGCGCCCACACGCGCCGAGGCGGCGCCCGCGCGCTGCGCGAAGACCTCGACGCGCAGTACGACCTGTTCCCGCGTCTGGCCGAACGGCGCCGGCAAGAGGCCGGCACGATGTCAGGCGGCGAACAGCAGATGCTCGCCTTTGCGCGCGCCCTGATGTCTCGGCCACGCCTGATCTGCATGGACGAGCCCACCATGGGGCTCGCGCCGATCATCGTCGATCAGGTGCTCGACACCATCCAACGCATCAACCGCGAGCGCGGGGTCGCCGTCTTCATGGTTGAGCAGGCGGCGGAACTCGCGCTCTCGATCGCGCATCGCGGGTACGTGCTCGCCGGCGGCACCGTGCGCCTGGAAGGCACGGCATTCGATCTGATCGCCAACCCGCAGGTGCGGGAGGCCTACCTCGGCCAGAGCGTCGTCTGACCACTGAAAGGACACCCATGCCGACGACCGATGTCATCGACGTGCTCGCGGGAATCGAACCGGACTCCGCGATCGACCGGCTCCGCGCGCGGCGCCCCGAGTCACGCCGTCACGCGCAGGGGAGCTACGACGCGCTTTTCGCTCCCGCCGACACCGCGCACGCGAGCGTTGCCGAGCGCGCCGCAGTCGCCACCTTCGTCGCGGCGCTGCACCGGCAACACGGCGCTGTTGCGCACTATCGGGCGCTGCTAGAGCACGAGGATGAGCGGCTCGTGCCGAGCGTGCTCGACCTCGCCGCCGCCGCGGTGACTCTCGCGCCCGAAGGCCCCTACGGGGAGTTCGCCGGAGAGAACGCGCCCGAGAGCGCCCCCGGTCCTCGCTTCGTCATCACGGATGTCGCGTCGACCTACATCCTCGGTGATCGGCTCAGTGCGGCACTCGAACACGCCCACCTGCTGACCCTGCACCCGCGGGACGCGGCACCCGCTGACCTGCAGCGACTCGAGGATGCCGGGTGGAGCGCCACCGGAATCGTCACGCTCTCGCAACTCGTCGCGTTCCTCGCCTTCCAGCTGCGCGTCGTCGCGGGGCTTCGTGCGTTGCAGGATGCCCGCGCTGCCGTCGATCCCGCCGTTTCGATCACGGAAGGAGCCGGCCGGTGAGCGCCGTCATCCCCGCACCCGAGGGTCTGGTCCCTCCGACCCGATTCACGCAAGAGACCCTCGACTGGGTTCCGTGGGTGGAGCCGCTGCCGATCGAAGAGGTCACCGAGCACCACTACGAGGCGCTCGTGCAGCGATCGCGGGTCAAGAACCCCTACTTCCGGCTGCTGGCACGCGACCCCGACATCCTGCGGGAACGCACCAAGGCCGACCTCGACATCTTCTTGAACACGGATGCCGGGTTGCCGCGCGCCGAGCGCGAACTTGCCGCGACCGCGGCATCCCGGGTCAACGGATGCGTGTACTGCGCGTCGGTGCACTCCGCGTTCACGACCCAGCAGTCGGGCAGACGCGAGGACGTGCAGCGCATCCTGGACGAGGGAGTATCGGCCCGCATCGACCAGCGCTGGGACGCGATCATCGACGCGAGTGTCGCGCTGACGCAGACTCCCTCCGCGTTCGGCGCTGCCGAGCTGGCTGGGCTGGATGCTGCGGGTCTGGATGACCTCGAGGTGCTCGACGCGATCCTCGCGGCGTCGTTCTTCAACTGGGCCAACCGCCTCATGCTCTCGATCGGGGAGCCGGGAGTGCCGCCGAGCGCCTGAGAACTCCCGCAGCTCACAGCCCTCCCAAAGCTGCGCTGTATAGCGTCAGGAGTCCCCGAACTCGACCCCACGGAGGACACCATGGGTTTCCTTGACCGACTCTTCGGCACCGAGCCCCAGAACCCGCGGCAGGCGCAGCCCTACGGGCAGCAGCCCGCCGCGCCGCGTCCCGCGGGTTATCCGTCCACGACGCCGCCGAAGTCCGAGGACGAGATCGCGATCGAGCGGTACCGCTACCTTCTGCGCACAGCGCCGCCCGAGACGATTGAGCAGGTTCACGCCGAGGCTTTCGCGAGGCTCACCGAGCAACAGCGGCAGCAGGTGCTTGCCGACATGACAGCCACCCTCCCGGCATCCGAGCAGCCCCGCTCCACCGACCCGAACGAGATGGCCCGTGCCGCCACCCGAGCCGAGTACATGAATCCCGGCTCGATGGAGCGCACGCTCGGCGGCCAGCGTCAGGGGCCGTCTTTCGGCTCGATGGTCGGCTCGTCGCTCCTCGGAACCGTCGCCGGGTATGTCATCGGGTCCGCGCTGGTGTCCGCGTTCATGGCTCCGGTTTTCGCTGCCGACGCCGGTGCCACGGATCCGGGAACAGCCGACGCCGGAACCGACACGGGGGGCGACCCTGGCTGGGCCGACGCATCCGGAGCCGGAGACACGGGCTTCGCGGACGGCGGCTTCGGAGACTTCGGCGACTTCGGTTTCTGATCGGGCAGCGCGCGGAGGACTCCACCCGCCCCGCCTGCGCGATAACGTTCATCTATGGGGAAGGTGGAAACCGGCTCTGCACGCCGCGGTGCGAGCCGCGCAGCAGGTCGAAGTACTTTGTGGCGCTCTCTCGCTGACGACTTCGCCCTGCGCCGCGACGGCACCGAAGCACGCATGGCAGTGCTGCAGCAGGTGATGCTCGCCGTCGTCGTTCTGGTCATCACCGCGTTTGCGATCATCGCCGCCATCCCGGGGGATCTCACGCTGTTCTTCGTCGGTGTCGCGATGGTGTTCGTCATGACGATCGTGACGATGCTCGTTCCGTGGAACGCGATCTCGCCGTGGGCCGTGGGTATCGTCCCGGTGATCGACGTCGTCGCGATCCTGTTCATGCGGGCCGCCTTCCCCGAGTCCGGTATTGCGTTGCTGTGGCTCTTTCCCGTGATGTGGCTGTCTGCGTCATTGGGATTGGCGGGGTTCCTCGCGGCGAATCTGTTCGTCTGGGTCTCGTATGGGTGGGTGATCACCGCCGGCAAGGAGTCGGCGTTCAGCTTTGCGCTGATTCTCCTACCGATCGTGACCCTTGCTGTCTCGGCCGGGGCGTACTTCAGTCTGCGCCGCTTCGCCGCGCAGCGGACGCTGCTCGACAAACAGGCACTGGTGCTCGGACAGAGCCTGAAACGCACCCAGCATCAGGAGCAGCTGGTCACCCAGGTTCTGGACTCGGTGGACTTCGGCGTCATCCGAATCTCACCGGACGGTGCAGTCACGGTCACGAACGAGGCTCACGCGCGGATGCAGCACGCGCTCATCAGCGCCGACGGACACAACCGCCTCCCGGCATTCGACGCCGACGGCCAGACCCCCCTCGTCCCGGAACGGATGCCGGTTGCTCGCGCGCAGCGGGGCGAGGTCTTCGACAACCAGATCGTCTGGTTCGGTGCTCCCGACACCACGCGACGGGCCCTGAGCGTGACGGCGCGGCGCCTGCGAGACACCCAGGGAGCGGATGCCGGCACCGTCGTGATCTCGCGAGATGTCACCGCCGAGCGCACCGCACTCCTCGCTCGCGACAACGTGGTTGCATCGGTGTCGCACGAGCTGCGCGCGCCGCTGACCGCCATCGTCGGCTATCTCGACCTGGCGCTGGAGACGGAGGGCATCCCCGAGAAGGTACGTGGCGACCTCGACGTGGCCACGCAGAACGCCGAACGGATGATCCAGATCATCTCCGACATCCTCTCGGCCACGTCGTCGTCGAAATCGACAGTCGATGTGACGGTGTCGCCCGAGAACGTCGACCTTCAGCAGCTCGTGCTGGCGTCCGCCGAGGCGTGGGAACCCTCCGCGCTCGAGCGGCGGATCACGATCTTCACCGACGACGTGCAACCCACGCATGCCTACGTGGACCCGGCGCGGATGCGCCAAGTCGCCGACAACCTCATCAGTAACGCCATCAAGTACGGGCGCGAAGGAGGATCGGTGCAGCTAGCCGTCTACGGCGATGGCGTCGCGTCCTACCTGCTGGTGCGCGATGACGGGATCGGCCTGTCGCCCGATGACCAGAGCCGCCTCTTCCGGCGATTCTTCCGGGCGCGAACCGACGTCGGCGGTACGGGCCTCGGTCTTGCGATCTGCCGCGACATCGTTCGCGCGCACGGCGGAGAGATCATCGTCGGCAGCGAGCAGGGCGTCGGTTCTGTCTTCCTCGTGCGGGTTCCCGCCCAGGTCGACGTTCCGCTGCCGCCGATCGACCCCGAAGAGGCACTCAACATGTCGGGCGCGATCACCACAGCGGGCCGCTCCGACATGGAGGCGACGAGATGACTCTCGACCTCTACTCGGTCAGCGTCATGACGGCAGCGGTCGTGCTGATCGTCGGGATCATCTACATCTCCGAAACCCTCATTCGCCGTGACGAGGTGTCGGGTCGGCACTGGTCGATCGCCTTTCTGGCCGGCATCCTGACCACCATCGCCTACGCGATCTGGGCAGCCGGTGGGGGATGGATCGCGGTAGCCGCCGGAAACGCGGCATTCGTGGCGGCCACGGGGTTCATCTGGATCGGATGCCGTAGCTACAACGGACACCGCATCGGCTGGGCCTACGGCACGGTCGGTGTGGGCATGGCTGTTGCGTTCATCGCCGTCGTTGTCGAGGGTCCGCAAGGCGGCGACTGGGCAGGGGTTGTCTGGATGTATGCCGCGCTGGCGGTGCTGGCATCGTTTGGCGTATGGGAGACCGCACGCGGTCGATTGGCGCAGACCCGCACGACCATTGCCCTCGCCATCGTGCTCGTGATCGAGGCGCTCTATACGGCCGCGAGGGCCCTCGTCTTCCTCCTGCGTGGACCCGATGATCCCGTGTTTCAGGCGTGGTTCTCCACAGTCCCGGCGAGCTTTGTCACGATCACGCTCGTCATTACTGCGGCGGTCGTCACTTCCATCCTGCGTGCGGGCCGCGCAGGGATGCGGGGGTACACCAACCTCGTGGCAGTTGACGGAAGCGACCGCATCCTGACCGAACCGCAGTTCCGTGCGACGGTCACTGACGTGCTTGAACGCGCCGAAGAGAAGGGCATCGGGGTCGGCGTCATCGCGATGCGCATCGATGACCTGCCGTTCATCGCGAAGGCCTTCGGTAACGAGGTCGGACGCCACGTCGCCGTCGCAGCCCGCGATGCCGTGCGGCGCACTGTCGAACCGCTCGCTGTCATCGGCGATGACGGCGCCACGGTGTTGTGGGTGTGCGACACATCCTGGGACGCGAGCGAGGCGCGACGGCAGGCATCCCGACTCGCCACAGCCGTGTTCGAAGCTCTGCGCACCGTCCCCGACGCCGTGGTCCCGGTCGTCGGCATCGGCGTCGCCGTGACCCACGACTTCGGCTACGACGCCGGCGCGCTCATCGACGCAGCGGATGCGGCATCCACCCGTTCGGCCAAGACCGGAGACATCTCGGTGTTGATCGCAGAACCGCCGCGCTCGAACCCGCCTGCCTCCGTGGGTCCCGACGCGCCGACGTCAGCACCGGCGGAGAGCTGATCATGCCCCTCATCGCACTCACCGGGGGAATCGCGGCGGGCAAATCCACCGTGGCATCACGGCTGTCCGAGCTCGGCGCCGTGGTCGTGGACGCCGATCAGGTCGTCCGCGAAGTGCAGAGCGTCGGGTCGCCGGTGCTCGACCGCATCGCCGACGAGTTCGGTGACGGCATCCTCACGGTCGACGGAGCGCTGGATCGCGCCGCGCTCGGCTCCCTCGTGTTCGGAGACGCGGACCGGCTCGCCGTGCTCAACGCGATCGTTCATCCCGCCGTGCGGGAGGAGTCGGCTCGCCGCTTCGGGCAGGCCTTTGCCGCCGATCCCGACGCCGTCGTCGTGTACGACGTGCCGCTGCTGGTGGAGGCGCGGGTGGATGACCCGTGGGAACTGGTCGTCGTCGCACACGCCCCCGCCGAGCTTCGCGAACAGCGCCTTGTAGAGCTTCGGGGCATGAGTCTGCAGGAGGCTGCATCCCGAATCGGATCGCAGGTTCCCGACGATGCGCGACTTGCGATCGCCGACGTCGTGATCGACACGGCGGGGACGCTCGCGCAGACCCGAGATCAGGTCGACGTGCTCTGGGAGGCGTTGCCGTTGCGGATCGCGGCCCGCCGGTCCCGCTGACGTCGCCAGCGCGGGATCACCACGACCGCAGCCACGATCGCGCCGATCAGCAACAGGAACCCGAGAATCGGCAGCACGATCGCGAAGATCGAGAGTGCGAGGCTCGAGACATCCTCGACGGTGCTCACTATCGGCGCTGCGACTCCGGCCGTCGCCGCGTTCGCGACCGGGCGAATGGATGCCTTCACCACGTGGATGGCCAGCGCGATCGCAACCCCGATGCCGATGGCCACCCAATTCTGGTTCGCGAAGAACGCGCTCGGGTCATCCACCCGAACGGTCTCGGCGCTTGCTCCGGCGCCGAACGCAATCCCACCGGATGCGGGGCGGATCACGGTCTGCACGGCATCGTTGATGGAGTCGACCACCGGCACTTTGTCGGCGACGATCTCCAGCACGAGCAGCGCACCGATGATCCAGAGAGCGATGTCGCTCGACAGCCACGCCCACCCTGCTGGCAGCTCGATCGCGTCGAAGAAGCGGTTCGCGAGCCCGAGCACGAGCAGCGGCATCCACGCGTTCAGCCCCGCCGCTGCGGCAAGACCGGATCCCACGAAGAACTCGAGCACCCCTCCAGGGTAGGCATCCTTCTTCGCGCCCGCAGCGTCTTTGCTGCCGGACTCTCACGCGAGGGGTCGCAACACGCCGCAACCGTCGCAGGGTGTGCGGCATGTTGTGACCCCTCGCGCTGGAGTGCGGATGCAGCGACGGCCTCGATGTCGGAGGGCACGCCTACCCTGGAAGGGTGCAAACCACACGATCCGTCAGGCCCTTCGAAGTCGTCAGCGAGTACGCGCCGTCGGGTGATCAGCCGCAGGCGATCGCCGAGCTCGCAGCGCGCATCAACGCGGGCGAGACGGATGTCGTGCTGCTCGGTGCTACCGGAACGGGCAAGTCCGCGACCACGGCCTGGCTGATCCAGCAGGTGCAGCGTCCGACCCTCGTCATGGCACACAACAAGACGCTGGCCGCGCAGCTTGCCAATGAGTTCCGCGAGCTCATGCCGAACAACGCCGTCGAGTACTTCGTTTCGTACTACGACTACTACCAACCCGAGGCCTACGTCCCGCAGACCGACACCTTCATCGAGAAGGACTCCTCGATCAACGCCGAGGTCGAGCGCCTGCGCCACTCGACCACGAATTCGCTCCTCTCTCGCCGCGACGTGGTCGTCGTCTCGACGGTCTCCTGCATCTACGGCCTGGGTGCGCCCGAGGAGTATCTGCGGGCGATGGTCGCGCTGCAGGTGGGGGAGCGGTACGACCGCGACGCCCTCATCCGCAAGTTCATCGCGATGCAGTACAACCGCAACGACGTCGACTTCTCGCGCGGCAACTTCCGTGTTCGCGGCGACACGATCGAGATCATCCCGGTGTACGAGGAGTACGCCATCCGCATCGAGCTGTTCGGTGACGAGATCGAGGCGCTCTACCTGCTGCATCCGCTCACGGGCGATGTCATCCAGAAGATGGATTCGGTGCCGATCTTCCCGGCCTCGCACTACGTGGCCGGAACCGAGACGGTGCAGCGCGCGATCGGCACGATCGAAGACGAGCTCGCCGCGCGGTTGAAGGAACTCGAGTCCCAGCAGAAGCTGCTCGAGGCTCAGCGGCTGCGGATGCGCACCACCTTCGATCTCGAGATGCTGCAGCAGCTGGGTTTCTGTTCTGGCATCGAGAACTATTCGCGTCACCTCGACGGTCGCCAGCCGGGAGAGCCGCCGCACACGCTGCTGGACTTCTTCCCCGACGACTTCCTGCTCGTGATCGACGAGTCCCACGTCACCGTGCCGCAGATCGGAGCAATGTACGAGGGGGATGCCTCCCGCAAGCGCACCCTCGTCGACCACGGCTTCCGCCTGCCGTCGGCGCTCGATAACCGCCCGCTGCGCTTCGACGAGTTCAAGAACCGCGTCGGCCAGACGGTATATCTGTCTGCCACGCCCGGACGCTATGAGATGGGAATCGCCGACGGGATCGTCGAGCAGATCATCCGGCCCACGGGCCTGGTCGACCCCGAGATTGTGATCAAGCCGTCCAAGGGGCAGATCGACGACCTGCTCGAAGAGATCCGCATCCGAGTCGAGCGCGACGAGCGCGTGCTCGTGACGACCCTGACGAAGAAGATGGCCGAGGAGCTCACCGACTTCCTGGGCGAACACGGGGTGCGGGTGCGCTACCTCCACTCCGACGTCGACACCCTGCGCCGCGTCGAGCTGCTCAGCGAGCTGCGCGCCGGCGTCTACGACGTGCTCGTCGGCATCAATCTCCTTCGCGAGGGCCTCGACCTTCCCGAGGTCTCGCTCGTGTCCATCCTGGATGCCGACAAAGAGGGGTTCCTGCGGTCGGGAACATCCCTCATCCAGACGATCGGACGCGCTGCCCGAAACGTGTCGGGGCAGGTGCACATGTACGCCGACACGATCACCGACTCCATGCGTGCGGCGATCGACGAGACCGATCGCCGTCGCGAGAAGCAGGTCGCGTACAACAAGGAACACGGCATCGACCCGCAGCCGCTGCGCAAGAAGATCGCCGACATCACCGATGCTCTGATTCGCGAGGGCGCCGACACGAAGGCGATGCTGAACCGCAAGGATGCCGCGGCATCCAAGAACGGCAAGGGCAAGAGCCCCACACCGAACCTGCGCCGCGAGGGGATCGCAGCCGAGGGCGCGACCCAGCTTGAGGCGATGATCGGAGATCTCTCTGACCAGATGCTTGCGGCGGCCGGGGAGCTGAAGTTCGAGCTTGCCGCGCGTCTGCGCGATGAACTGCAGGACCTGAAGAAGGAGCTGCGAGCCATGGAGCGCGCCGGCCACGCGTAGCGGAGGAGCAATGGAACAGCGCCTGAGTCTCATCACCCTGGGCGTCGCCGACCTCGAGAGGGCGATCACGTTCTATCGCGGGCTGGGGTGGGAGCCGCATCCTGCCTCGGTACCGGGAGCCGTAGCGTTCTATCAGCTCGACGGTTCCGCGTTCGCGCTGTGGAGCCGCGCCGAACTCGCTGCGGACTCGATGGTCGACGACGCCGGCGGGGGGGGCGGCGTGACTCTCGCCCACAACGTGCGCTCACCCGCCGATGTGGATTCGATCCTCAGCGCCGCTGTGGCGGCCGGTGCCCGGCTTGGGCGTCCCGGTGCCGCAACGCCGTGGGGAGGCTATTCCGGTGTCTTCATCGACCCCGATGGTCATCCGTGGGAGGTGGCACACAATCCCGGCTGGCCGCTCGACGGCGCCGGCCGCGTCACGATCGGATCATGATGTTCACCGATCCACAGGTGATCCTCTTCGTCGACGACTGCGAGCGCGCCGCGCGATGTTAGGGCGCGTTCGGATTCGTCGAGACCTTTCGCGGCGGGGCAGACCGTCCGGCAAAGATCGAGATGCTGATGGGCGGTTTCGCCCTCGGCCTTGTGCTACCCGGGCCGGCGGCGGAGGCCCACGGGATCGACCCGGTAACGACGGGGCACCGCGCCGTGATCACCCTCTGGACCGATGACCTCGACGCCGCACTCGCCCTGGCGCTTGCATCCGGTGGCCATAGCCCGGGTGACCCGCATGAGTTTCTTGACGGTGCACTTCGGGTCGCCTTCGTCGAGGACCCCGACGGGCACCCGGCGCAACTCGTCCAGCGCATCCGCTGATCCCTCAGTCACCGGCCGATCGACCCCCTGGCACGTCGCAACGGCGCATGCTTGTCGCGACGCGCCGGGGCCGGGGGCGAGATCTCGGCGTGTCGGGTAGATCGTGCGCCGTTGCGACTGTCGTGATCGGTGCGGCATCCGGCCCTGGGCGGGGCTCGACGGATGACCAACTCTCCAACGACCTGACCAGGCCTGTCGCAACGGCGCATGCGTGTCGCGACGCGCCGGGGCCGGGGGCGAGATCTCGGCGTGTCGGGCTGATCGTGCGCCGTTGCGACTGTCGTGATCGGTGCGGCATCCCGGCTGCCGGGGCGGGGCAGGACGGATGCCTCAGCCGGCGAGGTGCGGCATCCGTCCTGCGAACGGCTGCAGCCCGTTGCGGAGCTCCCTGAGTTGCTCGACGCCCAGGCCGGTGACCGCCATGATGCGGCGCGGGACCTCGAGGGCCTGCTCGCGCAGCGCGCGGCCCTCAGCTGTCAGCCCGATGTCGAGCACCCGCTCGTCATCCGTTCTGCGCGTGCGCGTCACACGGCCCTGCGCTTCGAGGCGCTTGACGAGGGGGGAGAGTGTTGCGGGCTCCATGGCGAGTTCGTCGGCTAGTTCGCCGAGTGAACGCGGAGACTGCTCCCAGAGCGCGAGCATCACAAGATACTGCGGATGCGTCAAGCCCAGCGGTTCGAGAATCGGACGGTAGATCGACACGACGTTTCGTGCGGCCGTCACCAGTGCGAAGCACACCTGATTGTCGAGCTTCAGCAGATCTTCCTCGTCGGACATGTGGCCAGTCTAGCAATCCGTTAGTACACTAAACATCATGACACGAACGAATGAGGCGTCGAAGCGACCGCTCCGTGAGCGAGTGCGTGAGGCGGGCGGTTGGTACATCTGGTTCAACACCAACCTCATCCGTGTGGCCGGGCCGCCTCAGGTGAGCCCGCTGGAACCGGGCCCGAGCGCAGAGGAGCGCGCCGAGCGCGCCTGCCCACTGTGTCATCAGCCGATGAATCGCCACACGTTCGACAGGTCAGGCGACAAGCCTCTGATGCACTGCCCGTGAGGCCCTGTGGCCTCTCTTCGGTCGCGCCGTGATGCGGGTGGTGTCCCGCCTTGCCCACGCGAAGGCGCCACCGCAGTTGCTGCGCACGGATGCCGAAACGACTGCATGTGTCAGGGAGAGATGGGCGGGATTGGTGGGGCCGGAGCCGATGTCGGAGGCCACACCTACACTTGACGGGTGCCCATCGTCCCCGTCTCTTCGCATGCCTACAG
Source organism: Microbacterium sp. 67-17 (assembly GCF_001898325.1). Classification (GTDB taxonomy): domain Bacteria; phylum Actinomycetota; class Actinomycetes; order Actinomycetales; family Microbacteriaceae; genus Microbacterium; species Microbacterium schleiferi. The sequence continues at coordinate 43,888 of NZ_MKTR01000023.1, forward strand.
CAGTGGAACACTGAGTGTTCGCGGCGCCCGCGTCCACAACCTCAAGGACGTCGATCTCGACATCCCGCGCGACTCCCTGGTCGTATTCACGGGGCTGTCGGGGTCCGGAAAATCGAGCCTCGCGTTCGACACGATCTTCGCCGAGGGGCAGCGTCGCTACATCGAGTCGCTGAGTTCCTACGCGCGCCAGTTCCTCGGTCAGGTCGACCGGCCAGATGTCGATTTCATCGAGGGGCTGAGCCCCGCCGTCTCGATCGATCAGAAGTCCACTAACCGCAACCCGCGTTCGACGGTCGGCACGATCACCGAGATCCACGACTACATGCGTCTGCTGTGGGCCCGGATCGGGGTCCCGCACTGCCCCGAGTGCGGTGCGCAGATCCAGCGCCAGACGGTGCAGCAGATCGCCGACCAGCTCATGGAACTGCCCGAACGCACGCGGTACCAGATCGTCGCGCCCGTGGTGAGCCAGAAGAAGGGGGAGTTCGTCGACCTCTTCAAGGAGCTCTCCGCGAAGGGCTACGCCCGTGCCGTAGTCGACGGAGATCTCATCCAGCTCGCCGAGCCCCCCACCCTCAAGAAGAGCTACAAGCACGACATCGCGGTAGTCGTTGACCGCCTCGTCGCAGGCCCCGACATCCTCAGCCGCGTCACCGACTCCGTCGAGACGGCGCTCGGACTTGCCGGCGGCATCATGCAGGTCAACTTCGTCGACGAAGAGGGCGACGACGCGTGGCAGTCCTTCAGTGAAAAGCTCTCGTGCCCGAACGGTCACCCGCTGCAGCTGACTGAGATCGAGCCGCGGACGTTCTCGTTCAATGCCCCGTTCGGCGCCTGCCCGACATGCTCTGGCCTGGGTACCCGGATGTCGGTGGATGTCGAGCTCATGCTGGGCGACCCCGAGCTCTCGATTCGCGAGGGCGTCCTCATTCCGTGGACGACGCAGGGCAAGGGACTGTTCCAGTACTACGAGCGCCTGCTCGAAGGTCTGTCTGACGACCTCGACTTTTCGCTCGACACCCCCTGGCGGGAGCTCACGGCCGAGGTTCAGAACGCGGTCCTGCACGGCGAGAACTTCAAGGTCAACGTCAAGTGGAAGAACCGCTACGGCCGCGAAATGCGGTACACCTCGGGGTTCGAAGGTGTCGTGCCCTACATCGAGCGCCAGTACGTACAGGCCGAGTCCGACACGCAGCGGCAGCGCTGGTCGGAGTACCTGCGCGAAGTTCCCTGCCCCGCGTGCAACGGCGACCGCCTGAAGCCCGAGGTCCTCGCGGTGCTCGTGCACGGGCATTCGATCGCGGATGCCTCACGCCTGAGCCTCGCTGATGCGCAGCAGTACTTCGCGAACCTCGAACTCACCGAGCGCGAGGCGATGATCGCTGCCGCGGTGCTCCGCGAGATCCGGGCGCGCCTCGAATTCCTCATCCAGGTCGGCCTGAACTACCTGAACCTCAGCCGTTCGGCAGGTTCGCTTTCGGGCGGCGAGGCGCAACGCATCCGTCTCGCTACCCAGATCGGATCGGGACTGACCGGCGTGCTCTACGTCCTCGATGAGCCCTCGATCGGCCTGCACCAGCGCGACAACCGACGCCTCATAGAGACGCTCCTCAAGCTGAAGGGCCTCGGTAACACCCTCATCGTCGTCGAGCACGACGAAGAGACGATCCACGCCGCCGACTGGATCGTCGACATCGGACCCCGTGCCGGCGTCGACGGCGGACACGTCGTGCACTCCGGACCCCTGGCCGAACTCCTCGCCGACTCCGACTCGATCACGGGCGATTACCTTGCCGGTCGCCGCAGCATCCCGACGCCACGCAAGCGCCGCAAGATCGACAAGAAGCGGATGCTGGAAGTCGTCGGCGCCCGCGAGAACAACCTCAAGCAGGTCAGTGCCCAGTTCCCGCTCGGTGTCCTCACGGCGGTCACCGGCGTGAGCGGATCCGGCAAGTCGTCGCTTGTGAACGACATCCTCTATCAGGTGCTCGCCGCGAGGCTCAACGGGGCACGAACGGTTCCCGGCAAACACACGCGCGTGACGGGTCTCGACAACCTCGACAAGGTCGTGCACGTCGATCAGGCTCCGATCGGGCGCACACCGCGCTCGAACCCGGCAACCTACACGGGCGTTTTCGACCGCATCCGCACCCTCTTCAGCGAGACGCCGGAAGCCAAGGCGCGCGGCTACCAGCCCGGCCGGTTCAGCTTCAACGTCAAGGGCGGACGCTGCGAGGCGTGCTCGGGCGACGGCACCATCAAGATCGAGATGAACTTCCTGCCCGACGTCTACGTGGACTGCGAGGTCTGCCACGGGAAGCGTTACAACCGCGACACGCTCGCGGTGCACTACAAGGGCAAGAACATCGCCGAGGTCCTCGAGATGCCGATCGCCGAGGCAGCTGAATTCTTCGAGCCCATCCAGGCCATCCACCGGTACATGAAGACCCTCGTCGACGTCGGCCTCGGCTACGTGCGGCTCGGCCAGTCAGCGACGACCCTCTCAGGCGGTGAGGCGCAGCGCGTGAAACTCGCCACCGAACTCCAGCGGCGAAGCAACGGACGCAGCATCTACGTGCTCGATGAGCCCACCACGGGACTGCACTTCGAAGACGTCCGTCGCCTCCTCGAGGTTCTGAACGGTCTGGTCGACAAGGGCAACACGGTGATCGTGATCGAGCACAACCTCGACGTCATCAAGTCGGCCGACTGGATCATCGATCTCGGTCCGGAAGGTGGTTCGGGCGGCGGCGAGATCATCGCGACCGGAACGCCCGAGCAGGTCGCGGCGGTTCCCGAAAGTCACACCGGACAGTTCCTGGCCGAGCTTTTCGACGCCCACGACGCGCCGGCGGCTCGCAAGGCGGGTTGAGCGTGGCTCGCGCCACCCATCCTCAGCTCGCGTACCGGCCGGCACCGGGGGAGATCCCGACCAATCCGGGCGTGTACCGGTTCCGCGACGACGCTGGTCGCATCCTTTACGTCGGCAAAGCGAAGAATCTCCGTGCGCGCCTGTCGAACTACTTCGCGCCGCTACACACGCTCCATGAGCGCACGAGACGCATGGTGACCACGGCCACAGGCGTCGAATGGACGGTGGTCGGAAGCGACGTCGAGGCGCTGCAGCTGGAATATATGTGGATCCAGGAGTTCTCACCGCCGTTCAACGTGCGCTACAAGGACGACAAGTCCTATCCGTACATGGCTGTCACCCTTGCCGATGAGGCTCCGAGGGTCATGGTCACGCGAAACCACAAGATCCGCGGCGCAAAGTACTTCGGCCCGTACCCCAAGGTGTGGGCGGTGCATGAGGTCATCGACCTCATGATCAAGGTGTTCCCGATTCGCACCTGCAGCGACTCGTCATACAAGCGAGCGATGGCCACCGGTCGCCCCTGCTTCCCCGGCCAGATCGGCCGCTGTGGCGGACCGTGCTCGGGCCGCGTGACGATCGAGGAGCACCGCGCGATCGTCGACGACTTCGTCGCGTTCATGTCCGGTGGTGATCAGCGCTTCACCCGGCAGCTGACGGCCCGGATGAAAGAAGCGTCAGCAGCGATGGACTACGAGTCTGCAGCGGTCTTTCGCGACCGGCTCCAGGCCATCGAGGCGGTGCTCAACAAAAGTGCGCTCGTGCTGCCCGATGACACGGATGCCGACCTGTTCGGCATTGCGGAGGACGAACTCGCCGCCGCCGTGCAGCACTTCGTCATCCGCGGCGGGCGCGTGCGTGGAGTGCGGGCAACGACGATCGAGAAGGAACTGGACATCAGCGGGGGAGAGCTCGTCGACCAGATCCTGCAGCGGACCTACGGTCCCTCGGGCCGTGCCGACATCCCCAAGCAGGTGCTCGTTCCCGCGCTTCCTGACGACGCCGCGGAACTAGAGGCTTGGCTTCGCGAGAAGCGTGGCACAAACGTCACGATTCAGATCGCGCAGCGCGGCGCGAAGGCCGACCTCATGAAGAACGCAGCGCTCAACGCGCAACAGGCGCTTCTGCTGCACAAGACACGGCGCACGAGCGACTATGTCGCGCGTTCTCAGGCGCTGACCGATCTGCAGGAGGCGCTGGGTCTCGACGAAGCGCCGCTGCGGATCGAGTGCTATGACGTCTCGCACCTCAGCGGCACGAATGTGGTGGCCTCCATGGTCGTGTTCGAAGACGGGCTGCCACGCAAGGACCAGTACCGAATCTTCGGTGTTGCGCAGACCACCGACGACACCGACTCGCTCTATCAAGTGCTCATGCGCCGACTTGCATATATCGACGACGAGCGGGATGCGGCGCCTGACACCGAAACCGCGACGGGCGAGACGGATGCCGCGACCGAGCCATCCGTCAGCTCGGATCCGACCGCCGAGGGTACCGTCGTGACGGCCCGCAGCCGCCCCCGCTTCGCCTACCGCCCACAGCTGCTCGTCGTCGACGGCGGCAAGCCACAGGTCAACGCCGCGGCACGGGCGCTAGCCGACGCGGGCCATTCCGAGATCGCTCTGTGCGGCATCGCCAAGCGTCTCGAGGAGGTGTGGCTCCCCGGAGAGGACTATCCGGTGATCCTGCCGCGCACCAGCGAGGCGCTGTACCTCCTGCAGCGGTTGCGCGACGAAGCCCATCGCTTCGCTATCACCAAGCAGCGAGGAAAGCGCAAGCGCGACATCCAGACCGTGCTCGCCGAGATCCCCGGGCTCGGCGATGCCCGTATCCGGGCGTTGCTTCGCCACTTCGGATCGGTCACCGCGCTCAAGAACGCAACGCCCGAGGAGATTCAGGAACTTCCCGGCGTCGGACCGAAGCTTGCCGCCACGATCCACGCGCACCTGGCGAGTCGATAGGCTGGCCGTGCTCGGGAGGCCCGGTGCCTGACGAGCCCGCAGACCGCGCCACCACAGGACGAGAGGTCCCGATGGACCAGACGACAGCCACAACGAGTGATGTGCTCATCCTGACCGGAATGTCCGGCGCCGGGCGCTCAACCGCTGCAAACGCCCTCGAAGACCTCGGCTGGTATGTCGTCGACAACCTGCCACCGCAGATGCTCAAGCCGATGCTCGAGTTGTCCGAGATCGCGGCATCCGCGCTGCCGAAAGTCGCCGCCGTCGTCGACGTTCGCGGCCGGGACCTGTTCACCGCTCTTCCGGCCGAGGTCGGGGAGTTGCGCTCCCGCCGCAACGTGCGGATCGTGTTCTTGGACGCCTCGGACGATGTGCTCGTGCGGCGGTTCGAAGCCGTAAGGCGCCCGCATCCCCTGCAGGGCGACGGAACCCTCATCGACGGCATCCGCACCGAGCGAGAGCGCCTTTCGGAGATTCGAGAGCGCGCCGACGTCGTCGTGGACACGTCCTCGCTGAACGTGCACCAGCTCGCGACGCGGATCTTCGAGCTCTTCTCGGACGAGGGGGCAGCTCGGCACATGCTCACGATCATGAGTTTCGGCTTCAAGTACGGTCTGCCGACGGATGCCGACATGGTCGCCGACATGCGGTTCCTTCCCAATCCGTACTGGGACCCCTCGCTTCGGGCTTTCACGGGGCAGGACCCGCAGGTGCGTGAGTACGTGCTCGCCCAGCCCGGGGCCCGGGAATTCGTGGATGCCTACGCCGCAGCCTTGCAGCCGGTGTTGCAGGGCTATCAGCGCGAGAACAAGCGGCACTCGGTCGTCGCTGTCGGATGCACAGGAGGCAAACACCGCTCGGTCGTCGTGGTCGAAGAACTCGCCCGGCGACTGGCCGACGAGGCAGGGGTCGCCGTGCGTGTGAAGCACCGCGACCTCGGCCGAGAGTAGCGCCGAACCGGGAGGCAGCCGAGAATTCGAGGGGTGCGCCCGAGTAGGCTAGAGCGTCATCCGCCGGCCGTGCCGGCACCCTCGAAAGGAGCCCCGTGTCGCTGACGGCCGATGTCAAAGCAGAGCTCATCGCAGTCCGGGATCCGCTTCCCAGCGCCCGGGTCGCTGAGTTGACATCACTGCTCCGCTTCGCCGGAGGCCTCCACTCCATCGCCAACCGCGTCGCTGTCGAGGCCGAGGTCGACTCGGAGGCGCTTGCTCGGCGGGTCGCCCGAGAGCTCATGGAGATCTACGGCGTCCGGCCCGAGATCGTCCAGACGCAGGGATCCGGTTCGCGGGCAGGGGCCCTCTTCGCGGTGCGCGTCATCGACGGGGGAGAGACGCTTGCTCGTCAAACCGGCCTGCTCGACCAGCGGCGCCGGCCCGTGCGGGGTCTTCCCAACAAGCTCACGACGGGTTCGCGCGGCGACCTCGCCGCCGTATGGCGCGGCGCATTCCTGGGCGCCGGCGCCCTGACCGACCCCGGACGATCCGCGTCGCTGGACGTGCTGTGCCCCTCCTCGGAAGCGGCGATGGCCCTGGTCGGGGCAGCGCACCGTCTCGGCATCGGCGCGAAGGCGCGCGAGGTGCGCGGTGCACCGCGCGTTGTCGTACGCGAAGGGGATGCCATCCGCACGGCACTGGCCGTCATGGGTGCACGCCAGGTCGCTGCACACTGGGACGAGATGCGTCAGCGTCGGGAGGTTCGCGCCGGCGTCAACCGGCTCGTGAACTTCGACGACGCGAACCTGCGTCGCTCGGCTCAGGCCGCGGTGGCCGCGTGTGCACGCGTGGAGCGAGCGCTCGAGATCCTCGGTGAAGACATCCCGGATCACCTGCGCGAGGCCGGTGATCTGCGGCTTGCGCACCGCGACGCGAGTCTCGACGAGCTGGGTCACCACGCCGATCCGCCGCTCACAAAGGACGCCGTGGCCGGCCGCATCCGTCGCCTTCTCGCGATGGCCGACAAGAAGGCGGCAGCCGAGGGCATTCCCGGAACGGAATCCGCCGTTCCTGCCAGCGCCCTGGACTGAGTCAGCCGCTAGGTGACCGCGACGTAACGGCTGTTGTCTTCTCGCGCAAGACCCGCCGAGTGGGTGCTCCGCCTCACTAGGATGGCAACTGTCACCCCAGCGACGCCGGGGCATTCCTGGCGCCGCGACGACAGGAAGAGAAGAGCATATGGCCACCTACACCCTGCCTGACCTCCCGTACGACTACGCGGCTCTCGAGCCGCACATCAGTGCGACGATCATGCAGCTGCACCACGACAAGCACCACCAGGCGTACGTGACGGGCGCCAACACCGCTTTGGAGCAGCTTGCCGAGGCCCGCGAGACCGGGAACCTCGCCAACGTCAACAAGCTCGAGAAGGACCTCTCGTTCAACCTCGGTGGTCACACCAACCACTCGATCTTCTGGACGAACATGTCGCCCGATGGCGGCGACAAGCCCACGGGCGAGCTCGCTGCAGCAATCGACGAGTACTTTGGCTCCTTCGACAAGTTCCAGGCTCACTTCACCGCTGCCGCTCTCGGCGTGCAGGGCTCGGGCTGGGCGGCGCTGTTCTGGGATTCGATCGGTGAGCGCCTCATCATCCAGCAGATCTTCGACCAGCAGGGCCAGCTCGCCGCCGCCAGCGTGCCGCTGCTCATGCTCGACGTGTGGGAGCACGCGTACTACCTCGACTACAAGAACGTCCGCGCTGACTACGTGAAGGCGTTCTGGAACATCGTGAACTGGCAGAACGTCCAGGACCGCTTTGTCACGGCTCGTGAGAAGACGGCAGGTCTGCTGCTAGGGTCATGATCAGGTGAGGATGCCGCGGAGCCCTCGCCCGCTCGGGGGCTCCGGCAGCCTCATTTGTCTGCTGGAACACACCACAAATGACACCCCTCTCCGGGTCGTCGATCCGGAGCTGACCCCCGGCGCTTCGGCGCGATAAGAATCAGGGAGACACCGTGTCTGTCAAGATCGGTATCAACGGCTTCGGCCGTATCGGACGCAACTACCTCCGCGCAGCCTTGGAGCAGGGCGCGGACCTCGACATCGTGGCGGTGAACGACCTCACCGACAACAAGACGCTTGCCCACCTCCTCAAGTACGACTCGGTCGGCGGACGCCTGAGCGAAGAGGTCTCGTACACCGAGGACTCCATCACCGTCGGTGGCAAGAGCATCAAGGTCTTCGAAGAGCGCGACCCCGCAAACCTCCCGTGGGGCGAGCTGGGCGTCGACATCGTCATCGAGTCGACCGGCCGCTTCACCAAGGCAGCCGACGCCAGCAAGCACATTGCGGGTGGCGCCAAGAAGGTCCTCATCTCGGCACCCGGCACGGATGTCGACGGCACCTTCGTCATGGGCGTGAACGACGGCGAGTACGACCCGGCCACGATGCACGTCATCTCCAACGCCTCCTGCACCACCAACTGCCTGGCGCCCCTCGCGAAGGTCTTCAACGACAACTTCGGCATCGAGCGCGGCTTCATGATGACCGCCCACGCGTACACCGCTGACCAGAACCTGCAGGACGGCCCCCACGGTGACCTGCACCGCGCTCGCGCTGCCGCCCTGAACATCGTGCCGGCTGCCACCGGTGCGGCCAAGGCGATCGGTCTGGTTCTGCCTGAGCTCAACGGCAAGCTGAGCGGTTCGTCGTACCGCGTTCCGGTTCCCACCGGTTCGATCGTGGACCTGACGATCATCACGCCGGCCGAGGGCCTCACCAAGGAGACCATCAACGCTGCCTACGAGAAGGCTGCAGCCGACGGTGCTCTGGCGGGCTACCTGAAGTACAACACCGACGCGATCGTCTCGACCGACATCGTGCACGACCCGCACTCGTCGATCTTCGACGCCGGACAGACCAATGTCTCGGGCAACCTCGTGAAGGTCTCGGCCTGGTACGACAACGAGTGGGGTTACTCCAACCGCCTCGTCGACCTCACCGAGCTCGTCGCCAGCAAGCTCTGAGCCGCGGCATCCGGTAACAGACATGGCTCTGCGCACCCTCGATTCGCTGGGTTCGCTGGCCGGCAAGCGCGTCATCGTCCGTTGTGACCTCAACGTTCCGTTGAAAGACGGCGTCATAACGGACGATGGCCGCGTGCGGGCCTCCGTTCCCACGCTCAATGCCCTCATCAACCAGGGAGCGCGCCTCGTCGTGTGCTCGCACCTGGGACGCCCCGATGGGGCACCCGATCCGAAGTACAGCCTCGAGCCGGTGGCTCAGCGCCTGTCGGAGCTGCTCGGTAAGCCCGTCGCATTCGCGCGCGACACCGTGGGGGAGTCGGCCCACGACGCCGTCGCCGCGCTGGAAGACGGCGATGTCGCAGTCATCGAGAACCTGCGGTTCAACGCGGGGGAGACGGCGAAGGATGCCGAGGTTCGCGGCGCGTTCGCCCGTGAACTCGCGTCCCTCGGCGACGCTCTGGTGTCGGATGGCTTCGGTGTCGTACACCGCAAGCAGGCAAGCGTCTACGACCTCGCCGAGATCCTGCCGTCCGCGGCGGGCTTCCTGATCGAGAAAGAGGTCGACGTCCTCGACCGCCTCACCGAGAAGCCCGAGCGCCCGTACACGGTCGTGCTCGGCGGCTCGAAGGTCAGCGACAAGCTCGGCGTCATCGAGCACCTGCTCCCGCGGGTCGATCGCATCCTGGTCGGTGGCGGCATGCTGTTCACGTTCCTCAAGGCCCAGGGCTACGAGGTCGGCAAGAGCCTGCTCGAAGAGGATCAGATCGACACTGTCACCCGGTACATGACGACGGCGCAGGAAAGAGGCGTTGAGATCGTGCTTCCGGTGGACGCCGTGATGGCTGCATCCTTCAGCGCCGACGCGGAGCACGTTGTCGCTCCCGCCGATTCGCTCGAGGAGACCCCGTTCGGTGCGACGGGCCTGGGGCTGGACATCGGCCCCGACACGGCGAAGATCTTTGCCGACGCGATTCGCGCGAGCAAGACCGTGTTCTGGAACGGCCCCATGGGCGTGTTCGAGATGCCTGCCTTCGCCGCGGGAACCAAGGCCGTCGCGCAGGCGCTGACCGAGGTGGACGGCCTCAGCGTCGTCGGTGGTGGCGACTCGGCAGCCGCCGTGCGTCAGCTCGGCTTCACGGACGACCAGTTCGGCCACATCTCCACCGGCGGTGGGGCAAGCCTCGAGTTCCTCGAGGGCAAGAAGCTACCCGGACTGGAGGTCCTCGGATGGGAGCAGTGAGAACACCGCTCATCGCCGGCAACTGGAAGATGAACCTCGACCACCTGCAGGCTGTTGCGTTCGTCCAGAAGTTGCACTGGACGTTGAAGGACGCCAAGCACGAGGACGGCTCGGTCGAGGTTGCGGTCTTCCCGCCCTTCACCGATCTGCGGACCGTGCAGACCCTGCTGGATGCCGACAAGATCCCGTTCGCCCTCGGCGCGCAGGATCTGTCGCCGAAGGATTCGGGTGCGTACACCGGTGACATCTCGGGGGTGTTTCTTGCGAAGCTCGACGCGCGCTACGTGATCATCGGTCACTCCGAGCGCCGTGAGTACCACCATGAGACCGACGAGGTCGTTGCCAGCAAGGTTCAGGCTGCGCTGCGACACGGTCTCGTGCCGGTCATCTGCGTCGGTGAGACCGCGGAGGACCTCGAGAAGTACGGCGCTAGCGCTGTGCCCGTCGGGCAGCTGAAGACCGCTCTTGCTGACGTGCCGGCTGACGCCGACATCGTTGTGGCGTACGAACCGGTCTGGGCGATCGGGTCCGGCCAGGCAGCTACTCCCGACCAGGCTCAGGATGTCTGCGCCAAGCTGCGCGCGGTCGTCGCCGAATCGTTGAGCGCAGACGCTGCCGAGCGCACTCGTGTGCTCTACGGCGGCTCGGTGAAGGCCGCGAACATCGCGAGCTTCATGCGCGAGCCGGATGTCGACGGCGCGCTGGTGGGTGGTGCGAGTCTCGTCGTGGATGAGTTCGCCGCCATCATCCGTTACCAGAAGCACGTCGGCGTCTGAGGCTGTTCTGACTACTGCTGTGGCTGGGCAGCCGGAGGACCGGTCGCCCAGCCACAGCGCGGCGGGCCGAGGCGAAGCGCGCGCCTCTTTCCGTATACTGGACGCTTGTGCGACGAGACACCGTCGCGACGAAAGGTTTCACGTCTTGGCGATTCTCGAACTGATCCTGCAGGTGATCCTCGGCATCACGAGCCTGCTGCTCACCCTGCTGATCCTGCTGCACAAGGGCCGAGGCGGTGGCCTGTCCGACATGTTCGGCGGGGGAATGACGTCGGCTCTGGGGTCCTCGGGTCTGGCTGAACGAAACCTCAACCGATTCACCATCGTGCTGGCCCTCGTATGGTTCATCACCATCGTGGGACTTGGCCTCATTACGAAGTTCCAGGTGATCTGATGGCAACCGGCGGCAATGCAATCCGCGGCACCCGGGTGGGTGCCGGACCCATGGGCGAACAGGATCACGGCTATCACGCAGACCGTGTCGCCGTCTCGTACTGGGATGCCCTCGGCAACGAGACTGTGCGCTACTTCGCGGCTGGCATCCCCGACGAGGAGATCCCCGAGACGATCGATTCGCCGCACTCCGGGCTTCCCGCAGGTCGCGACAAAGACAACCCGCCTCAGCTGGCGAAGGCTGAGCCGTATAAGACGCACCTTGCCTACGTGAAGGAGCGTCGCACGGAAGAAGAAGCCGACGCGCTCCTGGATGACGCGCTGAAGTCCCTGCGCGAGCGCCGCGGCCTCTGAGACTTTTCGCAGGGCAGCCTGCATGACAATGGCCCCGGTCTCCCCTGAGGGAGGTCCGGGGCCATTGTCATGAATGGTCAGTATTCCTGGTCGATCAGCTCCGGGGGAACTTGCTCGGCCGCTTCTCGGTCGACGAAGAACACGGTGCGTCGCCGTCCTTTGGCGCCCCCGGCGGGGACGCTCGTGTAGTTGGCGCCGGCGAGGGCAAGGCCGAGAGCTGCGGCCTTGTCAGGGCCGGACATGACCAGCCAGACGCGCTGCGACGCGTTGATCACCGGTCGGGTGAAGGTCACGCGTTCGGGCGGGGGCTTGGGCGAATTCCGGACCGGGAGCACCGCGTGCTCGGTGTCACGGATCTCGGGATGATCGGGAAACAGCGAAGCGATGTGGGCGTCGGGACCGACCCCGAGGAAGCACATGTCGAACGAGGGCCACGCGGGTCCGCCAGGCTGCCCGTAGCGCGCGAGCTCTGCCGCATAGGCGCGCGCAGCTTCGTCGAGGTCCACGCCTTCATCGCTGGCGGCAACGCTGTGGATGTTGCCTACCGGGATGTCCAGTCGGTCGAGAAGAGCCTCGCGTGCCTGCTTGTCGTTGCGCTCGGAGTCGTGACGTGGGACGAAGCGTTCGTCGCTCCACCAGAAGTGCACATTGTCGAAGCGGAGGCCCGCAAGCCGCGGGCTTGCCGCAGCAGCCTCGAGCACCGCGATGCCCATGGTTCCGCCCGTGAGGGAGACATGAACGGCGGGTTCATCAGCCTGCTTCTCGATACGGCGCAGGAACCGGTTCGCCACGTACTCCGCGAGCGCAGTCCGGTCGGGGCTGATGAGCACCCGCTTCTCGTTCGTGATCTCAGCCATGGGTCTCCTGCGACGGTGTCGGGTCGAGCAGCGCCCAGCCCTCGGTGATCACTCGACCATACAAGAGGTCTGCATCGAGTCGGCGCAGCTCCTCGGCGAGGCACTCGCGCAGTGTGCGGCGCGGTAGCACCAGGTCATGCTGCGGTTGCCCGGGCTGCGACAACCGGGCGATCGCGGCTGAGGAACGCTCGAGAACGATGTCTCCGCTGGCGCGTGTGAGGCGGACCGACTTGATGCCGTCGCTCCATTCGTCGGCGGAGAGGTAGTGCCAGTCCACCGGCACGCCGAGAGTGAGACGCAGCCACGCAGCCAACAGGGCAGTCGAGGGCGATGTTGCAGCGCCCCGAACCTCCACGCCGGTGATCGGCTCGTACGGCGGCTGGTCGAGCACGGCGGCGAGCTGCTCGCGCCAGTGCGTGAGGCGCGTCCAGGCGAGGTCGGTGTCGCCCGGCGAGTAGCAGTCGCCGAGGTGTGCGACGCGCGAGGTCTCGTAGGGCACGGTGGAGGCATCCGTGATGCGTCGCTGTGCGATCCGGCCGAGCGGGGAGTGGGAGGGAGTCGCGGGCGGGTTGTCTGGCCACCACACGACGACGGGCGCGTCGGGCAGCAGCAGACCGGTCACGAGGCTCTCGACGTTGGATGCTGCAGCGCCAGAGGCGCGCAACACGACGACCTCGCTCGCGCCGGCGTCGCCGCCCACGCGGATCTCGGCATCCAGCTTCGGCTCGCCCTCGGGGTCGAGGCGCAGGCTGATGACCCGCATGGGATGCTCGCGCGAGGCGTCGTTGGCTGCCTCGATGCCGTCCTCGGTGCCGCCGTTCGTCGTGACGATGATGAGGGTGAGCACTCGTCCCAGCGCTACGGCACCGCCCTCCTCACGCACGTCGATGAGTGCGCGGGAGATTTTGCTGACTGTCGTATCGGGAAGATCGACGATCATGGCCGCCTCCAGGTGCGTCCGTCGCGGGCAAGGAGCTGGTCTGCCGACTTCGGCCCCCACGACCCAGGTTCGTATTGGTCGAGCGGTCCGCCTTGCTGTGCCCAGAACTCCTCGACCGGGTCGAGGATCTTCCACGAGAGCTCGACCTCTTCGTGGCGGGGGAACAGCGGGGGGTCGCCGAGCAGAACGTCGAGAATGAGCCGCTCGTAGGCCTCGGGGCTGGCCTCGGTGAAGGCGTGCCCGTAGCCGAAGTCCATCGTGACGTCGCGTACGTGGGTGCTCGCGCCGGGCACCTTGGAGCCGAAGCGGATCGTGACGCCCTCATCCGGTTGCACGCGGATCACGAGCGCGTTCTCACCGAGCCCGGATGTCTGCGACCGCGTGAACAGGTGCTCAGGGGCGCGCTTGAACACCACGGCGATCTCGGTCACACGGCGGCCCAGTCGCTTGCCGGTGCGCAGGTAGAAGGGCACGTCGGCCCACCGCCGCGTGTTGATCTCGAGCTTGAGCGCTGCGTAGGTCTCGGTCGTCGAATCCGGCTTCATGCCGTCTTCGTCGAGGAATCCGGTGACGTGCTCGCCACCCTGCCAGCCGCCGGCGTACTGGCCGCGCGCTGTCGCGAGCGACAGGTCTGCGGGAAGCGTGACGGCCGCGAGTACCTTCTCTTTCTCGGCACGCAGGTGGCTCGCATCAAAGCTGATGGGCTCCTCCATTGCCGTCAGTGCGAGAAGCTGCAGCAGGTGGTTCTGGATGACATCGCGCGCAGCCCCGATACCGTCGTAGTAGCCGGCGCGGCCGCCCACGCCGATGTCTTCGGCCATCGTGATCTGCACGTGGTCGACGTAGTTGCGGTTCCAGATGGGTTCGAACAGCTCGTTCGCGAACCGCAGCGCGAGGATGTTCTGGACCGTCTCTTTGCCGAGGTAGTGGTCGATCCGGAAAATGGAGTCGGCCGGGAAGGTCGAGCGCAGTGCGTCGTTGAGCTCGCGGGCCGAGGCAAGGTCGTGACCGAACGGCTTTTCGATGACGACTCGGCGCCACCGTTCCGGCCGGTCGGCGGTGTCATCCACGAGGCCCGAGGTGCGCAACTGACGAGCGACAACCGGAAAGTCCTTCGGGGGGATGGACAGGTAGAACGCGTGGTTGCCCATGGTGCCGCGCTCTTCGTCCAGGCTCTGCACAGTCTCGCGCAGCCGCGCAAAGGCGTCGTCGTCGCCGAACTCGCCCGAAACGAATCGGATGCCCTGCAGCAACTGCTGCCAGGTCTCTTCGCGGAATGCGGTGCGCGCGTGCTGTCGCACCGCATCGTGCACGACCTGGGCGAAGTCCTGATCCTCCCAGTCTCGGCGGGCAAACCCGACGAGACCGAACCCGGGCGGGAGCAGGCCACGGTTCGCGAGGTCGTATACGGCCGGCATGAGCTTCTTACGCGAGAGGTCGCCGGTCACACCGAAGATCACGAGAGCACTGGGCCCCGCGATCCGATTCAGGCGTGCGTCTTCAGGGTCGCGCAGCGGATTGTGCCCGCGAGAGATCTCGACTGTCATCGGGTGGGATGCCTTACTGAGCCGCTTCGAATAGGGAGAGGACCTCGACCTGGGGGTCGGTGAGGGTGAGCGTGACAACGGGACGCCCGTGTGCAGCCAACACCTCAGCGTCGCCCGCGGCCTGCGCGGCGATCAGCTGGCCGAAGGTGAACGGGCGGCCGGGGATCTCGACATCCACGTCGGTGCGCTCCACAATCTGCAGGAACACGCCGTTCGCAGGCCCGCCCTTGTGATACTGCCCTGTTGAGTGCAGGAACCTGGGGCCCCAGCCGAACGTGGCGGGCCTGCCCGAATCCGCCGCGACGAGCTCTCGAAGGCCCTGGAGTTGGGGGATTGCGAGGCGGTTTACGTAAGCCTGCACCGAGACGTAGCCGTCAGCCGGGAGCTGTGCCCACAGTGCGTCGAGGACCCCGGCAATCGTGCCGGATGCCGCGAGGGCGGCATCCGTGACCCGCACCTCGACACCCTCGACGGTGAACGCCGGTGCCGTTGGTTCGGGCGTGCGCGCGAGGAGTCCCCGCGTCGCCTCCTTGGCTGACTCGACGTCGGGCTGATCAAACGGGTTGATACCCAGCATCCTGCCCGCGATCGCGGTGGCGTACTCCCACACGACGAACTGGGCCCCGAGGGATCCGCTGACCAGGATCTCGCCCTGGTGGTGCTCGAACAGGTGGAACTCGTTAGCCTCGTCGACCAGGCGCAGCACCTGCAGGTCTGCGGGCTTGGTTTCGAGTTCGGGGGAGACGGGCAGCATGACGACGGGCAGGATGCCGGTGCCGTCCTTCCCGGTGGATTCCGCGATCAGCTGCTCGATCCAGTCGGGCAGCCCCACGATGTGCGTGCCGTCGCTGATGAGGGCGAGCTTGTCGCGTCGTGGATCGCCGCCGGAGATGGCTGCGGCCAGCACCAGCGCGGGGTTCTCGGGGCTGTCGATCGCCACTTCAAGCAGCGTCGCATCGGCTTCGGCGAGCAACTCCTCGATGTCGACACCGGCAAGGCCTGCTGGGACGAGCCCGAAAGCCGTGAGCGCGGAGTACCGCCCGCCGACGTTCGGATCGGCGTTGAACACCCGGTATCCGTCGGCGCGAGCCGATACGTCGAGGGGCGAACCGGGGTCGGTGACCACGATGATCCGCTCGGTCGGGTCGATACCGAGATCCCGGAAGGCAGCCTCGAAGGCGCGCTTCGCGGAGTCCGTCTCGACCGTGGACCCGGACTTGGATGACACCACGAGGACCGTGCGCTCGAGGCCGCCGGCTTCGGGGTCACCGTCGAGGGCTGCGAGCACCTGACCGGGTGCTGTCGAGTCCAGGATGACGAGCGGTACTCCGGCGGTCTGCGCGATCACCTCGGGTGCGAGCGAAGAACCTCCCATGCCCGCGAGCACGATGCGCGTCAGGCCCTGGGATGTGAGCTCTTCGCGGAGCGCGACGATCTGCGGCACCAGCGGCAGGGAGACCGTGACGGCCTCGAGCCATCCGAGCCGGCGGGATGCCTCGGCCTCGGCATCCGGGCCCCACAGCGAGCTGTCGCCCGCCGTGAGGCCGGAGGCGACGAGATCGCCGATGAGACCGGGCAGCGTCGCCCCGACGACTGACTTGACGTGCCCGGTCAGGTGGATGTCGAATGCCATCGCCGGCTCAGACGTCCGCGTTCTCGAGGGCTGTCGTGACCGTCGCCTGCAGCTCGTGCCAGGAGGCGATGAACTTCTCGACGCCTTCGTCCTCGAGCACCTGCGTGACATCGGCGAAGTCGATCCCGACCGACGCGAGGCCGTCGAACACGGCGTGAGCGTCGGCGTAGTTGCCGGTGATCGTGTCGCCGACCACGTCGGCGTGATCGAAGGTCGCCTCGAGGGTCTTCTCGGGCATCGTGTTCACGGTGCCGCGGGCCACGAGTTCCGTGACGTACAGCGTGTCGGGAAGAGCGGGGTCCTTGACACCCGTCGACGCCCACAGCGGGCGCTGCACGGTCGCGCCTGCGGCGACGAGCGCCGTTGCGCGCTCAGTAGCGAACTCCTTCTCGAACAGCTCGAATGCCAGGCGCGCATTCGCGATACCCGCGCGTGACTTCAGCGCCTCCGCGGCATCCGTCCCGATCGCGGTGAGGCGCTTGTCGACCTCGGTGTCCACGCGCGAGACGAAGAACGAGGCGACCGAGTGGATGGTGCTGATGTCATGGCCGGCGGCCTTGGCCTGCTCGATACCCGTGAGGTACGCGTCGATGACCGCCGCATAGCGCTCGAGGCTGAAGATGAGCGTGACGTTGACCGAAATGCCCGAGGCGATGGCCTCGGTGATCGCGGGGAGCCCGGCCTTGGTGGCCGGGATCTTGATGAGCGCGTTCGGCCGGTCGACGACCTTCCACAGTTCCTTCGCCTGGGCGATCGTTCCGTCGGTGTCGTGAGCGAGCTCGGGCGAGACCTCGATCGACACGCGGCCGTCCACGCCGCCAGTCGCGTCGTAGACGGGGCGGAAGATGTCGGCAGCGTCGCGCACGTCGGTCGTGGTGATCGTAAAGATCGACGTTTCGGTGTCGGCGCCCTGGGACTTCAGGTCCCGGATCGTCTCGTCGTACGCGCTGCCCTTCGCCAGCGCGCCGGCAAAGATCGTCGGGTTGGTGGTGACGCCGGTGACATTGCGATCGGTGATCAGCGCTGCCAGGTTGCCGGAGGTGATCCGTTCGCGCGACAGGTCGTCGAGCCAGATGCTGACGCCCTCGGCGACGAGCTTCTCGGTGGGGGTGGTCATGACTTCTCCTTCGTGTGCAGCCGCGGCTCAGGCGCCGGCGGCGGCGATCGTCTCGTGAGCGGCGGCCACGACTGCTTCGGTCGTGATGCCGAACTTCTGGAACAGCGTCTTGTAGTCGGCCGAGGCGCCGAAGTGCTCGATCGACACGGAGCGACCGGCGTCGCCGACGATTCCGCGCCACGGCATCGCCAGACCCGCCTCGACCGAGACACGAGCCTTGACGGATGCCGGCAGCACGCTCTCGCGGTACGCGTCGTCCTGCTCGGCGAACCACTCGAGCGACGGGGCCGAAACGACGCGTGCGCCGATACCCTGCTCGGCAAGCTGCGCGCGAGCGTCCACGGCGAGCTGCACCTCGGAGCCCGTCGCGATAAGCAGCACGTCGACGGTTCCCGTGGGTGAGTCCGCCAGCACATACGCGCCCTTGGCCGCCAGGTCTGCCGACGCGAACTCGTCGCCCGATGCCTCACCCGTGCCGCGCGCGAACGTGGGAACGTTCTGGCGAGTCAGCGCGATTCCCGCGGGGCCTTCATGACGACGGACGAGCTCGAGCCAGACGGCCGCGGTTTCGTTCGCGTCTGCCGGGCGGACGACAGCAAAGTTCGGGATCGCACGCAGTGTCGCGAGCTGCTCGATCGGCTGGTGGGTCGGACCGTCTTCACCCAGCGCGACGGAATCGTGCGTCCACACGAACAGCGTCGGGATGTTCATCAGAGCAGCCAGACGCACCGGGGGGCGCATGTAGTCGCTGAAGATGAGGAACGTGCCACCGAACGGGCGGGTCGGACCGTGCAGCACGATGCCGTTGAGGATCGAGCCCATCGCGTGTTCGCGGATGCCGAAGTGCAGCACGCGACCGTACGGGTTGCCCGCCCATTCGTGCGTGGACCACTCCTCAGGGATGAACGACGCCGCGTTCTTGATGGTCGTCAGGTTCGACTCCGCGAGGTCGGCCGAACCGCCCCACAGCTCAGGGAGCTCCGCGGCGAGGGCGTTGATGACCAGGCCGGAGGCGGCACGGGTCGAGACATCCTTGCCTGCCTCGAACTGTGGGAGTGCGTCAGCGATGTTCGCGGGGAGTTCGCGAGCGTGGATCCGGTCCCACAGCGCCTTGCGCTCGGGGTTCGCCGCTGCCCACGCGTCGAACTTCTCCTGCCACGCTGCCTTCTCGGCCTCGCCGCGTTCGACCAGCGAGCGCGTGTGGGCGATGACCTCGTCGGGAACATCGAACGTCGTGTCGGGGTCCCAGCCGAGGACCTTCTTGGTGGCGGCGAGCTCGTCGCCGCCGAGGGCGGCACCGTGGATCTTGCCGCTGTTCTGCTTGCCGGGGGAGGGCCAGCCGATGATCGTCTTGAGGATGATGATCGAGGGCTTGTCGGTGACGCCCTTGGCCTTCTCGATGGCCTCGTACAGCTCATGCACGTCCTCGACGTACTCGCCCGACTTCTTCCAGTCGACGGTCTGTACGTGCCAGTCGTAGGCCTCGTAGCGCTTCGCGACATCCTCGGTCAAGGCGACGTTCGTGTCGTCCTCGATGGAGATCTGGTTCGAGTCGTAGATGACGACGAGGTTGCCGAGCTGCTGGTGTCCAGCAAGCGAGGATGCCTCGCTCGTCACACCCTCTTCGAGGTCGCCATCGGACGCGATGACGTAGATGAAGTGGTCGAAGGGCGACTCGCCGGCCGGCGCCTCGGGGTCGAAGAGGCCCCGCTCGTACCGTGCGGCGTAGGCGAAACCGACCGAGGATGCCAGACCCTGGCCGAGCGGTCCCGTCGTGATCTCGACGCCCTTGGTGTGGCCGTACTCGGGGTGGCCCGGGGTCAGCGAGCCCCAGGTGCGCAGCGACTTGAGGTCGTCGAGCTCGAGACCGAACCCGCCGAGGTAGAGCTGGATGTACTGCGTGAGCGAGGAGTGACCGCACGAGAGGATGAAGCGGTCACGGCCGGGCCAGTGCGTGTCAGCGGGGTCATGCTTCATGACCCGCTGGTACAGCAGATAGGCCGCGGGAGCGAGGCTCATCGCCGTCCCGGGGTGTCCGTTGCCGACCTTCTCCACGGCATCCGCCGCAAGAACGCGAGCGGTGTCCACCGCGCGCTTGTCGATCTCATCCCAACGCAGTTCCGTCACCGGATTGCCTTCCGTTCGAGAGGGGTGCGCCCTGAGACCACCGGTCCGCGGACCGCGTCACCACGGGAAGAGCAGCCGGCGCAGAGCGCGCGTGTGCTTTCAGCATAGCGATTCCGGTTCCCCCAGGGGGCCGGGTTTCGAAGCCGCAGAGGGGACCTCAGAGCACCAGGCTGCGGGCGATGCCATAGACTGGAAACCCCTGGGTGACGGCCGATAGTGAGGGCAATGGACATTTCCACGACGACGCGTGCGCAGCTCGCACCCGCCTCGTTCGGCCGCACCGTCCGCGCCTACGTCGCCCTGACCAAGCCGCGCGTTCTCGAGTTGTTGCTGGTGACGACGGTTCCCGTGATGATCCTCGCGCAGCAGGGGTTCCCGCCCCTGTGGCTCGTTGTCGCCACTGTGATCGGTGGTTCGGCAAGCGCCGGATCCGCAGCGGCGTTCAACATGTACCTGGACCGGGATATCGACGCGCACATGCAGCGCACCGAGAATCGTCCCCTCGTCACCGGCGAGGTCTCGCCGCGCGGGGCACTGATCTTCGCCTGGTCGCTCGCTGTCGCCTCGACACTCTGGCTGGGCTTCACGACGAACTGGCTCGCGGCGGCGCTGTCGGCAGGTGCCATCTTCTTCTACGTCGTCATCTACACGATGATCCTCAAGCGTCGCACCGAACAGAACATCGTGTGGGGTGGCATCGCCGGATGCTTCCCCGTACTGATCGGCTGGAGCGCCGTCACCGGATCGCTGGCGTGGCCCGCGCTCATCCTGTTCTTGCTCGTGTTCCTGTGGACTCCGCCGCACTACTGGCCGCTGTCGATGAAGTACCGCGACCAGTACGACGAGGTCGACGTTCCCATGCTCGGCGCCACGCGCTCCGGCTCGCAGGTCGGCCTTCAGGTCATCCTCTACGCGTGGGCGACGGTCGTGACGTCGCTACTGCTGATTCCCGTCGCTTCGATGGGGATCGTCTACACGGCATCGGCGTTGGTCTTCGGTGGCTGGTTCATCTACGAGTCACACGTCCTCTATGCTCGCGCGGTGCGCGGCACGGAGCCGCGGCCGATGCGTGTCTTCCACGCATCCATCACCTACTTGACTCTGCTGTTCGTCGCGATCGCCGTCGACCCGCTGCTTCCGTTCTAAGAACGCCATCGCCCGGGCAGCCGGCGCGCACAGAGAAGACCCCGCCCGTCGAACGATGTTCGGCGAGCGGGGTCTTCTCTACGCTGGGGTCAGCGGTTCTCCGGCGCCTCGGCGTCAGCCTGCACGGCGGCGTCTGCAGCACCGGCGGGCGGGGCGGCGTCGGTCGTGGAGGTCTCAACATCGGCATCCTCGAAGACCGGAGCCTGCTCGGCGACCGGAGCCGCCTCCTCGACGATGACGGTTTCTTCGACGAAGGCGGTTTCGGCGACGGGGGCGGGCAGAGCCGAGCGGAGCGCGGCGAGGGTCAGCACGAGCAGCAGACCGAGGATGCCGGCGCCCACCAGGACACCGCCGAATCCGATCCACGCAGGGCTCACGTACACCTGCTCGTATGTCGCCGAACCATCCGCGAGCGTCGCACTCATCTCGCTCACCTTGGTCAGCACGAGCCAGAGCCCGACGCCGATGCTGGCGAGGGAGGCGAGAAGCAGCACCCAGAAGGGGACGCTGCGGGCAAGGCGATTGGTCATAGGGAAACTCCTGCGAGGGGATGGATTATGGTCACGCCGAAGAGATCGGCGCGACCAGTCTGGTCCCTTGACGCGTGCCGTGTCGATGCGTCAGCTATGGATCGCCTGTGCGTCGGCGGGTTCCTCTGGGGCGCCAGAGGTGCTGACCGGTTGCTTGAGATTCAGGACGAGTGCGGTCATCGCTGCAGCCAGGAGCGAAGCCAGCACCATGTGAATGCCGACAGCCAGCGGCGGCAGGCCGTTTCGAGCCTGGAAGAGTCCGACGGCGATTTGGAGCACCTCCACGCCGAGCACCGCCTGGGTCCACGCGACCACGCGCGGTATGTCGCGGCGCCGGCTGTAGGCAAAACCGAGCAGCACGAGGGTCATCGCGAAGAGGGCGTACGACGGCCAGGCGTGGATGTGTTCGAGCAACTCGGCGTTGAAGCCATTGCGCCCGGCATCCGCGTCGCCTGAATGCGGTCCGGCGCCCGTGGTCAGGATGCCGAAGAAGATCGTGACAGCCAGCACCGCGGTGGTCGCGTGCGCCCAGATGGCGTGAACCCGGGTGACGACGCGCACGCGGGGGCCGCCCGGCGCTCGCATGAGCACAAGGAACGCCGCACACACCGCCACGAGCGTCACCGAGGCAACGTAGTGGAAGCCCACGATGAACGGGTTGAGCCCGGTCAGCACCGTGATGCCCCCGACGATCGCTTGAGCGACGACGCCGATCACCACCACCAGAGCGAGGGCGAAGAGGTCGCGGCGCTCTCGTCGCATCTTCAGGACGAAGACCAGAACGACGAGAGCGAGGATGCCGACAAGCCCTGTCAGCGTCCGATTCCCGAATTCGATGAACCCGTGAATACCCATCGCGGGCGTGTTCACGAGCGACTCCGCGGTGCAGGTGGGCCAGGTGGGGCATCCGAGGCCTGAACCGGTCAGGCGCACCGCGCCACCGGTTCCGATGATCAGCACCTCGGCGAGAAACGACAACCACGCGGCGACGCGGACGCGCCGATCGACATGGTCGGGAAGCCAGGCCCAGAACCTCCCGAGCAACGAAACGCGGGCGGGGGACGGGGACGGTGCGGACACGGTCTTCACTCCTGGGATCGCCCTGTGGGGGCGCGGCGTGCTCGGCCCGGGGGCGGGTCGATGCCTGTAGACTCGAAGGGTCTGATTCCGCGGAGAAATGCCGCAGGATCATCACCAGTCTAGGCGCGAGAATCCGCCGACGACGTGAAAGGGCCCGTAAGCGACATCCCCTCCGGTACTCCGCCGGGGGCGACGGATGTCGGTGCGGATGACACCGCAATGGCCGCGAAGGAGAAAACCGATGTCCGATGTGCTGATCGAGCGCCCCGAGCTCGAAGGCCTGGGAGTTTACGAGTTCGGCTGGCACGATACCGATGCCGCCGGCGCAGTGGCGCAGCGCGGAATCAACGAGGACGTGGTCCGTGGGATCTCGTCGTTGAAGTCCGAGCCCGAATGGATGCTGAAGACCCGCCTCAAGGGTCTGCAGTTGTTCGGCCGCAAACCCATGCCCACCTGGGGTGCTGACCTCAGCGCGATCGACTTCGACAACATCAAGTACTTCGTGCGCTCCACCGAGAAGCAAGCGCAGACCTGGGAAGACCTTCCCGAAGAGATCCGGAACACCTACGAACGTCTCGGCATCCCCGAGGCCGAGCGCCAGCGCCTGGTCGCCGGCGTTGCGGCGCAGTACGAGTCCGAGGTCGTCTACCACCAGATCCGCGAGGACCTGGAGGCGCAGGGTGTCATCTTCATGGACACCGACACCGCTCTGCGGGAGCACCCGGAGTTCTTTCAAGAGTACTTCGGCACCGTCATCCCCGCCGGTGACAACAAGTTCGCAGCCCTGAACACCGCGGTCTGGTCGGGGGGCTCCTTCGTCTACGTGCCCCCCGGTGTTCACGTCGAGATCCCGCTGCAGGCCTACTTCCGGATCAACACCGAGAACATGGGCCAGTTCGAGCGGACGCTGATCATCGCCGACGAGGGCTCGTACGTCCACTACATCGAGGGCTGCACGGCTCCCATCTACAAGAGTGACTCGCTGCACTCCGCGGTCGTCGAGATCATCGTGAAGAAGAACGCGCGCGTGCGCTACACGACGATCCAGAACTGGTCGAACAACGTCTACAACCTCGTCACCAAGCGTGCCGTTGCCCACGAGGGCGCCACGATGGAATGGATCGACGGCAACATCGGCTCCAAAGTCACGATGAAGTACCCGTCGGTCTTCCTCATGGGAGAGCACGCGAAGGGCGAGACCCTTTCCGTTGCCTTCGCCGGCCCGGGACAGCACCAGGATGCCGGCGCGAAGATGATCCACATGGCGCCGTACACGACATCCTCGATCGTCTCGAAGTCGATCGCGCGTGGCGGTGGACGCGCTGGCTATCGGGGTGAGGTCCGCGTTGACCCGAACGCTCACCACTCCGCCAACACGGTCCGCTGTGACGCGCTGCTGGTCGACACCGTTTCCCGCTCCGACACCTACCCGGCGATCGACATCCGCGTGGACGATGTGCAGCTCGGCCACGAGGCGACGGTCTCGCGCGTCAGCGAGGAACAGCTTTTCTACCTGCAGTCCCGCGGGCTTCCCGAGGACGAGGCCATGGCCATGATCGTCCGTGGATTCATCGAGCCGATCGCGCGCGAACTGCCGATGGAGTACGCCCTCGAACTGAACAAGCTCATCGAGATGAGCATGGAAGGCAGCGTCGGCTGAGATGACGACTACCGCACAGGCGTCGGCGACGGCGCCCGGATCGACCGCGCACACCGACGGGGGCTGGGACCTCGTTCCCGTCCAGACACGCTCCGAACGCCCGCGTTCCTACGACCCCGCGGCGTTCGGTGCACCGACTGGCCGCGAGGTCAATTGGAAGCACAGCCCCATCGCGGCTGTCGCTCCGCTGTTTGCCGACGAGCCCGGCGACGAGGGTGCTGTCGGCATCACGGTCACCGGCCCGCTGGCTGCCGCTGGCCTCGCCATCGGCGAGGCCCCGCGCGGCGAGGCATTCACGCCCGAGGACCTGCCCAGCGCCATCGCGTGGCAGCGCTCGGCGGAAGCCCTGTACCTGAAGGTGCCAGCTGATGCCGAGCTCGATGAGCCGGTCGAAGTCGTCTTCACGGGCGCTGGCGCGTCGTTGCGTGCACACTCCCACGTCGTGATCGAAGCGGCGCCTCACTCGCGCGCGACAGTCGTGCTGCGCCACGAAGGTTCGGCGCGGTTCGCCCAGAACGTCGAGATCATCGTCCGTGACGGTGCGAACCTGACGCTCGTCTCGCTGCAGCGGTGGGACGACGACGCGGTGCATGTCGCCGCGCACCAGGCTGTTGTGGGACGCGACGCGACCCTGCGCCACACCGTGGTGAGCCTCGGTGGCGCTGTCGTGCGGGTGAACCCGTCGGTCGATCTCGCCGGTGCCGGATCCGAGGGCAAGCTCTACGGCCTGTCTTTCGCCGACTCCGGTCAGCACCTTGAAAGCCAGGTGTACGTCCACCACCGCGGCCCCAACACGACGGCCGACGTCCTCTACAAGGGAGCCTTGCAGGGCTCGAGCGCGCGCAGCGTCTGGGTCGGGGATGTGCTCATCGGTCGCGACGCCGTCGGTACCGACTCGTACGAAGCCAACCGCAACCTCGTGCTGACCGACGGTGCGCGCGCGGACTCGATCCCGAACCTCGAGATCGAGACCGGCGACATCCAGGGTGCAGGGCACGCGAGCGCCACCGGCCGTTTCGACGACGAGCAGCTCTTCTACCTGCAGGCGCGAGGTATCCCCGAAGAGGAAGCCCGCAGGCTCGTGGTGATCGGGTTCCTCAGCGACATCATCCAGCGCCTCGGCATCCCCGAGCTCGAGGCCGAACTCACCGAGGCGGTCACCGCCGAACTCGAGCAGGAGGTGGCTGCATGAGCGCCACACGTGTGTGCTCGGTGAGCGAGCTGGAACAGGATGCCGCGAAGCGCGTCGTGATCGACGGTGTTGCGATCGCTGTCGTCAAGGACTCCAACGGTGATGTCCACGCCATCGGCGACACCTGCACGCACGGAGACATTTCGCTGTCCGACGGCTTCGTCGAGGGCGAGACGTTGGAATGCTGGGCGCATGGCTCGGCGTTCTCTCTTCTGACAGGCCGCCCACTGAACCTTCCCGCGTACGAGCCGGTGCCGGTGTACGAGGTCACGATCGAGGGCGACGACGTCCTGATCGACCCCGCCGTCACCAAGGCCGTTACCCCAGACATCCACTGAAAAGGAACCCCATGGCTGTTCTCGAGATCCGCGACCTGCACGTCACGGTCGACACGGATGCCGGTGAGACCGAGATCCTCAACGGCATGACCCTCACGATCCGCACGGGGGAGACCCACGCGATCATGGGCCCCAACGGGTCGGGCAAGTCGACCCTCGCGTACACGATCGCCGGGCACCCCAAGTACACGGTGACGAGCGGCTCGATCACGCTCGATGGTGAAGACGTCCTCGAGATGTCGGTCGACGAGCGTGCACGCGCCGGCCTCTTCCTCGCGATGCAGTACCCCGTCGAGATCCCCGGCGTGACAGTGACGAACTTCCTGCGCACGGCGAAGTCCGCGATCGACGGGCAGGCACCCGCGATCCGCACGTGGACCAAGGACGTCAAGAAGGCCATGGCGGACCTCCGCATGGACGAGAAGTTTGCACAGCGCAATGTCAACGAGGGTTTCTCGGGCGGCGAGAAGAAGCGTCACGAGATCCTTCAGCTCGAACTGCTGAAGCCCAAGATCGCCATACTCGACGAGACCGACTCGGGCCTCGACGTCGACGCGCTCAAGATCGTTTCTGAGGGCGTCAACCGCGCCAAGGCCGAGACAGACATGGGTGTGCTGCTGATCACCCACTACACCCGCATTCTTCGCTACATCCACCCCGACTTCGTGCACGTGGTCGTCGGCGGACGCATCGTCGAAGAGGGCGGTCCGGAGCTCGCCGACCGGCTCGAGTCCGAAGGATACGATCGCTTCCTCGAGCCCGCCGCCGGTTCCGGCGCCTAGGATCGAGTCATGACCGCGACTCTCAGCCCTGAGAAGTTCGACGAGGTCACCGAGGCCCTCAAAGACGTGATGGATCCCGAACTCGGGATCAATGTCGTCGACCTCGGACTGATCTACGACCTCAGCTGGGATGACGAGAACGACGCTCTCGTCATCCACATGACGCTGACCTCTGCCGGGTGCCCACTCACCGATGTCCTCGAAGAGCAGACCGCGCAGGCGCTCGACGATGTCGTAGAACGCTTCCGCATCAACTGGGTGTGGATGCCGCCATGGGGGCCCGAGCGCATCACCGACGATGGCCGCGACATGATGCGCGCCCTCGGCTTCGCCATCTGAACCGATCACTCGTCCGGCGTCGTGATCTCACGCAGCGGTGCCGCGGATAAGGTGGCGACGTGACAGCTCCCGCTCCGGCTCGCGCCACAACCCGGCCCGGCTTCATCTACTTTCTCGGGCGGCTGGTGCTTCGCCCGCTGTTTTGGATCTTGTACCGCCCGCGCATCGTCGGGCGAGGCAACGTTCCCGCACGTGGACCCGTCCTGCTTGCGAGCAATCACCTGGCGTCCCTTGACACCGTCATCATCCCCACCTCCGCCGCGCGGCCCGTGCAGTTCCTCATCAAGTCGTCGTACTTCACGCGATCCGGTGTGATCGGACGGTTCATGCGCTGGTTCTTCACGTCGATCGGCGGCGTGCCGGTCTACCGGGCAACGGGCCGTGACGCGCGCGCGGCGCTGGATGCCGGTGCCAGCATCCTGCGAGCCGGCAGTGTCTTCGCCGTCTTTCCCGAAGGCACTCGGTCTCGTGACGGCCGGTTGCACGAGGGGCACGGGGGAGCGGCGTGGATGGCGTACGACACCGGCGCGACGGTCGTCCCCGTGGGTCTGATCGGTACCGGCACCATCAGGCCGTTGAGTCATCTGGTGCCGGGCAGGCCCCGAATCGAAGTGCGCTTCGGTGAGCCGCTCGACCTCTCGGATCTGGACGGCGTCCCGGCAGGGAAGGCTCGGCGGGAGATCACCGAGCGCACGATGAGCGCCATCGCCGCACTCACCGGGCAGGAGCGTTCCGGCCAGGTGAACGCCAGCTCGCGCGACTGAACGCCCGGCGGTGCGCCGAAACCGCATTCCTCTGGATGCCGAACTCGGGGCCCCACTATGGTGAGGCCGTGGACACCCTCATCTTCGGCCTCCTGCTCGCGGTGGCACTCGTCATCATCTTCTCCAAGAGTCGGTGGTTGGTCATCGGCTCGTGGGCCATCGCCGCGGTCGCCGTGCTTGGTCTGTTCGCTTATCACGCGACTGACGTGTTGGATCTGAGCTTCTGATGGCAGCCTCGCTCATCGTTCGCAAGCTCTCGTTCTGGGCCTTCGTGGCCTTCCTGGTCGCCTATGTCGGCATCCTGCCGATGGCAATGTTCGTCTTCCAGTTCGGGCTCGGTGAGTTACCCTGCCCGCTGTGCATCCTGCAGCGGATGGGCATGATGTTGGCGAGCCTTGGAGCCCTGTACGTCGTCGTGCGGGCGCTGCGTGGCGAGCTGCCGCTGCGCGATCTCGCGACGGGCCTCGGCCTTGCCGTCCTCGGAGCCGTCGTGGGCGCGGTGATCTCGATCCGCCAGGTTCTGCTGCACATCATGCCCGGAGACCCGGGATACGGCGAGGCCGTTCTGGGCCTGCACCTGTACACCTGGGCGTTGATCACGTTCGTCGTCGTGATCGTGTTCGCCGGCGTTGTGGCAGTGTTCGCGCAGGATGTGATCTCGGTCGCTCCCGCTACCCCCTGGTTGCGCATTCTCGCGTGGGTCGTGGTGTGGGCGTTCGTCGCCACGATCGCGATCAACCTCGTGGTCGTGTTCGCCGAGGAAGGCTTCAACTGGGTGCTTCCCGACGACCCCACGCGGTATCTCTTGTTCGGCTAAGTCTCGTGTCAGCCGCTCTTCGGCTGAGTCTGATGTCTGCCGCTCCGCGGGGCGCCGGCCACGGGGACATGCCCTCGCGGGCTGCGCCCGCTCCCGCCAGACCCGGTGCCAGCCCCGTGGCCGGCGCCCCGCTGCGCGGCTGGGTCTCGGGAAGGGAGATGCCCTCGCGGGCTGCGCCCGCTCCCGCCAGGCCCGGTGCCAGCCCCGTGGCCGGCGCCCCGCTGCGCGGCTGGGTCTGATGTTCGCCGATGCGCGGCCGCGCCGGAGCGGTCTGGCCAGGCGGCTTAGCCCGCAGGGCTAGGCTCGGAGGATGACCGCGAGTCCCCTCCAGGCCCTCCCGATCGAGCGACTGCGCGAGCGGACGAGCACAAAATGGCGCACCTATCCCGCCGACGTGCTGCCGCTTTTCGTCGCCGAGACCGACTTCCCACTCGCACCGGCGATCACGGCGCGTCTGAGCGCAGCAGTCGAGGTCGGGGACACGGGATACACGCCGCCGAAGCCGGGGATCGCGGAGGCATACGCCGGTTTTGCGCGCCGCAGGTACGACTGGGACATTGACCCCGCGCACGTTCGCTCGACGGGCGACGTCGTCATGGGACTTGTCGAGATCCTGCGGGCAACCATCTCGCCCGGGGATCGGGTTGTCATCACGCCGCCGGTCTACCCGCCGTTCTACGACCTCATCCCCGAGGCGGGTGGAGTCGTCGAGCGGGTGCCGTTGCTTGCGGATGCGGGATACACGCTCGATCTGGCCGGTATTGACGCGGCGCTGGCCGGCGGTGCCCGCGCCGTCCTCCTGTGCAACCCGCACAACCCCACCGGAACCGTGCACTCCCGTGAGACCCTCGCAGCCCTCGCTGAGATAGCCGCACGCCATGACGCGATCGTCGTCAGCGACGAGATCCATGCGCCCCTTGTGCACGCGCCCGCCACGTTCACACCGTTTCTGAGCGCATCGCCGATTGCGGCGTCCGTCGGATACGCCGTTGCGAGCGCGAGCAAGGCGTTCAACCTTGCGGGTCTGAAGTGCGCGCTGATGCTCACCGCCGCAGATCACACGCGACGCGTCGTGCAGGATCTGCCGAAGGAAGTCGAGTGGCGCACGGGGCACTTCGGCGCACTGGCAGGCGTTGCAGCCTTTGCGCCTGAGAGCGACGAGTGGCTGGATGCCTTGCTTGCCGCGCTCGACGCGAACCGGCGCCTTCTCGCTGACCTGCTCGCCGAACACGTGCCAGCGGCGCGGTATGAGATCCCCGATGCGGGATACCTTGCCTGGGTCGACCTGTCTGGCCTGGGGTGGGGTGCAGACCCTGCCGAACGGATCCTCACCGACGCGCGCGTTGCCCTGCACCATGGGCCGACGTTCGGTGATGAGGGTCGAGGGTACGTGAGGCTCAACTTCGGATGCTCGCCGGACGTCCTTCGCGACGCGATCGAACGAATTGGCGCCCTCTTGCCCTAGGTGTAGCGACCCGGGACGTTGTGTGCGTCGCGGGTAGGTGAAGACCTCCGGGACGATGTGGGTATCTGACAACTCGCATCGGTGACCGGAGGTCTTCGTGGTTCACGCTA